>NZ_JBZCNL010000006.1:0-255843 GCF_058269305.1 Arthrobacter sp. TJ-170 | reverse complement strand
GGCCCAACGAGATCGGCATGCACCGCGTTGCCTTCTCGGTCGACGATATCGACCACGCCCTCGAGATTGCCGCAAGGCACGGCTGCCACCCGTTGCGCGGCGTCGCAACATACAGTGACGTCTACGAGCTCACCTATGTCCGCGGCCCCAGCGGCATCATTGTGATGCTCGCCCAGGAACTGAACAAGAGCTGAACGCAGTCAATTCGTCAGCGCGTCTATCCACGCGGACCTGATTGCAACGGACTGCCTCATCTGGCGCCGGTGCTTTCTGAACGATGTGTTCATGGAGAGGGGCGCGGCCGGGGGGAAGCTGGTCTATTTGTCCGGGCCGTTGAACAGTGGGGAATCGATGTCGTCGGTGTCGTGTTCTTCTGCGCCCTGATCGTTGTGCACCCGCTTCAGGGAGATTCCCTCTAGGTAAGACGGTACGGGAGGATCCTTCTCTTCATCACTTGTCATGGCGAAATTCTATGGGCCATTGGCAGGCTTGGCGGCCGTAGCGCTCCCGCAGTTAGGGGCAGTCTTCGATTGCCCCTAACTGCCGAACCCGGCGGCTGGTCCCGCAGGATCCCTCAACGTGCTCGGACGGGTCAATCGCGACGGACTTGAGACCCAAGTGCACTGTCACAATCTCCTGTGGAGCGATCAACTGCTTTTCTCGGGCCGGTAAAGGTCGGTGGAGAGGTAGCGAAGTCCGGAGTCGCAGAGAATAGTGACGATTGTCGACCCCGGGCCCATACGTTCAGCGGCCCGAAGAGCCGCGACGACATTCGCGCCTGAGGAAGTTCCGGCAAAGAGCCCCTCCTGCCGGGCGAGGCGCCGCGCCATATCCATCGCCTCGTCGGCAGATACGGTGAGGATGTCGTCGACGCTTTCCGGTTCCCAGAGCGGGGGAACAAAGCCGATGCCGATGCCCTCAATTCGATTGGCTCCAGTCAATTTGCCGGACAAGACAGCGGATTCGGCCGGCTCCACCGCGAAGACGCTGATGTCCGGGTTATGCGCGCGCAGCGCGCGCGTGACCCCGTGAATAGAGTGCGCGGTGCCAACCGCGTGCACGAAGGTGTCGATCTTGCCCTTTGTCTGCGCCCAGATTTCTTCCCCCATGGGGAGATACCCCGTTATCGCATCATGATTATTCAACTGGTCACACCACCACATGCCCGGTTCTTGGGATACTTCAGCGGCACGGGCGATCATCTGCTTGATCAGCGCTTCGGTGATTGCGCCATTGTCGCTGGGAACATCCTCGACGGTAGCGCCAAAGGCAAGCATCGTCCGCCGTTTTTCCTCGCTGAACGCATCCGAGAAAACGACGTGAAGGCCGAAGCCGAGCGCAGCGCATACAAACGCAAGCGAAATGCCGGTCGTACCAGACGTATATTCGACAACCGTCCCTCCCGGCTGAAGCCGACCATCCCGCACTGCGCCTTCAACCGCCGTACGGGCCATGCGGTCTTTCATACTCCCCGTCGGATTGGCCCACTCCAACTTCACAAAGACTCGGGCGCCGTTAGCCGGCACCACCCTGCGCAACTCCACCAGGGGCGTGTTTCCAATTCCCGCAAACGCTCCAACTGAATCGTTCATCTCCGAAGACCCTCTGCTTGTGCAGGCCGATAAGAGACATCGTGGCACTCCGGTAGGTCCGATACAACCGCTTCATGGCAGGCCACGTTGCAAGCGACCAATGAAGTTCGAATGCATGTGGAATCAAGTGCATTGGACCGACGGAATGCACGAGAATGTCGACGAAGACTACAGTCCCGAATGGTTCGCCGTGGAGGAGTTGTTGAGCGGACACTTCACCACTGTCGATTCCCGGTTCAATCGGGATGGAACCTGCGACGCCGTCGTCGTTACGGGCGCCGGGCGGGACCGCCTTTGGGCCCAGCTGGGATTCTTGCCCTTTTGCTTTCTGTGAGACTCATCGGGCCGCCGGCAGTCCATGGTGGAGACTGGGCCAGTGGGCCTGCCCAAAACTGTGGTGGTTTGCTGACGTAGCTCTTAGCGCCCCGTCACCGGATAATGAGGTGATGAAGACCTATTTCGGCACGAAGGAGTTCGAAGGCGCGACCTTTGTCAGGGCGAGTTTCAAGGGCGCCAGCCTGCGATTCTCCGATGTCAGCGGTGTGTCGATGCGCGGCGTCGACGTGGACGGACTCGACATTGACAGCCACGACCCGTTTTTCGGCAGCCTCTTCGTCAACGGGGTCGACGTGGTGCCGTTCGTGGACGCCGAACTCAACCGGCAGTTCCCGGGCCGCGAGCTGCAGAAGGCGCAGACGCCTGAAGGCCTGCGTGAGGGGTGGACCGCAGTGCAGTCTGCGTGGCAGGAGACGGTGACGGGTACACCGCTGGACCTAGTGGACGCGCACGTAGAGGATGAGTGGTCTTTGTCTCAAACCCTGCGGCACCTCATCCTGGCGACCGATGCCTGGCTGCGCGGGGGGATCCTGCGGAAGGAGCAGCCGTTCCACGAGATCGGACAGATATTCACCGGCGCCGGCGAGATGGGCTTTGACATGTCGATCTTCCGCGTGGACCCGCCGGCGTACGAGGAGATTCTCGCGGTTCGAGCGGAACGACAACGACAGGTAACGGATTTCCTGGTCACAGCCACGGCGGATTTGCTCGCGGAGGAACGCGAGGACCCATGGGGTGGCGGTGACTGGCGTCCCAGCGTCGGCGATTGCATTCGCGTGATCCTGGAGGAGGAGTGGGCGCACCTGCGCTACATACGACGGGATCTCGCTCGTATTCGCTAGAACGGGAGGCAGCAGCCAGACGGCGTGTTGGGAATCTTGGCCCACCACGGTTCCGGCCTTCCACAGCGCCGCTACACCTGTCGCCGACGGAGGATCCCTCGCCGTGCCTGTCGGCTCATTACGAATCCGTGATTACGAGTGGCTCTATTCGAGCTGCGCACGATGCTCGAATGAAAGGCTCCTCTGCGCCACCGACGCGGTTGTTCCTTCCTGTGTCATCACACCAGTCGATGTTGTGCGGGTAAGCCTCAACGGCCGCCTCCCCGGGCGTGGCAGTAGCCGGCAGCTGGAAGGAATAAGCAAAACCGCCGGCATCGTTCATCGGTGCGGTTTCATTGATGATCTTCTGTCCTCCCGCGTCCGTGACCGTCACTTTGACCCGGGCGTTCTCGCCGTAGCGAGGATCACAATCCGAGTCCTGCGCTTCGACGGTCACCGTCTCGCCAATCCCCGCACTCGACGGACTCACGGAGTAGGGCGGCGGCAGACAAGGAGGCGCTCCCACGAACGATGAACTGCAACCGGCTAGTACGGCGGCAATTCCTGAGAGCGCAAAGGTTGTGAGCAATGCTGCGGTATGCCTGCCGGGTGCGAGCCTTAATTCCTGCCGCTTCACTTCCCCAGTATGAGGAAGCCCCAAACCTTTTCTCGTGACATCCCTAGATTCGTCGCCGTATCGTTGCATGCCAAGACCGACAGGGCTGAGGGATACCTCGCGTTCTTGGTTCCGTGGTTGAACCTAGCCAGCAGGATCAGCGGCTATTGCTTGTTCCCCGCGGATCAGGCAGATGGCGTGGTGCCTCAGGGGATGAGGCCGTCTGCGCGGTAGCGGTCGAAGAGCGCGGTGAAGGCGTGCAGGGTGCGGCGGTACCCTGTAAACCCGGCGGTTCTGCTTTTGCCCATGTCCGTCACCACCTCGATGTTCCGGCCGAGGTCGCCGTCGGTGTGCCACCAGGACGCCACGCGGTCCAGACGCGGTTCGACGAGCCCGTGGTGTGCCGCGAGCTCCGCCCACTCGTCCTCGCGCCCGGCCATGGCCTGCTCGAGTGGCCGGGGGGCGCTCTCATACCCCTCCCAGGCGACGGCGAAGTACTCGGCGAGCCGTGGCCACATCCACCGCCACCGGAAGACGTCCCCGTTGACGATGTTGAACGCCTCGTCGGTGGCGGCCGGTGTGGTGGAGGCCCAGAGCATGTGCTCGGCGAGGAGCCCGGCGTCGGTCATGTCCGTCAGACCGTTCCACTGCGTCTCCGAGCCGGGGAAGACGAACGGCTCACCGGACTTCCTGCACAGTGCCGCCTGCACTGCGAGGGTAAGGCCCATGTTCATGGCGTTGCCCACTGCGTGGCCGATCACGGTGTGCGCGCGGTGCACGGACCAGGTGAATCCCTGCTGGGCCGCCGCCGCGAACAGTTCGTCCTCCTGCGCGTAGTAGAAGTTTCGGACCGGCAGCCTCGGCTCCTCCTCGTGAAATGGGGTGTCCGCCATCTCGCCGGCCGCATAGGCCTCGAAGGGTCCGAGATAGTGCTTCAGCCCAGTCATGAGGGCCACGTGGGCCACGTCCTTGCCGCGCAACGCGGCCAGAAGGTCGCGCACCATCCCTGCGTTGACCCGGATGTTCTCCTCTTCGGTGTCCTGCCGCGACCACGCCGTGAAGAACACATGCGTCGGGTTCTCGGAAGCGAGGACCCGCTCCAGCGACGCGACCGAGGTCAGGTCCGCCGAGAGCCAGCGCACACCGTCCCGCTTCGACCCGGGTGTGCGCGAGAGGGCCAGGACCGGCCACCCTTCCGCGGTGAGCGTGTCGATCAGGGCCGAGCCTGCGATCCCTGTGGCCCCCACCACGAGCGCCGTCCGCCGTTCACTGGGTACTGCCGCATCGCTAATAGTCATACGGGCGACAAGACGAGACGCCGGAGGGATATTCCTGAACACCCATGGTCCCTGCATTTCGTATCACCTAGTAAGCAAACAATGACTTCGACGAGGAGAGGCCCTGCGATCAGAATCGCAGGGCCTCTGGTTGACTCAGGTATTCAGCCTAAGAGCGTTGTGATGAGTCGGAGCGACAATGCCAGGATGGCGACTAGGCCGATGGCTGCGAAGATGTTGTGCCACCAGCGGTTTCGGAGGTCTCCCATGAGGGTGGACTTGTTGCTCATGATGACCAGCAGGACACCCAGCATGGGTGCTATAAGGACGGTCAGTGATTGTGCGATCACGATTAGTCCGACTGGTGACGTCTGGAAGGCGAGTGTGATGGTGAGGCCGAAGGCCAGGATTGTTCCGGTGACGATTCGTGCGGTGACTGATCCGGCTGCTGGTCCACGTCCGAGGGCATCGGAGAGCATGGTGCCGCCGGCGGTTGCGTTGGCGACCATTGATGAGAAGGCAGCTCCGGAGAGTCCGAGGGCGAAAATGGTGGCTCCGACCGGTCCTGCGAGTGGGGCGAAGACTGATGCGAGGGCGTTGATGGTGGCTGCTTCTTCGCCGGTCTGGCCTAGGACGGATGCGGCGACAATGATGACGAGGGCGGTCATGATTCCGGGGGCTACGATTCCGGGGATGGTGTCGACCAGGGTGATGTCTCGGTAGTCAGCGCGCGTGCGGCGATGCTCTTTGATGCCGTAGGAGTTGTAGAACGCGGCGTTGATGGAGAAGTTCGTGCCGACAAGCGCGACAACGAGTATTTCGCTGCCGGCTGGGAGGCGTGGTGCCATCCCTTCTAAAGCTAGGTACCAGTTGGGTTGGGCGACGAAGGCACTGGCCACAAATGCGAAGGCCATGAGGGCGACGATGACCAGGAGGACTTTTTCCACGATGCCGTAGACGTTCCGGAAGGCCAGGATTATGGCGACCGCGACGGTGCACACGACGCTCCAGAATACGGGGGAGCCGCCAAATATTAGGGAGAGCCCGAGACCGGATCCGACCGCGTTGCCCACTGAGAACATGAGGGTGATGCCGAAGACGCCGAAGCCGGCGAGGAGGCCGACGGGCTTACCCAGATGGTCCTTGATCGAGGTGATCAGCGAGGTTGGTACGGAGATGCCTAGCCGGACGCTCATGTCGGTGAAGAAGATCATCAGTACGGTGGATACGGCGATGACCCAGACGAGGGCGTATTGGTATCCGCTGCCGGCTTGGACTGCGGTGGCTAGATTGCCGGGGCCGAACTGCCATGCTCCGACCACGAACGCGGGCCCCATAAGGGCGAGGTAGCCCAGTAGCGTTCTGTGTCCGCCTTTGGCCGGTTTGGCGGGCGTCGCTTGAGGGTTGGTGTCTTTCGATGGCGCCCTCTGCTCTGATGCTGCAGGGGAATGGATCGTGTGGTTGTTTTGCTCGCTCACTGCGAGTCCTCCTTCTACAGCGTCGCTGCTGTGGGTCGTCATTGACCAAGTGGGGGAGTAGCTAAAGGAGGGGTGGCGGGCTGATCTGAACCCGCCACCCCTTGATGTTAGACCCGGGAAGTAACGTCGCCGAGGTTCGCTGACTTCAACGCTTCCGCGATCTCCGCTCCGGCGCCCGGTGCCAGCGGCAGCAGGGGAGAACGGACCGTAGCGTGCTCGAGGATGCCACGTGCGACGAGGCCTTCCTTGAGAGCGACGGTTCCTTCCATGTGCGAGCCGCGGTGGTAGACCGTCTTAGTAACGGGGAGGAGCCGGTCGTGAATAGCGCGGGCCGCGCGGTAGTCGCCTGCCTTGCCGGCTGCGATCAGTTCGACCAACGGCTCGGGGGCGAGTCCGCCGTATCCGACGAGGGCCCCATCAACATCGAACATGGTGTGAAGAAGGTATTCGTCGTGGCACGTCAGGATCTGCAGGTCGGGGTTCTCACGGCGGAGGACAGGAATCTCGGTATCCCAGCGCTTCATGTTGCGCACGCCGTTCTTCGTTGCGAACACACCCTCCTGGGAGGCGATGTCCAGCTGCGTCTGAAGGTTGTAGCTGGCCTTGGTCACGTCAGGGTACTGGAAGAGGATCAGCGGAAGGCCGCTGGTCTCATAGATTTCCTTGTACCGGTCCTGAGGAGCACCGTCCTGGAAGCCGAAACGGAGCCAGCCATGTGAGGGGTATACGAGGCCCGCGGATGCGCCGGCATCAACGGCACGCTTCGCTTCGAGAGCAGCGACCTTGCTGCCTTCGCCGGTGATACCCGCAATGATCGGAATTCGTGAATCGACTGCTTCCTTGAAGGACGCAATGACCTCGGCCTGCTCCTCGATGGTAAGGAAGGTTCCTTCTCCAGCGTGACCAAGGACGACTAGGCCCTTGACGCCTTCAACGGAGGCAAGCCATGCACCGAGCCGGCGAATCGCGTCGTGGTCCACGGCGCCATCGGTGGTGAAGGGTGTTACTGGGGCGGGAGTGAGGCCCCGGAGATCGATGGACATCGGATCTTCTTTCTGGTCGAGAAATTAGCGGCGGTATAAGCTGATGAGAACGTTTGCAGGAACGTTTTCAAGTATGTGACTTACAGCACGCCGATGTCAAGAGAATTGTTTTCGTGCCGCATCCGCGGTCCCTATGAGGGATACACTCGCCAATGATGGAGAGCTCCAATGAACCGAAACTTAGCCGCCATGGGTGATCGGCAACCCGTGACTTTGAAGGAAGTTGCTGACGCGGCCGGCGTCAGCATTTCCACAGTCAGCAGGATCCTGGACGAGCGCACTCCGCACTCCCGTTCTGCCTCCGCCGAGCGGGTTAGACATATTGCCCAGTCCATGGGGTACCGGCGGAATGTGTTCGCGTCCGTCCTACGACGCGGAACAACTGGAACCATCGGCGTCGTCGTTCCCCGTCTCAGCGATACCGTCATGGCCTTGATGTACGAGGCGCTTGAACGCGCAGCAAAACTGCGCGGGTACGTAACGATCGTGGCCACCAGCGGCGATGACGCTGAGGGAGAAAAAGCAGCCGCGGAAACCCTGTTGAATCGCAATGTCGAAGGACTCATCCTCGCCTCCACACTTCTCGGCGACACCTTCCCGCAGATTCTCGATCAGGCGGCTGTGCCCTACGCCCTGGTTCTCCGTACCGACGGAAAGAGCCCGTCATCACTCGGTGATGATGAAACGGGCGGATACCTGGCGGTTCGTCACCTGATAGACCTCGGTCATAGAGACATTGCGCTGGTGACCGGACCAGCGTTCGCATCAACAGCCCGCGATCGCCTGACGGGCGCACGACGAGCGCTCCTCGAGGCCGGGCTGGCGCTTCCCGAAGATCGTGTAGCGGGGGAGGGCTACCGCATCGAGCACGGCATCGCGGCCGCGCAACTGATTTTCCAGGCGCGCGCCGAGAAGCCAACGGCGGTGTTCGCCGCGAACGACAATCTCGCTCTTGGCGTGATGTCATCCGCACACAAATACGGCATGCAGATAGGACGCGATCTGGCATTGGTCGGGTACAACGACATCCCCCTCGCCGAAACGCTCCCAGTGCCACTCACCTCCGTGCGGGTGCCGTTCGATCAAATTGCAACCACCGCCTTCGAGCTGCTCCTATCATCTGATCAAAAGAACCCCATCCGACGGGCACTGCCAACCCTGATTCCGCGTGCTTCCAGCGGGGAGCACGTAGCAAGTCATGCATGAGTCCAGACTGGCACCCCGACCTGGCGGTAGCCCCTGGCTCTTTGTGGTCGCTGCTGTTTTCGCCGCTGCCGGTCAGCTTGGCGCTGGGTATCTGTACCTGGTGAGCGGTCTCGTCGCCCCGGGCTGGGCGGTCCTGTCGTTCCTCGTGTGGTGGCTGGTGCTCACATCTATCGGGGTTCGATTGGCCCTTCGCCGGTCATACTGGGTGCTTCTTGTTCCTGTTGTCGCGGTGGCGACGTGGGTCGGTGCGCTGTGGCTCGGCGGTGCAGTTCTGGGCTGGACGGCCTGAACTACTGTCCCGGCTCACCTTCGGGCCTGCCCACTTGGCCCTCGGGCTGGTGCTCGGTCCCGGGGATCCGGGCCTGATCATACTTCGGGCTGCCTGCCACCGCTTCCGCTTTTTGCTCGTCCTCCTCTGCTTCCTTCGGCGGTTCGCGGAAGTAGTCTGCATTCGCGAGGTTCCAGTCCTCGGCCCAGCTCCCGGGAGGGTTTCTGAGCAGTTCCCCCGGTTCCATCCATTTATAGATGTTGGCGTAGGAGCGCGTTGTAAGGTGGTCCACCCGGCGGCGGAGCATTCGTGGCGAAAGTTCGACTGGCGAGGCGCAGCCCATCGATGCCATGATCTGGACGCTCTCGTCGACGGTGAGCTTTTGGTAGTTGAAGACGCGTTCGCCTTTGTCTTCAACATTGAGCCCCCGCATGAGCCGAGGATTTTGGGTGGCTACTCCAACAGGGCATTCGTTGGTATGGCATTTCTGGGCCTGAATGCAGCCGGTGGCCATCATCATGGTCCGCGCACTGAGAGTGAAGTCGGCCCCTTCGATCAGGCGTTTTACGATGTCCGAGCCGGACGCTACCTTACCGGCGGCGCCGATACGGATCTGGGGGCGTAGACCCACACCTACCAGGGCGTTGTGCATGAGCATCAAACCTTCGGTCAGGGGCGTGCCGACATTGTCCTGATACTCCAGCGGTGCGGCGCCGGTCCCACCTTCGGATCCGTCGATGACGATGAAGTCCGGTGCTGTGTCCTCCTCGAGCATGGCTTTGCAGATAGCCAGCACGTCCACTCGGGAGCCCACGCACAGCTTGAAGCCGATCGGCTTGCCGCCGGAGAGTTCCCGTAGCTGTCTTACGAAGCGGATCAGCTCTCTCGGGGTGCCGAAAGCGCTGTGGCTGGCAGGGGAGACACAGTCCACTCCTACCGGCACTCCGCGCGCTTCGGCAATCTCCTGAGTGACCTTCGGGCCCGGAAGAACACCTCCCAGCCCGGGTTTGGCGCCCTGCGAGAGTTTTATGCTGATGCCCTTTACCTCGGGCCGGGCTGCCTTTGCCGTGAATGTCTCGGGGCTGAAGTGCCCGGTCTCATCCCGGGTGCCGAAGTACCCGGACCCTATCTCCCAGATCAGGTCCGCCCCATATTTGAGGTGGTATACCGTTAGCCCGCCCTCGCCGGTTTCATGAACAAAACCGCCAATCGCGGCGCCTTTGTTCATGGCCAGAACCGCATTCTTCGACAGCGAGCCGAAACTCATGGAAGAAATGTTCATCAGCGAAATATCATAAGGTTTCGTGCAGTGCGGACCGCCCAGACGGACGCGTGGATGCTGATTTGGCGGAGCGACCGGGGCGGTGGAGTGGATGAGGTATTCATAACCGATTTGGTTGACATCCCGCTCGGTACCGAATGCTTTGTGACTGTTCTCGCCCTTGGACCGCGCATATACCAGTGATCGCACGTCCCGGTTGAATGGTTTTCCGTCGACGTTTCGTTCAACGAAATACTGTTGAATTTCCGGCCGGATCGATTCCAGCAGGTATCGCATGTGCCCCAGGACGGGAAAGTTCCGGAGTACTGAGTGGCGGATCTGGACCACGTCCCACACGCCGATCACCAATATGGCCACTACCACGACTGCCAGAACCAGCCAGCCTACGGGACCGAAGGAGGCCGCCACGATTGTGGCGAAGCCCAAAAACACGAGGCTGACAAATACGAGGAAACGTGTCATATCTCGACTCTACGCTCGGTACGAGATCACCTTTGGGCCTGGTTCCACCTATTCAAAACTGACGCGCGAAGACGCCCGCAGTTGCTCTGCGGGCGTCTTCGAATTGCAGCGGCTCAGGCGGTCTCTTCTCCCTTGTCGTCGACTTCCTCGACCCACGACGGCGGTTCGTCGCGACCCTGGTCCTCGTCCTTCTCGGCGTCCTCCGGCGTCTCCTGCACTATGCCCTGGGCGTGGTGCGTGGGCGCGTAGATCGTGTAGAGGCGAAGTGGTTCGTCTCCGGTGTTCTCGACGTCGTGCCAAGTGCCGGCTGGTACCTGAATGCTCCAGCCGTCCTCGACATCCTGCTGGAAAGAGAGATTGTCTTTAGCGGGTCCCATCTTCACCCGGCCCTTGCCTGCATCGATGCGCAAGAACTGGTCGGTGCCGTGATGCACTTCCAGACCTATCGCACCTCCCGGCTCGATTGACATGAGCGTGACCTGCAAGTGCTTGCCCGTCCAGGCGACCCGGCGGTAGTCAGCGTTCTCCGTTGTGGCGCGCTCGATGTCGAAGGCGTTCGGCTTTGGTCCGTTGTCTGTGATGTCCATGAGTTCATTCTTAACCATCCCCCTGAGGATCACCACAACCGGGGGTGCGCTTTGCCTATATCCGCGTTCCCAGGGACCGCAATGGAGCGGTCCGTGGCCTCGTTGACAAGGGTTGGCGGCAGGAATAGATTAGCCGCGTCGGCCATAGGGCCGTTCTGCTCCACAGTCACTGGTCTCGGCGTCGCCTTGCAGGCAACCGATTTTTGCATCCATCAGGCAGGACCCGGACGCAGGATCCTGCGGTGCACAGTCCCCGTGAAAAACCCCAAGAAAACCCTTTGCTTTCCCCTTTTGCTCGCGCTCGCCTTCACAGTCGGCGCGCCTCCCGCTGCCGTCGGGCACGATGAAGAGTGGCACGAGCATTCGGGCGGTTTCCTACCAGTCCCGGCTGAGTACTACGACCCCATTGAGATCTCGGCTTGCGGCACCATGGTCACTCTCACCTCTGGCGATGTCCGGGAGGTGGAGATGAAAGAAAAAGTGAGGTGGGACGGCACAACGGTTGTGAAGTACCGAGGGGATGCCACTATTGATCTGCTCCGGGCCTCTGATGGAGCGTTCATCGACGAACTCGACATCTCAGGCGCAGGTAGCGACCGGCTTTCCTCAGATCAACGCAATCTAAGAATTCTACTGAAGGGACCATCCATCGTCTGGGCGTTGAGCGACCTTGAAGCTGAGTCCTTACGGGACGCCGGCCTACCCGAGTTCCTCTACTACAAGAGGGGCAAGCTCATTCTCGAGGCCGACTTCCCCGAGAGCATTGTGGAGAATCCGGAAGTCGCGCCCACTTCAGTGGAGATCGTCAAGAACACCATCCGCCATGCGAAAGATGTCTGCAAGATGCTCGATTACGCAGCCGAGAAGGACGGGCACCGGCACTGAACCGTTAGGGAAAGTCTGACTACACTAGTGGGTTCGAGCTAAGAGGCGGGATCGACGTTAGTTTTCCCCGGTCGATGGCCCGCGATCGCGGCGCGGACGTCGCCCTCTTCGTGCTCGCCCTTTTCCTTGCCGAACGGCAGCGCTTTCAGCAACGGGTGCACGATAGCCATGACGATGAGGCCCCAGGCGAGTCCCAGGATGGCGGAGCAAAGGGTGTTCACGAGCCAGGCCAGGAAGCCGCCCACAACCGCGATCCCGACGAAAGGGGCCTCGAGGGCATGGACCAGGTCATACGGCAGATGCCAGCCGAGATCGTATGCCCCCTGCAGCATGATGTGACCACCAACCCACAGCATGGCGACCGTCCCGATCAGGGTTATCGCTGCCAGCACGGCGGGCATCCCTTTGACGAGCATCTCGCCGAAGCGCTTGGAGCCCGCGGAATCCTTGGTGGTCAGGTGCAGGCCGATGTCGTCCATCTTTACAATCAGTGCGACGGCACCATAGACGATCACTGTGATCGCCAGCGCCACGACGACCAGAATTATTGCCCGGGCCCACAGGGACTCAGCAGCGACCTCGTTCATGGAGATGACCATGATCTCGCAGGACAGAATGAAGTCGGTGGTGATGGCACCCTTGATGACCTTCGCCTCGGCCTCAGGGCCTTTTTCAACTGCCGGCGCATCTTCGGCCGCGTGGTGGCCGCGGAACTTGTGCCAGACCTTCTCTGCGCCCTCGTAGCAGAGGTAGGTGCCGCCCAGCATGAGGATGAACGGAATGACCCAGGGTATGAAGGCGCTCACGAGGAGCAGCGCCGGCAGGATGATCAGCAGCTTGTTCCGGAGCGAACCCCAGAAGATTCGCTTGATCATCGGCAGTTCGCGGGACGGATCCGCACCGGACACGTATTGCGGGGTGACCGCGGCGTCATCGATCACTACGCCGGCTGCCTTGGTGCCGGCTCTGGCGGCGCCGGCAGCGACGTCGTCAACCGAGGCGGCGGCTATGCGGGCCAGCGCTGCGACGTCGTCCAGCAGGGCGACGAGACCGCCGCTCACAGTCCGCCCTCCAACTGCTCAAGGGGGGTCTGCTGGGCATAGGTGCCACGGGCAAGGTGCGTGATTGGCATGCTCAGAGTATAGGTGCAGGCGGCCGTCAACGGGGTGCCCTATCAGGACGGTTGCCCATCTCGGGTCCGAATGCTTTGAGGGCGTCGGTATCGGTTGCAGGACGGCGAACGAAGCCCGACGCTGCCGGGATTGATGATCATACGGTCGATGGCGAGCCGCATGAACGGCATGTGCGTGTGCCCGCAGACAATCGTCTGGATCTCGGCCAGCGTATCCTGCAGAACTGCAAGCGAGTCTGATGCGCAGCGTACCCGCATCGACGACGATGGAACGGTCCCTATAGTGCGAAGAAGGAGTCCACGCGATGACGAAGTGCCTGATCTCGTTCCCGAGCAGCGCCATGATGGTTTCCGACGAGGATCTGGAGGCAGTTTCGGATGCAGCGCACGCAGTCGTGCAGGAGGCGAAGGAGGCCGGCGTCTGGGTGTTCGGTGGCGGCATCGATGAGAGCGTTCCGCCTGTCATGGTCGATGGTAACGGGACCCTAATAGAGGGCACATACCCGCAGACGAAGCAGCTAGAAGGCGGCTACAGCGTACTGGAATTGCCCTCCCGTGAGGCAGCATTGGAATGGGCTGCGAAGATTGCAGGCGCCTGCCGATGCGCGCAGGAGGTGCGTGCGTTCCAGTACGATCCCGCCAGCTGACCGACCGCGGACTCGCTCCTGCCGTGGACAAGGAGTAGTGCATCCTCCCCGCGTGGGAACTAACAGCCCCAGTTGTCGATTAAGCCTGTAGCGGTTCCCTCCTCTTTCGATTACTGGAGTACTTCACCGCGGCGAAAGGGCACGTCATCGTAGTCAGAGCATCACGTCTGCACCTGTCATGAGGACCGGCGAGACGCATCGTGGCAGGAGCCATCCCATTCGTTGGCTCGCGGCCCTTTTGCTGCTCGGGCTGCTCGCGCTTGTAGGGGTGTCCTGCAGTTCCGGCTTGCGCACCGAGGGCGGCCCCCTGTCGGCACCCGCGGAGTGCACCGTCGAGACCTCGGAGGGAGAAGTCGGACTCGACCGTGATGAGGCGCAGCTGGCCACGACGGCCGTGGCGCTTTCGGCCCGAGGACTGGAGGCCCCGGACACCTCCGGCATCGACGAACGGGTGTTGGAGCGGCTGGCCAACGGACCGCCGGAAGACGCCGGTCCCAGCTTGACCTGTCGAGGCTCAGCGGCAAGTGACCTGCCGGAGCAGCAGATGACTGCCACGGGGTTGACACCGCGCGCCGAGCAGTTGCTCGAGGCGATGACCGAAGTGTTCGGTGAGCAAAGTCTTGGCGGGTTCGCCCCGGGCGGCGTTGACCGGGGACACGGAGCCGACTCGACGCACTACGACGGCCGGGCCATCGATATCTTCTTCCGTCCGGTCACCGAAGAGAACCGGCGTGAAGGGTGGATATTGGCCCACTGGCTCGTCGCTCATGCCGAGGACCTCAACATTCAGTACGTTATCTTCGACGACCGGTTCTGGAGCGCACACCTGTCTCGAGGGCAATGGCACGACTACGACGCACCCGAACCCGCCAATGAGATCCTGCGGCATCTCGACCACGTGCACGTGGACGTGCTCGGTGGAAGCGCTGAGTCGTGACCTGATTGGGACTCGCGCCTTGGACGGCGAGCCACCAGACTGTCCTCATGGAGTGGACGCGTGCGAAGGACTGGCTGATCGGTGCTGCTGGGATGCTCCTGCTCCTGGTGGTCACGGTCGCGATCTTCTGGTGGGTTGTGAGCGACCCGGTCGGCGGGGACGAAGGGGGACCAGCGCCGTCCCCGACGGTGGGCGCGGAAGGCCCTCCGAGCGAAGAGCCTCCCGCTGACCTTCGCGAGGATGAGGTGTGGTTCGCTGACCTCAGACTGGACGCTGGGACGGTAGTGACCTCGGGGTCGACGCTCCGCGATGTTCGGGCCGTCGGGCAGGACGTGGTCACGGGTCCGGACGGGTTGATCGCTACGCGGCTCACCGTAGACGCAACAGTGCCGTTCGGGGCTGTTGCCGATGAGCTCGGCGACGGGACCGAGGTCCGCGCCGCCGACGACGGCCAGGCCACGGTGGTTCGCACCGTTGAGGCCCTGGGTCGCGAGTTGCGTGTCACCGCCACCGGGACAGTCGAGGTTGAGGGCGGCAGGCTCGTTATGGAGCCACGCTCGATTGACATTGGCGGGCCCGACTTCCTCTCCGATGTCATCGCCACCGTCGTGCGCAGATTTGTGACCATTGAGCACGACATCGAAGGCCTGCCCGAGGGTCTAGTGCTCCAGGACGTCGCCGTCCAGAGTGACGGTTTCCGTGCCAACCTGCTGGGCGAGGACGTCAAGCTCGTCCCATAACGGCCCTCAACGGGAGCCCGAACCGGATACACATCAACGTTACAAAAACCTTGACCACCTCCTGCAGTTCGCCTAACGTTGAGAAAGCGCTTTCCGTTGAAAGGATTCAAAGATGAACTCGCGCTTTCGCTTCATCCCCGTACCAGCAACGCTCGCTCTCAGTGCAGCCCTGATCGCCGGAGGTGGCGGCGTTCCGGCCGCTGCAGCGCCGGCCCCCGATGCCCTGGTTGGCATCCAACTCGAACACCTCGACCGTGGACTCGTAGCGGCCAGTACCTCGGAGGGCACGTTCCTCAGCTGGCGGCTCCTCGCCACCGAAGTCACCGGTGCAAGTGAGACCGGCCAGACCGGAGCCGACTTCGCCGTATACCGCAACGGCGAGAAGATAGCCACGGTGACCGACAGCACCAACTACATCGACGCTGAAGGCGCGGCTGACGCGACCTACCAGGTTGCCGCCGTCGTCGACGGTGTGGAACTGCAGCGCAGCGCAGAGGTGAGCCCCTGGGCACAGGGACACACCGACATCCCGCTGCAGAAGCCGGCCGACGGCGTCACCCCCGCCGGTGAGAGCTACACCTACTCCGCTAATGACATGAGCATCGGTGATGCGGACGGCGACGGCGAATACGAGTACGTCGTCAAGTGGGATCCCTCGAACTCGAAGGACGTTTCGCAGGTGGGGTACACCGGCAACACCTACATCGACACGTACACGATGGACGGCACGCTACTGCACCGCATCGACCTCGGCGTGAACATCCGCTCCGGCGCGCACTACACGCAGTTCATGGTCTACGACTTCGACGGCGACGGCCGCACGGAAATGATGATGAAGACCGCGCCGGGCACCAAGGTTCTCACCTACGACGACGCCGGCAACGTCACCAACGAACGCTTCATCACCATGCCGGCCGATGACATCGCCGCCGGCTACAGCAACGAAGACGACTACCGGAAGAGCGCGGCCGACTACTACGAGCACGTGGTCGACATGTTCGCCGGCTGGCACGAGCACCCCGAGGTTGTCGCCGGCAACTGGCCTGCAACGCTCGAGGCGGCATTCGGTATCGAGGAGCGCTACGAGTACCCGCTTTCCGATGCTGACGCCCGTGCAATGGCCGACTATTTCATCGACGAGTACGCCCCGGGCCGCAGCACCCGCAACAACCTCCGCGCGTTCGAGGGCTTCATCCTCGACGGCCCCGAATACCTCACCGTGTTCGACGGCGCTACCGGCGAAGAGCTCCAGACCGTCGACTACGAGCCGGGACGGCACGACGACGGCCTCATGTGGGGCGATTACGCCATGAGCCGCATCGAGCCGGGCAACCGCGTGGACCGGTTCCTCGCCGGCGTCGCCTACCTCGACGGCCAGCGCCCGTCGGCGGTCTTCGCCCGCGGCTACTACACCCGCTCCACCCTTGTCGCCTACAACTGGGACGGCAAGAACCTCTCCAAGGTCTGGAACGTGGACAGCGGCTGGACGCCGATGACCAACCCGTTCAACGACGGTCCCCACGGTGTTGACGGAACGGACCCCGAGTTCGGCTCCATCACCACGCAGGGCTTCCATTCGCTGAGCGCAGCTGACGTCGACGGGGATGGGCGGCAGGAAATCGTCTATGGCGCTGCCACAATCGACGACGACGGCTCGCTCCTCAACAGCTCGTTCGCCGAGATGCCCGAGGGCAGCGGCGCACCGGGCACGCAGGCCCGACTGGGCCACGGCGACGCCATGCACGTGACCGACATCGATCCCAACCGCCCCGGCCAGGAAATCTGGACGGTTCACGAAGGTGGCCGCTGGGCCCCTTACGGCTCGGTCATGCGCGACGCCGCAACCGGTGAGGTCCTCTTCGGTGCGTACTCGGGACGTGACACAGGCCGCGGCATGATCGGCGATGTGCGCGCCGACGTCGAAGGCATTGAAGTGTGGGCCAGTATGCCGGGCGGCAGCGACGGATCGGGTCTGCTCAGCGCCGAGGGTGAGAGAGTCGATTCCAAGACTCCGGGCACCAACATGAGCATCAAGTGGGCAGCGGACCTGACCACGCAGATCGTCAACCGTTCAAAGAACGGGAACCCGACCATTGACGACTGGACCCGCGGGACGCTGTTGACAGCGGAAGGTACCCAGACCAACAACGGTACCAAGGGCAACCCCTCGCTCGTGGCCGATGCATTCGGCGACTGGCGCGAGGAACTGTTTGTCCGCACGGATGACAGCTCCGCAATCCGCGTGTACCTCAGCACCGAGGTCACCGAGCACAAGCTCACCACGCTGATGCAGGACCCGCAGTACCGCGCGGAGGTGGCACGCCAGAACACCACCTACAACCAGCCGTCGTACACGAGCTACTACCTGGCGTCGGACATGGACTTCGCGAACGTCCCGGTACCCGATGCCTGGACACCCGGTCTGGTTGCCTACCTGCAGGCCACGCTTGAGTCGCTGATTGCCAGCGGTGATGTTGCCGGTCCGGTTGCCAAGCAGCTCGAAACGTCGCTGGCCCAGGCCCAGGAGGCCGTCGAGCAGGGCAACCTCGAGAAGGTAGGAAAGGCGATGGACCGCTTCGAGAAGGCGCTCAACCAGGGCAAGAAGCCGGACGTCGTGTCCGATTCAGCCCGCGCCATTCTCGACAACGGAGTGCAGACTGTCCTCAATATGGTCCGGTAGCTTCCGGAAATTTCGGTCAGATAAGGCGGGTCCGGCGCAGCTGGACCCGCTTTATCCGCGCAATTTTCAGACGTCGTTGCGGGTGAAGGCGGCGGCGCGGACGACGTCGTCGTTCTCCAGTCCCGCTCCCAGCGCACCGCCCACCGTCGCCAGCGCTGCGGTCAGCAGGCTGAGCTGCGCGTATTCCGCGAAGCCCACCGACTCACCGACGACGGCGGCAAACACACCGGAGTCCACCAGCAGCACCGCTGCCAGGAAGGACAGGACGAAGAGCGCCCCGAAGAAGGTGACCACGCCGACCACCACGGTCGCGGTGGTCGCTAGGTTGAACAGCGCCACCTGTTCGCGCTCAATACGCCGCCGCGGACGCTCCCACAGGTCAGCGCCGATCATGAGGGTCAGCGTGACCGCGCCGACCGCAAGAACGGTCAACAGGATGAGCCGCAGCGGCCCGTAGGCGGTGGCCAGCAGCCAGAGGTCGCTCGTCGCAAGGGTCACCACGCCGGCGGCAGCCGCGGCCGTCAGTGCACGGGATAGCGTGACCGCCAACCGCCAGGGCCGGTTCGCGAGGATGAGCCCTAGCAGCACGCGAACGTTCCCCGCCACCACCCGCCCGGTGAACTGGATGGGGTTTTCATCCGCAAGGTCGGGTAGGTCCTCCACCAGCTCGCGGGCGTAGCGGGCGCGGTCCTCGGGCTCGTCGTCCTCGTCCCAGCCGACCAGCGGGCCGACCAGCCGCGCCACCGCCGTCGGAACGCTCTCCTTGCGGCCAACTGCACGCAATGCAGGCAGCGCCACCAGCCCCACCCTGTGAACGGGGCTGATCTGGGTAAGTACCGGCTTCCGCCCGCTGCGGAGGGCAAGATCGCTGACGACGACGGCGAGATCCCAGTCCTCGTCCAGCAGCCGGTCCCGCGCCGTTTCCAGCAGCTCCGACGGCGCCCGGCCATCGAGCGTTTCGACCGCGACGGACACGCGCCACCCGACGCCGGGGTGCTGCTCATGGAGCAGCCGGGGGAGGGCCTCGCCCAGTTCCTGCACGGACGCCGGGTCAAGGGATGGAGGTACGACGACGCCGAGCGTCAGAAGCGGTGGGGCACTATCGGGCACCGATCAATGATCCCCGGACCGGGCCGTCCGCGGAAATCCGGGACTGCCAGGACGGCTTCAGCTCCTCGAACCTGACCTCAGGCCGAAGCGAACACCTCGCGCTGGAAACGGATGTGCTCAGCGTTCTGGGCCGCGCCGCCGTTCTCATGCCCGTTATAGGGGAAGACGTTCATCGACTTCTCGCCGGCGTAGTGGTTGTAGGCGGCGTAAACGCACGACGGCGGGCAGACGTCGTCGAGCAGGCCTACCGAGAAGAGCGCCGGCATGGTGGCGCGGGCGGCGAAGTTGACGCCGTCGAAATAGTTCAGGGTGTTGAAGATTTCCTCCTCCCGTCCGCGCTGGATCCCGAGGTAGCGCACAAGTTCGCTGTACGGGGCGGTGTCGACGATCTCGGTTGCGCGCCGGATATGCGAGAGGAACGGCACGTCCACAATCGCGGCCAGCGGTGCATGCTCAAGGACGGTGGGGGAGAGCGCAGCCGACGCGAGCGCGATGGCCCCGCCCTGGCTGCCACCGGAAATGAGCACCTTCGTCGGGTCAACGAACGGGTGGGACTGGGTGGCCTCCACAGCCCGCACCGCGTCGGTGAACAGCCGCCGGTAGTAATACGTCTCCGGTGAGTCAATGCCGAGGGTCAGGTGGCCACCGACGTGTGGGCCGCTCACGCCCTGGTCAGGGGTGTCGCCGCTCCTGTGGCCGGCACCCTGTCCGCGGAGGTCCATAACAAAATGCGCGACACCGGCGCTCGGGATGGCGGTCCACTCGCCGACGAGGCTCCGCCCGCCGCCGTAGCCGATGTAAGTAACGACGGTGGGCAGGGGGCCGGAGGCGGAGCGGGGCCGAAGCATCCATCCCTTGATGGGGTGCCCGCCATAGCCTGCGAAGGTGACGTCCTCGGTGACCAGCTCGGAGTAGCCGGCGTCGATCTCGTCGAAGCGGGCATCTAGAGCGAAGGACGAGGCTTCGGCGAGCGTCTTCTCCCAGAAGGCGTCGAAGTCCGCGGGTTCAGTGCGGTCCGGCGCGTACTGCTCGAGCTCGCGGAGAGGGAGATCAAACTGCGGCATGTAAGGAGTCCTTCGCTCTTTTCGGTCTCGGAAGTATCACAAGTCACACTATTCTAGGAATAGGTCTTGCGCATTGAGACGATTCAATTTAGTCTCTTTGGAGAGCGCTTTCCGTGATGTGCACCACTGTACCAGCGGACCGAGAGCTTCACCTCATATCTGAGCCGTTCCCAGGAGGACAAAGATGTTCAATAAGATCTCACGACGCGCCGGATCCGGCGTAGCAGTCACTGTCGCAGCAGCTCTCATGCTGACGGCATGTGGCGGCAACGGCGGCGGCGAAGCCGGCGGCACCCCTGACCCGAACGAGGAAGTCACCCTCAACTTCACCTGGTGGGGCAATGACGACCGAGCCGAGCGTTACAACGAGGCCATCGCACTGTTCGAGGAAGAAAACCCGAACATCGACATCAACGGCACGTTCATGGACTTCCCCGCCTACTGGGAGAAGCGCCAGACAGAAGCCGCAGGCGGCGGTCTTCCTGACGTCATGCAGTTTGATTACAGCTACCTGCGTCAGTACGGGCAGAACGGACTGCTCCTCGACCTGTCGGAGTACGTCGGCAACGGTTTGACCACCGACACGATCGACGAGACCCTGCTGGCCACCGGCAAGCTCGAGGATCAGACTCTCGGCGTTCCCACCGGTTACAACGCCTGGTCGCTCTTCGAGAACCCGGCACTCATCGAGAAGGCCGGCGTCGAAGGCTACGAGGGCGGAACGTCCTGGGAAGAGTACGAGGAGTACATGGTTCGCGTCAGCGAAGCCAGCGACGAGGTGTGGGGCGGAACCGACTACACCGGCCGCATCCAGAACTTTGAGCTCAAGCTCCGCCAGGAGGGCCGCGAACTCTTCACCGAAGACGGTCAGCTCAACTTCACCCAGGAAGAGCTGGCCGAATTCTGGGGCAGCACGGCTGAGCTTCGCGAAAGCGAAGCAGTCATCCCCGCCCGCACGCTGGAGGAAGTACTCCCGAAGTCAGGCTTCGGTTCGAACCTCACCGCAAGCGAAATGACCTGGTCCAACTTCATGGGCGGTTACCTCGGTGACACCGGAGCAGAAGATCTGACCATTCTCGCTCCTCCCACCAGTGATCCGTCAGTGAAGGACCTCTACCAGAAGCCGTCCATGCTGCACGCAGTATCCGCTGGAACCGAGCACCCTGAAGCTGCTGTCGCCTTCGTCGAGTTCCTGGTCAACAGCCCCGAGGTCGGCAAGATCTTCGGCGCATCGCTCGGCGTCCCCGCTTCGGAGACTGCCCTCGAAGGCGCAGCCCTTGAAGGCCCCGAGCTTGAGGTCAAGGAATACCTGGACTCGGTTGCTGACCGCATTGGTGATCCCCCCGCCGCACCGGTTGTCGGCTACGGCGCACTGGAGAACACTTTCCTCACGCTGGGTACCTCAATCGGCCTGGGCGCTACAACTCCTGAAGAAGCCGCACAGCAGTTCTTTGACGAGGCCGCCGTTACGCTCGGCAGCTGAACATCGACCTTAGCTATCACCGCTATTAGGAGCAGTTCATGATCACGGGATCGGCGCATGCGCCAACAAACACCCGCACCAACGCCGAACCCGGCACCCGTCCGGCGGGCAACCGCCGGACGGGTGGGCAGCCCAAACGCAAACGCAGCAGGGACACCGTTGCCGGTTACGCTTTCCTTTCACCATGGCTGCTCGGGCTCTTTGCACTCACCCTGGGCCCGATGCTTTATTCGCTGTACCTCGCCTTTACGGACTACAACCTCTTCACTGCACCGAAGTGGACCGGCCTGGGCAACTTCGAACGCATGGCCGGCGACACCGTGTTCTGGGGATCGGTACAGATCACCCTGATCTACGTCCTCGTGGGAACACCTATCAAGCTGGCCGCAGCACTCGCCGTGGCCATGCTGCTGAACTTCAAGACCAAGGGCACCGCGTTTTTCCGCTCGGCTTTCTACGCACCGAGTCTCATCGGCGCCTCGGTCAGCATCGCGATCGTATGGCGGGCAATGTTCTCCGCCGACGGTCCCGTCGACAGCGGACTGAGCCTGTTCGGCATCAACCTTGGCGGCTGGATCGGCGTGCCGACCCTGATCATGCCAATGATGATCCTCCTGGCTGTGTGGCAGTTCGGCGCACCCATGGTCATCTTCCTTGCCGGCCTGAAGCAGGTACCCGCCGAACTCTACGAAGCCGCCTCCGTGGACGGCGCGAAGGCATGGCGCAAGTTCCTCAGCGTCACGCTGCCGATGCTCTCCCCGGTGATCTTCTTCAACCTGCTGCTCGAGATGATCGGAGCCTTCCAGATCTTCGCTTCGGCTTACATCATCGGCTCGGGTACCGGCGGCCCTGCCGGCGCCACCAACTTCTACACCGTCTACCTCTACACCCGCGCATTCACGAACAACCAGATGGGCTACGCCTCGGCGATGGCCTGGGTGCTGCTGATCGCGGTAGGCATCCTCGCGTTCATTCTTTTCCGCACCTCCAAGAGTTGGGTGCACTACGGAGGTGACACAAAGTGACCACGATCGAATCTAACCCCACGGCAGTACCCCCGGTCCAATCCGATCGCAAGCGCCGCCAGCCCCGACGCAAGACTGCGGCTACGGCGGCCTGGATTGTCGGCATAGTGTTGCTGACTGCGCTGGTGCTCTATCCGCTCCTGTGGATGATCTCGGCTTCCTTCAAGCCCAGCGCCGAATTCGGTTCGAACAATAGCCTCCTGCCCGAAAACCCCACCTTCGAGAACTTCGTCAAGGTCATGGAGGGTGTAGCAGGCATTCCCACCTGGAAGTTCTTCTGGAACTCGACCATCCTCGGCATCGGCGCGGTGATCGGCACAGTCATCTCCTCCTCAATGGCTGCCTACGCTTTCGCCCGTCTCGACTTCAAGGGCCGGCCGCTGTTCTTCACGATGATGATCGGAACGCTCCTGCTCCCGTTCCACGTGCTGATCATTCCCCAGTACATGATCTTCCGTAACCTCGGCATGGTGGACACCTTTTTCCCCCTCCTGGTTGGCAAGTTCCTGGCCACTGAAGCGTTCTTCGTGTTCCTCATGGTCCAGTTCATCCGCAACCTGCCCAAGGAACTCGACGAAGCGGCACGCATCGACGGCTGCGGCCACTGGCGGATCTTCTGGTCCATCACCGTTCCGCTGATCAAACCGGCGCTCATCACCTCCTCGATCTTCGCGTTCATCTGGAGTTGGAACGATTTCCTCGGCCCGCTGCTGTACCTGAACTCGCCGGAGAACTACCCGCTTCCGCTGGCACTGCGTGTCTTCAATGACCAAACCAGTGGTTCGGACTACGGCGCAACGGTTGCGATCGCCGTGCTCGCTCTGCTGCCGGTCATGTTGTTCTTCGTGATCTTCCAGCGGTTCCTCGTGGATGGCGTTGCCACCCAGGGCCTGAAGGGATGACACCCCGCAGCGCACGCAAACGGCGCGAACGACCCCAGCTCGACGGCACCCAGCTCAAGTGGCCGGGCGCCGAGGGGAAGTTCGCGCTGTTCGCGGAAGTGCTGTGGATAGGCATTCTCACCGTTGCCGGCGGACTGCTGCTTATTACCCTTCCGGCGGCGATGGCAGCCTCCACCCGGCACCTACACCGCTATCTGCTGGCCGAGCGATCCACGCTCGGCCAGTGGTGGTCGGACTTCCTTTCCGCCCTCCGTACCGGTTGGGTTGTGGGATTGGCGACGGCGGTGCTAGCCGCGGTCCTGCTCTTCAACCTCCTGCTCGCCGGCACCCAGGTGCTACCGGGCTGGCAGGCAGTACTTCTTGTCGGGCTGCTGGCACTGACCGCATTCGCGTTGGCGTTGCTGCAGGCCGCTGTCCGCTGGAGTCCCGAGAAGGGCTGGCGGCAGGCCGTGCGGGACGGGCTGCAGGCCTTTGTTGCGGACCGCGGGGCGATTGGCCCGCTGATCGTCGCGCTGGTGCTCACCGTCGTCGTAACGTGGCAATTGCCGCCGTTGATCGTGCCCGGAATGGGCTGCCTTGTTTTTGCTGTACTCGTTGTGAAGGAACGCGAGCGCAAGCTTTAGAGCTTTCCAACTCTTGAAAGGAACACCATCGTGCACTACGGCGGCGATTACAACCCTGAGCAGTGGCCCGAGTCAGTCTGGCCCGAGGACATCGAGCGGATGCGTGAAGCCGGGGTCACGATGGTGAGCCTCGGCATTTTCGCGTGGTCCCGGATCCAGCCCGCTGAGGACGTCTACGACTTCGAATGGCTTGACCGCATCATCGGCATGCTGCACGAGGCCGGCATCGCAGTCGACCTCGCGACGGCGACGGCGTCGCCCCCGCCGTGGATGACCGTCGCCTACCCGGACATCCTCGCCGCTGACGAGAACGGTGCACCGTACTGGCACGGAAGCCGGCAGCACTACGCCCCGTCGTCGCCTTCGTACCGCCGGCTGGCCTCGGCACTGGTGCAGCGTATCGCCGAACGGTACGTCGACCACCCGGCGGTGGTCCTGTGGCACGTCAACAACGAGTACGGATGCCACCTGAACCTCGATTACTCCGACTCCGCACGGGATGCCTTCCGCGTCTGGCTGAAGCGCAAGTACGGCACACTCGAAGAGCTGAACGCCGCCTGGGGAACGTGGTTCTGGGCGCAGCACTATGAGTCCTTCGATCACGTCTTCCCGCCGCGCAAGGCGCCCTACAGCCACAACCCGGGCCAGCTGCTCGACTTCCGCCGGTTCACCTCCGACATGCTGCTTGAGTGCTACCGGATGGAGCGGGACATCATCCGTGCCTCCGGAGCCACCCAGCCCGTCACCACCAACTTCATGGGTGCGTTCAAGCCCGCCAACTACTGGGAGTGGGCGGCGGAAATGGACGTCATCTCCGACGACTGCTACCCGGACCCCAACGAACCCGAGAGCTTCCGTGCCGGCGCGTTCCAGCGCGACCTGATCCGCTCCTTCAAGCCGGACACCCCTTGGCTGCTCATGGAACAGTCCACTAACGCGCTCAACTGGCGGCCCACCAACGCGCCGAAGGCCCCCGGGCAGATGCAGGCGCTGTCCATGCAGAGCGTCGGCCGCGGCGCCGACGGGGTCCTGTTCTTTCAGTGGCGGCAGTCCCGTGCGGGCGCCGAGAAGTTTCACTCCGCGATGCTGCCGCACGCCGGCACCTCCACGCGGACCTGGCGGGAGGTTGTCCAGCTGGGTCAGGATCTCGCGTCGCTGCCCGATCTTCCCGCCGGCTCCAGGGACGCCCGCGTGGCCATCGTCTTCGACTGGGAAAACTGGTGGGCGATTGAGAATCCCGACCACCCGGTTGTCCTCGACTACGTCGAGTGCGTGCAGCGCTGGTACAACGCCATCCACCGTCAGCACGTGCAGGTTGACTTCGTGCAGCCGACGTCGGACCTGGCGCAGTACGCCGTCGTCATCGCGCCGCAGCTGTACCTGCTGACGGACGACGGCGCCGCGAACCTCACGCGTTTCGTCGAGGGAGGCGGGCATCTGCTGCTGACCGCATTCAGCGACGTCGTTGACGCGTACGACCGCTTCCGCGAGGGCGGGTACCTCACCCAGTTGGGTCCGCTGCTCGGTGTATCACTTGAGGAGTTCGGCGCATTGGTGCCGCCGCAGTCAACCGGTCCGGGACAGCGGACGGCGCCCGTGGCATTCGGATCGGATACGTTCGACGGCCTGTACCTTGCCGAGGAGATCGCCGCCGTGGACGCTGAAGTGCTTGCTTCCTTCAGCGGCGGCCGCACGGAGGGTCTGCCTGCCTTCACCGGCCGCGCTGCGGGCGCCGGCCGCGCCTATTACCTCGCAACAGTGCCAGACGACGACGGCGCACGCCTGGTGAGTGCGCAGGTATTCGAGGGTGCCGGCGTCGTGCCAGTGCTCCAGGGGCTGCCCGAGAATGTGGAGGTCGCCCAGCGCGGCGATGTGGTGACACTGATCAACCATGGTGCGGACGCCGTCGCAATCGAGGTATCCGGTACGGACCTGTTGACGGATGAGGCCGTGGACAAGGTGCACCTGGAGTCCTTCGGATACGCGCTGGTGCGTCAGTCCTAGATTCCCCGAGGCTGGCGGGCGACTGGTCCGGCCTCACCACCCGCGCGGGTTTTGAATACCCGCATGGCGGTGGAGAATGGGCGGATGCAGCCCACTGATCCGGCCACGCCTGACGGAGTTCCGCCGGAATCAGCGACGTCCGGCGTGGGCGGGAGGAAAAAGCCGAAGAGATTCAGGGCGTTTCGTGTCGGGCTTACGGGCGCCCTGGGTGTGGGTGTCGGGCTTGTAGTTTGGGGTGTCGTTTCATCCCTTGCCATGCTGCTGACCTATGTGGGGCTGGCTTTTTTCGCCGCGCTGGGAATTGAACCGGTAATCCGCGCCCTCAGCAGGCGACTCCCTCGGCCGGCGTCGGTCGCCGTGGTCTTCCTCATACTGCTCGCAGCCTTGGCCTCAGTGCTGTACTGGTTGATTCCGCTGCTGGTCAGGGAAGTGGGCGATCTGATACGGGCGGTGCCGGCCTTCATCGCCTCGGTGATGGCCTCGAGCTGGTTCCGAACGACTGAGGCGCTGCTGGGCGACTTTGTGGACCTCGGTGCGGTGACCGGACAGCTGTCCGTATTCCTCAGCCGCCCGAGAAATCTTGCAATGGTGGGAGGTGGGGTCCTGTCCTTCGGAGTGGGACTGGCCGAAGCGGTCACGGGCGTCATCCTGGTCCTGATCCTCACCCTCTACTTCTCCTCCTCCCTGGGGGCAACCAAAGCGACCCTGTATGAGCTCGTTCCTGCCAGCGTACGGGCGCCCTTCGCGAGTATCGCCGAGGACATTTCCGAATCCATCAGCCGGTATATCGCCGGACAGTTCCTGTTGTCGCTGATCAACGGAGTCCTCACGGCCATTTTCCTCACGACCATCAACGCTCCCACTCCATTGCTGCTGGCACTAGTTGCCTTCCTGGGATCGGCGATACCGCTGGTGGGTACCATTGCTTCTTCCCTGATCATCACCGGAGTGTGCCTGCTCGCCTCACCGCTGACTGCGCTGGCGGCCGCCATCTACTACCTCATCTACATGCAGATCGAGGCCTACCTGCTCACGCCCCGGATTATGGACACAATGGTCAAGGTGCCCGGACCATTGGTCGTTATCGCCGTGGTGGCAGGAGGCACATTGGGCGGAATCATCGGGGCCCTCGTCGCGGTTCCCGTGGCAGCTGCGGCAGTCATTGTGCTGCGAAAAGTTGTCATCCCGAAACAAAACCAGCGATAGAGCCGTTCCGGCAGGGGCAAAGGAGCAACCGCGGTTTGCAGCGTCGCGGGGAGGGTCAGTCCTCTTCGGAATCAGCCAGTTTCCTTCGTTCGTGTTGTCGGCGGCTGTAGGTTGCTTCCCGGATTGCCTCGTCGCTGTCGAAGTTTGAGCCGAGCGCTCCTGCAGTTGTGCCGAGGGAGGCGGCAAGCCATGAAAGTTCTATGTAGTCCGTGAAGTTCACTGGGTGTTGGAGTTCCGATTGAAGATATTCAGTCGAGATGACGGCTACGGCACCGAAGAAGACCAGCGCAAAGAGGGCGGCGTACATCATTGTGACGCTGAGCAGGACTGTGAGGATTGCAGAGGCGTTGTCCCAGGCGGCATTCCGCGGTGTCGAGACATGGCTCGACGAGTTCCACAGCCCGTTGTGGACAATGAGCCAAATGCTGAGGGCCGAAATGGCAAGGGCGCTGATGAGGAGTAGCCGCACGGGTGGGAGCGCGTCAGCCATCCGCCAGATAGATGCGTAGAAGATACCGAACGCTCCGGTCGCTGCCGCTGCGGCCATGGAGCTAGAAAGCGCGGGGACCAGTCGTCCCGGACGATTGCTGCGGATCGTTCCCGTCAGCAGCCGAAGACGGTTCCACACGCCCGGAGCAGTGAGGTAGGCCACCTCACTCGGCTCTTCCAGGAACTGGAAACGAGTCCTCCCGAAACCCATGTCCTTCGACAATTGGGCGTTGTCAGGACGTTGTTGATCCTTCATAAGGTGAATCAGCGTCAGTATGAGCCTCTGGACCGAGGATTTGATGGCCACTGCCCCGAGAGTGGGAAGCGATATGAGCGCCGCGTTGGTTGCATAGTCGATCTCGCAGAGCATGGGAGTGTCGTCTTTGAGCCGGGGCAGGTCAGTCAGATAGATGAAGTAATCCCAATGCTTCTCTGCCTGCAGTCTCCTGGCCAGGGAAAGAAAGGGGATTTCACCTTCGGCGTTGAGGGGCAACTTCTCGCTGCTGGTCTCCACCTGCCAAACAGCCTGACCGGCGAAACGGTTTTCCAGCTGTTGCTTGAAGCCATTCATCAGAGAATCAACAATCTCTCGGGGAAGTCCGGGATCAGCGACCAACCCAACGGTCACATCGGTCATGAATGCTCCTCCCCGATTGATCTTCCCAGAGGCATCGGTTGATCGGGTGTGGCCATGTTCCAGCCTTTGATGACGGTCCAAATCACCGCAGCTACGGGCACGGCAAGGACTGCTCCGATGACACCGGCGAGGATCCCCCCGACGCCCAGTGCCAGGAGGACCACCAGCGGGTGGAGTTTGACGGCTTTGCCCATGATGACCGGTTGCAGGAGGTTACCTTCGAGTTGTTGGACGATGATGACGGCGGCAGCCATGGCTAGGGCCGTGCCGGCGCCATTGGTGACGAATGCGACCAGGACGACGAAGATCCCGGTGATGGTTGCCCCGACGACCGGGATAAAGCCGCCGAGGAAGACGATGGCAGTCAGGGGTAGAACGAGGGGAACCCCGAGCAGCAGCATGGCCAGTCCGATACCTGCCGCGTCGATGGCGGCGATGATCGTGATTCCGCGGACGTAGGCTCCCATGGTTTCCACGGCGTTCCTACCTGCGCGCATGGTCCGCTCGCGCCGGTCCCCGTGGAGGGTTTGGGTGAGGAAAGACCACATGGCTTTGCCGTCTTTGAGGAAGAAGAACAGGACCACAATCGTCAGTAGCAGGGCGGTCAGGAACACCGCGACGGTGTTGAGGGCTGCGATGGCATCACCAGCGGAGAACCCCCCGGTGAGGGACTGGATCGCATTCTCCCGCGCCTGCCGGATCTGTTGTTCTGAGAACGGTAGCGGGCTCTGGGCGATGGTTCTTTCAAGCCTGCCGAAGCCTGCATCAGTGTTGGCCCTCAGCTCATCCCACCGAGCGTAGATGGAATAGGTCACCGCTGCTCCCAAGCCGACCAGGGCGAGGATGCCCGCTAGCAGGGAGATGAAGGTGGCCGCCGGTTTTGGCATGCCGCTGCGTTGAAGGAAGTGAACCAGGGGACTGATCGCGGCGGTCAGCAGCAGCGCGACCAGTACTGGTACGAGGACCAGCTGCACCGCGGTCAGGGCATTGATCGCCATGACGGCAGCGAAGACGGCGAGGATCACCAGAAGTAGCTTGACCGTGGCGTGGCCGGCGCGCGTGTTCCAGATGCTGGTCATGCCGGCGGGGTTGGAGGCGCTCATGGTTTCGCTGAACTTTGGATGTCGGCGGCCTGGTTTTTCCAATGAGCCAGCAGGGCGCCGGCGATGATCGCCGCAGCCCCCGCGCTCCAGGAAGCAAGGAGTATCGTCGCGCTGAATGCCGCGTCGAAAAGCCCGGCGAGGTGGTGGGGCCGGGGAAACATCAGCCCGACTGTGAGGATGCTGAAGCCGATGGTTTCCGGTATCCCGAACCATATGGCGGCGGCCACGACGCTGAGAACGGCTGCGGGCCTGCACGCATCACCGATACGTTGCCCACGGACGTGGGCGCCATTCCTATGAGTATGCAAGGCTTATTTCTCCTTCTTATGTGCTTTCTACTGAAGGTTAGCCGTGAGGCGGCCAGCGTTGTCGAGAAATTTATCCGGGGACGCCCACCCGGGTGTCCACGACGAGAACTTTCCGGTGATTGCGCAGATCCGGCCGTTGAGGTGTCGACCGTGCTCGCTTGGACGTAGGTCTCGCCCTCCCAGTCCTCGTAGAGAGCATCGTCGAGGTCAACTCCCGACGTCCGCTCCTTCTTCCGAACCCGATGTCCCGTCGCAGGCCGTTACTCCCAGAGCGCTGATCGGCAGGATCGATAACGCCGCTGCTCTCTTCATCCAAGTGCGCTTACTCATAGTTCGCATGTCCTCCTCTAAGTTGGGTCCGGCCCATCTTGTGGATTGGTAATTTCGAGGGCGACCCTAACACCGTAAGCATCCTTAGTAGGCCGGGTTCTAGCTGAGCAATTCGCTCGTTACCTCTGTCGCAGGAGTCGATATCGCGGCGTAACCCCAGCTTTACCTACTCGTTATTCACACCGTTGCGACGTCACATACCCTGTGTCTCGCGTCAGCCGCGCTGACCTTCACACCCCGTACAGGGAATCCCGAGCTAGCTTTCCGCATCCTCCCTGAATTCTTCCACTCAGTTCCCAGCCATTTACCTGCCTCTAGCCATGCTCGCTCGATAGCTTAGGAGGCCATTGCTTCAAAGATAGGAATAGAACATGGCACGCCTAAGCAGGATACGTATTGGTATGGCCGTGTTGGATAGGACAGGGACGATCGTCGGGGTGGTGAAGGCTTTGGAGCTTGCGGAGGGCACCAAGCCACCACTGAGTCTGGTTCTTGGTGGGAGTCAGAGTCAGCCGATGCTGGAAGCAAGCTTGCGGGAAGTGGCGCGAACAAACCGGCCCGCTCGTAGGGGGCGCCTGTTGATAGAGACGAGCGAGGGCAAGGAAATCGTTGAATCTTTGGAGTCGGTTGACCGTGTCGCGGACACTGGTGTTCATCTTGCGGTGGCCAGACAGATTGACAAGACGGGTGAGGGGTCACTCGAGGGCGTATAAGACTCATGAAGCCCGGGGAGGAAACGAATGGCGCAACTGTTTCGCGTCGGACGCGGACGGCTCGAATAAAGGGTGGTCGTCACCGTCACTCAGCAGACATAGCGTCATATGTCTCGAAGCCACCCGAAACCGTGTAAGTCACTGGGCTTAGCACTTCAGGTTCCGGCGATTCAGTGGTTTCCGGCACAGCGCTTGTCGGAGCCTCGCTTGTCGGCGCTGCACTTGTCGGCCCTGCCGGCTGTGGTTCCGCGGCAGGCTCCCCGCCCCCACACCCCGTCAACAGAACGTACTAGATCACGCCTGGCTGCAGAAGTTGGGGAAGGACTTGCAGGAGTTGGGCACGTAGCCCCTCGGCTCCTGTCAAGAGAGATTTCTCGATGTCGCGGCCGACCTGTAGAACCTTTCGCCCGCGAGGAGTGATGTGGACCATCCGGCACCTATTGTCGTTTGCTGGATGGTAGGTGATGACGTGGCCTTGCTGTTCCAGCCTATCCAGGATGCCGCCGGCGGTGGGGGTTTTGACGTGAAGTGATTGTGCTATCGCAGATTGGCGAGGGGTCGGGCTGGTGGTTGCTGCTGACAAGGCGAGGTAGCCGGCATAGGTGATGCCAAGGCCGGTAAGGCGTCGGTTCCAAACGCTGGCCAAGAGGCGCGATGCGTGGCTGAGTAATTCCCGGGATGTTTCCGGTTCAGGATGCGTCACATCGTCACCTCTTGTGGTTGCCTGTAGTCGCGTGCCGCTACTAGGCTGCTTGGTTTTCGGATTCTGAGAACATGTGGTCGGCCCACGTTCCCCCTCGAGACGTCCGTTACTTACTGGGATGGCGGGCGATGATTACTCGTCCTCGAGGATCTCTCCACTCGTGGCCTCAATGTAGGGCTCTCCCACATAGTCGGCGTAGAGCTCGTCCTCCAGGTCGATCCCCAGCTTCTCCTCCGCGGTCACGACGTCAAACCCTTGCTGGACTGTGCCGGTCAGTTCGACGACCTGGCCCTCATCGAGAGGAGGAATCTCCTCCATCTCGAGGATCAGCAGCGGATCAACGGCGGTGCCGGCGGCACCGGCAATCACGAACGTGTCATCCGAGAGGGTTTCCGTCACCTCCGCGGAGACTGTGACCTCCTGGCCCACGTAGGCGTCGGCTTCGTCGTAGAAGTTCTGGTCATACGGGCCGGCAAAACCCGGCATGGGTTCGGCTACCGTTTCTTCAGGTACCGGTGAAGTTTCCGCGATGTCGCCCTCGGAGATGTCCTCCACATCGGTGCCCTGTTCGGGTGTTACACCCTGCGAGCCCGAATGCAGTGATCGGCAGGATCGACAGCGCGGCGGCTCTCTTCATCCAGGTCTGCTTGGTCATAGTGCCCATGACTCCTCCTTTGGGTTCGGGTCCGGCGGCGCGAGCCGGCCCGTCGTGCGGTTGGGTTTGTTCAGCCCCTCCCAACACCGTAAGCAGGCTTAGTAGAGAGAACCCACGAGAGCTATCGACCCGTTACCGCCGTCGCGGTCTCCGTTATCGCGGCGTTACCCTTTCTCTACTTGGACGTGACGCTGCCTGGTTCTCCGAAGCGAATTCCCTTTCCAGCATCGCGGCAGATCCTTCGATTTGGACTACACCCCGGCAAGCATGCCCAAGTACTCCCAGGGATCGAGGTAGATTCACTTGGGTGTGGCAGAGGCGAACGCCGCGGTCACATGTGCAAGGGCGGCTGTCATTTCGGCGAGCAAGTCAACGTCGACGTTGTCCAATGTGTCGCAGCGTCGGTGGTAGCACGGGTCATGTTGCTCGCCGGCAGTTCCGCCATACGCTTGTGCTTCCTGCGCCGTTTTGATTCCTACGTCGCCTGTGAAGAGGCCGCCCACGGGTATGCCGGCTTCTTCGAATGCGGCGTAGTCGGACCCTCCGTCTAAGACCGCGGGTTCGACGCTTAGGCCGGATGTGGCGAAATAGTCGAGGAACATTTCCTCGATCTGAGCCGAACCGTCGGGATACCGGCCGCCGAAGGTGGATCCGTCGCCATCATGGACAAAACGCGCGCCGTTAGGTGATCCCGCTATATCGATGTTCAGGTTCATCGCAGTCTGATCGATTTGAGCGTCGGTCAACTGATTCACGTAGTGCGTGGAACCTTCCAGGCCATCCTCCTCGGCACCCCAGAAGGCGAACCGCACGCGGTTGGCAGGCTCTTCGCCGGCCGCGGCGATCCACCTGGCAACTTCCAGCATCGCTGCAACACCGCTGCCGTTGTCGTTGATTCCTGGGCCCTTGAGCACCGAGTCCAGATGACCTCCGACGACGATGGTGTGGGCATCGCTGCCGGGCGTGTCGGCCAGTATGTTGAAGGATTCGACCCATTCGCCGTCGTCCTGGTAAGAGAAGGGTTGCCGGACGGGCGTATAACCGGCTTCCTGAAGGACCGCCTCGACATATTGGGCGGACTCCTCGTATCCGGATGTACCTGCTGCACGGTTCCCATTATTCGAATCGGCGATGTCCTGCAGCGCTGCGAGGTGCACCCCGTAATCAGCGGCCTCCAACGACTGTTGGACGGCGCTCGCGTTCGGCGCCTGATCGGGCACCAGGGGAAACGGTGCAGAACACGCAGCGGCGCCGAACAACACCGTGGACACGGCCATGATCAGACCGGTCTGGGAGAGGGCTCGCATGAACGGAAACATAGCCCCAACCGGCACCAAACGGAAGCACACTCTAACAACGATCGAGATCAATTACGCAGCTGGGAGGGTGGCCAGCAGCGAATACAAACAGTAGCGTCGAAGGTAGTGAGGAACTGACCGGTGAGATCGAGTCCGCCGTCAGTTGTCACCGCTAAGGCAGTACGGAACACGCTCTGCGGAAGGACCTTGAATTGTTCACGCAAACCGATCTGACCCGACTGATGACCATTGACTCAACCACTGCGGTATCGATTTTCATGCAGACACATCCCAAAGGGAAAGAAGTGCGGCAGGACCCCATTCGCCTGAAGAATCTCCTGGCCGAGGCCCGGACAAGGCTCATCGCCGCAGACCTGTCAGAAGCAGACGCCGACTCTATCCTTGAGCCCGCCGTCGCCCTTCTGGAAGACCGCGATTTTTGGCAGCACCAGAACACTGGATTGGCTCTTTTCATCAACACGGAACAAACAAGAGAGTTCAGGGTTCCCCTCAGCTTCGAGGAACTCGTGGTGGTGGGAGAGAAGTTTCATATCAGGCCTCTGCTGCCCCTCCTGGCTGCAGACGGTCGCTTTTCCGTCCTGACAGTGACGGCCGATGAAGCTGTTCTCTTCGATGCGTCACGTTATGAAATCACTGAGGACACAACCGCCGGTCTTCCTGAGAGAACGTCAGTGGAAAACGATTATGAGAATCCGGTGCAGGCCAGTCCTCCTGCGCGTCCCAATGTAGGGACAGCGAACATTCCGAATGCACAGGTTTATGGAGACAGCCCACCTGATTTCCGGAAAGCACGCCTCCAGGAATTCGTCGCCGACGTGGCGAAGGCGGTTGAGAATCGGCTTTCCTCGGACCCCCAACCCCTGGTGCTCGTCGCGGATGCTGAACTCAGCGGGCATTTCCAGCAAGCGAGCGGCCTTGGCGAGCTCCTGGCGGGCGTCGTGGAGACCAATCCGAGCTCACTTGATACTTCAGCGCTGCACAATCTGGCTTACGAGCAGGCGAAGGAACGGCTGGAAAGCGGACAGATGGAAGCCATCACCAACGCCGCTGAGCTTCTGGGCAGAGGCGACAATGCAGCAACGAGCCATATCGGGGACATCGTTCGCGCATCACACCAGGGGCGGGTCGGCACTTTACTCATTAACGACGGCGAGCCGATCTGGGGGCATTACGACAGCGAGGCTGACAGACTTGAGACAGGGCCCGTCTTCGAATTCCGGGGAGAGGATCTCTTGGGCGTCGCCGCAACCGAGACACTGCAACACGGAGGGATTGTCCATGTTGTATCGCCGGATGAACTTCCCAAGGAAACCGATGCAGTAGCGCTCCTGCGCTACTGAACCATAAGGCGTCTCTTCTGGATCCTTCGTTCGTGGTTCTACCCGAACCCAGAATGTGCCGGGCGGGAAAGTTGAAGGATGCGCGACGTTCGGGCGGGCTACTCTGGTTCCATGTCGCGAGCACTCCTTCGAGCCTGGGGAATTGCGCTCATCGTGCTGACCTCCGGATGTGCCTGGATCCCGCAGCCCAAGCCCGGTACGGAATCAGGACCCAACGGTGAGCTGCTGGTGGTGTCGCGTACCGGGCCGGTGGACGCCGTCATGGAAGCGCTCTTCGAGGGCACACTCTTTCTCAATGAGCACTCCTGCGTTGCCGGTCGCACCTTCGACGGCCAGGAAGTGACGATGCTCTTTCCGCAGGGCAGTTCGCTGGAGGGTGCCGACGAGTTGGTGATCCGCTCCGGGGATCATCGGATCGCCCTTCAGGTTCCTGTCGCGCTGGGTGGGGGCTTCTTACCTTCCGATGAGGACAACCTCTCGGACGTCCCGGACGGATGCAAGTACGACGAGACGTTTCTCGTCCAGACGATCGGGGGGCCGGGACCGGTGGCCGAACCGTCAGCTTCGCCTGACTGATCAATGGACAAGGTGCACCTGCAGTTCTTCGGGCAGGGAATCGAAGGATCAAAGGGAACCAGTCAGCCGAAAGGATAGCCCAGATGCGTGAAGTTATAGATCGGCTTGTGGCGGCGTTGAACACGCACGATCTCGAAGCGGCAGCGGCGCTGTTCCACGAGAAATACCATAGCGAGCAGCCTGCCCACCCTGGCCGGGCCTTTGTGGGCAGGGAACAAATGCGCGCGAATTGGGCGGCAATGTTGGCCGGGATTCCTGACCTCCACGCAGAATTGATCCGCTCGGTCGAGGACGGGAACACCACATGGACCGAATGGTTCTGGTTCGGTAATCGCACCGACGGTCAATCGGTCCAGGTGCGCGGAGTGACCCTTTTCGAGATCAGGGGTGGCCTGATCACGGCTGGCAAGCTGTACATGGAGGACGTCGAACGCGAGGCTGTGGGCATCGAGCAGGCGGTGGAGGATCTGTCCGGGCGTCGACCGGACCATGCCGGGGACTGAGTAGCATCACGGCCGACGCGGGGCACCGCCCACGGCTTCCCAGGTGCCAAGGGACTCCCATTGGCCGGCCAGCGTCGCCGCGTCGCTGGCCGGTGGCGTTTTCGGCACCCGATGCGAGCGGCCTGCCCATGACCGATAACCTATTCACGACGACACGAAGGAGTGGATAGAACCAATGACGAGCGCCAGCACACACGTTCCACAGTCCGGCAAGACTCCCACGCTTCCGGATGAGGGCCACGTTTCGGCGGCGGTGGCTGACGCGGTCGCGGAGCGGGCCGGGCACCTGTTCGGGCTCATGGGCAACGGCAATGCGCACCTGATCAGCCGGCTCACGAGGCGCGGCTTTCCGTTCACTTCCGCACGGCATGAATCCGCTACCGTCGCGATGGCTGACGCGTATCACCGGGCGACCGGCGGAGTCGCCGCAGCAACCACTACGTACGGCGCCGGTTTCACGAACGCCTATACAACCCTTGCCGAGGCGCGCTTTGCCCGCATCCCACTGGTCCTTGTTGTCGGCGACGCGCCGTCCAGCGGGCCGCGGAACTTCGACCTCGACCAGACGATGGCCGCCGAAGCGGTCGGCGTGACCACGCTCGTTGCCCATCCCGGCAACGCAGCCGAAATCACCCATCGCGCCTTCGACCTGGCGCTGCAGACGGTGCAGCCCGTCATCGTCGCCATCCCCTATGACCTGGCCACGGCACCGCTCACCGAATCCGAACCCCTCGACCCGCTGCCCGCCAAGGCAGAGTGGCCACCCAAAACGGATGACCTCGAACGCGTCGCCGACCTGCTCGCCTCGGCGCAGCGTCCGGTGGTAATCGCCGGCCGCGGTGTCGTGCTCGCGGACGCAGCCGCTGCGCTGCGGACCATCGGTGACCGCCTCGGCGCGCTCTTCATGACCTCAGTGATGGCGATCAACGCGTTCGAGAGCGAGTGGGACCTTGGCGTCGCGGGCGGATTCACCCGACGCCACCGCCTCGACGTGGCACGCCAGGCCGACGTCGTGCTGGTGGTGGGAGCGAGCATGAACATCTTCCAGACGCGCTACGGAACCCTCTTCCCGCCGGAAACACGCATTATCCGGGTGGACAACGAACCTGACGAGCATCATCCGATCGTCGTGGACTACATCCGCGCCGACATCCGCCCCTTCGTTGAAAGCCTGCTGGAGCGGGTGCAGGAAGCACCGACCACGTGGCGCGACGGCGTTCCCGAGGTCGCCGGGGAGGAGTTCCATTCTTCCTCGCCCATAGAGGATCCGGTCGAGTTCGGCCCCGACGGACGGCTGAATCCGCGGGCGGTGGTCGCTGCCCTGGAGAGTATCCTGCCGGTAGAGCGGTCGGTGGTCATGGATGGCGGGCACTTCATCGGCTGGGCGCCGATGTATCTGTCGGTGCCGGATCCGCACGCCATGATCCTCGTCGGCACGGCCTTTCAGGCCATCGGCATGGGCTTCGGGTCCGCCGCGGGGGTCTCTGTGGCGCGGCCGGAGCGCACCACCGTCCTGGTCAGCGGCGACGGAGGCGGCCTGATGGGGTTGGCGGACTTCGAGACGTTCCTCCGCGCCACCCGCAGGGGAGTGGTGGTGGTTTTGAATGACTCAGCCTATGGCGCCGAACTGCACCAGTACGCGGCCAAGGGACTGCACAACGAGGCGATGCTGATCGATGAAGTGGACTTCGCCGCCGTCGGGCGAGCCCTCGGTGCCGAGGGCGCCAAAGCCCGCACCCTGGCGGACCTCACGGAACTGAGCGACTGGCTGGCCGCCAACGACGACGGCGTCTTTGTCCTCGACGTCGCCATCTCCCAACAGGTCGTCGCCGAATTCATGGCCGAATCGGTGGCCAAGAAGTAGGAACGACGACGGCGGCGTCACCTCTCGGTATTTGCGCAGGGAACGGCGTCTGCGTGGACCGTACCGTGGGCGGCAATGAGCGCCCTGCTTTCCGCGCGGATCTCCTTCAACCGGTCGCCCAGGCCGCAAAGAATGATGCCGGCGTCTGCCACCTGCATCGGGGAGTCCGGCGTGCTCAGCCCATCGGCCCGCAGGCTCACCAGAGACTCGATCAGCCGGAAAGCCAGGTCACCGTTATGGGCGGCGTCGGATGCGCCGCTCCCGGGAAGCTCTGCGCCGAGGCGCTGATACAGGCCCCGTAGTTCCCGCCTGTCCTCCAGGAAGCTGCTGAAGCGCTCACTTCGCGCTTCCGGCAGGTGGTAGAGGACGCCCAGGTTCCAGCGAGCGGCGCACAGTTGGGTTCCGTCGTAAAGCGCCGTTGCATGTAGGCGGGCAGCCGTGGCGAGTGGTTTCTCGTGTGGAGGACGGTCCCCGGTGATCTCGCGGGCGAACGCCAGCCCGCCTGCGACCGTGCCGGAGAGCAGGACTTCGAGGATGTCGTCCTTGGTTTTGAAGTGATGGTACAGAGAGGACTGACGGATTCCGACGGCGTCGGCGATGGCACGCGTTGATGTGTTCGCGAAGCCCTGTGTGGTGAAAAGTTCCGCGGCGGCGTCGAGAATCTCATCGATGGCGGTCGCTCCGGGCCGGGAGGACTGCTGTTTGCGGGGGCGGCCCGGTCCTGTGGTCACTGCATCATTCTTGCATCACTCCTGAGGCACGATCCGGGTGGCCCCAGTTGGTGAGAAAGGCGAAATATCCGGGAAACAAGCTCTCAATGAGCCTTTCACAGAGGTGAAACCGTTCGGGCATATCCGCTTGGAAAACTATCAAGTGACCGGTATTCAGCAGCTATCGGCTTCATCGCTGCATTTGCCGGAACGATCCACTGCCTGTCCCGTTCCAGCTACGGAGATCCCGATGACGTCCACTGCTCTCCCCGCGTCCGCACATGCGGACGATGCCGACCTTTCTTCCCTCGGCTATGAACCTGCCCTGCACCGCAAGCTGGGGCGATACGCGTCTTTCGCGGCCGGCTTCTCCTTCGTCTCGATCCTGACGACCATCTTCCAGCTCTTCGCCTTTGGCTACTCCTTCGCCGGCCCCGCCTTCTTCTGGACCTGGCCCGTGGTGCTTGTGGGACAGCTCCTGGTCGCCCTCAACTTCGCCGAGCTGGCCGCGCGGTACCCCCTCTCGGGGGCGGTCTACCAGTGGTCTCGGCGCGTCGGCGGTGAAACCGTCGGCTGGTTCGCCGGTTGGTTCATGGCACTGGCCCAGGTGGTCACCGCCGCTGCTGCCGCCATCGCGCTGCAGGTAGTGCTGCCCCAGCTCTGGGACGGCTTCCAGCTCGTAGGCGGGGACCCTGCACTGAACACCGTAACCGGCGCCACGAACGCCGTCGTCCTCGGTGCGGGCCTCCTCATCGCCACGACGATCATCAACTGCCTCGGCGTCAAGCTGATGTCCCACGTCAACTCGATCGGCGTCACCTGCGAGATCGTGGGCGTCATAGCGGTTGTCCTCGCTCTGGCGACTGCCGCGCAGCGCGGTCCCGACGTGGTCATGGAAACCACAGTCCTCCAGGGCTCCGAGTTGGGTGCCGTGGGCGCGTTCCTGGTGTCCGGCCTGATGGCCGCATATGTGATGGTCGGCTTCAACTCCGCAGGAGAACTGTCCGAGGAAACGAAGGATCCGCGCCGGACTGCTCCCCGGACCATTCTTTCGGCGCTCATCATCTCCGGCATCGGTGGAGCGCTCATGATCATCACCGCGCTGATGGCGGCACCCAGCCTTGACGACGGCCGACTCGCCACCGAGGGGCTTCCCTACGTGCTTACGGCAGTCCTGGGAACCTTCTGGGGCAAGGTGCTCCTGGTGGACGTTGCCGTGGCCATCTTCGTCTGCACCCTGGCCATCCAGACCGCCGGATCACGGCTGGTCTTCTCGATGGCCCGGGACGGCAAGCTCCCGGCCTCCGCACTGCTGTCCTCCGTCCATCCGACCCGCGGCACACCGATGTGGCCCTCCATCGCCATCGGCGCCCTCGCCGTAGCAGTGCTCGGCATCAACGTCGGAAACGCTGCTCTCTTCACCACCCTCACCAGCGTCTGCATTGTCATGGTGTACCTCGCCTACCTGATGGTCACTGTGCCCCAGCTGATCAACCGCCTGCGCGGTGACTGGAACGGCGTTGGGCAGACCATGCCCGCCGGCCTCTTCTCCCTGGGGCGCTGGGGGCTTCCCGTAAACATCCTCGCCGTCCTCTACGGCGCCGTCATGGTGCTCAACCTGGCCTGGCCCCGACCCGAGGTCTACGACCCCTCCGGGGAGAACGGGATCCTGCTCTATTCGGCGCCGCTGATGGTGGGACTGGTCCTGTTCCTCGGGATCTGGGTCCGCCGCCGCACCCTGGCCGTGAAGGCCTGAAACCCGTCCGCTCCGCACGTACCCGTACCACTTACAGGATTGATATGACACAGACAGTAGAAACCGCACCGACCGGCACGGCCACCACGGCCGGTGCCCGCGCGCACGCCCGCAGCCAGCACGGACGCTCCGCCGACACCATGCGCCATGTTCCCGCTGCTTCCGCACCTGAGGATTTGACCGCCGGGCTGCCCGACGGCGGCCGCCACCGCCTGGTCTGGAGCGAATCCCTTGCCTTCGGCCGCTACACCACCCTCCCGCTGGCACGCGGGACACGTGTGAGGATCACGGACACAAGCGGGGACGCCTGCGTGCACAGCCTCCTCTACCGGGCGGGAGCAATGCATGAGCGCCTGAACATTGCGGACACAGTGAAGGTTCCGTGGCAGGCGTATCCGACACTCGGCCACCCCCTGCTGTCCGACGCGGGGCGCCTGATGTCCACCATTGTGGCGGATACCTCTTCCAGCCACGACGCCCTCACCGGCGCCACCACCGTGGCAGGCAACACCGCCCGGTACGGTACGGGCAGTGCGCACAGTGCATCACCGGCAGCCCGTGAGCTTCTCACCCTGGGGGCACTCAAGTGTGGTCTCGGCCCCCGGGACGTGGCGCCGTCGTTGTCTTTCTTCAAGGGCATCACCGTTGACCCAGCCGGCACTATCGCGTTCACCGGAAGCGCCGGTCCCGGTGCTTCGGTGGACCTGCTGCTCCAAATGGACGCCGTGCTGGTGCTGGCCAATACTGCGCACCCGCTGGACCCGCGGCCGCGCTTCACCGGCACCGCCGTCGACATTCTCGCCTGGAGCGCGCCCGAGGACCTCGACGCGTTGGCTGAGGGGCAGCTCGCCGGTCCGCTCTCACCGGAACACCTCCAGGCGCTGAACAACACCGAACACGACCTCACAGCAAGGAACGCCCGATGAACCCCGTCACGGAAATCCAGGAAACCAAGCCGGAAGCCGGCAGCACCGCCCTTGTACCGGGCGCAGTCGTCCTCGATGAGTTCGTCGAGGCCCGCGGTCCCTGGTCTGCGGTGGTCAGGGCAGGCGATGTGCTGACGATCGTTGACCTGGAGGGAAACCAGGCCGTGGATTGCCTGCTCTACGCCGCCGGAGATACCTCAGTACGCTACTCCGCAGCAACAACCATCGCCGCACAGCAGTCCATCGTCCTCACCACCGGATCAGTGCTCCGCGCCGACACCGGTGCGGCACTGATGACGGTGGTTGCCGATGAGGTGGGCGTGCACGACACCATCGGCGGGGCCTGCTCGCAGGAGTCGAACACCCTTCGCTACGGCCAGCACACCCGCGAGCAGCACGCCTGCGTCGAAAACTTCCTCATTGAAGGCTCCCGCTGGGGGCTCGGTAAACGGGACCTGGTCTCCAACATCAACTGGTTCATGAACGTGCCGGTGGACCCTGACGGCGCTCTCGGGATCGTTGACGGGCTGTCTGCTCCGGGCAAGCGCGTGGCACTCCGGGCAGAAGAGGACACCCTGGTCCTCGTTTCGAACTGTCCGCAGATCAACAACCCGTGCAACGGCTTCAACCCAACTCCCGTCCGAATGATAATCACCCGTCCGGAGGTTTCACAGTGACCCGCTTCGACACCCTGCTGGTCGCCAACCGCGGCGAGATCGCCTGCCGGATCATCGAGTCGGCAGGCGATCTCGGACTGCGCACCATTGCCGTCTTCTCAGAAGCCGACCGCGGCGCGCGCCACGTGCAACTCGCGGACGAGGCTGTCCTCCTGGGCCCGGCCCCCGCCAAGGACTCGTACCTTCGGGTGGACGCACTGCTGGCTGCCGCCGCTTCAACCGGGGCCGGCGCCATCCACCCCGGCTACGGCTTTCTCTCCGAGGATGCAGACTTCGCTGAGGCCGTGGAGCGCGCGGGCCTGGTCTTTGTGGGACCCACTGCTGAACAACTGCGAATTTTCGGCACCAAGCACACCGCGCGCGACGCCGCACGTGAGGCAGGCGTACCCATGATCGCCGGGTCCGGACTGCTGCCCGACGTCGATGCGGCCCTGACAGCCGGAGCAAACATCGGCTACCCGCTGATGCTCAAGGCAACCGGCGGCGGCGGCGGGATCGGAATGACAATCTGCCGCAACGAACACGAACTCGCCGAGAACTTCCCCCGCGTCGCCCGCATGGCCAGCGCCAGCTTCGGCACCGCAGGCATCTTCGCCGAACGCTACGTCGAGAACGCGCGGCACGTGGAGGTGCAGATCTTCGGTGACGGGAAAGGCCGGGTAGTCAGCCTGGGGGACCGTGACTGCTCCCTGCAGCGCAGGCACCAGAAGGTTCTGGAGGAAGCACCCGCACCCGATCTGGCGGATGATCTGCGCGAGGAACTGCATCGCAGCTCACGCGCGCTCTGCGCCTCCCTGAAGTACCGCTCCGCCGGAACTGTGGAATTCGTCTACGATCCGGTCCGCGGGGAAGCGTCCTTCCTGGAGGTCAACGCCCGGCTCCAGGTGGAGCACCCGGTCACCGAGGCCGTCACGGGAGTGGACCTCGTCGAATGGATGCTTCGCCTGGCCCAGGGCGGCGAGGACGCCGCCGCCGTCCTCGCAGACATGCCCGACAGTGTGCCCGTGTCCGGCGCAGCAGTCGAGGCTCGCCTCTACGCCGAGGATCCCGCCCGGGGTTTCCAGCCCAGCGCCGGAACCGTTACCAATGCCGTCTATCCCGACGCCTCAAGCGCTCGCGTTGATGCCTGGGTAGAGACGGGCAGCGAGGTCTCCACCAATTACGACCCCCTGCTGGCAAAGATCATTACAGCTGGAGCCAGCCGTGACGAGGCCTTCGACCGGCTGGCTGCGGCTCTGAGCGTGACACGCATTGACGGCATCGAAACCAACCTCGGCATGCTTCGCGCAGTCAGCGGCCTCGACGTCGTCCGCAGCGTCCTGCACTCGACGAGCACGCTCGACAGCGTCGGTGATCCCGAGCCCCGGATAACAGTGGAACGGCCCGGCCTGCAGACCACCGTCCAGGACTGGCCTGGACGCACCGGACTCTGGCAGGTGGGCGTCCCACCGAGCGGTCCCATGGATGACCTGTCCTTCCGCCTCGGCAACGTGGCGCTTGGCAATCCGGAAGGTACTGCGGGCCTGGAATTCACCATGGCAGGCCCCAGGCTGCACTTCACCCATAACACCACCGTGTGCGTGGTGGGTGCCGATGTCCTCGTTAGCGTGGACGGCAAAGCTGCACCCGCCTGGGAGCCGCTCACCGTACCGGCGGGCGGAACACTCGACGTCGGTACCGCCGACGGTGCCGGCCTCCGCGGGTACATCCTGTTCGAGGGAGGCCTGGACATCCCCGAATATCTCGGCAGCGCGTCCACGTTCACACTGGGACAGTTCGGCGGCCACGCCGGCAGGGCGCTGCGCACGGGCGACGTGCTCCGCGCGGTCCCGACCGAGCCGGTTGCCGGGGAGGTCGCGCGGCCGCACGGTCCGGTTCCACTCGATTCCCGCCCGGTCCTCACTACCGACTGGGAACTCACCGTGGTCGAGGGACCACACGGAGCCCCGGAGTTCTTCCAGCGCGAAGACATCGAGGAGCTTTACTCAGCCAAGTACGAGGTGCACTTCAACTCTGCCCGCACGGGCGTCCGGCTGATCGGACCGAAGCCGCGCTGGGCCCGGAACGACGGCGGCGAAGCGGGTCTCCATCCCTCCAATATCCACGACACCGCCTACTCGGTGGGAGCCCTGGACTTCACCGGTGACACCCCGATCCTGCTTGGGCCCGATGGGCCGAGTCTGGGCGGGTTCGTCTGCCCCGTCACCGTGGTGGCGGCAGACCGCTGGAAGCTCGGCCAACTACGGCCCGGCGACAGGGTCCGGTTTGTGCCCGTCCAGGTGAGTCAAACAGCCTCCATCAAGGATCTTGGACCCGGCCGGCAGCTGATCCTGCCCGGTGATGTGGCCTGGGCAACCAATGGGAACAGTGCCGCTACGGGACGGGGCGACGGCGACGACGGCGTACTCGGCCGGGTGCCGGAAAATACCGGACGGCCTGCAGTCACCTACCGTCGCTCCGGCGACGACAATCTCCTGGTCGAGTTCGGCGACATGGTCCTGGACCTCGGTCTGCGGGCACGTGTCCATGCCCTTCACCAGCACATCGCCGGGTTACAGCTGCCCGGCATCGTGGACCTGACTCCGGGTATCCGTTCCCTGCAGATCAAGGTTGATCCGTCCGTCCTGCCCACCCGCCGCTTGCTGGGCCTGGTGCAGGAAATTGAGCAGGCCCTGCCCGCGAGTTCGGAGCTGGTGGTGCCCAGCCGTTCGGTCCGCCTGCCATTGTCATGGGACGACCCAGCCACCCGCGAGGCGATCGAACGCTACATGGCCGGCGTTCGCGACGACGCCCCCTGGTGCCCGTGGAACATCGAGTTCATCCGGCGGATCAACGGGCTGGAGTCGGTGAATGAGGTGTTCGATACCGTCTTCAATGCCGAGTACCTGGTCCTCGGACTGGGTGATGTGTACCTCGGCGCACCCGTGGCCACACCGCTGGATCCGCGGCACCGCCTGGTGACCACGAAGTACAACCCGGCGCGGACCTGGACCCCCGAAAACGCAGTAGGAATCGGTGGCGCCTACATGTGCATCTACGGCATGGAAGGCCCCGGCGGCTACCAGTTCGTGGGACGCACCACCCAGGTGTGGTCCCGCTATGCCGATTCCGCGCCGTTCGAACCGGGTTCCCCCTGGCTGTTGCGATTTTTCGACCGCATCTCCTGGTATCCGGTAAGCCCTGAGGAGCTGCTGGACCTGCGCGCGGATATGGCAGCCGGCAGGGGAAGCGGCGTCGAGATAGAGGACGGCACCTTCTCCCTCGCCGAGCACGAGCTGTTCCTCGAGGAGAACCGCGCCTCCATCGCGGCGTTCCGTTCCCAGCAGGCGGCCGCGTTCGCAGGGGAACGGCAAGCCTGGGCCGATGCCGGCGAGTTCGACCGCGCAGACGCTGCCGCCGTCGTCGTACCCGCCACGGATGACGTGGTGGTTCCTGACGGGGGGTCCCTGGTCTCCGCGCCGTTCGCGGCGAGTGTATGGAAGGTGGATGTGGAAGTCGGCGAGCGGGTGGTCCGCGGCCAGACCCTGGTCTCCCTCGAGGCGATGAAGATGGAAACCGCACTGACCGCCCCTGACGACGGGGTGGTAGTCAGCGTCCTTTCCGCGGCGGGAGCGCAGGTAGTAGCCGGCGAGGCCGTGGTGGTCCTGGGCAGCGCTCAGGACGCCGACGTCGAAGGCGACAGGGAACTTGAAGGAGTAACAGCATGAGCGCCATAACAACCACGACGACGGCCGCCACCGAGCGGGTCCGCGCAGCTCTTGCCGCAGTGGAGGCCGTGCAGCGGCCCGAGATCTGGATTGCGCTACGGGACGGCGACGAGTTGCTGGCGGAGGCTGCCGCGGTCGACACGGCTGTGGCGGCCGGCGAGGAACTGCCTTTGGCGGGCCTGCTCCTGGCGGTGAAGAACAACGTGGACGTCCAGGGCATATCCACCACCGCGGCGTGCCCTGGTTTCGGCTACCTGCCCGAAGCCGATGCCCCCGCTGTAGCCCGGCTGAAGGCGGGAGGAGCGATCGTCCTCGGGGTCACCAACCTGGACCAGTTCGCCACCGGGCTTGTCGGCACACGGAGCCCGCACGGAGTCGTCCGCGATTCGCGGCGCCCGGACCGGATCTCCGGCGGTTCCAGTTCCGGTTCGGCAGTGGCTGTGGCACTGGGCCTGGCGGACATTGCGATCGGCACCGACACCGCCGGTTCCGGCCGGGTGCCCGCAGGGCTTCAGGGGATCGTGGGCATCAAGCCGACGTTGAATGTCGTCTCTACTGACGGCGTCGTACCGGCATGCCGTTCCTGGGACGCAGTCACGATCTTCGCGCGGGAACTGACCACCGCCGAACTGGCCATGGGCGTGATGGCAGGGAGTGCACGGCCCTGGCCGGCGGATATCCGGCTGGCAGCACCAAGCGCGCCGCGGGTTGCTTATCCGGCGCGGCTGCCGGAGCTGCCCGAGGCCTGGGCTGACGAGTTCGGGCGCCGGATCACCCGGCTTGAGGATGAGGGCGTGGTTGCCGAAGCGATCGAGTTCGACGTCTTCCTCGAAGCCGCGCGCCTGCTGTACGACGGCGGCCTGGTGGCCGAGCGGTATGCGGCCGTCGGTGAGTTCGTGAAAACGGCCTCGGGTCTATCCGGGAACCCGGAAGGTCTGGACCCAACCGTGGGCGGAATCATCGGCAGGGCCGGTGACGTGCCTGCCCACCGGTATGTCGCAGACACGGCAAGGCTGGAGAGGCTGAGGACGCAGGCGATGGAACTGCTCGACGGGTTCGATGCGCTGATTGTTCCCACGGCACCGTTCCACCCGACGCTGGCCGAGGTGGCCGCGGATCCCGTGGGGGTCAACTCGCGGATGGGGACGTATACGAACTTCTGCAACCTGTTCGATCTGTGTGCGGTCGCCGTGCCGGCCGGGGAGGTGGAAGGTTCCCAGTTCGGCCTGACGGTGGTGGGACGTACCTTTGACGACGCCGTGGTGGCGGACATCGCACGCAGGATCGAGGACACGCCGACTTCGCCGGCACTGTTCGCCGATGGTGCGGCGGTCCGTCTGACGGCACCCGGCACGCCTTGGCCCCTGGCTGCAGGAGCGACGGCGGTACCCCTCGTTGTGGTCGGTGCGCATCGCCTGGGCCAGCCGCTTGCACGGGAACTGGAAGCCCTCGGAGCGTTCTGGGATGGGCCCGTGCGAACCGCTGCCCGGTACCGGATGGTGTCCCTGGATACCCAGCCCCCGAAGCCGGGGGTTTACCGGTCGGAGGACGGAGCTGAGCTCGTCGGTGAGCGCTGGCTGCTCTCGGAGGCGGCGCTGGGCCGGTTCCTAGCGGCCCTGCCCGAGCCGATGCTGCTCGGTTCGGTGCGGCTGCAGGATGGTTCTTCCGCAGTTGGATTCGCCTGTGATGCGGTTGCCGCCGCTCAGGGCGCCGACATCACCCACCACGGAGACTGGCTGGCAGTGCGGCAGGAAGCCTAGTACTTCCGCAGATCCCAGGCGCCGTATCATGGAGCGGCCGGTTCCCCGAAGGGAACCGGCCGCCGTCGTCCGTTGAATGATGCTCCTATGAGTGAGGCAGGGCCGGAGCCGGGAGGTAGACCTTGCTGCCGGCGGCACGGAATTCGGCTGATTTGCCCGCCATGCCCGCTATGGCTTCCTGCGCGGACACTCCACCGAACTGGTCACGGATGTCCTGGGAGATGCGCATGGAGCAGAACTTCGGACCGCACATCGAGCAGAAGTGGGCGGTCTTCGCCGGCTCGGCGGGGAGCGTTTCATCGTGGAATTCCTCGGCGGTGTCCGGGTCGAGGGAAAGCGCGAACTGGTCGCGCCAGCGGAACTCGAACCGGGCCTTCGACAGCGCGTCGTCCCGCTCCGATGCGCCGGGATGGCCCTTGGCCAGGTCAGCGGCGTGGGCGGCGATCTTGTAGGTGATCACGCCGGTCTTCACGTCGTCCCTGTTGGGCAGGCCGAGGTGTTCCTTCGGGGTGACATAGCAGAGCATCGCCGTGCCGTAGCGGGCGATCTCGGTGGCCCCGATGGCTGAAGTGATGTGGTCGTAGCCGGGTGCGACGTCGGTGACCAGCGGGCCCAGCGTGTAGAACGGGGCGCCGTGGCATAGTTCCTGCTGTCGTTCCACGTTCTCCCGTACCAGCTGGAAAGGGATGTGGCCCGGGCCTTCGACCATCACCTGGACGTCGTACTTCCAGGCCCGCTCCGTCAATTCCGCGAGCGTGTCCAGCTCGGCGAACTGGGCGGCGTCATTCGCGTCGGCGATGGAACCGGGGCGCAGCCCGTCCCCGAGCGAAAACGCGACGTCATAGCGGGCGAAGATCTCGCACAGCTCGTCGAAGTGGGTGTACAGGAAGTTCTCGCGGTGATGGGCAAGGCACCAGCCGGCCATGATGGAGCCGCCGCGGGACACAATGCCGGTGACCTGCTCCGCAGTAAGCGGGACGTAGCGCAGCAGGACGCCGGCGTGGATGGTCATGTAGTCCACACCCTGCTCGCACTGCTCGATGACGGTGTCGCGGAAGATTTCCCAGGTCAGCTCATTGGCCTCGCCGTTGACCTTCTCCAGCGCCTGGTAGATCGGAACAGTGCCGATCGGCACGGGCGAGTTGCGGATGATCCATTCCCGGGTGGTGTGGATGTCGTCGCCGGTGGACAGGTCCATGACGGTGTCCGCTCCCCACCGGGTGGCCCACTGCATCTTGCTGACCTCCTCGGCGATGGAGCTGGTCACCGCGGAGTTGCCGATGTTGGCGTTGATCTTCACGAGGAACGCCTTGCCGATGATCATGGGCTCGGACTCGGGATGGTTGATGTTGTTCGGGATGATCGCCCGTCCGGCGGCAAGCTCGCTACGGACCAGTTCGACGTCGCAGTTCTCCCGCAGCGCGACGAACCGCATCTCCTCCGTGATGACGCCGTTCCGTGCGTAGTGCATCTGGGTCACCGTTTGGCCTTCACGGGAGCGCAGCGGTACCGATTGCTCACCCTGCCACTCCTGGGAGGCGCGGCCGCGACGCACTGCGGACTTGCCGTCGTCGTGCAGGTTTCTCTCCCTGCCGCGGTAGGGCTGTGCGTCACCGCGGCCCTGGATCCAGTGCCGCCGCAGCGGAGGCAGGCCGCGGACCGGGTCGCTGCCCGGGCCTGCCGTGCGGTACACGCGCAGAGGCGGGTTCGCGGTCCCGTCGGGGGAGGGGGAGAGGCTTATCTCGGTGACTGGAACAGCGAGATCGTGTTCCAGATCGCGGACATAGGCGATCGAATGTGAATTACTCAAGGTTCCTACTTCCTTCGCCGGAATTACCCGGACAGGTTCGACGGTCGCAGGCTGCATCAGCCCGATCTCAGCCCCTGCAATGGGGCACCCGTGTGGATGCTGTAGACCCTAGCACCCGACCTGCGGAAAGAAAGGATTCTCCTTTCCCTTACGAACCCACGACGACGGCGCTCACCTCGCCCCGCGCAACTGCCACCTCGTAGGAGGTCAAGGAACCGTCGGGGGAAGGCACCTGAACAGTGCTCCGATGCCCCTCCCCAACTGCGAACGCCCTGAACTCGACGTTGCTTGCCCAGTTGTAGTCCGGCCGGGTTGAGACCGTGCCCATCGGCAGCACCGTTCCGGGCCGAACGAATACCGGAGCCTCCAGAACCGGAAAGAACCGGCTGTGCCACCGAGGACCCTCCAGGGTTTCGCCGGTTTCGAGGTGGGTCCACGTTCCCTCGGGGAGGTAGAAGGAGTGCTCGCCGTCGGCCTCCAGCACCGGCGCAACCAGGAGGCTGCTTCCGAGCATGTACTGCCGGTCCAGGTGGGCGCATCCCGGATCGTCAGGGAATTCAAGGAACATCGGGCGCATCAGCGGGGTGCCCGATGAGTACGCCTCTTCCGCGGCACCGGCCAGGTAGGGCATCAGGCGCATCTTCAGTTCCGTGAAATGGCGCAGCACGTCCACCGACTCTTCATCGACCAGCCAGGGCACCCGGTAGGAGTTGGATCCGTGCAGGCGCGAGTGCGAGGACAGCAGCCCGAACGCTATCCATCGCTTGAAGATCTCCGGCTGCGGGGTGCCCTCGAATCCGCCGATGTCATGGCTCCAGAACGCGAAGCCCGAGGACGCGAGGGACAACCCGCCGCGCAGGGATTCGGACATTGCGGCGAACGTGGATTCACAGTCCCCGCCCCAGTGCACGGGAAGTTTCTGTCCGCCCGTGGTCGCGGACCTGGCAAACAGGACCGCTTCGCCGACACCCAGCTCCTTCTCGAGGAGCTCGAACACCGCTTCGTTGTACAGCTGCGTGTAGTAGTTGTGCATCCGCTGCGGATCCGAGCCGTCATGCCAGACGACGTCGGTGGGGATGCGCTCGCCGAAGTCGGTCTTGAAGGAGTCAACTCCCTGCCCGAGCAGCACCCGCAGCTTGTCCTGGTACCAGAGGACTGCATCGGGATTGGTGAAGTCCACCAGGGCCATGCCGGCCTGCCAGAGATCCCACTGCCACACCGACCCGTCAGCCCTGCGCACCAGGTAGCCGAGCTCCTGCCCCTCCCGGAACAGGTGGGAACGCTGCGCAATGTACGGATTGATCCACACGCAGACTTTCAGGCCGCGTTCGTGCAGCCGCCGCAGCATGCCCTCCGGATCGGGGAAGGTGGCCGGGTCCCAGACGAAGTCGCTCCAGTGGAACGCCCGCATCCAGTGGCAGTCGAAATGGAAGACGGAGAGCGGCAGGTTCCGCTCGGCCATCCCGTCGATGAAGGACATCACGGTCTTCTCGTCATAGTCCGTGGTGAACGAGGTGGAAAGCCACAAACCGTAGGACCACGCGGGGATACGTGCGGGCCTGCCGGTCAGCTCGGTGTACCGGCGCAGAATCTTCTTCGGGGAGGGCCCGTAAATAACGAAGTACTGGAGTTTCTGGCCCTCAACGCTGAACTGCGCCCGTGAGACGACCTCGGACCCGATTTCGAACGAGACGCGCTCCGGGTGGTTCACGAACACCCCGTACCCGGAGTTGGTCAGGAAGAACGGCACGTTCTTGTAGGCGAGGTCGCTCGAAGTTCCACCGTCCTCATTCCACACATCCACCGACTGGCCGTTCTTCACGAACGCCCCGAAGCGCTCGCCGAGGCCATACACATTGGTACCGACGCCGAGGGCGAGCTGCTCGTGCACAAAGAAGCGTCCGGCGTCGTCGGTAATGAAACCGACGCTGCGCGGCACCGAACTGGTCAGGTGCCTGCCCTCACCGGTGAAGTCAACCGTCCAGTCGCCGGTGAGACTGACAGACGCGGTCAGCGCGCCCGAGGTGAGGGTCGCGTGTGTTTCACCGACCGACACGTCGACGGCGGGGTGCGCTTCCTGTACATCGAACCGGGGACCGGGGTCGAGTGTCCCCTGGAAGTGCTCGATGGTCACGCCGATGACGCCCTCAAGCGGTGACGTGAAGGAAACCGTTAGTTGCGGGCAGTTCAACGCATCGCCGCGCGCATTGATCTGCCGGGTCGGTGCATAGACTTCCAGGCCCGAATCGGTGGCAACGACGTCGGAAATGTCCCGCGGGTGCAGGGCCGTCAGCCCCTTGCGGTACATCCAGTAACCGTCAGTGAATTTCATGCTGTTCCTCTATTTCGTGCGTGAAAGTGTGCGGGTGAGTGTCGAAGCGCTTCTGCACTCACACGTTGGTTTCCTCGATGGATAGGGATCGAACGGTGTCGAAGATAGGATGGGAGCTGTGGCCACCATGAATGACGTCGCCCGGGAAGCCGGAGTATCGCTGAGCACCGTCTCCTATGTGCTGAGCGGCAAACGGACCATCTCGGAGGAGACACGGCTGGCCGTCCAGAACGCCATCCGGAAGCTGAACTACAGCCCGCACTCCGGAGCGCGGGCGCTCGCTTCCAACCGGTCCAACGTGCTGGGGCTGATGGCACCGCTGCGCGCTGACGTGAACGTCAGCGTCATCATGCAGTTCGTCGCCGCTGTTGTCACCACCGCGCGCACCTACAACCAGGACGTCCTCCTCCTGACCCAGGACGACGCCGGTGGGCTGGAACGCGTCACGTCGCAGTCGATGGTGGACGGGCTTCTCATGATGGACATCGAGGCCCGAGACCCCCGCATCCCGCTTCTGGCGAAGCTGCGCAAGCCCGCGGTGCTGATCGGCTTGCCCGACGATCCGCAGGGGCTCAGCTGCGTCGATTTCGATTTCGCCGGCGCCTCCCGCACCGCCGTGCGGCACCTGGTCGATCTGAACCACCGCAGTATCGGCTTCATCGGGTCCCCGCAGGCCTCCCTTGAGCGCCACGCGACCTACGCGGACCGCGCCAGGAAGGGATTCACTGAGGCCTGCGATGCCGCCGGCGCGGACTCTGTGCTGCGCGCCTGCGAAGCCTCCATGCCGGCCCTCGCGGAGGCGCTCAACGCAGTGCTCGACGGCGATGCCCCGGTCACGGCTCTCGTGGTCCATAACGAGGGGCTGCTGCCGCTGCTGCACGAGGCGCTGGCAGCACGAGGTCTGCGTATTCCCGAGGACATCTCCGTGGTGGTGATCGCCCCCGAGGATGTGGCCCTTGCTGCGGTCAGACCGTGGACCGCGGTGTCCATCCCCGCGCACGACATCGGCCGTGCCGCCGTCGAAATGGTCATGGACCGGCTCAACTCGGACAAGCCCGTGGAGGTCCGGCTGATCGTTCCCAGCCTGGCGCAGCGCGAGACCACAAGCGCCCGCTGACCCTGACGTCTCCGTCATCCCTTCACCGCGCCGATCATGACGCCCTTGGTGAAGTGCTTCTGCACGAGCGGATAGACGAGGAGAATGGGCACCATCGCGATCACAATGACGGCCATCTGCAGCGCGAGCGAGGGTGCTACGCCCTGGCCGAGGTCAATCTGCCCCGGCACGGATACGCCCTGCAGCACATAGGAGCGCAGGACCACCTGCAGCGGGTTCTTGGCGCTGTCATTGATGTAGAGCACCGCGTTGAAGAAGGCATTCCAGTAGCCGACGCCGTAGAACAGCGCGATCACGGCGGTCACCGCTTTCGACATGGGAAGTACGATCTGGGCCAGGATGCGCCACTCGCTCGCCCCGTCGATGCGCGCGCTATCCAGAATCCCGCGGTCGATGCCCATGAAGAATCCGCGCAGGATGATGATGTTGAAGACCGACACCGCGCTCGGCAGGATCAGCGCCCAGTAGGAGTTGATGAGTCCCAGCCCTGAGACCAGGAGGTAGGACGGGATCATGCCCGCGCTGAAGAACATGGTGATCAGCAGGGTGAACAGCAGCGGCGTGTGGGCGAAGGAGCCGGGCCGTGAGAGGCCGTAGGCGCACAGGATCGACACCACCATGCTGAGCAGCGTTCCGACGACGGTGACGCCGACACTCACCATCACGGCGCGCGTTACGACGCCGCCGTTGAGGATCTGGCGGTAGGCGTCGACCGTGATCTCGCCCGGAATGAGGACGAGGCCGCCCGCCTGGGTGATGGTGCCCTGCGAGGAGATGCTGGTGAGCACGATTGTGTAGAGCGGGCCGAGCACCGCGAGCACCACGAGGCACAGCAGCACCGCCTTGCCTGCCTTGGCAGCTATTCCCGGTTCTTCTTCCCATGCCGGTCGTGAAACACCTGTCCGGCGGGCCGGGGCTGGTTTGATGATCGTTGTCATGACTTGGAATACACCCCGTTTTCACCGAAGAGATGTGCCACCTTGTTGGCGGCGAGAATGAGGGCGAGCGAGATGACGCCCTTGATGAGACCGGCGGCAGCCGCGTAGCTCCAGTCGCCGTTCTGGATGCCGGTGTAGTAGACGAAGGTATCGAGCACTTCTGCTGCCTCAGCGCCGACCGCATCGCGCTGCAGTATCAGCTGCTCGAACCCGACCGTCAGCGCGTCGCCGAGGCGGAGGATGAGCAGCAGGACGATAACCGACCGCAGGCCGGGGAGCGTCACGTGCCACATGCGGCGCCAGCGGTTGGCGCCGTCGACGGCCGCAGCCTCGTACTGCTCGGGATCGATCGCTGCCAGGGCGGCGAGGAAGACGATGATGCCCCACCCCGCGTCCTTCCAGACGGCCTGTGAGGTGATGAGGAAGAGGAACGTATCGGGATTTGTCATGATGTCCATGCCGCTCCACCCGTTTGCCCGCAGCATCTGGCTCAGGAGTCCTGCACCGCCCAGCAGCTGCTGGAAAACCGACACCACCAGCACCCATGAGAAGAAGTGCGGGAGGTAGACGATCGCCTGGATGGTGGCCCGCATTGCCGGCTGAAGCAGCGAATTGAGCAGGAGCGCCAGCGCAATCGGGATGGGGAAGAAGAACACCAACTGGAAACCGGTGATCATCAGAGTGTTCCGCACGGCGTTCCAGAAGTCCGGATCCCTGAACACACGCCCGAAGTTCTCGAGGCCTACCCACGGACTGGCCGGGATGCCGATGAACGGCGAGTAGTTCTGGAAGGCGACCACGTTGCCGAACATCGGTATGTAGGCGAAGACAGCCAGGAGAACGACGGCGGGAAGCGCCATGAGAACGAGCGAGCGGTCCCGGCGGAACCGCGTCCGCAGGCCCTGTTTGCGCCGCACCGGCGGCGGGGCAGGCGGGCTTGTGACGCCGTCGTGCGTTTCTGCAGTCCGCTGCCCGTTTTGGGAGAGATTCGTGGTGGTCATGGCGGCGGCGTTTACGCGGTCAGGAAGCCGGCGTAGAACTCGCGGAGTTCCTCGCCGCCGTTCCGCTTCCAGGTCTCTATCTCGGAATCGAGGTCCTTGATGCTCTTGCGGCCGCGGGCGATGTCCTTGGCGAGATCGTCGAACGGCGCGCCCAGTGAACCGTACTGAGGCGGCTCCTGGATCTGCATTCCGAAGAAGACGTCCTCCTGCACAAAGGCTGCCTGCCGTGCTTCCCATTCCGTCTTCGCCTCGACGAAGCCCGGGTACTGGACCTGCGAGTTGACGGCCGGCGGGCTCACGAGGAACTGGTAGGTGCTGGTGACTTCCTCGCGGCCGAGGTCGGTCATCTGCGGGATGTTCTGGTCGTCGCGCTTGAAGTGCTTGCCCTCGACGCCGCTGCTGATGAGGAGGTTCTCTTCCGTCCCGAACGGTGCGGCCATGAAGTTGGCCAGTGCCAGCAGTTCCTCGACCTTCGCGGTGTCCTCGGTCTTCTTGATGAAACTGAAGATGCCGGCGGGCTGGCCGCTGAAGAGGACGGGATCGCCGCCGTCGGGAGAGAAGTAGTCCATGGGCTGCATCTGGAAGTCGGGGTTGGTGGGAAGGACCCGGCCGAGCGCTTCATGCCAACCACCGACGCCGTCGACCGTCATGAGCGTGGCACCCGACTCGAACCGGGACTTCGCCTGCTGCGCGTTGCCTGCGACGGCGTCCGGGTGGACAGCGCCGGACTTGAACAGCTTCACGATCCATTCCAGGGCGGCGCGGTACTCCTCGGTCTCGAACTTGTGCACCAGGGTGCCGTCCACCAGTTTCCACTTGGGGACAACGCCGTGCATGATCTGCGCGCCGTTCCAGACGTCTTCGGATCCCCAGCGGTTCTTCGACGGATCGGTGACTTCCTTCGCGATGGTGATGTATTCCTCGGCAGTCTTCGGCTGCTCCAGTCCCATTTCGTCGAACAGGTCCTTGCGGAAGAAGAACGCGTCGTTGAGCAGTGTGGTTGGCATCGGCAGCCCGTACAGGCCGCCCTCGAAGCAGCTGTACTTCCAGGCTGCCGTCGGAATGTTGGCGAGGTTGGGATACTTTTTGACCTTGTCGCCGGCCAGGTAGGGGGAGAGGTCCGTGAACAGGCCCTTGGCCGCCTGACCGAAGCGCGGCGGGATGTTCCAGGAGGGAATGACCACCCAGTCGGGAACGTCGCGTGGGGAGGCAAGTACGGTCTGGATCTTGTCACCGTATGTGTTGCCGTCATTGGCCTGGAAGTTGATGGTGGCACCGAGACGCTCATTGACGGCCTGGTAGTAGGCGTTGTCCGGCAAGCCGCGGGGAATTGCCCACCACGCCGGAGTCATGGCCGTGTAGGTGCCGCCGCTGCCGGGCGCCTTCGGGACCGACTTGACCAGCTTGGTGGGAATGGTGGTAAAGCCGGGGGTGGACCCGTTGACGCCCGGGATATCGGGCTGGACCAGGTCCATCGGAATGTAGCTGGGCACCAGCTTGGCGACGGCGTCAGCCAGGCCGCCCGCCGTCGTCGCCTGCGGAGCTGACGCGCCGGTACTGCAGGCGGTAAGGAACGTGGGGGAGGCGGCGAAGAAGGCGGCTCCGCCGAGCAGGCCGAGGAAAGACCGCCTGCCCAGCGGTTTGCGGGCGACGCCTTCGAGGCTGGGGCCGTGTGAATTCATTGGCATGGTGCACTTCCTTGTGTCCAGGCGCGCTGGTATGGCGCTTGCGTGGTTTGCAGCAGAAATTGGAGCGCTATGACCATCGAATCAGTCGAAGCGCTTCGATTGTTCCCACGCTAGGGCATCTTCCGGGTTCAGGCAAGAGGGAATTATGTTGCGTATCACAGCGCTTGGTGTCAGCATGGTGGTCGAGAAGCGCTGTGCAAGCGCTTAAACAAACTTCCCCAGCGATCGGAAAATCTTCGTGACCGAAACCCCTTTGGCTACCCGTACCGCCGAAAGCATTCTCGCGACGCTGTCCCCGGCCGAAAAGATCTCCCTGCTCCATCAGCATTCGCCCGCTGTTCCCGACGCCGGCCTGGCGTACTTCCACACGGGCGCAGAGGCGGCGCACGGCGTTGCCTGGCTCGGCGAAGCGACGGTATTCCCGCAGACAGTGGGACTCGCAGCCACCTGGGACGAGGAGCTGCTGCGCCGGGTGGGGCACGCCGTCGGTACGGAGATGCGCGCCAAGAAAGCCTCTGACCCGACGGTGAGCCTGAACGTCTGGGCCCCCGTGGTCAATCCGCTCCGGCACCCGCTCTGGGGCCGGAACGAGGAGGGGTTCTCCGAGGACTCCGGCCTCACCGCCCGGCTGGCGACTGCCTACTGTGAAGGCCTGAAGGGCGATCATGCCGAGCAGTGGCTGACCGTCCCCACCCTGAAGCACTTCCTCGGCTACAACAACGAGCGCGACCGCAACGTCACCTCCAGCCAGCTGCCGCCGCGCGTCCTGCACGAGTACGAGCTTCCCGCCTACCGCCTCCCGATCGAATCGGGTGCAGCGGGCGCCGTCATGCTTTCCTACAACCTGGTCAACGGTCGGCCGGCGCACGTTTCCGACCTGGTGGCCGATCACCTTCGGCAGTGGCGCAATGGGGATTCCCTCGCGATCGTCACCGACGCAGGCGCACCCTCCTCGCTGTTCACGGCGGAGAAGTATTTCGACGACGGCCCCAGTGCCTACGCCGCGGCCCTCCGGGCCGGCGTCGACAGCTTCACGGACGACGGCGACAATCCGGCACCGTCGATCGCCTACCTGGAGGAGGCGCTGGCACGGGGGCTTCTGACCATGAACGATGTCAACGCTGCGGTCCTCCGCCTGCTCATTCTGCGCGAACGTACCGGGGAGTTCCTCGCCGACGGCGGCGTGTACGGATTCATTTCTGCCGACGCGCTGCTGACGGCTGAACACGGCGCGTTGGCCCGCGAGGCCGCGCGCAAGTCCGTGGTGGTTCTCCGGAACGCCCCGGTCGACGGCGGTCCGGTCCTCCCGCTGGGAGATGCGCCGGGTACCGTTGCGGTGATCGGTTCCCTGGGTTCGGACGTGCTCACCGACTGGTACAGCGGATCACTTGTGAACCCCGTCAGCATCGCCGACGGTCTCGCTGAACGGTACGACGCCGTCGTCGCAGAGGAAGCGCTGGACCTCGTCGCGCTTCGCAGCGTAAGAACCAACCGATACCTCAGCGTGCCGGACGGTTCAGCCGCGGTGACGGCTGCCGCCGCCGGTCCTGGAACGGCTGAAACCTTCGCGCTCAAGGACTGGGGAAGCGGCGAATATGCGCTTCGGTCCTCCGCGAATGCGTGCTTCCTTTCCGGGGAGAGCGGGTACCTTCGGGCATCGGCGGAGCGCGTCGGCGGGTGGGTGGTGCAGGAGACCTTCGCACTGCACCGCTCGGCCGATGGGTCGCTTGCCCTGCGGCACATCGCCTCCGGAAAGTGGGTCCGGGTTGAGGAAGGGACAGGCAGCGCCGTCCTTGTCACCGGGTCCGAGCAGGATGCCGACCGGTTCACGCTGAGGACCATCCGGTCCGGAACCGAAGCGGCACGTGCGGCCGCGGCGTCGGCGGAGGTCGCCGTCGTCGTCGTCGGAAATGATCCGCACCTGGGCGGGCGGGAGACGCTGGACCGTTCCACGCTGGACCTGCCGCAGGGTGAGCAGGAGCTGATCCGGGTAGTGCGGGAGGCGAACCCGCGCACGGTGCTGTTGATTGTTTCGTCCTACCCTTATGCGCTCGGCGAGCTCGCGGAGGCGCCGGCGGTCGTGTGGTCCTCCCATGGTGGGCAGGAGCTGGGGCGGGGTGTGGCCGACGTGCTGAGCGGTGACCATGAACCCTCCGGGCGATTGCCGCAGACCTGGTGGGCGCGGGATGCGGACCTGCCTGACATTCTCGACTACGACATCATCGGCGCCCGGTCGACGTATCACTACAGCTCGGCGGAACCGCTTTACCCGTTGGGTCACGGGCTCGGCTACGGCACTGTGCAGTACCAGTCGGCCTCGCTGGCGCCGGATGCCATCGAGGTCGCCGTACGGAATGCCGGCGAACGGGTGCTGCATGAATTGGTGCAGGTGTATGCGACGTCCGACCTGCCCGGGTACCCGCGGCGGAGGCTGGTTGCCCACGCACGGGTCTCCCTGCAACCGGGTGAGCAGACGGTCGTCTCCATCCCGGTAGAGGTGGAGAAGCTTGCGACGTTCAGTCCGGCGGCCGAGCGAATGCTGGTGGAGCCGGGATCGTATTCCTTGCTGGTTGGCGGTTCGGCGGAGGACCTGCCGTTGGCTGTGACCCTCGAGATCGACGGCGAGCGCAGCCCGGCACGGAGTCGTGGAATGTGGATTCGCGCTGAGCTCTTCGAGGAATCAGCCAATGCCCTGCTGGTGCCGGAGACGCCCCTGCAGGGAACCGCCGTAACGGTCGCCGATCCCGCGCTGCTGCGGAGTACGCTGACCTACCGCGGGTGGGAAGGTTCCGCGCCTGAGGCCGTCACGGTGAGAGTTATTCGGAGCGAGGGCGGCGTGCTGCGGATCCGGGTCCCGGGGCCTGGTGGTACCCGGGTCGAGTGGGGTGCTGTGCCGGTAGCCACCGGGTATGTCGGAGACGTGGAGATTCACCTCTCCGGCACTGCCGGTGCCATGCCTCCGGTGGTTCAGGTGGTGCTTGAAGGCTCCGTCACCGTGAGCGAACTCCGAGTGCCCTGACGCCTACCTGTCCTCTGCGGCGGGCCCGTCATTGCGTTCTTCGTTGCGCTCCTGTGCGCGACGCTGAAAGAACCGCCGCGCCGGTCCTGCCCAGGTCAGGAGGAGGATGATCGTGAAGAGGTTGTTCGCGAGTCCGCCGAGCATCTGATACGGAATGATCTGCAGGAGGGCGGTGACCACGAGCACGCCCAGAAGTACGGTCTTGATTACCTTGAGGGCCTCGGCGCTGAGCGGCCGTGGCCACTCGACCATTGCCGTTACTTCTTCATCCCTGTCCGCGCGTTGCATCGGTCCCCTTTCCTTACATTAAGGCTATCGCGCGGATCTGGCCCTTGGGTACGTGTACGCTGCCTCGAATCGGCGAATCTGACGCTATGGGCCACTTCTGGGCGGTGTCGCCTCGTTGCTGTCGGGCGCGTTGTCCACATAACAGAAACGGGCGCCTGATCGGTACCGGGGAGCAACGCACGCTTGACCCATGGAAGAACCTCCCTGGCTGTCGCGCAACGCACTATGGCTTACCCGGATGCTCAGGGAGCGAGGCCTGTCAACTGTCCAGATCAGAGAGCTGACGGCCGCCGGGTCTCTGGTGCGGCTTCGGAGGAGCTGCTATATCCACCACTCCCACTGGAGCGGCCTGTCAGCAGGGCAGCGCGCTACTCGGATGATCTATGCCCACAGGCTGGTGACGGCGGTTGCGGCCGTCGCGGAGAGAACCTACAGCCACACCTCTGCCGCACGATTGCACGGGCTGCACCTGTGGGGCGCCGATTCTCTTATCCATGTCACCCAGCAGGCGGCTCTATCCTCAGCCAGCCAAGCACCCGATGTCAGGACACACCAGGCGCGGCTTTCTGAGTTCGAGGTCACGGAGGCACGCGGCGTGCGGGTCACCTCGCTCGAGCGGACCGTCGTCGACTGCTCCCGGATTCTCCCGCACAGGTCGGGACTGATCGTTGCCGAGCACGGATTGTGGTTGGGCGCGGACAGGGCGGTGATGGAAAAAACGATTGCGGAGCACCCCGGCCACAAGGGGGTCCACAGGGCGCGGAGGGTGCTGGAGGTTGCCAGTTCACTGTCCGAGTCGCCCGGCGAGACCCTTGCACTCCACGCCATGAAAGTCATGCGGCTGCCGATGCCGGAGCAACAACTCGTCGTCCACACGCGCCATGGCCTGCACCGGCTCGACTTCGGATGGCGCGAGCGGAAAGTGGCCCTCGAGTTTGACGGGAAGGCGAAGTACTTCGCTTACAGCCCCACGGAGCAGGCCATCTTCGAGGAGCGACGCCGGGAGAAGGCACTGATGGAGGAGGGGTGGACGTTCCTGCGCGTCGAGTGGAAGGACGTCTTTGATGAGGTGAAGCTCAAAGAACGGGTGCTTCGGGCTTTTGCGCGCGCGGTCGTGCGCCCGGCGGCATAGTGCTTGCCCAAGCTTAGAAGTGGCCCTTAGCGACGAAGACGTTGGTTCGCACCCACGGACCTGGTGCGAAGGGCCACTTCTGCGCGAGGACCCCGAAGAGAAGGTTGACTCACATCCCTCCAACGCCCTACCATTTCATTAGACAGAAAGTTACTTCCACATTACGGAAGAACAAACAAAGCTAAGCACAAGGGATCGACGATGACCTACACCGTGAACTGCTCCATCCTCCTCACCGAGCTGCCCCTGCTGGAGCGGCCGGCTGCTGCGAAGAAGGCCGGCTTCGACGCCGTCGAGTTCTGGTGGCCCTTCAGCACCTCCACCCCGTCCGACGCCGACATCGTAGCCTTCGAGAACGCCATCACCGATGCGGGCGTCCAGCTCACAGGTCTCAACTTCAACGCCGGCGACATGCCGGGCGGCGATCGTGGCCTCGTTTCCTGGCCCGAGCGGCAGGAGGACTTCCGCGCCAACGTGCCGGTCGTCGTCGGAATCGGTGAGCGGCTGGGCTGCAAGGCCTTCAACGCCCTGTACGGCAACCGGATCGACGGCGTCAGCCCCGAGGAGCAGGACGCTATCGCCGTCGAGAACCTCGCCTTCGCCGCGGAAGCAGTAGCCGCAATCGGCGGCACGGTCCTCGTGGAACCGGTGAGCGGCGCTGAGAGGTACCCGCTGATCACCGCGCAGGACGTACTCGACGTCATCGAGAAAGTCACGGCCACGTCGGGAAAGAGCAACATCAAGCTCCTCGCCGACTTCTACCACCTCGCGGTCAACGGCGACGACGTTGCACAGGTCATCGAGAATCACGCCAGGGACTTCGGCCACATCCAGATCGCCGACGCACCCGGCCGCGGAGCACCCGGCAGCGGCGACCTCCCCCTCGGTGAGTGGATCGCCCGCAGCCGCGAACTCGGCTATCAGGGCCCCATCGGACTCGAGTACAAGGAGCCGGCCGAGGCCGCCTTCACCTGGACCATCCGCGAACACGCCTCCCGCTAAGAACCTAAGGATTCGACAATGAGCACCTCCACCAAGAACGTAACCGTCATCGGTCTCGGCATCATGGGCCTGCCCATGGCCATCAACCTCGTCAAGGCCGGCCACACCGTCACCGGGTTCAACCGCAGCTCCGACAAGATGGACAAGCTCGCCGCCGAGGGCGGAGCAGCGGCAGCCAGCATCGCCGACGCGGTGAAGGATGCCGACGTCGTCATCACCATGGTGCCGGACTCACCGGACGTAGAGGGCGTGGTCAAGGGCGACGACGGCGTCTTCGCCAACGCAAAGAAGGGCGCCCTCTGGATCGACGCCAGCAGCATCCGCCCCGACGTCGCCGCTGAACTCGCGAAGCAGGCCCGCGATGCCGGCCTTCGCCCGCTGGACGCACCGGTTTCGGGAGGCGAGCAAGGTGCAATCGACGCCGCCCTCTCCATCATGGTCGGGGGCGCGAAGGAAGACTTCGATGCCGCCCAGGACGTACTCAACGCCGTCGGCAAGACCATCGTCCACGTTGGCCCGTCCGGCTCCGGTCAGACCGTGAAAGCCGCGAACCAGCTCATTGTCGCCGTCAACATCGGCGTCCTGTCAGAAGCGATCGTCTTCCTCGAGGCCTACGGCGTGGATACCGACGCCGCCCTCAAGGTCCTTGGCGGCGGCCTCGCCGGCTCCAAGGTGCTCGACCAGAAGGGCCAGAAGATGCTCGACCGTAACTTCGACCCCGGTTTCCGACTAGCCCTCCACCACAAGGACCTCGGCATTGTCACCTCAGCCGCCCGTGAAGCCGGCGTTGCCACCCCACTGGGTGCCGTCGTCGCACAGCTGGTTGCCTCACTCGTCAACACGGGTGACGGCGGCCTGGACCACTCCGGCCTGTTCAAGCTGATCAACCAGCTCTCCGGCAAATAACCACCCCCACTTCCCGTTCATTTGGCAGGGCACGCCTCGAAAGACACCTCATAAGGGGTGTGTCCTGCCAACTCGACGGACCGCAGACTCAAGTAGGAGCACACCATGCCCAAAATGCGCGCTGTTGACGCAGCCGTTGCGATCCTGGAAAAGGAGGGCGCCACCACGGCGTTCGGCCTGCCGGGCGCAGCGATCAATCCCTTCTATTCCGCGATGCGAGCCCACGGCGGCATCCACCACGTCCTCGCCCGCCACGTCGAGGGCGCCTCGCACATGGCCGAAGGCTTCACCCGGGCCAAAGCCGGCAACATCGGCATCTGCATCGGCACCTCCGGCCCGGCCGGCACCGACATGATCACCGGCATGTACTCGGCCTGGGCGGACTCCATCCCCATCCTGTGCATCACCGGCCAGGCTCCCGTGGCCAAGCTGCACAAGGAAGACTTCCAGGCAGTGGACATCTCCTCGATCGCCAAGCCGGTCACCAAGATGGCCATGACCGTGCTCGAAGCCGCGCAGGTTCCGGGTGCGTTCCAGAAGGCGTTCTACGAGATGCGGACCGGCCGCCCCGGACCAGTGCTGATCGATCTGCCGATCGACGTGCAGCAGACCGAGATCGAATTCGATCCGGACACCTATGAGCCGCTCCAGGTCCACAAGCCTGCCGCCACGCGCAAGCAGCTGGAGAAGGCACTGGACATGCTGGTTGCAGCCGAAAAGCCGCTGATCGTGGCCGGCGGCGGCATCATCAACGCCAATGCCTCCGAGCAACTGGTGGAGCTCGCCGAACTGCTGAACATCCCGGTCATCCCCACACTCATGGGCTGGGGCACCATCCCGGATGACCACGAGCTGATGGCCGGCATGGTGGGCCTGCAGACCTCGCACCGCTACGGCAACGCCACCATGCTCGAGTCCGACTTCGTGATCGGCATCGGCAACCGCTGGGCCAACCGCCACACCGGGGCCCTCGACGTCTACACCAAGGGCCGCAAGTTCGTTCACATCGACATCGAGCCCACCCAGATCGGCCGCGTCTTCGCCCCGGACTTCGGAATAGTGTCCGACGCCGGCGCAGCACTGAGCGGGCTTGTCGAGATCGCCCGTGAACGCAAGGAGCAGCAGGGCCTGCCCGACTGGAACGCCTGGGTGAAGGACTGTGCGCAGCGGAAGTCCACGATGCAGCGCAAGACCAACTTCACCAACGTGCCGGTCAAGCCGCAGCGCGTGTACCAGGAGATGAACCAGGCATTCGGCCGGGACACCCGCTATGTCTCGACCATCGGGCTCTCCCAGATCGCCGGCGCCCAGTTCCTGCACGTCTACGAGGCCCGCAACTGGATCAACTGCGGTCAGGCCGGCCCGCTGGGCTGGACCGGACCGGCAGCGCTCGGTGTGGTTCAGGCAAGCCCGGGGGAGACCGTCGTCGCACTGTCCGGTGACTATGACTTCCAGTTCATGATCGAAGAGCTGGCGGTCGGCGCGCAGTTCCAGCTGCCGTACATCCACGTGGTGGTGAACAACTCCTACCTCGGCCTGATCCGTCAGGCGCAGCGCGGGTTCGAGATGGACTATCACGTCTCCCTTGCGTTCGAGAATGTGAACGCCCCGGAGCTTGCCGGCTACGGCGTGGACCACATCAAGGTCGCCGAGGGCCTGGGCTGCAAGGCGATCCGCGTCCGTGAGGCCGATGACCTGCAGGCTGCGTTCGAGAAGGCCCGCGCGCTCATGCAGGAGTACCGCGTGCCGGTGATCGTCGAGGTCATCCTGGAACGCGTCACCAACATCGCGATGGGCGCCGCAGGAATCGACGCGATCAACGAGTTCGAGGACCTCGCCGAATCCGCCGACGACGCACCCACAGCCATCTCCCTGCTGGTCTAGAGGGCTGGTTCAATAGCGTCATGCGAATCGTCATCGCACCGGACAAGTTCAAGGGATCGCTGACCGCTCCCGAGGTAGCGGAACGGCTTCGCGCCGGGCTGCTCGCCGCGGATCCGCTCCTCACCGTGGACGCTGTTCCCGTGGCCGACGGCGGCGAGGGCACGCTGGATGCTGCCCTCGCCGCCGGGTTCGACCGTCACACCACGACGGTTTCAGGGCCGACCGGCGAACCCGTCGAAGCACCGATCGCTATCCGCGATTCCACCGCGGTGATCGAGATGGCCCTCGCCTCCGGACTCGCCGTTCTTCCCGGGGGAGTACGGCGGGCCCGCGAGGCCACCAGTCTCGGCACCGGTGAACTGATCCGTTACGCGCTCGACCAGGGCTGCACCAACATCGTGCTCGGCGTCGGCGGCAGCGCCAACACCGACGGCGGCGCCGGGATGTTGGCGGGACTCGGAGCGGTTCTGCTCGACGACGCAGGCGCACCGCTTCCTCCTGGAGGCGCGGCGCTGGCTGAGCTCGCCCGGATCGACCTGTTCGGGCTGGACCCCCGGCTCGCCAACGCGGCGTTCATCCTGGCGTCCGACGTCGACAATCCCCTTCTCGGCCCCACCGGGGCCGCGGCGGTCTTCGGCCCCCAAAAAGGAGCCACGAACGACGACGTCGCGCACCTCGACCACGCGCTCGCGCGGTTCGTTGAGGTACTGGCGAAAGAACTGGGGTCGCGGGTGCAGGCGCAGGCCACGGCTCCCGGTGCCGGCGCCGCAGGTGGTGTCGGGTACGCCGCCCTCGCTGTACTGAACGCGGAGCGCAGGCCGGGCATCGACGTCGTACTGGAACTTACCGGGCTTGCAGCGAAGCTGTCCGGGGCGGATCTTGTGATCACGGGCGAAGGCAGCCTGGACGAGCAGAGCCTCGGCGGCAAGACTCCGCTTGGGGTGGCAAAGGCGGCCGGTGGAATCCCTGTGCTGGCCGTCTGCGGGAGGACCACGCTGACGCAGCAGCAGGTTCAGGAGGCAGGGTTCGTGGGTGCGTATGCGCTGACGGATCTGGAACCGGACGTCGGGAAGTGCATCGCCAATGCCGGCGACCTGCTTCAGCAGGTAGGACACAACATCGCTGCCTCCCTTGGCATCGGTGTCGGATCAAGCGGAGGAAATCCATGAGTACGGAAGCGTTTGACCTCGTGATCCGGGGCGAACGGATTTTGACGACGGCGGGAATCGCCCCGCGTGAGATCGGCGTGCGGGACGGCGTCATTGTGGCGATGGAGCCCCTCGGTAATGGTCTGGACGGTGGGCGCATTGTGGAACTCGCTCCGGACGAGACGCTGATCCCGGGCCTCGTCGATTCCCACGTACACGTCAATGAACCCGGCCGCACGGAGTGGGAGGGCTTCGCGTCCGCCACGAAGGCCGCCGCAGCCGGGGGAGTCACCACCATCATCGATATGCCGCTGAACAGCATCCCGCCGACGGTGAATGTGGACGCGCTCGAGCAGAAGCGGGCCGCGGCGGAAACGCAGTCCTTCGTCGACGTCGGATTCTGGGGCGGTGCGATCCCCGGTAATACGGCCGATCTCCGCCCGCTTCACGACGAGGGCGTCTTCGGCTTCAAGTGTTTCCTGCTTCACTCGGGCGTGGACGAATTCCCGCACCTCGAGGCAGACGAGATGGAACAGGACATGGCGGAGCTGAAGACGTTCGACTCCCTCATGATCGTCCACGCCGAGGATTCGCGTGCCATCGACCGGGCCCCGTCCGCCGAGGGCGACCAGTACGCCAGATTCCTGGCCTCCCGCCCGCGCGGCGCGGAGAACGTGGCCATCGCGGAGGTTATCGAACGCGCCCGCTGGACCGGGGTGCGGGCGCACATCCTGCACCTGTCGTCGTCGGACGCGCTACCCATGATCGCGTCGGCGAAGCGCGACGGCGTGAACCTCACCGTGGAAACGTGCCCGCACTACCTCACGCTGCTCTCGGAGGAGATCCCGAACGGCGCGACGGCGTTCAAGTGCTGCCCTCCCATCCGCGAGGCGTCCAATCGGGAGCTGCTGTGGCAGGGCCTGATGGATGGGACGATCGACTGCATCGTGTCCGACCACTCGCCGTCGACCCTGGACCTGAAGGACCTCGAGAACGGCGACTTCGGTGTGGCCTGGGGCGGCGTGTCCTCACTGCAGTTGGGCCTCTCGCTGATCTGGTCCGAGGCGCGGAAGCGGGACATTCCGCTTGAGCAGGTTGTGGAGTGGATGTCTGCCCGCCCGGCGGCGATCGCGCGGCTCCAGCGGAAGGGAAAGCTCGCGCTCGGATACGATGCCGATTTCTCGGTGTTCGCGGCGGACGACACCTTCGTGGTGGACGTCCACAAGCTCCACCACAAGAACCCGATCTCGCCCTACGCGGGCAAGGCGCTGTCCGGCGTCGTCCGCTCCACCTACCTGCGAGGTGAGGTGCTGGACCTCGAGAAGCCAACGGGCCGCCTGCTCCGCAGGGGCGCGGCGTAAGCCGCCCACCAAAGACTCCGGAAGGGTGCTAGCACGTCCATCCGGGAACGCAGAAGGCCCTCCCCTCTCGCCGGGGGAGGGCCTTTTGCATATGAAAACTAGGCGACGCTCAGCTGTTCACGCAGTCGTGTGACGTGGCCCTTGGCTTCGACGCCGTACTCGGCGTGCTGTACGGTGCCGTCCGGGCCGACAACGATGGTGGAACGAATGATGCCGACGACGGTCTCACCGTTGCGCTGGCGTTCGCCGTACGCGCCCCATGCTTTGGCGACGGCGTTGTCCACATCGGAGAGCAGGGGGAACGCCAGCCCGTGGTTGCTGGTGAAGGAGGCGAGTTCTTCCGGCGTATCCGGCGAGATGCCGACAACGCTGAAGCCTGCGCCCTGGAGCGATGCCAGGTTGTCGCGGAAGTCGCATGCTTCCGTGGTGCACCCCGGCGTCTCGGCCTTGGGGTAGAAGTACACAACAACGCTGCGTTGGCGGAACTCCGCGAAGCTTACCGGCTGTCCATCGGCGTCGGGGAGGGTGAACGAGGGAGCCGGATCTCCGACTGCAAGCTGGGTGCTCATGCTCTTCTCTTTCGTCTGGTGATAATTAGTTATTATATTGCGAAAAGGCTTAATGAGGGTGGTCAGCACGGCCAGAAGTCTCTTTTGGTCGTAGTGTTTACCGTCCTAAACCGTCGTGCGGTGGATTACGACGACGCCCGTTGCGTAAGGTTCTAGGTATGGCCCCCCTTCGTAATAGCCGCGCTGCCGCGCTTCCCGCCAAGCTGTCCCGTTCCTGGCTGCTCGCCTCCGCGGCGTCGGAGGAAAACTTCGCGCCGGCGCTGGCTTCCGAGGCGGATTCGGTGGTCTTCGACATCGAGGACGCGGTGCCCACGGAGTCCAAGGCTGAAGCACGCGAACGTGTGGTGGAGGCCCTTTCCACCGGCATGACCGCCTGGGTCCGGGTGAACGGCATCGAGACCGACTACTGGGCCGATGACCTCGCCGCGCTCTCCGGGGCACCCGGCCTGCGCGGCGTCATGCTCGCCATGACCGAGAAGCCGGAGCAGGTTACGCATACCGCCATGCGCCTGCAGGCCGGTACTCCCGTGCTCGCCCTGGTCGAGTCCGCCCTCGGCATCGAGAACGCCACGGCAATTGCCAGCGCTCCCGGCACGTTCCGTCTGGCCTTCGGTGTGGGCGACTTCCGCCGTGACACCGGTGCCTCCGATGATCCAATGGCCCTGGCCTACGCCCGTGCAAAGCTCGTGGTCGCCTCCCGGGTGGGTCAGTTGCCCGGGCCGATCGACGGACCCACGGTGGGCGCGCTGGGTGAAGACCTGCTCGAAGCCTGCAAGGTCACGGCGTCCATGGGGATGACCGGGAAGCTCTGCCTGCGGCCCGAGGCGGCGGACACGATCAACAAGGGCCTGTCGCCCAGCGAGTCCGAGATTCTGTGGGCGCACGAACTCCTCGATGCCCACGCCTCCGGTGCGGTGGTGGGCGATGGTTCCTACCTGCCGCGCCTTGCCCGCGCGCAGAAAATTTCCTCCCTGGCGGACTCCTACGGACTCTGGAACGCCTAGAGGCTGTTTAGACGACGCCGGCTTCCACCCCGGGCGGTCGCTCAAGCTGTGAAGATGTCGTTCAGGGTCACCGTTGTCAGTTGGCGGTCGCTGATGAGCTGTCTGAGTTGTGGGAACGCGTTCGTGACGGGCAGAAAGTTGAGATGCCCTATAACGATATGAGCGGGTAAAAACCATTCTGTAGCGTGGTCGATGATTTGCTGCTCAGTGAGTAATCCGGAATCGGCGAGAGAGCCGTACCACATGATGGGGGCGGTGTAACCGATCGAGGCTGCAACGGCGTCCGTGCGTGCGTCGCGGTATCCGTACGGTGGGCGGTAGTAGGGGCGGGCGTCCACGCCGAACGTGGAGGCAATGAAGTCGTGGTTGCGTTGCAGCTCCGCGACGATATCTGCGTCACTGAGGCTGGTGAGGTCGGCGTGGGACCAGGTGTGATTGGCGACCTGGATCTGTCCGGAAGCGACGAGCGGTCCAAGTAGCGCCGCGTGCTCTGTCCACCCGGGGTATGAGCCGTTGAGGAAAAACGTGAGTCGGGTGCCACTTGTCCGGGCGAACTCGGTGTACCGCCGAATGACCTCGCTGTCCGATCCGTCGTCGACGGTCCACGCGAGGACTCGTTCGGCTGTGGGGAGGCCGGTGACAACTCCAGCCGGTAGCGGCACTTTCGTCACGGCTGGTGGTGCCGGCGGTGGGACGGGGGTGGGTGTCGGTACCACCGGTGATGGTTGCGGGGCCGGTGGTTTTGTAGGGAGCCTGGATTCTGTTGGAAGCTTCGAGGGGCTTGTGCAGGCGGCCAGCCCAAGACTCATACCTGTTGCAGCGATTGCTCTGATGAATCTCCGGCGTTCCACAGCGAGCCCTTTTCCTAAACGTGAACAGAAATGTGGGGCACACTCCTTTTCATCGGATACTACCTGCGAATAAGGCGCAGTTCCCCAAACGACGACGGCGACCGCTCACCGATTGGTGAGGGTCGCCGTCGTAATTGGCTAGGTGAAACTAGGTGAGATTAGCGCCTGCGGTACCGGTTGACCATCGGGCAGTCAAAGGGATCGCGGGCTGCGAGGCCTACCCGGTTCAGGTAGGAGACAACCGCGCCGTACGATGCCGCAACTCCCACTTCGGTGTAGGGAACCTTGAGCCGATCGCAGTGCTCGCGGACAATCACAGCCGCCTTGCGCAGGTGTGGGCGCGGCATGTCCGGGAAGAGGTGGTGCTCGATCTGGAAGTTCAGGCCGCCGAAGGCGTTGTTGATGAAGTTGCCGCCGCGGATGTTGCGCGAGGTCAGGACCTGCTTCTGGAAGAAGTCGAGCTTGCTGTCGCGGGGGATAACCGGCATGCCCTTGTGGTTCGGTGCGAACGAGGCACCCATGTAGACGCCGAAGACCGCCATCTGCACGCCGATGAAGGCGAACGCCATGCCGACGGGCAGGAACCAGAACAGCACGCCGAGGTACAGGCCGAAGCGAATCGCGAGTAGGGCAAGCTCAACCCAGCGGCCCTGGATGGCGCCGGGCCGGAACAGGGTGGCGATGGAACGGGCGTGCAGGTTGATGCCCTCGAGCGTCAGGAGCGGGAAGAACAGGTAACCCTGGCGGCGGGTGACCCAGGCATGGATGCCCTTCGCCTTGGCGGCGTCTTCCTCGATGAACGAGATGGTGTCTATCTCGATGTCCGGGTCTTTGCCCACCACGTTGGGATCATTGTGGTGACGGGAATGCTTGTTCATCCACCACTGGTAGCTGATTCCGACGACGCCGGCAGCCAGGATGCGCCCGGACCAGTCGTTGGCGCTGCGGGAGGCGAAGATCTGGCGGTGGGAGGCTTCATGTGCCAGGAATGCGATCTGCGTCAGGACAATGCCTAGGACGCCGGCAATCAGGAGTTGGAACCAGGTGTCGCCGAGGAGGGCGAATCCGGTCCAGGCTGCGACGAGCGCCAGTCCCAGGGACACCATGACGGTGATATAGAACCCGCGCTTGCGGGTTAGCAGGCCCTCTTTCCGCACTTCCTTGAGGAGGGTGGCGTAGGAGGCAACGACGTCGTTTGGTTTTGAAACGCGAACCGTACGGGCGGGTGAAGTGATTGTCATGAAAAGTCCTGAAGTCAATAATCGACTTCCCAGCCGCGGAGGGTCCCCAATTTCCCGAAGATTCCTCAACGGTACAGCCACAGTCTGATGGTGCGCTGTGAATATGCCGTCCGCTGACTATTTCGGGGAACAATGCGGGTATACAATTATCGGCTTGTCGCATGACCGCCGTGAATAAATGACGTTCATGCGACAGGCCGACAAATGTGGAAATGGAGGAGTTACTCGACCACGGGAATGGACTGGGCCTTCAGCGCCTCGACGGTCTGCTCCTCGCCGCGCTTCAGAGCTTCGGACAGCGTGGACTCTCCGCCGATGGCAGCTCCGAACCCATCGGAAACATCCGTGTAGGTCTGAGTCATGGTCGGGCCCCAGGTGAACTCGGGATCAACGTTCCCGGATGCCTCGGCGAAGACGTCGTAGACGGCCTGGCCGCCGAAGAACTCTGACTCTTCGTTGAATGCCTCGAGATCAGCGCCCGCCTTTGCAGCCGGGTAGAGCCCACCGAGCTCGTTCGTCAGAGCGAGCGCCTCGGGGTCGGTGTTGAGCCAGAGGGCAAACTGCGAGGCCTCGTACGGGTGCTCGGATCCCTTCAGCACTGCCGTGGAGGAACCGCCCCAGTTACCTGCGGAGCTCTGGTCTGCGTCCCACTGGGGCATGGGTGCAACTGCCCACTTGCCCGCGGTGTCGGGCGCTCCACTCTGCAGTGTCGAGGTGCCCCAGACCGCTGAGACCCAGGTCCACTGATCGCCCTCGTTGAAGGAAGCGTTCCACTCATCCGAGAAGGAGGGGAGCGTGGACACGAGGTCGTCCTCGAGCAGTCCCTGCCAGTACTCGGCCACCTGCGTGGACTCTTCGCCGGTCAGGTTTACTTCCCAGCCGTCTTCCTCGCTGCTGAACCACTTGCCGCCCGCCTGCCACACCAGGCCGGCGAACCAGTTCACGTCCGAGCGCGGGAAGTTGGTGATGTAGCCGCCCTCTTCGCGGATCTGCTCGGCAGCAGTTGCGTACTCTTCCCAGGTGGTCGGGACTTCGATACCGGCCTGCTCGAAGAGGTCGGCGCGGTAGAACAGGGCCATGGGGCCGCTGTCCTGCGGGACCGCGTAGACGGCGTCTTCTTCTCCGAAGGTCACCTGGTTCCAGGTCCAGTCGATGAACTGGTCGCCGGCGTCACCAATGCCTTCGCAGCCGGCGATATTCTCGAGCCCGTCCTGCACGCGGAAGTTCGGCAGGGCGTCGTATTCGATCTGACCCAGATCGGGTGCATTACCCGCCTGCAACTGGTTGAAGAAGTTCTGGTAGGTGCCGGAGTTCCCGTTGGGGCCCGTCTGCACCGTCACCTGGATGTCCGGATTCTCCTCGTTCCACAACTCGACGACCTGGTCCATACCAGGGACCCACGTTGTGAAGTTCAGCTCCACGGGCTCGGTGGACGGCTCGCACGCCGCTGCTTCTGGAGCCCCGGCGGAGTCGCCTCCACCGGAGCAGCCCGCGAGGGCTAGCGCGGAGACCATGACGACGGCGGCGGTGGTCTTTCCGTGATGCATACGCATTCTGTATTTCCTTCTTGTATGGACGGTGCCGGCAGGCGGGTGCCTTCCGGCGATTTCATGCGGTCTGTGTTACTTGACGCTTCCCGCACCGAGCCCGCTGCTCCAGAATCGCTGCAGGCCGAGGAAAGCGATGATGAGGGGAACGATTGAGACCAGCGCACCGATGATCACGTAGGTGCGCAGTTCGGGGATCTGGCTGATCTGGCTGTTCCACGCGTACAGGCCGAGCGTGACCGGGAACAGCGCCTGGTCGCGCAGCATGATCAGCGGGAGGAAGAAGTTGTTCCAGATGGCGACGAACTGGAACAGGAAGATCGTGACGAGTGCCGGTGCCATCAGGCGTGTGGACACCGTAAAGAAGGTCCGTACTTCACCTGAGCCGTCGAGCCGCGCAGCTTCCAGGAGTTCACCGGGGACGCTGGCTGCAGCGTAGATCCGGGCGAGGTAGACACCGAAAGGGCTTACGAGGCTGGGCAGGAAGACCGCCCAGTAGGTGTTCGTCAGGTTCACTTCGCTGAAGATCAGGAACAGGGGCAGAGCCAGTGCAGTCGCGGGCACCAGCACGCCGCTGAGGACGACGTTGAAGATAAGCTCGCGGCCCTTGAACTCGTACTTGGCCAGGGCGTAACCACACATTGCCGCAATGACCGTGCCGAGCAGTGCGCCCGCGCCGGCGTAGAGGGCGCTGTTGAGCAGCCACTTGATGAACAACCCGTTCTGATACTGGAACAGTCCGGTGAGGTTGCTGAAGAAGGTGGAGAGGGAGTCCGGTGTGAACCACAGTGGTGCGGATCCGGTGATCTCGCCGCCTGTTTTTGTGGAGGTGACGAGCAACCACCAGATGGGGGTCAGGAAGTAGAGGGTGAAGACTCCCATGATCAGCATCGCTGCGGCGCGCGACATCCCGTTTTGCCGGGGGCCTCGTGAGTGTGCCTTCTCTGCGGCGGACAGGGGAGGGGCTGCCGTGGTCATTGGGATACCTTCCGCTGGGTCGCCTTCAGGAAGACAAAGGAGAGGATGAACGTGGCGAGCGCCAGCACAACCGAGAAGGCGGCGGCCAGGTTGTAGTTGGGGATCGACGCCGTGGTGTACACGGCCAGGTTCGGCGTGTAGGTGCTGCTGATTGCCGAGCTGAAGCTCCGCAGGGTCTGCGGTTCGGCGAGCAGCTGAAGTGTGCCGATGATGGAGAACACCGCGGTAAGAATGATGGCCGGCGTCACCAACGGGATCTTGATGCGCCAGGCGATCTGCGCGTTGGAAGCGCCGTCGAGCCGTGCCGCCTCGTAGATCTCAGTGGGAATGGCGAGCAGTGACGCATAGATAATGAGCATGTTGTAGCCCACGTAGACCCACGTCACAATGTTGGCGATTGACCATAGCACCAACGACCCGTCGAGGAAGTTGATCTCGGATGTCACGGCGCCGAAGGGCGACAGGGACGGCGAGTAAAGGAAACCCCACATGATGGCGGCGATGACGCCGGGCACGGCATAGGGAGCGAAGAATGCCAGACGGAAGAACCGCTTGCCCTTGAGAAGCGGCGAATCGAGCAGCAGCGCGAACAGGAGCGCCATGCCCAGCATGACCGGAACCTGCACCACGCCGAACAGCAGTACCCGGCCGACGGAAGCCCAGAATGCCTGGTCCTGGAAGACGAGGGTGTACTGGGTGAACCCGCCGAATACCTGCTGCGGTGGTCCGAACGTTCCTTCGCGCTCCACCGTGAGCAGCGACTGGATCACAGCGAAGATGATCGGCGCCGCGTAGAAGAGGATGAAGAGCACGGCAAACGGTGCAACGAAGACGGCTACCGCCCTGCGCGTACTGCGCCCCTTCTGCGTCTTGCGCGGTGTTTTCCCTTTAGCGCCCGGCGGCGTGTGGGTCTGGTCCAGAGTAGCCATCAGTTGGCCTCCTTGCCTGTTGAATCGGTGCGCACAACGCGTACGGTGCCTGCCGGTACAACGACGACGTCGGCGACCTCGGTCCCGAGCACCATTTCGTTCCCGGTGATTCGGTGTTTGTAATCCTGCGTGGTGTGGTTGATGAAGAAGACGTAGCGCTGGTCCCCGGACACCCGCTCGACGGTTTCGACGCCACGGGTTCCGGAAACGCGAATTCCGGCGTGGCGGGCGGCGTCGCTGATCACTTCAAGAAGTGATTCCTTCGCAAGCGAGGTGCCAAGGTACCAGGCGGCGCCGTCGTGAAAGGAGTTGCGCGTGACAGCCGGGGTGCCGGCCAGCGGGCCTTCACTGATTGTCAGAACTGCTTCAGCGCTCGTCACGTGAAGCGCCTCGCTCCAGAGTGCCGCCGTCGTGCCGTTTGATAGTGGCAGCTGCTGGCCGGCGGCCAGCGGATGGAATTCTTCCACCCGGACGCCGAGCAGGTCACGGAAGGCGCCGGGGTAGCCTCCGGGCCGGACCCGCTCGTTTTCGTCCACGATGCCGCTGAAGAAGGAGACGACGGCGTTGCCTCCCTGGCGCACATAGTCCGTGAGCCGGCGGGCGTCCTCGTCGGACACGAGGTACAGCGCCGGAACGAGCACGAGGTCGTAGGCGGTGAAGTCGCCGTCGGGCGGCAGGAAATCGGCCGTGATGCCCGCGTCCCAGAGCGCACCGTAGAGCGCGTGCACCTGATCGAGGTAGCGCAGGTCGGAGGAGGGGTGGGAATCGGAATCGCAGGCCCACCAGGCTTCCCAGCTGAAGACCACCGCGGCACGCGCTGTGACCGTGCTTCCGGCGATTTCGCGCAGGCGGCCCAGCGTGGCGCCAAGCTCACTGACCTCGCGCCAGATCTTCGACTCGGTCCCGGCGTGGGGGAGCATGGCGGAGTGGAATTTCTCGCTGCCCTGCAGCGATGCCCGCCATTGGAAGAAGCACAGCCCATCGGCACCACGCGCGAGGTGGGCCAGGGAGTTCCGCAGCAGCTCACCGGGCGCCTTTGCAATGTTCCGGGGCTGCCAGTTGACGGCGCTGGTGGCGTGCTCCATCAGGATCCAGGACTGGTTCCGGGCGAGGCCGCGGGTGAGATCCGCCGCGAAGGCAATCTCCTGCACCGGGTCATCCAGGCGGTGGTCGGGGTAGTGGTCGTTGGCGATGACGTCCATCTCCGGCGCCCACTGCCAGTAGTTTTGCGTGCGGATGTGCGCGGTCACCATGAAGTTGGTGGTGACGGGAACGTTGCTGGAGGTTCGTAGCACCTCGGCCTCGGCCCGGTAGTACCCGAGGAGCTCGTCCGAGCTGAAGCGCCGAAAGTCCAGTGTCTGCGTCGGGTTGGGGGTGGCGTGCGGGGTGCGCGGAGGAAGGATTTGCTCCCACGCTGAGTACCGCTGGCTCCAGAAGGCGGTGCCCCAGGCGGTGTTGAGGGCCTCAAGGCTTGCGTAGCGATCCTGCAGCCAACGGCGGAAGGAAGCGGCGGAGGTGTCGCAGTAGCAGAGGGCGTTGTGGCAGCCCAATTCGTTCGAGACGTGCCAGAGGCGGAGCGCGGGGTGCTCGCCGTACCTGCGCGCGATTTCCTCGACCAGCCGGATCGCATGGGAACGGAAAACGGGGGAGCTGGGGCACCAGGCCTGGCGTCCGCCAGGCCAGCGGGTGTCGCCGTCGACCGTTACGGGAAGGATCTCCGGGTATGCGGTGCTCAGCCACGGCGGTGGGGAAGCCGTGCCGGTTCCCAGGTTCACGCCGATGCCGTTGTCGTGGAGGAGGTCCATGATGGCGTCGAGCCGGGTGAAAGTGAAGGTCTCGGCGTCGGGCTGCAGTTCTGCCCAGCCGAAAATGTTGATGGCAACCAGATTGACACCGGCCTCCCGCATCAGCCGGACGTCCTCTGCCCAGGTGGCTTCATCCCACTGCTCGGGGTTGTAGTCACAGCCGAAAACCAGATCGCCGTTTGGGGCGAGCTGGGCGATCGGAGAGGTATTGGTGAGCACACTGGTCCTTGGCTGGTTGTCTTCGCGTTATGGGAACGTTCCCAGAGGCGGTCGCGTGGTATGAAGTGCGGTGATCTGGGAACGTTCACAGAGTAGTGTGCGTCACAACGGCATGTCAACGTTTATTCTGATCCTGCCGGATTCCCAGCTCCGTTACAGTAGCGGTATGGACTCCACTCGCACGCGACGGCGGCGGGCAACTATCAACGACGTTGCCTCTGCTGCAGGCTTGTCGCGGGGGACCGTTTCCCGCGTGGTGAACGGGGAAAAGTACGTCTCGCCCGAGGCAAAAATGGCGGTCGAATCCGCAATCGCCAAGGTCGGTTACGTACGCAACTCGGCGGCGCGGAACCTCGTGCGGCAGGAGTCCCGGGCCATCGGCCTCATCATCCATGAGCCACACTCGCTGTTGTTCGAGGACCCCAACATCGGGTCCATTCTCCTCGGCGCCAACTCGGTGCTCTCCGCAGCCGATTATCAGCTCGTGTCGCTGATAATCGACACTGCCCGCGACAGTGACCGGGTGGCCGACTACCTGCGTGGCGGGCTGGTTGACGGTGCCGTCATTATCTCCGCCAGAACCGCCGATCCCATCGCGACGGCGGTGCGGAACCTCAGGATCCCGGCCGCTTTTGTGGGTCACCCGCCGGGCACCCCCGACATTCCGTACGTGGGGATCGACAACGAGACCGCTGCCCAGACCATCGTTCAGCGGCTGCTGGACACCGGCCGTACCAGGGTGGGCATGATTGCGTGCGCACTTGATCGTGACTCGGGCCAGGACCGGCTTGCAGGGTTCCGGAAAGCGCTCGGCCCGGCGTTCGATCCCGAGCTCGTTCTCGAGTTCCCGCTGTACACCTATGCCGCAGGCGCGGATGGCATGGCCGAGCTCCTGCGCCGGCGGCCGGACCTCGACGGCGTTTTCGCCGCCTCGGATGCGGTGGCAGCGGGTGCCATGACCACCCTGCAGGAGCAGGGGCGCAGGGTGCCCGACGACGTCGGAATAGTCGGCTTCGATGACAGCAGTTGGGCGCTGCGCTGCAAGCCGCAGCTGTCCACGGTGAAGCAGCCGGCGGACCTGCTGGGACGTGCGGCCGCCGAACTGGTTCTCGCGCAGATCGAAGGCAAGGACGCCGAGGTGCGGATGCTCAGTACGTCCGTGGTGTGGCGGGAGTCCGCCTGACCCGGCGGAACCGCACATAACCTTCCCGCAACACCGCAGGGTGTTCCGTTCCGCGAACACGCGTGCTGTGTGATGCTAAGTTCCAGCGGCTGGGCGACGGCGCCCCCGTTCGGAAGGGTGCCAGATCGTGTTGGTGGGAGTGAAGCGGGAAACCCGTGCCGGTGAACGCCGTGTGGCGGCTACGCCCGCCTCCGTCCGCCAACTCACGAAGCTCGGTCTGGACGTCGCCGTGGAATCACTGGCCGGTGTTCAGGCAGGTCACGACGACGACGCCTACCGCGCCTCCGGAGCGGACGTCGCTCCCCGCCTCGGCCAGGTCGACGTCCTGTGCCACGTAGCACCCCTGACAGCGGATGACGCCGGCCAGTTGAGCCCTGGCACGGTCACCGTCGGCTTTGCGTCACCGGCCGCCGAGCTTGCCACCGTTCGGGCCCTGGCGCAGGCCGGAGTCACCTCATTCGCGCTCGAACTGGTCCCGCGGATATCACGTGCCCAGTCCATGGATGCGCTGTCCTCCCAGTCCCTCGTTGCCGGGTACCGCGCGGTTCTGGAAGCCGCGATCCGGTTCCCGCGCTTCTTCCCCCTGTACATGACCGCCGCGGGAACCGTGCCGCCGGCACGCGTCCTGGTGCTCGGCGCCGGGGTTGCAGGACTTCAGGCAATCGGCACGGCGAAGCGGCTTGGCGCGCGGGTGTCCGCCTACGACGTCCGTCCTGCCTCCGCCGAGGAGGTCACCTCCCTCGGCGGTACCTTCATCAAACTGGACCTGGAGACCATTGAGGGCACCGGCGGGTATGCCCGCGAGATGAGCGAGGACCGTGCCCAGCGCCAGCGCGAACTCCTCGCGCCGCATATTGCCGCCTCCGACGTCCTCATCACCACCGCCGCCGTACCCGGCCGGCGGGCGCCGCTGCTCGTGACCACCGCCATGGTGCAGGGGATGAAGGGCGGTGCCGTCGTCGTCGATCTGGCCGCCGAGACCGGCGGCAATGTGGAGGGCGTGCAGGCCGGGCACGACGTCGTCGTTCCCGCTTCCGGCGGCGACGTCACCCTGGTGGGGATGAAGGATGCTGCATCGGCGATGGCTGCCGACGCCTCCCGACTGTTCGCCGCGAACGTTGCGAATCTGGTGGAGCTCATGACCGTCGATGGGCGTGTGGTGCCCGACTTCACCGACGACGTCGTTGCCGGTGCCTGCCTCACCCACGACGGCAAGGTGATGCACGAACCCACGGCGGCTGCGCTGAAAGGAGAACCCTGATGGACCTTCCCGCCTTGCTCACCGTGGTGGTGCTTGCCGTGTTCGTCGGCTTTGAGGTGGTCTCCAAAGTGACGAGCACGCTCCACACTCCGCTCATGTCCGGAGCGAACGCAATCCACGGGATCATCCTCATCGGTGCCATCCTCGTAGCCGGCCATGCCACTGAACCGCTGCTGCTCGGATTGGCGCTGCTGGCGGTGCTGCTCGCGACGGTGAACCTCGTGGGCGGATTCGTGGTGACCGACCGGATGCTCCATATGTTCAGGGGCCGCAACCAGTCAAGGCAGTCCGTCAGGAAGCCTGACGCATGAACATCCTCCCGGCGGAAGCGACTGCGTTGCTTTACCTGGCTGTGGCCGTGTGCTTCATCCTGGCGCTCAAGGGCCTGAGTTCTCCCCGCACTGCCCGTCGCGGGAACCTGATCGGGGCCGGTGGAGCTGCGCTCGCCGTCGTGACGGTCCTCCTCTCCGCCCGGCTGGAAAACCTGCCCGCCATCCTCGTGGCGGTCGCCCTGGGCGCCGGGATTGCCGCACCGATCGCACGGCGGGTTCAGATGACCCAGATGCCCCAGCTCGTGGCTCTCTTCAACGGCGTCGGCGGTGGTGCAGCGGCGCTGGTGGCAATCCTTGAACTGGCCGGAACCGACGCCGCCTGGGTGCGCGCCGCCGTCGTCTTCACGCTCGTGGTGGGTGCGGTGTCGTTCGCCGGGTCGGGTGTCACGGTGGCGAAGCTGCAGGAACTGATCACCACGCGGCCGGTCATCTTCAGCGGCATGCGATGGGTGATGACGGCCGTCGTCGTCGTACTCCTGGTTGCGGCGGTACTGGTGACGGTGACGGGGAACGTGGTGTGGGCGACTGTCCTGCTGCTGCTTGGGCTGGCAGGCGGCGTACTGCTGGTGTTGCCGGTCGGCGGGGCGGACGTCCCGATTGTTATCTCGCTACTCAACGCGTTTACGGGGCTTGCCGTGGCGGCGTCGGGCATCGTGCTGGACAATGTGTTGTTGTTGGTCGCAGGGACGCTGGTTGGCGCGAGCGGCACCATCCTGACCCGGGCGATGGCGGCAGCGATGGGGCGCGGCGTCGGAGGAATTCTCTTCGGTGCGTTCCGCGGCGGTTCGACCGCGGGGGCAGGTGCGGTGAGCGAGCGTCCGGTGCGGGCGTCGGGGCCGGACGACGTTTCCGTGATGCTCGGGTATGCGCAGCGGGTGGTGATTGTGCCGGGATACGGCCTCGCGGTGTCGCAGGGACAGCACACGATCGCGGAGCTCGCCGAGGCACTGGAGGCCCGCGGAGTGGAAGTGTCTTTCGCAATCCACCCGGTCGCGGGACGGATGCCGGGCCACATGAATGTGCTCCTGGCGGAAGCCAATGTGCCGTACGAGTCGCTGAGGGAGATGGCCGAAGTGAATCCGGAGTTCCGGAACATGGACGTCGCCCTGGTTGTGGGCGCGAACGACGTCGTGAATCCGGCCGCGAAGTCATCACCGGGTTCGCCGATCTACGGGATGCCGATTCTCGAGGTGGCTGATGCCGGGCAGGTGGTATTCCTGAAGCGGTCGATGCGCCCGGGATTCGCGGGCATCGAGAATGAGTTGCTGTACTCGCCGAAAACCACCCTGCTGTTCGGCGACGCCAAGGAGTCGCTGACCCGGGTGCTCAGCGCGGTGAAGGCGCTGTAACCGCGTGCACCTTGCACGTCTCCGAGGTTAAGTCTGCGGCGCTAAACAGCTCAATCCGGACACTCAGGAGAGGTTTTGCCTCCAGAATGTCCGGATTGAGCAGGTTTCCGCTGGTTACCGGCGGACGCTGCGGTTGCGACGCCCTGACATGCTCTCGGCAACGCCGATCAGCAGTACGGCTGCGATGACCGCAACAATGAAGCCGAGGACGTTCAACTCGAAGATGTCGCCGGTCCCGAGCAGATTCGCAATCACGCCGCCGATCACCGATCCGGCAAGTCCGAGCAGAAGTGTTGCGAGTATTCCGAGGTTCTGCTTGCCAGGCTTGATGAGCCGGGCAAGCGCCCCAATGATCAATCCGGCAATGATGAAGCCAATCATGATGCCTCCTTCAGGTTAGTGTTCCTTCAAAGAACAGTAAGCCTGCTTTGTAATGCAGCGCAAACTGCCTCGCATCAGCTCTGCCGGCACGCCACTACACGGTGGTGTCTGCAGTTGATCGAGCGAGCTGTGGTTGCCACCAGTCCTGACCCCGGAGGTAGTGACTGGCCGTGAAACTCGCAGCCTGTTCGTTGGTCATCTGCGGACGATCGGCCGAGTGCGCTGAACCCGGTCCGCTGTTGTGGAACTCGTGGAACCGCGCGTCCTTCCAGGAGAAGCCGCTCATGTCCGTCCAGGGCGATGGTTTGACGTGGGCGCCGAGGTGGCTGTTTCGGACCAGAACCTGTGCGATGGCTGCGGGATCGCCGCTGGGATGCCATGGCCGCCCCAAGTGCACGGTGCGCCGGGCGGCGTTGGACTCGAAGCGGCACTCGTCGAACAGGTACCCATATTGGAAGCGCTGGTTGATGCTTCCCGCCGTAACATAACCGTTGTTCGAGGACGAGCCCCGGTCGAGCGACTCAATCGAACAGCGCTGGAAGACCGCCGTCGCCCGTCCGAAGATGAAGTCGACGTCTCCCTGCACGTGTGTATTGATGAAGAACTGGCGGGACATGGTTTGGGCGTTCGGGGTGTTGACGAGCAACGAGTCCTGATTTCCGAGAATGCGTACATCTTCGAAAACGCAACGGTCAGCCGTCACATGCACGGCCACGGCCTGCCGGTTCCTGATGTGCCCATTCGCCGCCTCGTCGAAGTCATTGCTGAAGGTGAGGTTCCTCGCATGGAAATCCGCTCCGTCGAGTCGCGTTGAAGCACTTCCGCTGGTTCCATAGGTGCCGGAGCCGTCAGGTTTGAGGGTGCCGGCCGCATTGTCGAAAACGAGAACGACGTCGTCGGGAGTCGCTCCCGTTCCAACCAGGCTCACCCGCGGCTTGGTTCGCGGGACGAGGACCAGCTCCCTGTACTGCCCGGGTGCGATGTGGATTTCATGACGCTTCTCCGCCTGGTCCGGCACCGCGTTAATCGCGGCCTGCACGCTGCCGAATTGCCGTCCAGGGCCGACGTCGAGGACCACAGGTCTGTCGACAGGGCGTTCAGACGGCCAGAACATGCCTGTCAGGAGGCTCTCGGCAGGAAGCGCGACAGTCCGGGGATCCTGCGGAGCGAACTCCAGTTCAGACAGTCCGGCGGAAACCAGATGGGCGACGGCGAGCGCGCCTTCGGCCCGGAAGTGGGTGTTGTCCTGCACCCCCGCCGGATACTGCGGGAACTCACCCGGTGAGGTGTAGAGGAACATCCCGGTGGTGCCCTCGGGGCCCAACTGTTGCCACAGCCCGAGCGATGAGCGCGTCAGGTCAATCAGCGGTGTTCCGGTGGCAGTTGCCAGTTCGCGCATCGCGGCCGGATATTCGCCGTGAGACTCCCTGACATTTCCCGCAGTGTCGAAACGGCGGCGCTCTACGGGAGTGACCAGGATCGGGTGCGCTCCGGCGGCTCGAGCACCGCGGATGAAACCGCTCAGGTACTCCTTGTAGGTGGTTTGCGGATAGGTTCCGCGAGTCGGATCAGTAGTCTTTTCGTCGTTGTGGCCGAAGGAAATGAGCAGGTAGTCTCCGGAGCTCAGCATCGCGAGTGTTTCGGCGGCGAGCCCGGAATCGGTGAAACTCTTCGACGATGCGCCGGACAGCGCCCGGTTCACCACCCTTGAACCCGAGTTGAGCGCAAGGGGGAGGGCCTGTCCCCAGCCTGCCCGCGGCAGTTCCCGATGTGCGTAGGTCGACGCGGTGGAATCTCCTACAACGAAGATGGTGGGTTGTCCTGGGCCACCGGTTGGTGTCCCTGATTCCGCGGCGGATACACCGGCACCCAGAGTCAGGAAGCCGGCAGTACCGGCGATCCCGGTGAGCACCGTCCTGCGGTTGATGGATTGATCGAAGATCACCGGGTGCCTCCCGCAGTGAAGACAGGACCGACATTGCCCTTGAGGATTGCCGGTACCGCCTGCGCGGGGTGGACCTTTGTGCGCAGGACCGGCTGCCAGGAGGTGTCCTCGGCGAGCTGCTTGTCCGCAGGAGCACTGGCGTTGTAGGCGGCGCGGAGATCGAGCACATGGCCGTTGACGGTGTTGTCGATCGTCGTGATCGTGGTGCCCTTCCAGTGCGCAATGATCTCCGCCGGGTCAACGTCCGGTGTCAGGGAGAAAGCATTCGCTTCGGCCCAGATGTGGGACTGGACGCCAACCCCGAGGCTGTACTGGTAAGGGACCCTGGCCTGATCGTTGACAACGAAGTGGTTGTTGTACGCGTCAACCTGTCCGTAGCGCAGGCGCGGTGCCCGCTGCCCCACGTTCACGAACTCGTTGTGGTGCAGGGTGACACGCAGCTTCCCTGGATCTCCGCGCCCCGGTGAATCCGTAGAACCGATCAGCATGAGCTTGTCCCGGTCAGCGAAACGGTTGTAGGAGACGGTCACAAGATCCGAGCCGTTGGTGATGTCGATGGCGCCGTCATGCTGCTGGTAGGACCGGCCGAAGTAGGTTGGGGCCTCGTCGTCGAAATACGGGTCGTCGGTGTAGTGGTTATGGTCCATCCAGATGTTGGTCGCCCGGTTGATGATCTGGACCATGTCGTATTCGCTGTTCCAGTTTCCCGAACTGCCATCGGTCGGGTCCCACTGGGGGAAGCAGTCAATAACGCCTTTGTGGTGGAGGTTCCGAACTATTACGTTGCTGGCACCGTTGATGCGCAGGGACAGCCCATTGAGTGCCGCGTCCGGTGAAGCGCCCACAATGGTGGTGTTACTCGGCACGTCAACGAGGATGGTTGCGCGTTGCTTCTGTGCCGCCCGTTCTCTGGCTTCTTCCTGGGTCCCCTCGGGCTCACGGTCCCAGCCCCAGGTGGCAGGATCATACGCCGCAAGGTACGCAGCGAGGGAATAGCCCGTGCCCGTTGCGTACTGGTCGCAGGAAAGTGCGTTGCCGGCGTCGTCTGCGTTCCCCAGCAGTTCGCCGTGCACGCGGATGATCTTCGCATTGTCGCCGGCACTCGCAAAGGCGGCCTTGAGTTCGGTGCGGGTGGAGACGTCGAAAATCCGGTCAGCGGCAGCCCCGGATCCTCCGGTGGTACCGGCCCCGAAGGAGCCCCAGCCGTCGTTGGCGGGAAGGGTCTGGTGCTCGAGCGGAACGGATGCCGTTTGTGCTGGTGGAGCCGCGTGGGATGGCGGCTGGGCGTTGGCAGGTGCGCCGGCTGTCGAGACCAGTGTCGCGACGCACAGCAGTGTGAGGGCAGGACGAAACAGACTCACTGAGATTCTCCTCATTGAGATTGGAGTGATTGTTCGAAAGCTTTCTTGCGGCGACTCGACGAGGCGCCGACCCCGGTAGCCGCAACTATAGGAAAGCGTTTTCTCGGCTGTCAACCACCCGGGTCTCCGGAGGGATCAGCGCGCCGACCGCGCAGTGCTCCCGCGGCGGCGAACCTCCGGCTGGAAAGTGGTGTGCGCCGGTTCCGAATCAGCTTCACCCAGGAGGCGCCGCATCTCGTGCCAGGCCTGCTCGCCGATATCGTTGATCGGCACAGCCGCCGTGGTGAGCGGCGGAGTGGTGTAGTTGGCGAACGGAATGTCGTCGAATCCGGTCACGGAGATTTCCCCGGGGACGTCGATGCCCCGTTCATGGAGGCCGCTCAGCAGACCCATGGCAACGAGGTCATTGAATGCGAGGACGCCGGTCGCGCCGGTTTCCAGGACGCCGTCTACGGAGCTATGCCCGGCTTCGAAGCTGGAGCCGCCGGGCAGCACGGCCAGTTCAATGCCAGGGTGATCGACGCGGAATTTCTCGAGACCCTGGAGCCGTGCCTGGTTGCCTGCGCTTCGCTCCGGCCCGGCGAGGAAGGCAAGCGAGGTGTGGCCGAGGTCTATGAGATACGCAGCCAGGTCCTGGATGCCCTGGCCGTAATCGACCACAAGGCTGGGGGTCTCGGCGTCCGCCGTGGAGCGGTTGATGAGCACCAGCGGGCGCAGCGAGGGCACCAGGGCCTCAAGTTCAGTCTCATTCATGCGCGGTGCGCAGAGCACGACGCCGTCACACCGCCGTCGTGCTTCGCCTGCCAGGATGGATTCTTCGCTGGACACCTCGGAGGAGTCAGCGATCAGGACACGGTAGCCATCCTGCGCGGCGGCGCGGCTCACGCCGCGGAGCATGCCCTGGAAGGTGGGGTTGGCGAGGTCCGGAACGACGACGCCGATCGTGTCGGTCTTGCCCAGCGCCAGGCTGCGTCCCACTGCGTTGGGTTGGTAGTTCAGTTCCGCAGCAGCGGTCCTGACCCGGGCGGCGATCTCGGGGTCAACCGAGAAGTTGCCGTTCATGACGCGTGAGACCGAGGCCAGCGAGACTCCTGCCCGCTGTGCGACGTCGGTGATGCCTACCCTGCGGTTGGCAGTTTTCCTGGCCATAGGTTCCTCATCCGGGTGGGGAATCGGCGCCCCCGCAGCAAATGGTTGACGGGTGCACCGGTGTGTTGATAGAAAGCATATAACCTTTTCCAGAAAACGTTTTCTCGCATCAAGGCGTCGCATCATCGCCGATGCAGGCGACTGAAGGAGCCCCATGAGTACCGCCCCGCACACACTTCCCGCCGCGCAGCAGGCGCAGGAGCACGAACGCACCCGTCTGGCCCTGATCGGCACCGGCTCCCGCGCTGAGATGTACGTCCGCGCCGCGCTTGGCGATCACGCCTCCTCAGCCGAACTGGTGGCCATCAGCGACACCAATCCGGGGCGGGTTGAGTACTACCTCAACCTCGTTGCGGAATTATCACCGGCAACACAGGTTGCGCAGTTCCGGCCGGAGGATCTGACGCAATTCATCCGGGATAACAGCATCGGCCGCGTCATTGTCACCACGCCTGATTTTACCCACGCCGACTACATCGTCGAGGCTCTGGAAGCTGGCGCCGACGTCGTGGTGGAAAAGCCGCTCACCATCAACGACGACGGCTGCCGCCGGATCTGCGACGCAATCGACCGCACGGGACGCGACGTCGTCGTGACCTTCAACTACCGTTACTCGCCCCGGAACAGCGCCCTGAAGGAGATCATCCAAAGCGGCGCGATCGGCACTGTCACTTCCATCGACTTCAGCTGGATGCTCGACACCGTCCACGGAGCCGACTACTTCCGCCGCTGGCACCGGCAGAAGGAGAACTCCGGCGGCCTCCTGATCCACAAGGCCTCCCATCACTTCGACCTCGTGAACTGGTGGATCGATGACGTTCCCGAACGCGTCTTCGCCAGTGGGGGGCTGCGCTTCTACGGCGACAGCAACGCTGCCGGGCGCGGGCTCACGAACCGCCCCGAGCGCGGCACCACGGACTCCGCCGCGGGTGATCCGTTCGCCCTGGACCTCCGTGAGGATGAGCGACTCAACGCCCTCTACTACGCCAACGAACACCACGACGGGTACCAGCGCGACCAGGACGTCTTCGCCCCCGGAATCACGATCGAGGACAACCTCGCCCTCGTGGTCGACTACCAGTCCGGACCGACCCTCAGCTATTCACTCAACGCGCACAGCCCCTGGGAAGGCTACCGGGTCGCGGTGAACGGAACGCTCGGGCGTGCCGAGCTCGAGGTCGTGGAGAGAGCTGCGGTCTCCAACAGCACCGATCAGAAAAACGTGGTCGACCCAAGCGCCACCCCGGTGGAGGAGGACGACGCGGTCCGGGTCAACGGTGAACGCCTCATCCTCCAGCGCCACTGGGAGCCCGCCGTGGAAATCCCGATCGTGAACGGAGAGGGAGGGCACGGCGGCGGTGATGCCCTGCTGCTCGCGGACCTGTTCGAGGGGCCGGGGGATGACCCGCTCGGCAGGCCGTCCGGCTACCTGGACGGACTGCGCGCCGTCGCCGTGGGCATTGCCGGCAACGCGTCGCTCGAATCCTCGCTGCCCGTCAGGATCAGCGAGCTCAACCTCGGTGCGGATCTCGCCGCGGACCGTGCGGAGAACGGGCGAGTACGCCGTGGCTGAGCGGGCGCAGACCATGGTCCTCATCACGGGCGGCTCCGGCAGGCTTGGCCGCAGCGTGGTGACCGGCCTTGCTGGAGCAGGCTACGACGTCGTCTCCGTGGACCACGCGCCCGTCCCGGAAGGTGCGTTCCCAGCGCATGTCCGGCAGGAGTCGGTTGACCTGCTGGCGGCGGGCGAGGCCCGCCGGGTCATCGAAGAGCACCGGCCCGATGCCGTCATCCACCTTGCTGCGATCGCCGTCCCCTTCAGCGCCCCCGAGGATGTCATCCTCCAGACCAACAGCCAGCTCGCCTTCCAGGTCATGGGCGCGGCCACGGAGCTGGGCGTCAGCCGGATCATCACCGCGTCCAGTCCGACGGTGCTCGGCTACGGCTCACCGGCCGGGTGGATGCCGGAGGCGTTCCCCCTCGATGAGGAAACGACGCCGAAACCCTGGAACGCGTACGCCCTCTCCAAACTGCTCGCCGAACAGACCATGCGTATGTTCGCTGCCGCACAGGGCGACCGCATCCGTTACGCGGCGTTCCGGCCCTGCTATGTCATCTCGCCGGAGGAATGGGCGGGTGCGCCCACGCAGCAGGGGAACACCGTCGTCGAACGGTTGGATGATCCGTCGCTTTCCGCACCGGCCGTCTTCAATTACGTCGACGCGCGGGATGTGGCGGATTTCCTCGACGTCCTGCTGCAGTCCATGGACCGCATTCCGAATGCGGAAACGTTCTTCGTTGGCGCTGCGGACGCGCTCGCCCGTGAGCCGTTGTCCGTACTCATTCCGCGCTACCTTCCTGCTGTGGGCGCGCTCGCTTCCAACCTGAGCGGCACCAGCCCGGCCTTCTCGATTGAGAAGGCGCGCAGGCTCCTCGGGTGGGAACCTAAGCGCAGCTGGCGCACTGAACTCAGCGAATCTCAGGAGTCCGAGTTGGCCTCCACAATCCAGGAAGCCAGGTAAGTCATGCAGTTCAACGGAGTGCTGTTTTTCCCCGTCACACCCTTCTCACCCACGGGGTCAGTTGATACCGCAAAGCTTCGCGAGCACATTGAGTCCCGGCTCAGTCACCAGCCGGGTGGGGTCTTTCCTGCCTGCGGCACCGGTGAGTTCCACGCCCTCGACATCGAGGAGATCCGCGCCGTCGTCACGACGGCTGTGAGCGCTGTCGATGGGCAGGTCCCGGTGATCGCCGGAGCCGGTGGCCCGCTCGGCCACGCCCGCGCTGCGGCGAAGGTTGCGGAGGAGGCCGGTGCCGATGCGCTGCTCGTGCTGCCGCCCTACCTCGTAAAGGGCCCCACCGACGGGCTGGTTGCCTATGTCGAGGACGTAGCCGCCGCGTCGAGCCTTCCGGTCATCATCTACCACCGCGCCAACGGGGTGTTCACGGCCGACGCCGTTGCCCGGCTGGCCGCCAACCCGAAGGTGATCGGCTTCAAGGACGGTGTGGGCGACGTCGGCCTGGCACAGGAGATCGTGTCCGCAGTCGCAGCCACGGGTCGCACCGATTTCCAGTTCTTCAACGGCCTGCTGACCGCCGAACTCAGCCAGGGGGCCTACCGCGGACTTGGAATTCCGCTCTACTCTTCCGCGGCATTTGCCATGGCACCGGATATTGCCACCGCGTACTACCGCGCCTACATCGACAATGACGAAGCGGCCCGGCACCGCCTGCTCGAAGGCTTCTACGCACCGCTGGTGCGCCTGCGCGACCAGACGCCCGGCTTTGGCGTCTCGCTCATCAAGGCGGGCCTGCGGCTGGACGGGTTCGACGTCGGCTCCGTCCGCCCGCCGCTGGTCGACCCCACCGAGAGCCAGTTGGTTGAGCTCAAGGCGATCCTCACCGCCGGCCGGGAGCTCGTGGGAGCATGAGCCCGAAGATCACCGGCCTCACCGCACGCCTCATCACGGTGCCCCTGCGGCGCGCCTGGGGAGCGGACGTCCCGGAAAACCACTTCATCGCAACCACGGTGACCACGGACGACGACGGTGTGGGCCACGGCTTCTCCTGGACCCCCACCATCGGGCCGCAGGCAGTACTGGCGTTGCTGGAAAATGACATCGCACCGTTCATAGCAGGACTTCCTGCCCGCCCCGAGGAGGTCTGGGACGCGCTATGGGTCCGGCTCCACGAGGCTGGCGGGGGAGGGCTGACCACCATAGCGATGGCCGGCGTCGACCTCGCCCTCTGGGACCTGGCCGGGCGCCAGGCCGGCTGCTCGGTTCCGGACCTGTTGGGCCGGCGTCGTGAGAGCGTGCCGGTATACGGGTCCGGAGTGAACCTGCATTACAGCCTCGACGAGCTGGTTGAGCAGGCACAGCGCTGGGTCGCCGAGGGCAGGCAGGCTGTGAAGGTGAAGGTCGGGAAGCCGGACCTGCGCGAGGATGCCGAGCGCATCGCCGCAGTCCGGGAGGTCATCGGCCCGGATCGCGCGCTCATGATCGATGCCAATCAACGGTGGGACCTGCCCACCACCCTGCGCGCGCTTGAGTGGCTCGCAGAGTACGGCCTGCACTGGCTCGAGGAGCCCATTCGTGCCGACGACCTCTCGGCCTACCGCCGGCTGCGCCGCTCCTCACCGGTGCCCATCGCATTGGGCGAGAACGTGCACACCATCTACCGGTTCCGGGACTTCATCGAGGCGGACGCGGTCGACATCATCCAGCCCAACATCATCCGGGTCGGTGGCATCACTCCGTTCCGGCGCATCGTGGAGCTCGCGCGGGCCAACAGCATCGCCGTGGCCCCGCACCTGCTTCCCGAGCTTTCCGGTCAGCTTGCTTCCACCCTCGCGGAGACGGCGTGGGTCGAAGCGGTCGACGGCGCCACTCTGGGCGAGTTGGGCATCCTTGCCGGACCGTCGCCGGTCAGCATCACGGAATCGGGGCTCACCGTGACCGGGCAGCCGGGACTCGGCTTGGAGTTCACCGCGCCGCGCTGAGTGCTCGGCCTGCTGACGCGAGGAGCGGGCCCACAAGCGCGGTCAGCTCTTCCAGTGCCGCAGCGGGATCCTCGTTGGGGAGGGCTGCCGCGTCGCGGTGTCTGCCCTGCCTCGGTGCCCGCGACGACGTCGACGGCGAGCTTCCAGCGAAGTGCGATCGCGGCGTGGAAGCCCAGACGTATCTCCTCGAAGGTGATGTCGTGTACCTCCAAGCGGAGAGCATCGGCGTAGCTGTCCAGCATCGTCATTGACGATCGGCACTACGACGCCGGCCAGGACATCACGTCGGCGGACCGACGAGAAGGCAAGTGATGCCAGGTCCGCTCCCACCGGACCAGCACCGACCGATTCCCAGTCAATGAGAATCGTCCCGGCGCCGGAGGAGAAGATGTTCGCACCGGCGGCGTCGTGGTGGCACAGCGTGTGCGGAAGTACTTCCAGGATTTTGCGGAAGCGGACTTGCTCGAGGATCAGTTGCTCGGCGCCGGCCAGTGGGTCACCGAGATGCGCGACGGCGTCGGGGTGGGCTCGGCGCAGCGTCGCCAACCCTTGTTCGACGGCTTCAGGCTGGCTGTGGCGGTCGATCCACTCCGTGAAGTACCAGGGCTCAGCGAGTTCGCGGTGGGCCCACTGACCTGCCATGCCGCCCAGGTCGCGTGCGGCGTCGAACTCCCGCCTGCCGTCATCCAAGAGGTACGGAGAGGCCAAACCAGAGCCCTCGGTATGCTTCTCGATCAGTGACCACGGCACGTTCCCACGGTCGACAGCTGCATACCCCCGGAGCCGACTTACCGTGCAGTGGGCGAGGAACGCATCGTAATCCAGGGGCGCCCGTTCGACTTCCGTCAGCGCGGTGACGTGGACGCCCACTGCCTCCGCGACGGCCGCCATCAGCGATTCCTCCATGCGGACAGGGTAACGCCCGGTCGAGGGAATAACTTCGAAGGAACATGTATTTGCATGTATATGCGTCGACCGCAGGGGCCGGCTGAAAGTTCCGGAGGACCACCATGACAGCGCAAACCCCGGGTCTGCACCACGTCACCGCCATCGCAGGTGACCCGCAGGCCAACGTCGACTTCTATATCCGTGGCCTCGGGCTCCGGCTCGTGAAGAAGACCGTCAATTTCGATGACCCGTCCACCTACCACCTCTACTACGGCGACGACGCAGGCAGGCCGGGCTCTCTCATGACCTTCTTCCCGTGGGGTCAGGTAGCGCCCGGGCGGATTGGTTCCGGCCAGTCGACAACCACTGCGTTCTCTGTCCCCGAGGGAAGCCTTGGCTGGTGGCAGGATCACTTCCGCGCCCTCGGCGTGGAGTCCTCCGTCGCGGGGGTCTCCGCGGATGAGGAGAGGTTGTCGCTGCGCGATCCCGACGGACTCCAACTCGACCTTGTGGCCTCCTCCATCTCCGACCCCCGAGATCCATGGGATTCATCCTTTGTCCCCGCTGAGCACGCCGTGCGCGGCCAACACTCGTCGGTGCTTACAGTCGCCAACCCTGAGCGCACACTGCGCGTGCTCACCGAAGACCTCGGCCTACGGATCACCGGCGAGTCACAGGGCCGTACCCGTCTGGAAGCGGGTGACGGCGGCGCAGGAAACACGATCGACGTCGTCGCTGATACGTCCGGGCAACCCGGCCTGGTGGCCGGCGGCACCGTGCACCACATCGCCTTCCGGGTCCCGGACAAAGCCACCCAGGAACTGTGGCGGCAGGACCTCGTTGAACGGGGCTTCGCCGTCACGGCCATTTTGGACCGTCAGTACTTCACCTCGATCTACTTCCGGGAACCGGGCGGTGTGCTCTTCGAGATCGCGACCGATACCCCTGGTTTCAACGTCGACGAACCGCTGCTTGAGCTTGGCCGGTCGTTGAAACTCCCGCCGTGGCTTGAACCCTCACGTGAAGACATCGAAGCGTCCGTGGCAGCCGTGGAAGTGCCGGAGGACAACAACGTACTCACCGGCCGCACCGCCGCTGGCTCCACCGACAACGCCTGATGGCCGGCCCACAGCTCACCGACTGGCCTCACCTGTACCGGGAGGGCGCTACTGACCGACCCGTGCTCCTGATGCTGCACGGCACCGGCTCGAATGAGCACGAGATCACCGCGCTGGCAGCGGAGTTGGATCCGAACGCGTCCGTTCTCGCGCCGCGCGGCCGGACGCAGGAAAACGGCATGCTTCGCTGGTTTGCGCGGCGTGCTGAGGGAGTGTTCGACGTCGACGACGTTCTTGTGAGAGCCGGTGAGCTTGCTGGCTTCATCGAGAACGCACGGGAGGGCTATGTTCTCGGCGACCGGCAGATCGTCGCTGTTGGCTTCTCCAACGGCGCCAATATTGCGCTGGCAACGGCGATGCTTCATCCCGAGTCCCTCGACTGCGTGATCGCATTCTCCGGGATGTACCCGTTCGGCGAGCGGCGCCAGGAGATCGACCTGTCCGGCAGCCGTTTCCTGGTGCTCAATGGACAAGCGGACCCTATGGCACCACTGGACAGTGTCACCACACTGGTGTCCGAGCTGCAGCGCCAGGGGGCCGCCGTCGGACAGGTTTTGCGGGCGGGCGGCCACGGCATTGATCGCTCGGACCAGAGCGCCGCCGTCGACTGGCTTGGCAGCCTGTAAAAAGAAGCACCTCTGATGGGTTCCGGCGTCGTGAAGCCACCAGAGCTGCGCAAAACTTCCCTAGATCTCCGGGGTCACCGGCCGCACATCAGACCTTGCGGTTATCCCGCACGTAAACCGTCAAGTCTTGCCGCTTGACTTGGAACATGCCCGTCGCTTCAACCAGCTCACTCAACTTCGTGTAGCCGTAATTCCGGGAGTCGAAGGAGGCCTGATTACTAATCTGATGGCCTACTACGCCCAAATGTGCCCAGCCATCATCTCCGCTAGCTGCGTCCACGGCGCTGCGCAGCATCAGCATTAGGCGGGCATCGCCTCTCAACTTCTGTGATTCGCGAGGCGCCGGTACCGTTCCGTTGCCTTCTGCTAGTTGCTGGCCGAGACCTTCAACATAGGTGAACTGAGAGCACGCGTTGATGAAAGGCTTGGGTGTCTTCTGTTCTCCGAATCCGTATACCTTGAGACCGTCGGTCAGCACGCGCATAACCAGTGGGGTGAAATCGGCGTCACTCGAAACGAAGGCAAATGCGTCAACCGATCGGGTATACAGCAGGTCCATGGCGTCAATAATCATCGCCATATCGGATGCGTTCTTGCCCGTGCTGTAGGCGAACTGCTGGATTGGACGGATTGCGTACGTGTGGAGTGTGTCTTCCCACGGCTTCATACTCGGGCTTTTCCAGTTGCCGTAGGCGCGTCGAATATTGGCCGTGCCATACCGGGCAACTTCCGCAAGGATCACATCGACCTTTGAAGCCGGCGCGTTTTCAGCATCGATCAGTAGGGCGATGCGCTTCTCGTCAGTCACTTGCTGAGCATGTCGGGGAACTGGCACAAGGTCAACTGCGCAAAACTTCCCTAGACCTCCAGGGTAACCGGCCGCAGGAGTCCGTTGACCTCGACCGTCGGCCAGCGCTCGTCAACGCTGAGCACTTTGATGCCCTCGGCGGTGAGGAGCACAGTGTCCTCGATCTTGACCCCTGGGCCGGACGGGTTCCACGTGAATGCCTGATTCAGTACCACCTCGTCATCGGTGGACGCCGTGACTCTCGGGTCCCTGCCCGCATACCCTGCGGGACCGCCCTGGTGATGCAGCCGCCACTGGTCCGGCCCAAAGCCGTGGGCGTCATACGAGCGCTGGATGACGTCGAAGATTGCATCCAGCCGCGCACCCGGGACCGTCGCCGCGAAGATGTCCGATTCAACTGCGGCAATCCGCGCCTCGGAATCGCGCTCGGCGGCCGTCGATCCGTCGAAACGAACCCAGCGCGTGACATTCGCGACCATGCCGTGTCGCCTCGCGCATACAACCGCCATCGCCCGCCGCCCCAACGGTGACGCCGTCGGGAGCGGGTGGCGGAAGGCGGAGCGTTCGCGGCCGTTGCACAGCAGGACCAGGGGCTCCGCGTCCATCGCGATGACCCGAGCTGCCAGTTCCGCGGAGATGTCACGTTCAGGCGTGTGCGGCCGCGCCGCTGAGAGGACATCGGTCATGGCCCGTGCTACCTCGCGGTTGAGCTCGGCGTACTGCTCGGCTTCGACCGGAAGGAGGGACCGCCGCGCCTCGCGCAGTTCCCGCCGGACGCTCGCCTCGTCGAGCGGTTCGGCTGGGGATAGCCGGCGGGCCACCTCGTCCACGGAACCGTGCCACGGGACGGGATGAACGACGACGCCGGTCGGCAACTCCTCGCGCATCAACCGGTCCGCCTCGTTGTTGAAAGTCACCAGGTGGTCCCGCTCGCGGTCAATCAGCAGGGCGGCGATCGGATCGCCCGCGAGGCTGATATGCAGGCGGCTGCCGCCCAGATACCAGGTCATAGCCGTGTTGGTGGTGAGCAGCAGGGAGTCATGGCCGGTGCGGTCGAGGATGTCGAGGACCCGACGGCGTTTGATCGCACGCTCGTCGGCGAGATCCGCTGTTGGCTCCGCGACAGACAGCCCGGGCTCTGAGGTGGTGGTCATGGATGCCTTTCTTCGGCCGCGAGTGCACGGATTGCCTCGGCGGTCAGGGCGCCGTCGGCAATGAGAACGGTGACGGAGCGGGTAAGCGGGGATTCGCGTGTGGTGGTAACTGGGCGGTCCCAGGCGAGTGCCAGACCCACTCCCGGGTAGCCTTCGGCCCGCACGAACCAAGGGTCAGCGGTGTTGTCGTCGGGCAGGAAGAGAAGCGTCGCCAGTTGACCATCGAAGGTCCCTTGCCAGCACAGCCAGTCGGACACGGTGCCGTGGACGTCCGCTTCACCGGAGGCGTCCGCCGTCGTAATCGCGGGGTTTTCGCAGGCGGGGAGGCGCCAGAAGAAGCCGCCGTAGCCACCGCCGTCCCGCCCGTTCGATCCCGGGCTTCCGAGGTGCACGGGACCGTCCATGACGGGAGTGAGGGCGAACTCGAGCGAGAGTGCCCACACTGCGTCACTCACGGAGCGCCAGGTGATCCGGCGCGTTTCGTGCAGTAGCGTGGCGCCGTCAGGGCCGCTCCAGCGAAGGGTCTCCTCGAGGAAATCATTCTGTTGGGTGATCGCGGTGCGGGAGATCCGGCCGTGGTCCGGGCGCCAGACGTAGCCCTGCTGCTCGCGCCGATAGGTGCGCCCGCCCCAGAAGTTGACGCCGTTGACGTCCTGAATGGCAACGCCGACCCCGAGGTGCCAGACGTGGTCAGCGGGGAAATGATCGGTGACAACCACTCCGCCGCGTGTCGTGAGCGGGTGCAGATAGGGGCGGGGCGCCAGCAGGGGAGTGACGGCGGAGCCGTCCCGGTAGGAGCCCACCGGGCGGCCGTCGAGCACAACAGGCAAGGACGACGACGCGCGCGCCCAGCCCGGATCAAGCTCACTGAACGTCGCCTGCGCCAGGCAGGCCCGCTGCAGGAGATCCTCGATGCCGTGTACGACGGGGCGCGCATCCTCCCCGTCGCCCTCCCAGGTGACGTACGCGGGGTCGATGGGGTGGGGTGGCGGTGCCAGCCGGACTGCGTCGAGGACCCGCATGAAAGCACCCGAGGAGTCGAGCGGACTGATCAGCGGAGTTCCGGCTGCTCGGTGCTCGAGGAGGTTTTCCAGCAGGTCGGCGCGCCCGAAGTGCTCAGCTACGGTCCCCTCGGCGGTGGTGACCGCCAGTTCGTCTTCGGTGTAATACAGCACGGCGGTCCCCTGTGTGCCGTGGAGCGTGACGCTGGGTCGCGTCTGCTCCGCGGCACACAGGGTAAGTGCGAGTGTGACGACGGAGCCGGGAGCTGTGCGCACCCGGATAGCCGAGGTGTCGTCGCACTCGATGTCGTGTGCCCGGTACAGGTCAGTCTCGACGGTAGCCACGTCGGACGCCTTCCTTGCACCAGCCACACGGAGGGCGGTCGCAACCGCATGGGCGAGTGGGTTCGTGGCCACGCCGTCGACCACGTCCACTCCATCCAGGGTCCGTTTCCCCGCCCAGCGTGAGCGCGCAAAGTAGCCCCGGGTTCGCACCCAGGCTCCGAGCGCGCTGACGCCGCGGACCGAACCCAGCGATCCCGATGCCACGAGATCGTCGATCCGGTCCAGCGCTGCCGAGCCCAGACTCTGAAACCCGGTCTGCACGGCAACGCCTGCTTTTTCCGCAGCAGTCAGAAGCGATTCGTATTGCTCCATCGACGCCACGGGAGGCTTCTCGACATACACATCCGCGCCCGCCGCGATCGCCGCGTGGGCGAGCGGCGCATGGGCCTGGATTGGGGTGGCGATAACGACGACGTCGGGCGCCACCCCTGCAGCAAGCAGGTCCTCCAGATTGTCGAACACGCCGACCTCGCTACCCAGCGTCCCCTCAGCGGGAGGGCGGGGGTCCGCCACGGCTACCAGCCGCGCGGCGCCCCCGGCCTCAAGCCGCCGAAGGTTGTCCAGGTGCCGGGCGCCGTACCCGTGGACGCCGACCAGGGCCACTCGCGCAACGCGGACGGATCCGTCGTGGCCCTGATGGTCGGCGGTATCTGCCGAGGAGTTCAGCGGACGGGGTGCGGGGTCGAGCATGATCGTTGTTCCGTTCCGGATGATCAGCCTGCGCTGATCATGCCTTCGATTTCGGCTGTCAGCTGTTCCGTTGCCTGCTCCGGAGTGAGCTTCTCGAACAGCACCTCGGAAACGTAGCGCTTGACCGTGTCCTGGACGCCGCCTGCACCCACGGGGGAGGGCAGCGGAGCTTCGGCCATGTCGGGGCGGATCTCGTCGAGGAAGTCCACCACGGTCTGATCTGTTTCATTCAGCTCCGGAGCAATGGCGGCAGCCATGTCGGGGTTCGCGGGAACCCCGCGGTCCACGAGCATCTTTTTTGCCGCCTCCGGGTTGTTGGCCAGGTAGTTCACAAACTTCGCAGCTTCCTCCTGGTCATCGGACTGGCTGGAAATGGACCAATACATCGACGCCTTGTAGTACATGCCGTTTTCGGAGGCATCGCCTGACTTCGAAGGAGGACGAAGCATCGTCACCTCACTGCCGCTCGCGGACTCCACCGCCGAGAGCTGGTTTGACCAGTACCACCCCATCGCTGCGCGGTTGGTTGCGAAACCACCGGCCTCGAAGGAGCCCGACATTTCCTCTGTGTACCGTGCGGCACTCGGTCCGCCGCCGTCGCGCACCTCGAGCAGGTGCTCGAACCAGGCGGTGACGTTCTCCGGTGAGTAGCCCACGGTTCCGGGCTCTTCGTCGTTGTAGAGGTTCTCCCCGTGCTGGCGGAGCCAGATACGCAGGTCGACATCCTGGGCGCCATATTCGGTGCCGACGATGTCTCCGCCCAGTTTCTCGCTCAGCTCCGCCGAGATGCGGTAGTAGTCGTCCCAGGTCCAGCTGGTGTCATCCGGGAGTTCCATACCGGCCTGCTCGAACAGGTCATTGTTGGCCATCACCACGTAGGCATTCTGCCCGGTCGACAGGCCGTACAGACCTTCCTCGTACCGGCCAAGGTTCAGCGACGCCTCATTGAACTTGGACGTGTCCAACCCTTCGAGGGTGCTGAGGTCCGCCAAAGCTCCGCGACCGGCGTATTCCTGCAGGTACTTCTCGTCCATGGTGATCACGTCCGGGGCGTCACGTCCCGCCGTCGTCGTAGCGAGTTTGTCCCAGTAGCCGCCGAAGTCGGAGTACTCACCCTCGATGGTGACGCCCTCGTTCTCGCCCTCGTACATGTCGATGATCTCCTGATTGGCCACATGGCGGGGGTCCGAGCCCCACCAGGAGAACCGCAGGTTGCCGTCACCGGCAGCAGCGCTGTCGCCGCTGCTGCCGCCGCAGGCGCCAAGGGTCATACTGAGCGCTACGACCGCGGTGGCGGCCGTGACTGCACGGGTTGCGCGAGAGAATCGCTTCATTGAATCTCGTCCTGTCTATCGGATGGATGTCGTTCGAGGATCAGAGGAGTCAGCCTGCGCTGATCATGCCTTCGATTTCGGCAGTCAACTGTTCGGAGGCCTGCTCCGGAGTGAGGTTGTCGAACAGGACCTCACCGACGTAGCGGACGATCGTTTCCTGCACGTTCCCTGCACCAACGGGTGAAGGCTTCGGTGAATCGGAAACCTCCGGAGCGATCTCCTCGAGGAAGGTAACGACGGTCTGCTGGGACTCGTCCAGCTTGGGCTCAATCGCGGTGGCCATGTCCGGGTTGGCGGGGACGCCGCGGTCAACGAGCATCTTCTCGGCGGCTGCAGGGTCATTCGCAAGGAAGTTCACGAAGTCGGCTGCTGCTGCCTGGTCGTCCGACTGGCTGGAGATGGACCAGTACATGGAAGCCTTGTAGTACATGCCGTTGTCTTCGGCGTTGCCGCTGGGTGAGGGAATCCGAAGCATGCGGACGTCATCACCGGTGGCAGACCGGAGGGCACCCAGCTGGTTGGACCAGTACCAGCCCATGGCGGTCTTTTTAGTGGGGAAGTTTTCGGCTTCGAAAGTGCCCGCAGCGGCCTCGGTAAACTGGGCAGCGCTGACGCCGCCGCCGGTGTCACGGACGTTGAGCAGGTGTTCGAACCAGGATGTCAGGGTCTCCTGCGAGTAACCGACCGTGCCCGGCTCGTCCTCGTTGTAGAGCTCCTCCCCGTTCTGGCGGAGCCAGATCCGCAGGTCCGCGTCCAGTGCGCCGTAATCGGTTCCCTTGACCTCGCCCAGCTTTTCGCTGATCTCGGCCGAGATCTCGTAGTAGTCGTCCCAGGTCCAGGTGGTGTCATCCGGGATTTCGACACCGGCCTCGGCAAAGAGGTCTGCATTGACCATCACGGTGTAGGCGTTCTGTCCGGTGCTCAGCCCGTAAACGCCGTCCTCGTAGCGGCCAAGGTCCAGAGCGGACTCAGGGAACTTGGACAGGTCCAGATTCTCGAGTTCGGTGAGGTCAGTCAGGGCGCCGCGGCCCGCATACTCCATGATGAACTTCTCATCCATGGTGATGACGTCGGGCGCGTCTCTGCCGGCCGTCGTCGTCGCCAGTTTGTCCCAGTAACCGGAGAAGTCCGAGAATTCGCCGGTGACGGTGACGCCCTCGTTGTTCGCTTCGTAAATGTCGATGATTTCCTGCGTGGCCTCGTGGCGGGGGTCTGATCCCCACCAGGAGAACCGGAGGTTGCCGTCACCGGCGGCTTCGTCGCCGCCGCTGCCGCAGGCGGCCAGGGATGCGCCGAGCACCACGGCCATGGAGGCCGCTGTTACGGCACGGAGGGGTCGGGAGAACTTCCTCATTGAATTTCTTTCCTAACTATCTGTTGTCTGTCGAGTTTTGCTTTTCAAACAGGGACGGCTATTTGATGCCGGTGGTGGCGATGCCCTTGACCAGGTACTTCTGACCGAACAGGAACACCAGGAAGACGGGCAGGAGGGAAACGATGGACATGGCGAACATGGAACCCCAGGAGGATGTTGCGGTGCTGTCCACGAAGGACCGCAGGGCGACCGGCACCGTATACATGTTCGGGTCGGTCAGGTAAATCAGCTGGCTGAAGAAGTCGTTCCAGGTCCAGATGAAGGTGAAGATGGTCGTTGTCGCGAGGGCGGGCACCATCAGGGGGAGGATGATGCGGGTGAAGATCCGCACGTGGCCGCAGCCGTCGATCCGCGCTGCTTCATCCAGCTCCTTGGGCAGCCCGCGAATGAACTGCACCATGAGGAAGACGAAGAACGCGTCCGTGGCCAGCAGCTTGGGAAGCACCAGCGGGATGAAGGTGTTCACCCAGCCCAGCTCGGAGAAGATGATGTACTGCGGCACGATGATCACGTGGATGGGAAGCATGATCGTCATGAGCATGATGGCGAAGAGCAGGTTACGGCGGCGGAACCTCAGACGGGCGAAGGCGTAGGCCGCCATGGAACAGGACACCAGGTTGCCGATGATGGAGCCGATGACCACGATCATCGAGTTGATCATGTAGTGCCCGAATGGTGACTGAAGTGCGTTCCACCCTTGGGTGTAGTTGCTGATCTCGAACGAGGTGAGCCAGAGGCCCGCCTCCCGGAAGATTTCGTCGTTCGGTCGCAGTGAGCTCACCAGCATCCAGAGCAGCGGGTAGAGCATGATGATGCCGAAGGCGGTGAGCGCAATGTGCTTGAGCAGTCGGCGTCCGGCGCTTCCGGTGACGTCCTCGTTACGGCTGCGGCGGCGGACCCGCGGCGGCTCGGGGGTCTCGTGTTGCCTGGTCGCAGGGGACGTAGTTGTCTGGGGCTCGATATTAGTCGTCATAGAACACCCACCATTTCGAGGCGATGAAGTTGATGAAGGTGAAGGCGGCAATGATGAGCAGGAGCAGCCATGCCATGGCTGAGGCGTAGCCCATATTGAAGTTGCCGAAGCCCTGCTGGTAGAGGTACAGGGTGAAGAACATGGTCGAATCCGCTGGGCCGCCCGTTCCGCCTGACACGACGAATGCCTGGGTGAAGGACTGGAAGGCGCCGATGATCTGCAGGACCAGGTTGAAGAAGATGATCGGGGTGAGCAGCGGGACGGTGATGGTGGTGAACTGCCGCACCTTCGATGCGCCGTCCATGGCCGCTGCCTCGTAGTACATCGACGGGATCTGGCGGAGGCCCGCCAGGAAGATCACCATCGGAGCGCCGAACGTCCACACGTTGAGCACCATCAGTGTGCCCAGCGCCGTGGAGGGATCGGCAATCCAGCCCATGCCCTCGATGCCCACAAGCGCCAGGAGCTGGTTGATCAGGCCGGAGGTTCCGAAAATCTGCCGCCACAGAACTGCGATAGCGACGGAGCCGCCAAGCAGGGAGGGCAGGTAGTAGACCGACCGGTAAAAGCTCAGGCCCCGCATGCCGCGGTCCAGGACCAGTGCGAGCGCCAGCGCTGCGATGAGCTGGAGGGGTACGGAGACGAAGACGTAGAGGAAGGTGACTCCGAGCGAGTTCTGGAGACGGCTGTCCTCAAACATCCGCATGTAGTTGTCCAGCCCGGTCCATTCGGGGGGCTGGAGCAGGTTGTAGTCAGTGAAGGAGAGGTACAGCGAAGCCGCCATCGGGCCGATTGTGATGACCACCAGGCCGATCAGCCAGGGTGCCAGGAACAGGTAGCCGGCCCGCTCTTCCTTCTTTTCCGCATCGGTCAGCTTTCGCTTCTTTCCACGCGGCTCTTTTTTCAGCCGCGACATCTCACTCAGAGCTGACATGGCCGGTCCTTTCCGCGATCGCGAGGGCGCGTGATCGCGCCGTCGCGCACGCGTCGCTGGGAGGCTTCATCGGGAACCTTCTGTCCGGTTGTAGGGCAAATGCTTAGGTCCGAGAAAACGCTTTCTCGGGATTGCACTTGACCCTAGTGTGTCATCCGCCACACGTCAAGGAAAACGTTTTCTGACGTGACCGGGAACTGTCACACTCCGCCCGGGAAGGAGTCCGGCCAGTCTTCCACCCGGATCCTGTTGATCTGTCGGACATCACCGAGCGTGCCCCATTCATTGCGCCCGAGCCGTGACAGCGGCTTGAGCAGATCCACGCGCGGATGGTTTCCGTCGAGCACGTGTTCGGAGACTGCCGCGTGCACTACCTCACCCAGAACCAGGGTGCAGTTGCCCACGGGGATCAAATTGTGCAGGCGGCATTCCAGCGCCACGGGTGATTCGTGGACCCGGGGGGCGCCTACAACGGTGCTCGGCTCGCGTTGCAGACCCGCGGCGTCGAACTCGCTAACCTCCGGGCCGAATGCCGTGGCCGTCGCGTTGACTCGTTCGAAGAGCTCCTCCGAAGTGAAGTTCACGGTGAATTCGCCGCGTGCGCGGATGTTGCGCAGGCTGTCCTTTTCTCCCACCGATGTGAACTGGATGATCGGCGGGTCCGTTGACGCAACGGTGAAGAAAGAATGCGGCGCGAGGTTGTCTACGCCGCTCTCGGATTGGGATGCCACCCACGCAATGGGCCGCGGCACCACTGTGGCGGTCAGTAGTTTGTAGAAGGCGCCAGCTGAAAGTTGGTCACGGTGGAAGTCCCTGCGCATGTACCGAGCGTATGTTGCGGCGGGGGTTAGCGCTCGCCACCGAGCAGTTCTTCGAGGCGCTCGTAGCCCTCGGTCATTCCGCCTTCCATCCCGGACTGCGCCATGCCGTCCCGAGCTTCCTGGGTGGGGTACACGGAGTGGCCCAGCAGTTTGGAGCGTCCGCTGCCCAGATCCTCGAACCGGAGGAATTCAAGGCTCACGACGTCGGGATAGCCGTCGAATTCGAACGTCTGGATGGCGAACTCGTTCTCCCGGACAGTGTGGAAGACGCCGCTGAAACCGTACGAAACGCCGTCGGGGCCGGTGTGGGTGTAGTGGTAGCTGCCGCCGCTGCGGAAGTCGTAGTGGTCCACCTCCGCGGTCATGCCGCGCGGGCCGAGCCACTGGGGAATGAGGGCGGGGTCCCTGTGTGCTTCGAAGACTGCCTCGACCGGGAAGTCGAACTCCCGCTCGAAGTCAATGAAGGGGACGCCTGCAGGGACGGAGAGTTTGAGTTGGTTGCTCATGATTGATCCTTGGGTGCGCGGCCGTTTCTGGCCCTGGATTCGAGTAGATCATCGAGTGCGCGGAACTGGCTCTCACGTACAAGCCTGTACTGGTCAATCCACGCGGTGAGCGCCTCCAGTTTTGCGGGGTTCAGGTGCACTGGGCGACGCTGCGCATCACGCGAGCGGGTCACCAGTTCGGCCTGTTCAAGAACCTGGATGTGTCTGGAGACCGCCTGCTTGGTGATGTTGAATGGCGCGGCCAATTCGTTGACGGTTGCCGGGCCACGGCTGAGGTGGGCAATAATGCTGCGGCGCGCGGGGTCCGCCAGGGCCATGAAAGCCCGGTCGAGATGGTCCGCCTCCGATTCCATTGTCAACCTAATCCTTTATCAACGAACTGGTTGAATACAAGGATAGACCTGACCGCGAAAGGGGTCAAGGGTTTCTAACGCTTGAGCAGTTCTTCCAGGCTGGTCGGTTCCGATCCGGTCAGGTCCCGGACCACCGTCGTCGTGCTTTCCAGCTGCCCGGAAGCGATGGCGGTGTACGTACTCACCCACGCGTCCAATTGCCAGTCGGGCACACCGTAGGAAGCACGGGAGGCGTAAGCCTCCTCGACCGTTTCCTCCTCATACCGGGTATTGCGGCCGGTCACGCGGGTGATGATGGCCGCGACCTCAGTGAGGGAGAGGGCTTCAGGGCCGGTGAGATCGTAGGTGCGTCCAACGTGGGCCTGTGGATCCTTGAGAACGACGACGGCAGCGCGCGCCACATCAGTCCGCGCCACTGCCGCTACCCGGCCGTCTCCTGCCGGTCCGCGCAGCACGCCTTCATCTCCCGCGAAGAGGGGCAGGACGTCGAGGTAGAAATTGTCACGCAGGAACGTGTGGCTCATTCCGGAGTCTCGGATGTGCTCCTCCGTTGCCCAGTGGTCCCGGCCCAGCGTGAAGGTTGCCTCAGGACCGGCGGCAAGGAAAGAGGTGTAGACGATGTGTTGGACTTCGGCTTCCGCGGCGGCGTCGATGAAGGTGCGGTGTTGATCCACGCGGTCTTCTGCCTCCGAGCCCGAGACCATGAAAAGCACCTCGCTGCCGCGGAGTGCATCAACGGCCGCCTCCCGGTCGGAGTATTCGGCCCGGGCGACCCTCCATCCCGGGAGATCCGGCGCCCGGGCAGGGTCGCGCACGATGAGTTTTTGTTCGTATCCTGCGTCGGACAAACGGCGGGCTACTTCCCCGCCTACGTGGCCGGTGGAGCCGGTAACCGCGATTCGTGGAGTCATGCTGGGTGGAGCGTTGAGTCCTGTCCGGATATTCCGAATTCACCGGGACTTTTCTTCACCGACACATGAGCGATGAGCCGGCGTCGTCCGTCTTCCCTACCGTGGAGCGGGTGTCCAGGCTGTTTGTCGCGATCGGTGATTCCTTCACGGAGGGTGTGGGGGACTGGGACTCCCGCTATCCCAACGGTGTGCGCGGATGGGCCGATCGCGTGGCGAAACAGCTGAGCAAACAGGACCCCACCTGGCGCTACGCCAACTTTGCCATCCGCAGCAAGCGGCTTCGGCAGATCATCGACGAGCAGCTGCAGCCCGCGCTCGACCTCAACCCTACGGTTGTCAGCGTTTATGCGGGCGGCAACGACATCCTCGAACTGCGCACCAGCATTACGCCCCTCATGGAAAGCTACGAGGAAATGGTGTCGCGCATCGCCGGAGCCGGAGCCCGACCGCTCCTCTTCACCGGATTCGACGTGCGGCTCCACCCGGTCCTGGAACCGATGCGACGCCGGAACTGGACCTACAATGATCACGTCCGCCGGATCGCTGAAACCTACGGCGCACTGCTCGTGGACTATTGGTGTTTCGACGAGTACCACGACCCCAGGCTCTGGGATGTCGACCGCCTCCACATGTCTCCGGCGGGCCACAAGAATATGGCCGCCCACGTGCTGCGCGTGCTGGGCGTCGATCATACCCTCACGTCTAAACCCCTCCGTCCCCGGCAGCGGTTCACCGTCGCCGAACTGCTCCGCAGGGAGTCGGCCTGGTGGGGCGAATGGGTGATCCCGATGTTTGGACGGCGCCTGCGCAACGTTACGCTCGGGGATCATCTTGAGCCGCGGTGGCCAACACCCATCCGTCCGGCTGAGGGACTGAAGCGATTGGCCGCTTCCGGGAGCGCTCACCTGGCGTCCCGGGACTAGGCCAACGGCGGCGGGCCCGTCGGCTCAGTCCTTCAGCGGGTCGTGCCCCCAGTTCATGAGCGAGTAGCGCCACTTTGAATGTTCGACGTCGGAGGACGGCTTCTGCGCAAGGTGCCGGTGAACGTAGCCAACCACCTTGCGCATGTGTTCAATGTCCGAGTCTGTCAGGTCGGCCTTCTTCGTGGACAGGATCTTTATGATGCGACGCCCGGACGCATGCCCAACCGATTCGCCGCCGTCGTCCTTCTGACCGACCTCCTGAGACTGATTCGTGTCCAGCCACTGGTCCAGCTCAGAAGCGGTCATATTGACCGCTTCCTTCCAGTCATCCCAGACCCCGTCAATGCCGGTGTTGTCACCCATGTCTACTCCTGCCCTCGTACACTGGTTGCATCATGACTTTCATCAACAAGTACCGCGTCCCGATTGTCTGGCTCGTCGTCATCGCTATGGTGGCCTCCGTTGGAGCAGGCTTCTTCGCCACCATCTTCTAGGCAGATCTGCCCGCTGAGGGCGTCACCACAACCGTCCGCTGCCCGGCGCCTGGATCCGCAGCCAGCGGTACCCGTATGGCGGCAGGCTCACTTTGAGGTCGTCGTCCGGTTCGATTTCCGTCTTCCTGTCCTCCAGTAGATCGGTGAGCGCGCCACCTCCGCGGGGCACGTCTCCGGCCTTGAGGGGTACTACAAAGTCCGCCGACTCATCAGAGAAGTTGTGGAAGAGGAACAGCGTATTGCCCTCCCAATCACAGCGATGGGCAAAGACGGCGGGATTGGCGATGTCGATCAGGGTGAAGGAACCCCACCCGAGTTCGGGACACTCACGATAACGCCGGATCAGCGTACCCATGAATCGAAGTAGCGATGAGCGGTCACGGCGGGACGCTGCCACGTTGACTTTTTCGGGCCCGAATTCGCCCTGGACAAGAGGAGCAACAAGCTTGTCCGGTGGCGCGGAGGAAAACCCGGCGCTGTCCTCGTCGGTCCATTGCATGGGCGTGCGCACGGCCATCCGGCCCTTCGCCGCCAGGTTTTCCCCCATGCCGATCTCTTCGCCGTAAAACAGCACGGGAGTGCCGGGCAGGGAGAACAAAAGCGAGTAGACCATCCGCATGCGCTGCTGATCGCCTTCAAGCATGGGAGGAAGCCGGCGCTTGAGGCCGCGATCGAAAATCTGCATGTTCTTCTCTGGTCCGAAAGCTTCGAACACCTCCTGCCGCTCTGAGCTCATCAGCTTGTCCAGTGTCAGCTCGTCATGATTGCGTACGAACGTTGCCCACTGGCTATCCGGGTCGATGGTGGGCCGGTCGGTGAGTGCCCGCGCCAACGGGCGGGCATCCCCGCGAGCCAGGGAAAGATACATCTGCTGCATTGTCACGAAGTCGAACTGCATAGTGAGTTCGTCCGCGGCATCGCCGAAAAATTCAGCCTGCTGCTCGTAGGGGAGATTGACTTCGCCCAGAAGGACGGCGTCGCCTGCCCGCCGTGAAAGGTACCGGCGCAGGTCCCGCAGGTAATCGTGCGGATCCCCAGCCTGTTTGTCGATACCCCGGGTCTCCAGGAAAAACGGAACAGCATCCACGCGGAATCCGGAGAGGCCCAGTTCCATCCAGAAGCCGATCGCCTTCGCGATTTCGTCGCGGACTTTCGGATTCGCGACGTTGAGGTCGGGCTGGTGCGAGTAGAAGCGGTGCAGATACCACTCGCCCGTCTTCCGGTCCTTGCTCCAGATCGAGTTTTCCTCGTCCGGGAAGACCACCTCGCCGGACGTATCCGGCGGTTCTTCCGACCGCCAGACGTAGAAGTCGCGGTAGGGGTTGTCCTTCGACGAGCGTGCCTGCTTGAACCAGGGGTGCTGGTCCGAAGTGTGGTTGACCACCAGGTCGGCGATGACCCGCATCCCGCGGTCCTTGGCGGTCCTGATGAACTCGACCACGTCGCCCAGGGTGCCGAGCCGTTCGTCCACCCCGTAGAAGTCAACGATGTCGTACCCGTCATCGCGCTGGGGAGATGGGTAGAAAGGCATGAGCCAGACGCACGTGACACCCAGTTCCGCCAGATAGTCCAGCCGCTGGGCGGCACCGGCAAAGTCTCCGACGCCGTCACCGTTGGAATCGCAGAACGTCTCGATGTCAAGGCAGTAGACGACCGCATTTTTCCACCAGAGGTCAGCGGTGTCGGTGATCCGCATCAGCGCACTTCCGGGAGGACGTGCTCGGCGAAGGCCTCGATGAACGGCTTCTGTTCTGTTCCCACATAGTGCAGGTAAAGCTCATCGAAACCAAGGTCCGCGAACTCCCGGAGCCGCTGGGCATGCGTGGCGAGATCGGCTGAAATCTGTACGGTGTCCCGAAGCTCCTCCTCGGTAAGGTCCCGGGTGGCTTCCTCAAAGTCGGACGGACGGGCGAGGTCCCATGTGGTCGGCGGCTTCACACAGTTCGAACTCCACTGCCTGTAAGCAACGTCCACGGCCTCCTCCTCAGTAGGCGCCCAGGACAGGTGTACCTGCAGGATGAGTTTCCCCTGACCGCCGTTGTCCCGGTAGGCGTTGATCATTTCCGTCAGCTTCTCGTGCGGCTGGTTCACTGTCACCAGGCCGTCGGCCCACCGTGCGCTTCGGGCGGCCGTTTCGACGCTCACCGCCGGCGCGATCAGCGGGGGCTTTACCTCCGGCGCATCCCAGAGCCGGGCCTGCTCCACGGTGACCAGGCCGCGGTGCGTGACTTCCTCGCCGTCGTGCATTCGCCGGATGATGTCAACACATTCTTCTATTCGCCGCTGGCGCTCCTCCTTGGGCGGCCAGGGATCCCCCGTGATGTGCTCGTTCAGGTTCTCTCCGCTGCCAAGGGCAGCCCAGAACCGACCCGGGAACATGCTCGCCAGTGTGCCGCTCGCCTGAGCAATGATGGCCGGGTGGTAGCGCTGCCCCGGAGCGGTTACGACGCCGAAGCGCAGCCTGGTGGTGGCAAGCGCGGCCCCCAGCCAGGACCAGGCAAAACCCGAATGTCCCTGCACCTCGGACCACGGTTCGAAGTGGTCGGAGCACATTGCGGCGTCGAAACCGGCCTGCTCCGCCAGCTGGACATCCTCTAGGAGCTGTCCCGGCGCGATCTGTTCGTGGGAGGCGTGAAAGCCGATGAGGGGCATACGGGGGCCTTTCCTTGGGTGGTGCTTGAACGCTTGAGCAGGTCCGTCCTAGTGTGATCAGCAGGCTTAGCAATACCTTTTGAGCCTATCTGTACTGCAGGTGGCCCTCAAGGGTGCTACCAGAAACTTCCACGTACCAGGAGGAACGCATGAGTGATCAGTACACATTTCAGAACCCCGTGACCCGTTTCCCGGAAATATCGCCACCCAAGCAGGACCAGCCGGAACCCGGGCTGGACCGCGACCTCGAGCCGCAGAGTGACCGCGGTGAAGAGTCGTACCGTGGCATGGGCCGCCTGGAGGGCCGGAAGGCTCTTATCACTGGAGCGGATTCAGGGATCGGCGCGGCAGTGGCGATCGCGTTCGCCCGGGAAGGCGCCGACGTCGCGCTTTCCTATCTGCCCGAGGAGGAAGCCGACGCCGATGAGATTGTCCGCCTGATCGAGGAGTGCGGGCGGACCGCGGTCAAGCTTCCCGGTGACATCAAGGACGGTGAGTTCTGCAAGGAGCTGGTCACGCGGGCGGTGGAGGGCCTCGGCGGTCTCGACATCCTGGTCAACAACGCAGGCAAGCAGATCGCGGTGGAGCGCCTTGAGGACCTGGACGACGAGCAGCTCGACCATACATTCAAGACCAACATCTACTCGTTCTTCCGCATCACACGCGAAGCGCTGCAGCACCTGCCGGCTGGATCGAGCATTATCAACACCACGTCGATCCAGGCGTACAACCCGTCGCCGACCCTGCTTGACTACGCGAGCACCAAGGCGGCAATCAACAACTTCACCAAGGGTCTCGCGCAGCAGCTTGCTCCTCGCGGAATCCGCGTGAACGCCGTCGCGCCCGGTCCGTTCTGGACGCCGCTTCAGGTGTCTGACGGGCAGCCGAAGGATGCGTTGCCCGAGTTCGGAAAGTCCACGCCGCTGGGTCGCGCCGGCCAGCCTACCGAACTGGCACCGGCCTATGTGTTCCTGGCATCGCCGGAGTCGAGCTATGTGCTCGGGGAGACCCTCAATGTCAACGGCGGAAGCCCGACACCGTAACCTGCGGGCTGCTGGCGGTTGGTGCCGGGAATGAACGCCCCGGGTAGTGCCCGGGCGGGACCGCCTCAGTCGGGGAAACGTGGCGGTCCCGCTCGGGGGGCTCTGGGAATACCAGTGCCGGCAGGAGGAGCCGGTGGTCTCGCCCGTCTCTGTCCTGCTCCATCAATATGACGGCCGCACCTTGGGAATTTCTTGGAGAAAATTCCCAGAAAAATAAGCGTGCTTACTGCTTCCCCTCAAGTGGGAGGGCGGGTTAACGTCGAAAAACATGGTTCCGTGTTCTCCAGCCCGTACAGATGAGTTGGCCGTCCAGGCCCGGAGCCACAATCGCGGAGGTATCCCCGTGTTCTTCCACAAGCAGGAATTGCAGTTCAAATCCACACCCGACAAGCCTGACGCCGTTTACGCAAGAAAGCTGCAGGAGGTCCTCGGCGGCCAATACGGTGAAATAACCGTTGCCATGCAGTACAGCTTCCAGGCCTGGAACACGCACATACCTGGCAAATACCGGGACCTGCTCTTCGGGATCGGCGCTGAAGAGTTCGGCCACGTGGAGATGCTGGCGACCATGATTGCCCAGCTGCTGGAGAAGGCGCCTCTTGGCATCACCGACGACGCCGTCCAGTCTGACCCCGCCATTGCCGCCGTCGTTGGCGGTACGGACATGCAGCAGGCAATCGTTGCCGGCGCCGGTGCGCGTCCCGTGGACAGCATGGGTAACCCATGGCAGGGCAGTTACATCACCGCCAGCGGGAACCTGCTGGCGGACTTCACAGCCAACGCCAATGCTGAAATGCAGGGCCGGCTGCAGGTCGCCCGGCTTTACCATATGACTGACGACCACGGCGTGCGGGACATGCTTTCCTTCCTGCTGGCGCGCGACACGATGCACCAGAACCAGTGGATGGCAGCCGCTCGCGAGCTTCAGGAAGAAGGGGCGGAGAATTTCCCCGTCCCCAGCAACTTCCCACTGAAGAAGGAAGAGCGAAGCGTGTCCTACCAGTACCTGAACTTTTCGGACGGCAAGGCGGCGTCTGAGGGGTCCTGGGCCTCCGGACCTACTCCTGACGGGCACGGCGAATTCACTTACCACGACGGTCCTACGACGTCGGCTCCCATGCCGCCGCCTACGCACCCCGATTCGCGTTTTTATGGAACCACGGAATTGCCGAACACCATGGAGAAAATGGCCGGCAGCGTGCAGGACAAGCTGCACAAGGAATAGGACTCATCCCTCAGCGGGCAGCCCTCTCACTCAGGTGCGGGGGCTGCCCGATGTTCGCACCTACCCAAATAGACAGTAGGCTTAGCACTGTGTGGTTTTAAGGGGACGACGACGTCGTCCACCGGGTAGGAAGGTTGTGCCATGAGGAGTCCCGAAGCGCGCGGAATCGCGAGCAAGGCTTTGCTGGAGTTGCTACCGCAGGAACCGAACGCCGAGGGCATAGACGCCCTGCACGGAGCGGTACGGGCTGCACTTGGAGGTTCCCCGGCAATACTGTCGGATGACGATCTCCAACTGACGCTCTTCTGTCTCTACGAACTGCACTACAGCGGTATCGACGGAGTCCACGCCGACTGGGAATGGGAGCCTGGCCTCATCGGGATCCGCCGTGAAATTGAGCGGGACTTCGAAGCGGCTCTGCGTGCCGCCGTCGACCTTCCCTCGCTGGAACCGCGCGACAGCGACGGCGTGGCCGCCGTTCTCTTCGAGCTGGCCGCTGCCGATACCGGCCCGAGCGTTTCGCGATTCGTCGCCAGGAAGGCCACCCTTGAACAGGCCCAGGAATTCCTGATCCACAAATCCATTTACCAGCTGAAGGAAGCCGACCCCCACACCTGGGCCATACCCCGCCTGAGCGGCCGGGCAAAGGCAGCCATGGTCGAAATCCAGGCTGACGAGTACGGTGGCGGGCGCCCCGACCGCATGCATTCCACGCTGTTCGCGCGCACCATGCGGGGGTTGGAACTCGAGGACAGCTACGGACACTACGTTGACGCTGTCCCTGCCCTTACACTCGCGTCCACCAACATGATGTCCATGTTCGGGCTGAACCGCAGGCTCCGAGGCGCCATAGTGGGCCACCTGGCAGCGTACGAGATGACCTCATCCCAGCCCAACCGCCTGTATGGCAACGGATTCCGGCGGCTTGGTTTCGGCGAGGACGTCACCTGGTACTTCGACGAGCACGTCGAGGCCGATGCCGTCCACGAACAGATTGCCGGTCGGGACCTCGCCGGCGGTCTGGTGGAAGCGGAGCCGGAGTTGCTCGAGGACGTGTACTTCGGGGCCTCCGCTGCCCTCACCCTCGACGGCATGCTCGGTGAGCACATCATGGCCGCATGGGAGAAAGGTCAGTCGTCGTTGCGGGCAACCGCACCCGCACCGGTATGACCGGGCCCGCGGCGACCTACATCCTGCCGCTGCGGTGGACTGAAGACAGCGGGATTGAGGCGCTGGCAGCCTACCTCGATGAGGTGAGGCAGTGGGCCGAAGTGCTCGTGGTGGACGGATCGCCGGACGGCTTGTTTGCTCATCACGCGGCAGTCCTCCCGTCCCGGGTTCGCCATCTTCGCCCACGGTTCGCCTGCCGAAACGGCAAGGTGGCCGGAGTGCTTACCGGGCTTGCCGACGCCTCGTGTGAGCGGATCATCATTGCCGACGACGACGTCCGCTACGACGCCTCCACATTCCAGCGCGTTATCGACCTGTTGGATGAGGCCGACATCGTCCGGCCCCAGAACTACTTCCTGTCTCTGCCGTGGCACGCCCGCTGGGATACGGGCAGGACGCTGCTGAATCGGGCTTTCGGCTCGGACTTCCCCGGCACCGTCGGCGTGCGCCGATCCATTCTGAGTGCGACCGGCGGCTACGACGGCGACGTTCTGTTCGAAAATCTCGAGCTCCTCCGCACGGTGCGTGCAGCAGGCGGGCTGGAACTGCGTGCGAATGACCTGTTCGTGGGCAGGGTCCCACCTCCAGTGGGGCACTTTCGCCGCCAGCGAGTGCGGCAGGCCTATGACGACTTCGCCCAGCCGCCCCGGCTGCTCCTGGAACTGTCCCTGCTTCCCACGCTCATCCTGCTTGTGCGACGCTACGGTGCGGTCTCCTGCCTGCCGGCAGCCGCCGTCGTCGTTGGTTTGGCAGAGCTGGGACGGCGACGGTGGGGCGGCAGGCAGGTTTTCCCGGCTGCCGCTCCGCTGTGGGCGCCCCCATGGCTGGCTGAGCGGATGCTGACTGTCTGGGTCGCGCTGGGTCTGCGCCTGACCGGCGGAGTGCCCTACTCCGGCTCAAAACTGACAAACGCAGGCAACTCCCTGCGGATGCTTAGGCGAAGGCACACGCCGGCGCGAGCTTGAGGGTTATTGCCGATCGCGTTGTAGTCCGTGCGGTCAATCCTGCGGTGGTACCGCATGCCGGCCAGTCCGCCCAGCACGGCGCCGGCCAAGCTGCAAGCAGCGCCACGACGACGGCGATGATGCCGGCCGTGGTCAGCGTGCCTTCATTCAACGGCCAGTATTCCGCCGACGTGGAAACAAGGACGCCACCCCGGCGGTGGCATGCTTGGGAGCATGGACTGGGAAATTCTTGTGACCGTAATCTGCGGGCTGGCCATTGCGGTTGGAGTGGCGGGCGTGGTCATTCCGATCCTGCCCGGCAGCATCCTGATCATCGTGGCGCTACTGGGGTGGGCACTCGCAGTAACGAGCGGTCCCGGTTGGGCTGCGCTCGCGGTGGGCGGCGCATTGGCGCTGGCGGGGCTGTTGGCTGGGACCATATTGACCGGGCGCAAGTTGCGTCAACGCAGGATCCCCGGGCGCTCCATCACCATTGGCCTGGTCCTCGGCGTGGTGGGCATGTTCGTTATCCCCGTGGTGGGACTGATCGTCGGCTTCGTCGTCGGTCTGCTGCTGAGCGAAGCCGCACGACTGCACGATTTCGGCGCCGCCCTGTCTTCGAGCGGTGCCGCGCTCAAGGCTCTGGGTGTTGGGATTTTGGTGGAACTCCTGCTTGCGTGTGCGGCGGGCAGCGCATGGGTTCTTGCCGTGTGGGCGCATTTCGCCATGCGCTGACCCGCCTGACGCTTCGCTTACCGCTTGTAGCCGCGGTTCTTTCCTCGGCCGTACTTGGAGTTGGTACGGCCCTGCTGGCGCTTACCGAGCACTTTCGAAGCAATGACCGGTGCGAGCATCCAGAGGATCTTCTTCAGCATATTGTTCCGCCTTTCGAGGAATGGACCTCCATAGTAAGCACACTGACTAATTACCTGTCGACCGGAAGGAGACGAATTCCCCGAGGGTGGTGAGCTGAGCGAGTCTGCATTCGGGCTTGAGGTACATCATGTGGCCGGCCTCGTGATAGTGATGGGAAATCCGGGCTCGCGCGTGTTCATTGAGCGCCATATGTGCGAACACGTACTCAGCTGCGAAGTGCGGAGTAGCGCCGTCCTGATATCCGTAGTCCACGTGCACCCGCAGCGCCGGATTGTGGACCATAAGGCGCTCGAGTACGTCGCTGACGTCAACGGGTGCGCCTTCGAAGGTCCGGTAGCTCCACGGTTGAACCCGTGCGGTGAGGATCTCGTAGGGAAGGTCGTTTTCATACCCGAGTTCGGCGCGTACGTAGTGGTTGATTGCCGCCGCAAATGGCCCGGTAATGGCACGCATGCTCGGATCATCCGTTGAGCTGGAGGACTGCAGGTTGGCGGGCGGAGCGGTGAATCGACCGTCAATCCTGCCCACTACCAGGCCCTCTGTCCTAAGCAGTTCCGCGGCGAATTCGTGGTACTCCCAGCGCAGGTTGGTGCGCCGGATGAAGGCCTCATCGAGGGTGGTGAGGGCACTGAGGCGGGCAACGGCGTCGTCGTATTCGGACTGTGTCAGCCGCGCGCCCTGGGTGAGGGCATACCCGAAGTCGCGGGAGGCGAATTCCTCCGCTTCACGAACCACGTCCGTTAGGTCCCTGCCGGGATGGCGGCCGTGATAGTGCGCAATCGCTGCGTAAGTCGGCAGGTGGAGCGCGTACGGGGTGTCGCTGCCGGGGAAGAACCGAAGGGTGGACATGTTCAGCACTGTCGAAATGAGTCCCAGTCCGTTGACTGCCATGCCGTAGGCGTCGAACAAGCGTCCTGCGACGGCAACCGCACGGAGTGTTCCATAGGACTCACCGACGAGGTACTTCGGCGAGAGCCACCGGTTGTTGCGCGTGGTCCAGAGGCGGATGACTTCGGAGACGAGGTCACGGTCTTCGATGAATGCGTGGAACTCGTCGGTCTTCTCGCCCTCGATGACCCGGGAGAAGCCGGTGCTCACGGGATCAATCAGGACCAGGTCGCTGTGTTCGAGCAGGGTCTCAGGGTTGTCCACAAGGCCGAAGGGTGGAGGAGTCATGGCGCCGACGTCGCCTGAGTCCACCCTGCGTGGGCCCAGCAGGCCGAGGTGCAGCCAGACCGACGAGGAGCCTGGCCCACCGTTGAATGCGAATGTGACCGGGCGGCTGGAGTCGCTGTTGTCCTTCGTGTATGCGATGACGAAGATCTCCGCCTTCGGTTTGAAACCCTCGGACTTGCCGTCCTTGGTCTCTTCACGGCGCAGCACGAGCCGCCCGGTTGTTGCGGTGTACGCAAGGCCTGAGGGCGTGGTGTGCTGCCGTGTCACGAAGTCGTCGCTGACTTCCTTGACAGCGGCCGGCTCACTCTTCTCGGCGGTGGTATCTTCGGTTGCGAATTCTTCAGCCATGACCCGAGCCTAGCGGTGGTTACGGAAGGCAACTACCCCCGTTTAGAGGTTTGCATGGTGTGGCCGACGTCCGCGCTCCACGGCTGATGCTGTTCGGGGCGGGCGAAGAAGAGGGCCGCAACCAGGCCGATGACAATAACCGTTGCCGGCAGGAGCAGCGACTGCCCCATTGCCGCAGCGTACTCCGCGGCGCGCTCCGGTGCGTCCACCGCATTATTGGCGACGAGCCGTGCCTGCATAATCGCCGCGATACCGGCGCTGCCAATCACGGCTCCTACCTGCCGTGTGGTGTTGTAGACGCCGGAACCCGCGCCGGCTAACGACGGCGGGAGGTTGCGTGTGGCTGTCAATGAAACTGGAGCCCAGATCCCTGCACTCGCCAGACCGATCAGCGCGATTGGCAACGTCAGGAGCCAGATCGGTGTATCCGGCCTGAGCAGCGACGCCAGCCAGAACAGCGCAACCGCCATGCCCGTAAACCCGAAGATGGCCATGTATTTCGGGTTGCCGCGCTGGACGAGTTTGCCGACGAAAGGAGCGAGCACACCGGAGATGACCGCCATGGGAACCAGCAGCATCGCAGCTTCCGTGGGGGACAGGTTGCGGACGTTCTGGGCATAGAGCATCAGTGGGAGGCTCATGGTGGTGATAGTGAAGCCCATCGACGATATTGCGGTGTTAGCCAGTGTGAAGTTGCGGTCGCGGAACAGCTTCAGAGGGATGAGCGGTTCCTTGCGGTTGAAGCGTTGCCAGAGGAGGAAGGCGCTGAACAGGACTGCTCCGGTGATGATAAGGGACCATACGGAGATTGGCCCTGCGATGGGGCCCCAGTTGTAGCTCTCGGCCTCCTGGATACCGAATACCAGGCAGAACATTCCTGCTGCGCTGAGAATAACTCCGAGGAGGTCGAAAGAGTGGCTATTGGTGGTTAGCTCGGGAACGTACCGGTAAGCAAGCACCAGGCCGATCACGCCCACCGGTACGTTGACGAAGAAGATCCACTCCCAGCCGAGAGTGTCCACCAGCACCCCACCCAGGATTGGGCCCACGAGAGTGGCTATGCCCGCGACGGAACCCCAGAGACCCATGGCAGAGCCGCGCCGGTCGGGTGGGAAAATCCGGGTGATGACAGACATTGTCTGTGGTGTCATCAGCGCGGCGCCCAACCCCTGGACCACCCGGGCGAGGATGAGCAGCTCGATGGTGTCGGCAAAGCCGCACAGGGCGCTGGACACAGTGAACACGGCGAGACCGGCGAGGTAGACCCGCCGGGGCCCGAACCTGTCACCCAGCCTTCCCGTGATGAGCAGCGGCACGGCGTAGGCAAGAAGATATGCGCTGGTGACCCAGATGGCGCTGTCAATATCCGCTTCCAGCGACTCCATGATGGCGGGGGTGGCAACGGACACGATGGTTGAGTCGACAAGGATCATGAAGAACCCGATGACGAGCGACCATAACGCCGGCCATGCCCGGATCTCCGTAGCGGAGGAACGCATGGTTCGAGGGTACAACCGGGCCCGGACATTTGGTTTCACGCCGGGATGCTGGGGTATCTTTGTTGCTGCGGGGCCTTAGCTCAGTTGGTAGAGCGTTTCGTTCGCAATGAAAAGGTCAGGGGTTCGATTCCCCTAGGCTCCACTTGTTTCCCCTGGTATCACTGGGCAGTTTCGGGTTGTTCCAATAATCGATATACCCAACGCGCCGCCGTCTCCCGGCTTGCCCGGTGAGTAAAACGCATCGTGCGCTAAACAGTGGTAGGAAAGAAACCATCCGTGGGCTGACAGGCTGCGAATTCCTAAGTCCGAACCACGATGAAAAGAGGTGGAGATGTCGGAAACAGATCTTTGGAGCACCGAAAGACTGCTGACCACCGCCGCCCGCCTCACCGAAAACGCCTGGAATGAACGTCTCCTCGCGATTGGAATAACTCACGCGGCCTTCATTGCTTTGCGCTCGATCGAGGCGAAGGGTCCGCTGTCCCAGACCGAGCTGGCGGAGCAGTTGCACGTCACAGCCCAAACCGTCGGCCGAACGCTGGTTCGCCTGCAGGACCAGGGGCTGGTGTCGCGCCAGAGCAGCGAGAATGACCGGCGAACGTTCGTCGTGAGCCTGACTCCACGCGGCAGTTCCCGGCTCTCTGAGGCCGAGCACCACGAACGGGAATTTATGCAGGACCTGCACCGTGCTTCTCCGGAACTGCGGCGGCTCTTGATGGAGCTGATCGAGGATCTGCTGCCCTCCCGGCCCGATCCGGCGGCAGCGGTCCAGCCGGAAGGAACTCCTGAATAAACAGAACAGGCCGGTGGCGCTGCATGTTTTTCATGCAGCGCCACCGGCCTGTCGAGCGTCAGTTACGGTGTGCTCGAGCTGTCCTTGACGTTGGACTTGGCATCCTGCGCGCGGTCCTTGACGTCGGACGCTGCGCTTGTGCCCTCTTCCTTCACCGTGTTGGCCGAATCGGTGGCGGTCTCCTTCACAGAGTCCATCGCCTGCTGTGCCGGCTCCTTCATATCCTCAGCGACCTGCTTGGCTGCGTCAGAAACTTCGGAAACGAGCGGCTGGGCCTTCTCCTTGACGGTTTGAGCCGCCTGCTTCTCTTTCTCGCTTGCGGGGATCAGCGATGCTGCAAGCAGGCCCGCACCGAATGCGATCAACCCGGCGGCGAGGGGGTTTCCCTGCGTCTTCGAGGTAATGCGCTGCGGTGCTGACTGAACGGCCCCGCCGGCCTGGTGCATTAGATCTCCCGCGGAGTGGGCTTTGCCCTTGGCCGAATAGGAAGCGTCCTGGGCGGAACCCGCCACGCTGTTTTTGGCGTCGTGGGCCGTGCCCATCACGCTGTCCTTGGCGTCCTGGGCCGTGCCCATCACACTGTCCTTGACATTGCCCAGCTTGCTTTTGACCTTGTCGGTCTGCCGCTGGGCGATGTTCGACGGGTTTACCTTATCGGCAACCGCGTCTACATCGGCGCCCAGTTCGCTGCGGGTGCGTTCAATGTCCGCGCGGATCTCATCAGGTGTCTGGTTCATGGCGTGTGCTCTCCTGGTTTCAACGTAGGCGGAATTTCCTTGGCTGTCTCAGCGGTCTGCGGCATGCCCTTGATCGATTTCATTTCCTTCTTGCCCTTCAGAGCGAGGACCGCAGCGATGATTCCCCAGATCACTGCAACGATCACTGAGGCCCAGCCGAGGCTCTCGATGAGGTCTGCCAAGCCCCACATCAGGGCGAGGGAAAGAAAGAGAAGTACAAAGTGCCCTGCGACGGCAGCGCCGCTCAACATTCCAGCGCCCTTGCCGGCACGGGTTCCGGACTCGCGCAGTTCAGCTTTCGCAAGCTCGAGCTCCTGGCGCATCAGCGTTGACAGGTCACGAGTGACCTCGCTGAGCAGCTCTCCGAGGGATGCATTCGAACCGCTGTCAGAACTCGACGGCGGCGGTTGCGCCGCGTGCGATCCGTGAAGGTGTTGTTCAGTCATTATCGGAAGTCCCTCCCTGATTCAGTCCCGCTTGCACCAGGCTGGCTGAGCGGAGTGGTGGGGGTGACGGTCGGCGTCGTCGTAGGCGGCGCGACCGGCGGGGTGTCAATGCCGGCACCGTAGGCCGGTACGTCGGTTCCGTACTCGTCCGGGACCGGCGGGTAGGTAGCAACGTGTTGTCCGCCCTTTGCTGAGCCGGTGGGTCCGTCCGACGAAGGCGAGCCGCTCGGGCCCGAGCCGCCTGTCATTCCGCGGGTAAGGCGCCCGGCGACGAGGCCTGCGCCTGCGGCAATCAGCAGGAATGTTCCTGGACGGCGGCGGGCAAAGCCGGTGACTTCATCCAACAGTGATCCCGGATCCCGGCCCTCAAGCCAGGATGCGGCGCTGTCGGTGCGCTGTGCCACCTGCTGCACGAGCTGCTGGGCGGTGCCGCCCTCGGACTTGTCAGCCATGGACTTGAGTTCGTCGGTGAGGGAACGCAGGCCTTCGGTGACACGCTGCTGCTGGCTGCCGGCCTGGTCCTTCAAGCCTGAACCAAGCTCGCCGACCAGGTTCTTAACCTGTGTGCCGGCTTCATTTGCCACGTTCTTCGCTTCTGCCCCCGCGGTCTGTGCGACGCCCTTTGCTGCGTCCGCGCCCTGCCGCCCTACATCCTTGGCTTCATCCTTCGCAGCAGACTTAGTGGACTGTCCCGAGGTTGAGGGGTCCTGTGCGCCCGGCGTTGAGGTGACCAGCGGGTCTTCTGACCAGTTCGTTGTGCTCATAATGACTCCTTTATTGATGTGGAGGACTCCTGGGAAGTAAGTCATCGCATCTACACAATAAGCATGCTTAGCATATGACCACAAGACCGCAACGAAAACTCTCCTTCAACCGACGGGCTCGCCGGGTCCTGCGTGGACAGTCAGCTTAGTATTCTGATCGAGAGACGGCTAGGGTCGTAGCTCGCAACGAGGGAGACATCATGAGTTCACCATCCGCATCATCCGGGAACGATGACGTCAGTATCGTCGCCTGCCCTGATGGCCCCCTGTTGGTGAGGGGGGATGTCCCCATTGTGACTCCGTCGGGAGAGCCGGTGCCCCGCCGTCGTAAGACCGTAGCGCTGTGCCGGTGCGGTGCTTCGGCTATCAAGCCGTACTGTGACGGAACGCACAAGCTAATCAATTTCCGTACCGAGCCGGATTTGCCCGACACTCAGGAGTAGGGGCAAAGCGAAAGGCGGCCGGTACCGCTGGAAAGCGGTACCGGCGGCCTTCCGCTCGGAAACCTTTGGGTTACTCCGCTATGTACATGTCCTGCCAGCCCTTGCCGATCTTTTGCGAGCCGCTGAAGCGTCCCGTCCCGTTACCGGTGTAGAGGTACAGTTCGCCGTTGCTGCTGCGTGCGATCAGATCGGCGTTGGAATCCGAGCCCCACGGTCCGGGACCGGCGAATGCTGTCATCCCGTTCCAGCCCGAACCGATCTGCGACGCGGCGAGGAAGCCTCCCTTACCATTTCCGGGGTAGAGGTGCAGCCCACCTTTGGAGTCCCGGGCAACCAGGTCAGACTTCCCATCTCCGCTGAAGTCTCCTGTGCTCAACAGTGCGGTCATCCCACCCCAACCCCGACCGATCTGAGTGGGGGTACCCCAACCGCCCTTACCGTTCCCGGGGTAGAGGTGCATCGCCCCGTCGCTGGAGCGGGCAATAAGGTCGGCGAAACCGTCTCCGTTGAAGTCGCCGGGTGTCACCAGGGCGCTCATGCCACCCCATTTACTTCCGATCTGGGCCCCTGGCTTGACACCGCCGGTTCCAGTGCCGGCGTAGAGCCAGAGTCGGCCCAGGCTGTCCTGGGCCATGACGTCGGCGATACCGTCTCCGTCGAAGTCACCGGGGAGGAGGATCATTTTCATGCCGCTCCACCCGGAACCAATCTGCACCCTCTGTCCGAAGGTCCCCGAGGCCGTGCTCGGGTACAGCCAGAGCCGACCGGATGAGTCGCGTGCGACGATATCCGGGTTCCCATCCCGGTTCATATCGGTGCGCCCGCCGGATGTGGCGGAAGGAGTCGCGACGGGCTGCGGGTTTGTCGCGACAGGGAACGGGTTCGTATTGATGGTGACTGAAGCGCCAGTATCTGAGACGGAGTTGATCTTGACGGCTGTTCCAGCGTGCGTCATGAACGTGCTGCCGGCCTGCCAAGCCGTGTTTTCCGCATAGTAACCAGGGAACGGCTTGCTCGAGGGCATCAGGAGAACGGAAGACGCCGGTGTGAGGCCGCCGCTCTGTACAATTTTCACTCCCCGGTTGCCGTTGATTGCAAGGTTCTTGTCGAAGCCGACGGGAACGCGAAGCTCCAGGTAGTAGATCTCACCGCTCTTCGGATCCGTGAACTTCACTGCCCGGTAGGCGTTGGAACCGGCCCATGGTCGAAGAGTGTAGGTTTTACTGCCGGACGCAACGCCGACGTTGAGAATCTCATCCCCGCGCCCAAATCCGCCGTAGTCCCAGAAACTGGAGCTGATGACCGGGGTGTCGAACCATCGGGAAATGCCCATCAGGTCTGATGTGTCACCGTAGTGCCGGATTTCACACCCGGAGCCGAAGGCGGCGGTATCCGTCTGGCCGGTGGTGCACTGCAGCGAATCAGCGTGCATGAGGCCCAGTACATGGCCAAACTCGTGGGTGAGTACGTTCGTGGTGAAGTTGCTCAGCTGGGAGGTGTGAGGCATAAGGATACGGCCGCTGGTGCCGCTGCTGCTCCAGCCGTAGCCCAGGTAGCCCTCCTTCAACGCTGTGGGGGTGAAGACCACCAATGCGGTGTACGGGCTGTAGGTCCACTTCAGTTCTGCAGTGACCTTGTTCATGATCTGGTCGTAGGAATCAGTGGACTTCGCGGCCGTCTTGTGATTGACGACTCTCGACGCTACTGACATCGAAAGCCGTCCGTTGGACATGCTCTTCCAGTAGGCGCTCGATACGCCGATGGCGTTTTCGGCAGTTGTGAACGGAACCGTTGCGGTGCTGTCGGCCAGGTCTATCGTTACAAGCCGAACCTTGATGTCGCCCGCGCGGGACAGGGTGCCGCCGGCACCGAGCGGCGACGTGGCAGCGCCCTCGGTCTCTGCATCGTGTGAATGGGCATCGTGGGGTGTCGAACCGGGTGTCGAACCCTCGTAGGTATGGTCGGGATAGGACGGTATGCCGCCCGGGAAAAGTTCATGAATCTCGGCCGGCTCCGTCTCGGCCGGCTCCGTCTCAGCCGGCGCTGTTTCGGACGGTGCAACCCCGGAATCCGGGCTCTGCTCCGCGGAATGGGTTGCGGTCGGAGACGGCTGAACGGTCTGCGCGGATGCCGGGTACACCCCGACAGAGAGGCTGCCCGCCAGGAGCAGGACGCCGGCGAGGGCAGCAGTGAAACGCTGAAGTGAAGGCATGAGAGTCCTTGGTGGTACGAGTGGGTCGGGGCCCACGTCGCAGTCTTCCCCGACAGCGACAACCGGCCGCTCGCAATCAGCGGCGCTTTATAGCCCCCCACCAAGTATGGTTTATCAATCGCCGGTAAATCGCTGGGAATTTGCAAAGGATTATGCAAAGAAGCTCAGTTTTACCGCAGGATCAACGCAACTGGAATGCCCAGCAGAAATTCGAATATATTTCTAATTGCCCAACCTAATTATGTGATTGAACGGGCGTTGCAAATTATGAGGCGCTGCGAGTAGCGCGCGCTGGCACAGGAGAGCTTGCCGAGCGGGGATCCAGATGTACGACGACGGTGGCCTCCGGCGTGACAATCGGGCGGTTCAGTGCCATTTGCGCTAGCGCCAGCAGAAAGACGGGGAGGGAGAGCAGTACGAAGGTGAAGAGCCCGTACAAGGCGATGATCGCGTGGACGGGGGAGTGGAACAGGCTGGCGATGAACGTTGCGCTCCCCAGCCAGGTCCAGAGCCAAAACAGCGCTACGGCATAAATCACTGTTCGGGCACGCCGATATTTCAACGGATAATGCACCCGCCGCCGCTTCATTTTATTGTGACCCCCAGGTCTCGCGGATCCCGCGCCCCGCGAGTTCCTCCAATGATAATAAGCCCAGGGAAGCTTTTGTCGCCTGGCTGCCGCTTTGAATGAATTGGAGCGGAAGCCAGGCGACAAAAACTACAGGAAACGAACGTGTTCGGGGGTGAGGTCCTCTACGCGGGTAACTCCGAGCAGCTGCATGGTGCGCGTGATTTCCTTCTCGAGGATGGCGACAGCACGGTCGACGCCGGCCCGGCCTCCGGCCATGAGGCCATACAGGTACGCGCGGCCGATCAGCGTGAAGTCAGCACCGAGGGCGAGGGCCGCAACAATGTCGCCGCCGCTCATGATGCCGGTGTCCAGCATGATCGACGTCTTGCCTTTCAGTTCGGCAGCGACGTCAGGAAGAAGCCGGAGGGGTATCGGTGCGCGGTCGAGCTGGCGCCCCCCGTGGTTGGAAAGCACAATGCCGTCCGCACCATGATCCACTACCTTTTTGGCGTCATCGCGAGTCTGAATGCCTTTCACAACGAGGTTGCCCTTCCAGACCTGGCGCAACCAGTCCAGGTCATCGAAGGTAAGGGTGGGGTCAAACATGGAATTGATGAGATCAGCGACGGTGCCCGAGTAGCGGTTGAGCGAGGCGAACGCCAACGGCTCATGCGTCAGGAAGTTGAACCACCAGGCCGGCCGGTAGGAAGCGTCGATGACCGTTTTAAGGGTCAGCGCCGGCGGAATGGTCATGCCGTTTCGGACGTCGCGGAGGCGGGCACCGGCTACAGCGGTGTCCACGGTGACCATCAGCGTGTCGTTGCCGGCGGCGGCTGCCCGCTCAATCAGCTCCATTGACCGCTCGCGGTCCGTCCAGAGGTACAACTGGAACCAGTTCCGCCCCGCGGGTGCTGCCTTGGCGACGTCCTCGATCGACGCGGTTCCCATGGTGGAGAGCGTGTAGGGGATTCCGGCGGCTTCCGCAGCCTGCGAGCCCGCGTACTCACCCTCGGACTGCATCATGCGGGTGAAGCCGGTGGGTGCGATGCCGAACGGCAGAGCGGATTCCTTGCCCAGGACCGTCACCGATGTGTCGACCTTCTCTACGTTCCGCAAAATGCCCGGCCGGAATTCAATGTCGAGGAATGCCTCCCGTGCACGCCGCAGCGTAATTTCCGCTTCCGCAGCCCCGTCGGTGTAGTCGAACGGTGCGGTGGGCGTCCGTCGCTTCGCAATGGCACGAAGATCACCGATGGTGTTGGCGCGGCCCAACCTGGCGCTTTGGCTGAACTCCGGCTTCTTGAACTGCATCAAGGGGGCCAGGTCAGCAACTTTGGGGATCCGGCGCTTGAGCGCTTCGGGCGTGTAGGACATGGGAAACCTTCGCGTCGAGATGTGGTCCGACCACAGTAGCGCCATGTGGTCTGACCATGCAAGCTAAACTTGCTGCATGCGTACCCATCAACTCGTGCAATCCTGGCTGGAGGACCAGCTCGCGGCCGGACGGCTGGCAGTCGGTGATCGGTTGCCGGGCGAACGCACCGTGGCGGAGCAACTGGGCATCTCCCGTGCTTCGGCTCGGGAAGGCATACGCGTACTGGAAGCAATGGGTATTGTTCGTGCGGGCGTCGGCTCCGGGCCGGGGGCAGGCACCGTTATTACTGCCAATCCGGCGGCCGCGTTGGGAGCCGCGCTCCGCCTGCACATGGCGACGTCACACCTGCCCATTGAGGACATTGTGCAGACGCGACTGCTGCTCGAGACGTGGGCTGCCGAGCATGCCGATCCTGCCGCACCCGCCATGGAAGATGCTGCTGCGCTGCTTGCTGCAATGGATGCCTCAGCGCCCGATGAGAAGGAATTCCTGCGTCTTGACTCGCTCTTCCATGTTGCGCTCGCCGAAGCGGCCGGCAATGTGCTGGTCGGAGCGATGATGTCGTCGCTCAGGGAATCGATCGAGGGCTATACGCTGCGGCTGACGCGCACCCTGCCCGACTGGGCAGCCACGTCGGCCCGCCTTCGCGCGGAACATCACGACATCCACGACGCAATCAGGAACGACGACGGCGCGCTCGCCGCCCGGATTGTTGCGCGCCATATCGAGGGTTTCTATAAAGAAGCCGGGTTCTAGGCCCGGCTACTGGTCCTCCACTGCGTGGAGCCCGCTTCTGCCGCGGACATGGCGCTGGGGCTCGGCGAGTTCCTCGATCGCAGCGCGGAGGTGTGATCGCAGCTCTGGAGACAGCAGCGCCTCATCCGAAACCAGGGTGCGCTCAATGTCGCGGCCCTTCTCCAGTGTTGCGAGGCCCTTCTCAGTGATCCGGACCGTCTGACTGCGCCGGTCGTCGTCGCCCCGCGTGCGTTCGATGTGTCCCCTGGCCTCAAGGCGATTGAGTGTTTTCCCAATGGTCTGCGCCTGCACATGCACTAATTCAGCGAGCTGGGCCTGCCGAAGCGGCCCATAAGTTGCCAATACGGCCAAGGCCGTAAACCCGGCGTGGGTGACATCCAGCTCCGCGAGGCGCTGATTCCAAGATTGCTCAACTAGCCGCGCCGCTGTTGTAAGGAGCCGGCCTGTCGACCAGGCTGAAAGATCGGGCATGCGCTTTCACCTTCCCTGTCGAAACCGTTTATCCAACTAATCATCAGCTTACTTATGATTGGTCTGGAATCAACCGTGCTACCCGGGAAAGGTACCTGTCAACCCTGAGGAGCTCGAGAGGAGGGCCCTAAGCACCCATTCTGACGCGTCGGCTGCATAGCGCCCGGCGTCGTTCATTGCGGCTGCTACGGAAGGCGCGGTGTCAGCCAGACTGCGCGCCTGCACCACCCCGTGGGCGGCCAGATCGGCCTGCGACAGCGTGATGCGGCCGGCCACCGCGAGGACCGGGAGGCCCAGGTCCCGGGCTCGATCCGCCAGGCCCAGCGGTGCCTTCCCAAACTGGGATTGCGCGTCAAGCGAACCTTCACCGGTGAGCACCAGATCTGCCTCTGCCAGTTTTCCGTCCAGCCCGGTGAGTCCTGCCACCAGATCGAAACCGGGCTCCAGTGAAGCATTCGCACAGGCGAGGAAAGCGGAGGGGAAACCACCGGCGGCACCGGCACCGGGCTGCTGGACATTGTTCCCCGTGGTGTCCTGCAGCAGCTGCGCCCAGTGGGCGAGGGCGGCGTCGAGCGTCGCGCGGAGGTCTGCGTCCGCTCCCTTCTGCGCGCCGAAAATATGGGCGGCGCCGTCGGGCCCGTACAACAGGTTCTGCACATCGACGGCGATGCGTAGCTGAGCGGTTTGAAGGCGGGGATCAAGGCCGGAAAGATCCAGGGAGGCCGCCCGGGACAGGGCAAGCCCACCCAGGGGGAGCTCGGCGCCGTCGTGGTCAAGAATCTTCGCGCCGAGGGCACGCAGCGCGCCGGATCCGCCGTCGGTCATGGCTGATCCGCCTACGCCAAGCACAATCTCCGTAGCACCGGCGTCGAGCGCGGCCGCCAGCAGTTCGCCGCTTCCGTAGCAGTGCGCTGCGCCCGCCGATTCCATAGACGGGGTCACGAATTCCAGCCCACTGGCGCGAGCCGTTTCGATCACGGCAGTGGAACCCATGAGCGCCCACGGGGCCGTAACGGTGTCCTCGAGCGGCCCATGGACGCTTGTCTCGTTCCGGACACCGCCGGATGCCAACACGGCCTCAAGCGTTCCTTCACCGCCGTCCGCGATGGGCTGCACAGTGATGTCCGCATCCGGCATGACCCGGCGAACCCCCGCGGCCATCGCCTCGGCAGCCTCCGCGCCTGTCAGGGTGCCCTTGAACTTGTCCGGTGCAATCAAAATCCTCATGACGCTGATCCTGCTCCTGCCGATTCACGGATGATGACTTCGCCCATGACCGGAGCCGGCGGCGCCTGGTCGGGATTCAGGGCGAGGTTGGCTGCTTCTTCGCCCAACTGCTCGAGCGGCAGGTGGACCGTGGTGAGCGCGGGGAAGTAATCGCGTAGCGGGGGAATGTCATCGAAGCCTGAGACAAGGGCGTCCCCGGGCACCGCAACGCCGAGGGCCCGCAGCCCGGCGATGGCACCGATCGCCATGACGTCATTTACCGCCAGCAGGCAGGCCCCGCGCTCGCCGTTCAACTCCTCCCAGCAGCGCTGCGCGGCCTCGAAACCGCCCTCTCGGCCGAAGGAACTGCCGACGACGGCGGCAGGCTCCAGCCCTGCTTCATTGAGGGCAGCAGTGAAGCCGGCGACGCGGTCGCGTGCGGTATTCAGCTCGCTGGGGCCGGCGAGGATGGCGAACCTGGTGATGCCGAGCGACACGAGTTTCGAGACCAGGGCCGCGGCGCCCTCAGAATTTCCCACCGGTACGGTCAAGCCGGAGCCGCGCATGCCCCCAATGGTCACGACCCGACCACCGTTCTGCTGGTACCGGGCCAGCTCCTGTTCGAGGTCGGGGTCGGGCTGTGCACGGCGCGAACCCGCCAGGATGATCGCGTCGGTGCGATGGGAGGCGAAGGCGGCGACGGCGTCGTGCTCTGCGCTTTCGGAGGGATCGGTGCTGGCGAGCAGGACCTGCCGGCGGTAGTTCCTGGCCGCGTGCTGGACGCCGCGGGCGATCGAGGAGAAGTAGGGGTCGGAGATGTCGTGGACAACCAGGCCGACCAGCCCTGTGGAGGAACGTGCGAGGGCCTGGGCCTGCGCGTTGGGGACATATCCGAGCTCGAGTGCCGAGGCGCGGACCCGCTCGGCGATATCTTCAGCCGGACGGCGCGACGAGCCGTTCAGTACCCGCGATGCTGTGGCCAGGGAAACGCCGGCGTGGCGGGCAACGCCGGACAGGGTTACAGCGGCCACCGGGCTCCTTCGGTTGGTGGGTTTCCCTGCTGACTGCGGAGGTGAGGCTCCCGGCCCGGCCGGAGCCTCACAATCTTTCCATTCAGCGAGGAAGGGGGTTGACGTGGTCCTGATCACCACTCTATATTGGAAAGCGCTTTCCACCAACATTCTTCACTCTCCGGGAGTAAACGTGACAGAGACCAAGACCATCCGCATCGCGATGAATGGCATCACCGGCCGGATGGGGTACCGGCAGCACCTGGTGCGCTCCATCCTGCCCATCCGTGAGCAGGGTGGCGTCACCCTTGCCGATGGAACAAAAGTTCAGGTAGAACCCATCCTCGTAGGACGCAACGAAGCGAAAATCCGCGAGCTGGCCCAGCAGCACAAAGTAGAGCACTGGACCACCGACCTGGACGGGATCATCGCCGACCCCACCGTCGATGTTGTCTTCGACGCCTCCATGACCTCCCTGCGTGCCGCAACCCTCAAGAAGGCAATGGCTGCCGGCAAGCACATCTACACGGAGAAGCCGACGGCGGAAACCCTCGCCGAAGCCGTCGAGCTGGCCCGGATCGCCCAGGAAGCCGGCGTCACCGCCGGTGTTGTACACGACAAGCTCTACCTGCCGGGTCTCGTGAAACTGCGCCGCCTGGTCGATGAAGGCTTCTTCGGACGCATCCTCTCCCTCCGCGGCGAGTTCGGCTACTGGGTCTTCGAGGGCGATCACCAGCCCGCGCAGCGCCCATCGTGGAACTACCGCAAGGAAGACGGCGGCGGCATGACCACCGACATGTTCTGCCACTGGAACTACGTGCTTGAGGGCATCATCGGCAAGGTCAAGACCGTCAGTGCCAACACCGTCACCCACATCCCCACCCGCTGGGATGAGCAGGGCAAGGAATACAAGGCAACGGCCGACGACGCCGCGTACGGCATCTTCGAACTCGAAACTCCCGCGGGCGATCCTGTGCTCGCGCAGATCAACTCCTCCTGGGCTGTTCGCGTTTACCGCGACGAACTCGTTGAGTTCCAGATCGACGGCACCCACGGTTCGGCCGTCGCAGGCCTCAACAAGTGCGTTGCCCAGCAGCGCGCCCACACCCCCAAGCCCGTGTGGAACCCGGACCTGCCCGTCACAGAGTCCTTCCGCGACCAGTGGCAGGAAGTTCCGGCCAACGCCGAACTGGACAACGGCTTCAAGCTGCAGTGGGAGGAATTCCTGCGGGACGTGTCGGCCGGCCGCGAGCACCGGTTCGGTCTCCTGTCGGCAGCCCGCGGCGTCCAGCTCGCTGAGCTCGGCCTGCAGTCATCCGCCGAGCGCCGTACTCTCGACATCCCGGAGATCACGCTATGACGTCGCTCTACCTTCCCACTGCGGCCGGCTCGCTTGAGCGCTACGAGCTCGCTCCGACCACCACCTGGGCGAAGCCCACGGCACCCCTCACCGCCCGCCACGCCTACGCGGCCGCGCATGTGATCCCCGAGGTCACCGCCGACAACACTCCCGGCGCGCCCGCCGTCCTTGACTGGGATACCACGCTCGCCTATCGCCGGGAGCTGTGGTCCTACGGCCTCGGCGTCGCCGACGCGATGGACACCGCCCAGCGCGGCATGGGCCTGGACTGGCCGGCCACGCAGGAACTGATCCGCCGCTCCGGGGCGGAGGCTGCCGCCGTCGTCGGTTCCAATGCTGACGCGACCCGCGGCAAAACTGTCCGTGATCTCCTTGCCTGCGGCGCCGGCACCGACCAGCTGGACCTGGCGAACCTGCCGGCAGGCCGGGCGGGACTGAACGCCGTTGTCGAGGCCTACCGCGAGCAGATCAAGGTGGTGTCCGACGCCGGCGCGAAGGTCATCCTCATGGCTTCCCGCGCGCTCGCCGCCGTGGCGCAGAGCCCCGCCGACTATCAGTACGTCTACGGGATCCTGCTGGCCGAGGCCGAGGAGCCCGTAATCCTGCACTGGCTCGGCACCATGTTCGACCCGGCGCTGAGCGGTTACTGGGGCAACAACGACGTCGACGCTGCCACCGGCATCTTCCTCGACCTCATTCGCGCACAGCCGGAGAAGGTGGACGGCGTGAAGGTGTCTCTGCTCGACGCGGCACACGAGACCGCGCTGCGTGCCGCCCTCCCCGAGAGCGTTCGGCTCTACACCGGCGATGACTTCAACTACCCGGAACTCATCCACGGCGACGGGACGCACTACTCGGATGCGCTGCTTGGCATCTTCGCGGCGATCTACCCCGCCGCATCAGCCGCTTTGCAGGCGTACGACGAGGGCGACGCGGACGGCGGGCGCGCAATCCTGGATTCCACACGGGACCTGGGCAAGCACATTTTCAGCGCGCCGACCTTCTACTACAAGACCGGCGTCGCGTTCCTGTCCTGGGTCAACGGGCACCAGCCCGGGTTCCAGATGGTGGGCGGACTGCACTCCGGGCGTTCGGCACTGCATCTGGCGGATACCTTCCGCCTCGCCGACAAGGCCGGGCTCCTGGCTGATCCGGATGTTGCGGCGCACCGCTTCGAGTGGCTGCTCGCAAGCTACGGGGTGGGCGCATGAGCCGTCTCTCGCTGAACACCGCCACCACGAAGAACATCACGCTGGCGGAAGCGGTAACCTTGTCCGCCGACGCCGGACTGACCTCGATCGGTGTCTGGCGGGACCGCGTCGCCGAGGTCGGACTGGACAAGGCAGTTCGCCTCGTATCGGAAGCCGGCTTGTCCGTCTCCAGCCTGTGCAGGGGCGGGTTCCTGACCGCTGCCGATGAAGCGGGCCAGGCAGCGGCGCTTGCCGACAACACCCAGGCCATCATCGAAGCGGCAACGCTGGGCACCCGCGAGCTGATCATGGTGGTGGGCGGTCTTCCCGCAGCCGGCGCGCTCATCGGCGGCCCCGCCGTCGACCCTTCCGCGCCCGGCGCGAAGGACGTCGCCGCGGCACGTCAGCGGGTTGCTGACCGGATCGCGGAACTGGTTCCGGTAGCGCAGGAGCACAATGTACGGCTGGTGCTGGAGCCCCTGCACCCGATGTACGCAGCGGACCGCGCGGTGCTCTCCACACTGGGCCAGGCATTGGACCTCGCGGCACCCTTCCCCGCGGAGACTGTCGGCGTTGTCGTCGATACCTTCCACGTCTGGTGGGACCCAGCACTTGAATCCTCGATCCAGCGCGCCGGTGCGGAGGGGCGCATTGCGTCCTACCAAGTGTGCGACTGGAATCTCCCGATTGCGGCCGACGCACTGCTCTCCCGCGGGTACATGGGTGACGGTTACATCGACTTCGAGACGATCACCCGGTGGGTTGCCGCAACCGGCTATGCGGGCCCCGTCGAGGTGGAAATCTTCAACCAGGAGATCTGGGATTCACCGGCCGCCGACGTGCTCGCGACAGTGAAGGCCCGTTATGAGTCGCTCGTGGAGCCGTACCTGTAACCCAGCGCCAAAACTGCCGGAAAGGGGCAGGATCGTGGGAAAGGTCCCACGATCCTGCCCCTTTCCGGCATATCTGCGGCTTACTAGGCTGGGTGCATGAGCGGAAACGACGTGCTTGTCGAGGCTTTCGGGCGAATCCCGGACGCGGTGTCCCGTGCGGTGCAAGGGCTCGACGCCGGTCAGCTCGCCTATCGGCCGAGCCTCCCTGACGGGTCGGGCGCCGCAGGCAACAGCATCGGCTGGCTCATCTGGCACCTCACCAGGGTGCAGGACAACCACCTGGCCGACGCCGCCGGCCGCGATGAGCTCTGGCTCACCGATGGCTGGTTCGACAGGTTCAGCCTTGACCTGCCGCGCGAGGACACAGGCTACGGGCACAGCACCAGCGAAGTCGACAAGGTCCGCCTCGACTCCTCCGAGCTGCTCATCGAGTATCACCGGGCGGTGCACGCACGCACCATGAAGTTCGTTGAGAACCTCAACGAGACCGACCTGGACCGGATCATCGACACGTCGTGGGACCCGCCTGTCACTCTCCGCGTGCGGTTGGTGAGCGTCATCGAGGATTGTGCCCAGCATGCGGGGCAGGCTTCATACTTACGAGGGCTTTTGGTCTGACCCCTCGACCGGTACAGATTCGCCGTTCCGTGCACGATCGCCGGACAATTTCCACGATCCTGCCACTTTGGAACGATTCTGCGGCCTTCAGGACAAACCCGTCACCCTCAGCGTGATGTTGAGCCGTCCATCCAAGCCCAACGCGGGATCGGCTGTTCCGGGATAGGTCTTCATCACCCCGTGGTACGCCAGCCGGGATTCGCCTCCGAAGACGAACAGGTCGCCCGACTCCAGTCGAACGTCCATCCACGGCCTGTTCCGGTTCTGGGTGTTTCCGAAGCGGAAGAGGCAGCTGTCTCCGATACTCAGGGACACCACGGGCGCAAGGGACTTCTCTTCCTTGTCCTGATGCATGCCCATTTTCGCCGAGGCATCGTAGAAGTTGATCAGCGCCGCGTCGGGTTCATAGCCCTCACCGCGCACGCCGTAAGCAGCTTCCACGGCGTCGCGCCCCAGATCGGCCAGCCACGAAGGGAACCGCGCAACCTGCCCGCCGCCGACGTCGTCCGCTGTCCGGCTGTAGCGGTAGGGGACCCAGTGCCAGCCCAGGCAGACGGTCTGCACGGACATCCGTGATCCGTTCGGCATCCGCGTGTGCCGCATCGGCACCGGCCCGGCAGCCCACTCCCGGCACGCCGCGATGAGCTCGCGCTGGCGTTCCAGGCCCAGCCAGTCCGGAACGTGCACGGCACCAGGTGCGACGACGGCAGGTTCGCGGGGCAGGAGAGTGGCCATGGGTTCATTCTCTTCCATTGTGTGTCCGAGTACTGGGGGATACGCTCACTTCGACCGACATGCCAGGAGGAGAAGCCATGCCCCACCGAGAGACCTTTCGTGACGGAATGCCTTGCTGGATCGACCTCACCAGTTCGGATCCGGGAAAGTCAGGGCGGTTCTACAGTCAGTTGCTCGGCTGGGCGGTCGAGGACATGGGCCCGGACTACGGTCACTACACCAAGTTCCTCAAGGAGGGTCAGGCAGTCGCCGGGCTGTCCGGGAAGCCCGAGGGGTCAGCCTTCCCGGATGGCTGGGTCACGTACTTCGCCGCCGGGGACATTCCGGCACTGACCGAGAAGGCGGCGCTCGCGGGAGCCGAGATTCTGGTTGCGCCGTTCACTGTCTCGGACCAGGGCAGCGTTTCGCACCTCGCGGATCCGTCCGGAGCGACCTTCGGACTGTGGCAGGGGGACAAGCTGCCTGGTTTCGGGATGCATGGTGAAACAGGCGCCGCCGTCTGGCATGAGCTTTCAACCCGGCTATACCGCCGGTGCGTGGACTTCTACACGAGCGTTCTCGACTGGGAACCGCAGGTGGAGAGCGACACCGACGACTTCCGCTACACGACAGGTCTGCTGGACGGGGAGCAGCAGGCAGGAATCATGGACGCAGCGAACCTGCTGCCCGAGGGTACTCCGTCCGCGTGGGGCGTCTACTTTGGAGTGGACAACACGGACGACGCCGCGGCTCGCGTCCAAGAGCTCGGCGGCACCCTGATTTCAGACCCGGAGGATTCGCCCTACGGTCGACTCTGCACCGCAACGGATCCAACAGGCGCCGCCTTCAAGCTGATCGCGGGCTAGGAGCGCTCCTCACGCAGGAAGTGCAACTGCGCCGCCACCGACTGCTCCGCTGCACGGCGCACGGAAGGGTCGACGTCGTCGTACACCCGGTCGGTGACGGAGCCGACGTCGGCCTGCTCCGCTGAGAGGCCAAGCGCCAGGAGCGCAGCCCGCACCTGATCGAGCCGCTCCAGGCGGTGCGTCCGGTACGCGCGGGTGATGTCGCCGAGGTCCGGAAGGATTGGGCCGTGCGCTGGCAGGACGGTCGCGCTTCCCATCGCCTCGAGCGCGTCGAGTGACCGGAAGTAGTCGCCCAGTGTCCCGTCCGGGTAACTGAGCACCGTGGTGCCGCGGCCGAGGATAGTGTCCCCGGTGAGGACGGAACCGTCGGGGCCGTCGTCGGGCAGGTGAAAGCACACTGAATCGGCGGTGTGCCCCGGCGTGGCGAGGACGTTGATCCGCACTCCGCCGGCGGAGAGAACCTCGCCGTCGGCCAGCGAATTGGCGCCGTGACAGTATTCCTGGTCGAGCGCGCGCACCGGAGCGCCCGTCAATTCATGGAACCGGGCACTTGCCTCGGTGTGGTCCCGGTGGTGGTGGGTGATGAGCACCAGACTCACGGGCCCTGCTGACTGCAAGGCATCGAGGTGTGCATCGTCCAGCGGGCCCGGATCAACCACCGCGACGGCTTCCGATTCCGGGGAAGCGATGACGTAGGAGTTGGTACCGTCGAGGCTCATGGGCCCCGGGTTGGGTGCAAGCCGGAAACGGGTCAGCGGCCCGCTGGGCGTGAGGGCGTCGTCGTTCTGGGTCACCTGCTAGCGGACTGTCTCGCGGACCTCACCGAAGGGGACCTCGGGGGAGACCTCAGCCTGCGTGTCGGGTCCGAGGCCCGTGGTGATCAGGACGCCATGCTCGCCTCCGGCCACGGACTGCTTGAGAACGGGTATCACGGCAGCAGCGGTGCTGTCGTCCAGTCTCGCGAGGTAGGCGCGGTAGGAATCGGGGAGGTCTGCGTAATCCGTCATGGTCCCCAAACTACGCCCGCGTGCCTCGCGCAACAACCGCTGAACCTCCTCATCCTTCACCTGCTCGAAGCGGTGGTAGGCACTGCCCACCGCCGGCAGGTTCGCAGCGGACCAAGGGTTGATCAGTTCGTCAACCAGTTCACCGACCGTTTCCGCAGCGGAGGTCAGGAATACCGGCGCAGCGGCGATGATCCGGGAAGCACCGGCACTCCGGAGGGCGGCCACTGCGGCGCGCATCGTGGCTCCGGTGGCTACGCCGTCGTCGACAATCACCACGGTCTCACCGTCCACCGCGAGCGGCTCCATCCCCCCGCGGTAGAGCCGTTCACGACGCAGGAGTTCGGCCTGCTCACGTTCAGCAACACGGGCGAAGACAGCGTCGGCATCCCTGAGGCCAGCCAGGACATGGGCGTTACGGACGGTCTCGATCGAGCCGCCGATCGAGGCGATTGCGCCCATCGCCAGCTCGGGAAATTCCGGGACGCCCACCTTACGCACCATCACGACGTCGAGCGCCGCTTCATATACATCGGCCACCACCGCGGCGACCGGAACGCCGCCCCGCGGCAGGCCGAGGACCAAAGGCTTACTGCCGGCCAGTGCCGGTTCCAGCGCGATGGTCAGTTGCCGACCGGCGTCTTCACGGTCAGCGTAGCGGCCACGTTCTGTTCGCGGTGTCATCTTCCAGCCCTGCTCGGCGGAGGGGTCTTTTATTCGAGCTCAGAGAATGATAGACCGACAGTAACCTTAGCATTTGCGAGTCAGACGGCACCGACCCCGACGAAGAAGGAGACAGGTCATGGCAGAGCGGGGCAATACCACCCACGGTCCAAACCTGGACGATCAGCTCAAACACGAAACTCAGGGGCTGGTACAGGGGAACCACCCCACGCGCGCCGAAGAATGGCGCGAGGCGGAAACCATGGACGACGGCGAGGGCGAGATTACGGTCCAGGACGTTCAGCCGGACTACGACCCGGGGATCGACCCGGCGCAGGCGAGCGACGCTGCCGATGACGGGCCGCTCACCGAGACGATCGAGGAAAAAGTCAGCAATGACGAAGAGGAGTCGAAGTGACCAGCACCTTGCACACGCTTGCAGATCTGTACCGGAAGCCCGGTCCATGGCTCACCGTTTATACGGATGCCAGCACCGGTACGGTCGACTCGCTCCACGCAGACGACGTCCGCCCCGAGAACATTGCAGCTGCCCTTGAGGAGGCTGGCGCGTCCAAGGACGACCGTAAGGCGGTGGCCGACGCCCTTCGCCAGTCCGCAAAGGGTATGCCGGATCCAGTGGCCCGCCTGATCGTCGCGAGGAACGGGACTGTGGAACTGGACGAGTTCCTCCCGGGACCTCTTGCCCTGCCGGAATTCACTTCCGTAAACGATGTCCCGAATCTGTGCCCCCTGCTCTGGCACCGCCCGGACGATTTCGCCTACGTGGTAGCTGAGGTGGGCCGGGACGGCGGTGAAATCCACCTTCGCCACGCAAACGGCCTGCAGGACGACAACACGGTGCATGTCGAGGGCTCGACCGAGAACCTCAAGAAGGTAGAGCGCGGAGGCTGGTCCCAGGGTCGTTACCAGCACCGGACGGAGAGCATCTGGAAGGCCAACGCCGCCGATATTGCCGGTGAGATTGACCGGATTGTTCGCAGCTGCCGCGCGAGACTGCTCGTTGTGGCCGGAGACATCCGGGCCAGAGGGCTCGTGGCGGAGCAGCTGAGTGAGCAGTCCAAGGAGATCCTCACGATCATCGAGAGCCACAGCCGCACCGATGGAGCGGACAAGGAAGCCTACGCTCAGGAAATCGACAAGCGGGTTGCCGAGTGCATCGCGCGCAGGCAGACTCAACTGCTTGAGCGGTTGAACAATCAGAAGTCCCGGCCCAACCCTGAGTCGACCGAAGGCATCGGGTCGGTGGTACACGCGCTCCAGCAGGCCCAGGTCGACACCCTGCTCCTTGAAACCGAGGGCCTCCACGGTCACCGGCTGCTCGCCTTGGGAGCGGAACCGTGGACTACCGAGGTGGACGGGGAAACAGCGGGCGCACCCGTGCTCGGAGAGGTGCCGGCGCCGTCCGCGTTGCTGCGTGCGGCGGTGCTCACAGACGCAGAGGTGGCGCTGTTCCCCTCGGGCGCGCTCGACGGAGGGCCAGTGGCCGCGCTGTTGCGCTGGCCGGTGGGACCAACCGTACCTGTCGCCGGCTGATGGGTGACCGGCTGGTAGCTGACGCCGTCATTGAACGGTTGACCGCATGGGGCGTCGACCGGGTGTTCGGCTATAGCGGTGACGGAATCAACCCGGTGCTCGGCGCGATGCGGCGCGCCGGGGCACCAGAGTTCGTTCAGGCCCGCCACGAGGAGAATGCCGCCTTCATGGCGGTCGGCCACGCCAAGTACACCGGCGGCGTCGGAGTGGTGCTTTCGACGCAGGGTCCGGGCGCCGTGCACCTCCTTAACGGACTGTACGACGCGCGGATGGACAGCGTGCCCGTGGTGGCCGTAGTAGGACAACAGAGCCAAACGGTGCTCGGCTCGGCCTACCAGCAGGAAATCGATCTGCAGAGCCTGTTCAAGGACGTCGCCTCGGGTTTCCGACAGCAGGTGAACAGCCCAGACCAGGCGCCCATGGTGATCGACCGGGCATTCAAGGCGGCGCTTGCCACCCGGTCTCCTGCCGTCGTCATCCTTCCCCACGACGTGCAGCAGGAGCCCGCGCCGGAACTCGAGCACGAGCATGGCGTCATCCCCTCCGCAGCGCTCTGGAGTCCGGGGACGGTTATCCCGCAAAAGCAGGACGTGCACGACGCCGCCGCGCTTGTGAATTCCGGATCGAAACTTGCGCTGCTCGTCGGGCAGGGAGCGCGGGGTGCGCAGGCAGAGGTGGTGGCGCTCGCGGAGAAGCTGGGCGCCGCCGTCGTCACGAGCCTGCTGGGGAAGCCGTACGTCGATGAAACCCTGCCCTACGCGGCGGGCACCATGGGCCATTTGGGCACCACCGCCAGCGGGTGGGTAATGGCGAACTGCGACACCCTGCTGATCATCGGGTCGAATGATCCGTGGACCGAGTTCTACCCTCCTCCGGGTGCCGCGCGCGCTGTGCAGATCGACAGCGATGCAAAGGCGATCGGAAACAGGTACCCGGTCGAGGTGGCGGTGACGGGGGATGCTGCCGAATCGCTCCGAGCTCTCCTGCCGCTGGTCGAGGGACGCATCGGGTGGCGTGGCGATGTCGAACGGCACGTCGACGCGTGGCGGGGGCTCAACGAAGCCCGCGCCATGACCCCGGCGAATCCCGTGAACCCGGAGCGCGCTGTCCGGGAACTGAACGGGCGCCTCCCCGATAACGCGCAGGTGGCAGTCGACGTCGGCAGCTGCGTCTACTGGTATGCCCGCCAGTTGCACCTGCCAAGCGGTGTGCCCGCGCATCTGTCGAGCACGCTGGCGAGCATGGGATGCTCCCTTCCATACGGAATTGCGGCGAAGCTCTCAGCTCCGGACCGGCCCGTAGTGGCGCTGACCGGTGACGGCGGCATGCAGATGACCGGGATGGCCGAACTGATCACGGTCAGTCGGCTCTGGAAGAGCTGGGCCAACCCCGTCTTCGCCATCTGCATCCTCAACAACCTCGACCTCGCCGAAGTCAGCTGGGAACAACGCGAAACCGAAGCGGAACCTCGTTTCCCGGACAGCCAGGACATCCCCGACGTGGATTACTCGGGTTTCGCGAAGCTCCTCGGACTGGATGGGATGAGGGTGGAAAACCCGGACGACGTCGGCCCCGCCTGGGACCGCGCGCTGGCCGCTGACCGCCCCTTTGTTCTGGACGTCCGCACTGACGCCAGCATCCCGTTGCTTCCGCCGTTCCCGGCCGGTGAGACCTTGGCGGAGTCGATGGAGGAGGGTCTGGAGGCCGAGGAAAATGCCCACGCTCTGGAGCTGCTGCGTGAGTATGTCCGGCTGGAACGGACGCACAACCCGAACTGAGGGCACCCGAACTAGCTGGCGGAAGCCGGTCCCCGCCGCTCACGCCGGTAGTTCCGGAAAGTCAGCAACAGCCGGTGGGCAGTGATCACCAACGCCAGCCAGGCAAGCCCGAGGGTCCAGGCCACGGCCACGTCGGTGACCCAGTGATGCCCGAGATATACGCGTGAGAGACCCATCGTGAAGGCGAAGAGGACGGCTGCTGTGACGGTCAATGCCCGAGCCCGTTTCGAGTGCTGACGCAGTACCAGCAGGTAAGCCAGGATACCGGAAATCACGACGGCGTTGAGCGTATGCCCGCTGGGAAATGACGCTGACATTTCGTACGGCGGCACTGCGAACTCGCGGTCCGGGCGAAGCCGCCCGATGGCGTCCTTGCTCAGGACCGTCATCAGGAGGGAGCCGCCGGCGGCGGCGACCATCAAAATCAGCGGCGTATATGAGCGCCGGGCCACCACGAGGGCAATTGTTGCACCGAGCGCGAGGATGGGCATGCCGAGCGGTCCGCCGATATGCGTGTATGCCGTGACTGCACCGTTCAGCCACGGCGATCGCATGGCGAGGGCAGTATCGAGGGCGGGCTGGTCAAGGACCGCGATTCCGTCTTCATCCGACACCGCTTCATAAACTTCGGCTGAGGCAACCGTGAGGGCCACGGCTCCGCCGATGCCGATAGCCATCAGCAGCAGGAGCGCCCACCGGGGCCCCACCCACTGCGCCAGCCGCCGAACGCAGGTGACCAGAAACCGACCGACCGGCGTCGCCCACCGGGTCAGGTCTCGTGTACCGACGTGATGTTCTTCGTGCTCCGGTTCCTGAAATGACATCTTTCGAGGGTAGCAACGCTGCCCGTAACCCGCTGGCCGCAGGGACGCGGCGTAGGCTGGCCGCATGAACACACCAGCCCAAAATCTGCTGCGCGGCTTGCCCGTGTTCCCCGAGGAGATGCGGCCGTTCGATCCGGCCTCCGCGCCCGAATCCCCGCTGGACCTGTTCACCCAGTGGCTCGGCGCAGCGATCGACGACGGCGTCCCCGCCCCTCACGCGGTCACCGTCTCGACAACCGACGACGACGGGCGCCCTGACGCACGCGTGGTCATCCTCAGAGACCTCGACGGCCGCGGATTTTCCTTCGCCACCAGCAGCGACAGCCCCAAAGGTCGGCAGCTTCAGGCAACGCCCTACGCCGCGCTGACCTTTTTCTGGCAAGCGGCTGGCAGGCAGGTGCGCGTCAGCGGCGCCGTGACGCCGGGAACGGCCGAAGAGAACGACGCCGACTTCCGCCGCCGCCATCCCGCTGCACGTGCGCTGGTGCTGGCCGGGCCGCAAAGCGATGTCATTGCCGAGGCAGAATCGGTGAGCGCCGCCGTCGAGCGTGAACTCGAGGGGATCGAGGACAGGGGATCGGCAACGTGGACGGTCTACACGGTGGCGCCGGAGCGCGTGGAGTTCTGGCAGGCCGACCCTGAGCGCCGCCATACCCGCCTGCGGTACGTGCGCAGTGGTGAGGGCTGGCGTCGCGAGGTCCTCTGGCCATAGCCCCCCGAAGTTTTGTCGCCTATCTGCCGTTGGAACGCGGCCAAAGGCGCAGATAGGCGACAAAAATTCCTAGTGGCCGAAGGAGTCCGAGTCCGTGATGTCGCCGTCTCCGGTGTCGAGCGCGGACAGCGACTCCACCTCATCCTGGGTGAGCTCGAAGCCGAACAGGTTGATGTTCTGCTTGATCCGCAATGGATTGGCCGACTTCGGAATTGCCACGAGTCCGAGCTGAAGGTGCCACCGCAGGACGATCTGCGCCGGCGTCATGCCGTACTTGTCGGCGAGACGGTCCACGGCCGGATCCTGCAGCAGGTCGCTGCCCTTTCCGAGAGGGCTCCATGACTCAGTGACGATCCCATGCCTGGCGTGGAATTCGCGCGTCTCAGCCCGCGTGTGGCGAGGGTCGAGCTGGATCTGGTTGACGTCCGGCACGAGTCCCTCGTCGAGGACGCGCTGCAGGTGGGCAGGCTTGAAGTTGGAGACGCCGATAGCCCGGATCAGGCCGTCCTCACGCAGCGCAGCGAGACCCTTCACGGCATCGACGTAGCGGTCCTGAGCCGGATTGGGCCAGTGCACCAGCAGGAGGTCGATGTAGTCGACGCGCAACCGGGTGGCGCTCTGTTCGAATGCCTTCCGGACGCCGTCGACGCTGTGCCACTGCTGGTTGAACTTGGTGGTGATGAATACCTGGTTCCGCTCAATCCCTGACCGCCGGATCCCTTCACCGACCCCAGCTTCATTGCCGTAGTTCTCTGCCGTGTCGAACAGGCGGTACCCCTCGGAAACGGCTTTCTCGACGGCGCCGGCTGCCTCGTCATCATCGAGCGGCCAGGTGCCCAGTCCGAGTACCGGAATGGACACACCGCTGAGAAGCTCGATGGTCGGTGCCGCTGCGTCAGTCATGTTCTCCTCGTATCGGTCGGTGGTGCGTGCGCTTCACCCCAGCTTTCTAGTTGGGACCGTGGTGCGTCAATCCGAGGTTCGACGAGCGTCTCGGCGAGATGGTGGTGCAGGAAGGAACGGGCAGGCAGACTGGAACCGTGAGTCAAGGCCACATCCCATGGGTGCTGCACGTTGATCTGGACCAGTTCATTGCTGCGGTCGAGGTGCTGCGCCGGCCCGAACTGGCAGGAAAGCCGGTGATAGTGGGTGGCCGCGGCGATCCTGCGGAGCGCGCGGTGGTATCGACTGCGTCCTACGAGGCCCGTGCATTCGGCGTCGGCTCCGGAATGCCTTTACGCACCGCCGCACGCAAGGTGCCGGACGCTGTGATCCTGCCCGTTGATTCCGAGGCGTACCTGGCCGTATCGGAGACGGTAATGGCCACCCTGCGCGCTCAACCGGCTGCCACCGTTCAGGTGCTGGGCTGGGATGAAGCCTTCGTGGGAGTCGAAACTGATGACCCGGAGGGATATGCCCGGCGAATGCAGGATGCGGTGCTTGAGAGCACGCAGTTGCACTGCAGCGTCGGTATCGGCGACACCCTTGTGCGGGCCAAGGTCGCCACGGGGTTCGCCAAACCGGCAGGACTTTTCCGCCTCACCGTGCATAACTGGCTGGACGTGATGGGGGACCGGCCCACCATCGACCTGTGGGGTGTCGGGCCCAAGGTTTCCCGCCGTCTGGCAGGGCTCGACATCACGACCGTCGCGCAGCTCGCCGCCTGTGATCCCCTCGATCTCGTCCCGGAGTTCGGGCCGAAGATGGGCCCGTGGTACGCACAACTTGGTCGCGGTGACGGCGAGCGGCTGGTCGATGACACTCCGTGGATTCCTCGCGGGCACAGCCGGGAGACGACCTACCAGCAGGATCTGGCGGATCCCACGCAGGTGGACAAAGCCGTACGGGTACTCGTGGCGCGGGTCCTTGAGGACGTTGTTGCTGAGGGTCGCCCCGTGATCGGTCTGACGCTCAAGGTGCGGTACGCACCGTTCTTCACCAAGACGTATGCGAAGCGCATTCCCGAAACGTTTGATCGCGACGTCGTGCTGGCCCGTGCCCTGGAGCTCGTCGGGAAGATCGAACCGGGGCGGCCCATCCGGCTTCTTGGTTTCCGGGCGGAAATGCCGATGCCGGAGGAAGCGCGGAAGGGGCATACGCCGACACGCAGCGGCTGGTGAGTGCACCGTCGTCGTTGCCGTCCTACCGTTGAACGTACAGCGGCTCCCCGGAAGCCGCAGCAACCGGGGAGCCGATGTAGACACGAAGGGGAAACCCCAATCAGGAAGTTCTGATTAGGAGACCGTGACCGGTTCCTTGCGCTCGGAGACGCCGCGAACGGCCTCGTCGAACTCGGCTTCGATCTCCGCGTTCGGCTTCCAGGTCAGCCGGCTGACGACGACGGCGACAACCAGGTTGGCGATGAATGCCGGCACGATCTCGTACATCGTGGACGAGAGCGGCGAATTGCCCCACGCGAAGACGATTGCGGCGCCGACGATCATCCCGGACAGCGCGCCGGGCATCGTCAGTTTCCGCCAGAACAGCGACAGCAGTACGGCAGGGCCGAAGGAGGCACCGAAGCCGGCCCACGCGAACGCGACCAGCGAGAGGATGGACTCGTTGCGGCCGGACGCGAGGACGATCGCAACGATCGCGACAACCAGCACGCCGAGTCGACCGAGGATCACGCCCTGCTTCGCGCTGAGGGTCTTCTTGGAGACCATGTTGTAGAGGTCCTCGACCAGCGCGGAGGAGCACACCACGAGCTGCGACGAGATGGTGCTCATGATTGCCGCGAGCACCGCCGCGAGGACGATCCCGGCAACGAACGGGTGGAAGAACGCCTGTGACAGCGAAAGGAAGACGGCCTCAGGATCAGCAAGCGTGAGCTGGGGGTTCTGCTGGAAGTAGGCGATGCCCACCAGTGCAGTAGCAACTGCACCGAGAACAGTGAGGATCATCCAGCTGATACCGATCCTGCGTCCGGCAACGGCGTCCTGCGGGCTGCGCAGCGCCATGAAACGGACAATGATGTGTGGCTGGCCGAAGTAGCCGAGGCCCCAGGCGGCAGCGGAGATGATGGCCAGAACAGAACCGCCGGCGACGAAGTTGAGCATGGACGGGTCCACTGCGTTGATCGACTCCGTCATTCCGGTGAAGCCGCCCACCTGGACGAACCCGATGATCGGCACGACGATCAGCGCGAGCAGCATGAGAAGTCCCTGGGCTACGTCGGTGAACGTTGCACCCATGAAGCCTCCGAACAGCGTGTAGGCGATCGTGACCACCGCGACGATGATCATGCCGAGGGTGTAGCTGGAGTTGAAGGACGACTCGAAGAAGACGCCGCCGGCAACCATGCCGGAGGAGACGTAGAACGTGAAGAACACCAGGATGAGGATGCCGGAGACGATACGGAGAAGCCTCGAACGGTCCTTCAGCCGGTTCTCAAGGAAGCTGGGCACGGTGATCGAGTTGTTCGATACCTCCGTGTAGCTGCGTAACCGCGGCGCAACGAACTTCCAGTTCAACCATGCGCCGATGGTCAGGCCGATGGCGATCCAGACCTCAATCAGGCCGGACAGGTAGATCGCGCCGGGGAGTCCGAGCAGCAGCCACCCCGACATGTCGGAGGCTCCAGCACTGAGCGCTGCAACGCCCGGCTTGAGCCCGCGGCCGGCGAGCATATAGTCATCGAGGTCGGACGTTTTCCGGTAGGCGTACCAGCCGATTCCCAGCATGGCGATCATGTAAAGCGCCATGGCAAGGTATTGCCAGGTCTGGTCAGTCATGGATTCCTTTCACAGTTTCCTTGGAGTTGGCTGAGTGCAGCCGTCCACTATTCCAAGAACCCACACCGCATGGCTAATAAGGTGAGTTGTCTCACGATCCATCCGGACGGTTACTCACCGGTAATATGGCAAAATGCACCTGTTTTTCCGGACACTCTGGATCCTGTTCGCTTCCCGGCGTCGACCGCCCGTCAGTATTTGGGATCCGGCGTCCTTGCCGCTGCGGGTTCGGCTCACCGACATTGACATCGCCATGCACGTCAACAACGGCATGTACCTCTCGCTGATGGACCTCGGCAGGTTCGATCTCATGATCCGGAGCGGTGTTTGGAAGATGATGCGCCGCAAAGGGTGGAGCCCTGTGGTCAATGCCGAAACCATCACGTTCCGGAAGTCCCTTCAGCTCGGCCAGCGCTACACCATTGAAACGCGGATTATGGGCTTCGATGAGCGCGCCATCTACTTCGAGCAGCGCATGGTGAACGACGACGAAATTTACGCACGCGCCTACATCGCCACCCGCCTGCTCAGCGTCCAGGGACCCGTTGCGAACGCTGAAATTTTCGGGGCGTTCGGGAACCCGCCGGAGGATATGGTTCTACCGGAATGGATTCATGAATGGCGCGCGAACACTGCCCTACCCAGCACCCGCCGCCCCGCTCCACACGAATGGTCAGCGTAGCGGGCGAGAGAAACCGCAGGTATCAGGCTCCGTTGAGAACGGCACTGACGACCACGAAGACCACCACCGCGAGAATCAGGACGGCGATGCCGCCCATCATGACGTAGCTGACTTTCTTTTGACCCTTTGGGGTGAGATCGCCGTCGTCGGTTGAGTGCTGCTTGTCGGGTGTCTCATTCATTGGGTGTCCTCACGGTCGGTCCTTGCTACTTTTCCATCGTAGGAAGTTGCGGATGAAATGGAAAGGAAGCTTATTATCTCAGCGATACCTTCGATGCAGGTCCGCCGGCTGTCCGTCGGAAGGCTCCTGTCCGGTCTCCCCGTCCGGTTCGGCGATCCACGGGCCGGTTCCCTCCGACGGGTCGAGGACGCCCTCCTCGAGCCACTCATGACGGCCGTCAAGGACACTGCGCGCAAGCCGGTAATCCGTGCTGTCGGTGTTCTTCCACAGCTCGGTGAAGAGCTGCTCGATCCGCAGCCGTGATTGTCGGCAGAAGGCATCCGCAAGATCGATTGCTTCCCGCCGTCCCTGGCCCTCAAGGTGTTTGGCGTGCGCGCAGGTTGCCGCCATCGCGAACAGTTCCGCTCCGATATCCACGATGCGCCCCAGGAACACCTGCCGGTGCTCGAGCTTGGCCTGCCACCGCGCCATCCCCATGAACGTATGTCGGGCAAGGCGCCGCGATGCCCGCTCAACGTAACGCACGTGCCCGGCGAGCCGCCCGAAATCGGTGTAGGAACGCGGTGAAAGACCCGGTCCTGCAAGCAGTTGCGGCAACCAGCCCGCATAGAAGCTGCTGGCACCGGCGGCCGCCTTCGCCTTCGCTAACAGGTCAGCGTCCGACGACGCGAGGTCACCTGCCGCGGCAAGGTGAGCGTCGACTGCCTCCCTGGCAATGAGCAGGTGCATGATCTCGGAAGAACCCTCGAAGATCCGGTTGATGCGCAGGTCGCGCAGTTGCTGTTCGACCGGAATGGCCCGTTCCCCGCGCGCTTTCAGGGAAGCAGCCGTCTCGTACCCCCTGCCACCACGGATCTGCATCAGTTCATCGGCGATGCGGTAGGCCATTTCGCTGGACCACAGCTTGGCAAGTGCCGCTTCGATTCGGACGTCCTTCTGCCCGGAATCAGCGAGGGCCGCCGAGAGCTCGAAGACGGACTCGAGAGCGAACGCGGTCGCAGCGATGAAGGAAATCTTCTGCGCGACCGCCTCATGCTTGCCGATCGGCCTGCCCCACTGCACCCGGGCATTCGACCATTCACGCGCAATCTTGAGTGACCATTTACCTGCGGCAGCGCAGTTCGCGGGGATTGAGAGCCGTCCGGTATTCAGGGTGGTCAGCGCGATCTTCAGCCCCTGCCCCTCCTTACCCAGACGATTCGCGATCGGGATCCTCACGTTCTCGAATCGGGTGACGCCGTTTTCAATGCCGCGCAGACCCATGAAGGCGTTGCGGTGCGTCACCGTAATACCCGGCGTATCCGCTTCCACCACGAAGGCGGAGATGCCGCCCGGGCCGCCGCTGTGTGCCGGTACCTTTGCCATCACCACCACCAGTTCGGCGATTACTCCGTTGGTGGTCCAGAGCTTGCTGCCGTTGAGTACATACGTGCCGTCGTCGTCATTGCGGGTGGCAGTCGCGCTCAACCGTGCGGGATCGGACCCGACATCGGGTTCGGTGAGCAGGAAAGCCGAGATCGCGCCGGAGGCGCAACGGGGGAGATACTCGCCTTTCTGCTCCGGCGTGCCGAACATGCGAACAGGCTCAGGTACGCCGATGGACTGGTGGGCGGAGACGAGGGCGCCGAGGCTGGGGTGGACGGAGGTGAGCAGCATCAGTGCCCGCCCGTAATAGGCCAGAGACAGTCCGAGTCCGCCGAAATCCTTCGGGATTTTGATACCGAAGACACCCAGGGAAGCCAGATCCTTTAGGTACTCATCGGGGATGCGTGCGTCCCGTTCGATCACCTGCCCGTCCATGTTCGAAAGAATTGCGGCCAGCCGGGAGAGGAACTCCTCGCCGTCGTCGTTCCCGGTGTAAGTCGAGGAGGGTCGGGGGTGAATCAGAGAGATGTCGCAGCGGCCCAGATAGAGACCCTTGGCAAAGCTGGGCCGCGTCCATTCCGTTTCCCTGGCGGACTCAGCCACCTTCCGGGATTCGCGCTCGTTGACGTTCTCCTGAAGTGTTTCGGCGCCCATGGCAGCCCCCTTCAACGGCAGGCTCCGCCAGCCGGAACCCGGCGATGGACTAATGCTACTCCTGAGTAGCAAAACTGCATCCTAGCGACACATTCCCGATCAAAGGAACGACCTCGATTCATTCCCAAGAATTGTCCAAGGAATGGGGCGCAAAGTGGGCGAACCGAGCCGGTAGTAAGCACGGTTTCGGTTCTGAAACGAGGGAGCTCTGAAATGTCCAACCATCCACACGCGGTTGATCCCCCGAAGGACCGCCGCACATTACGTCTCACATCATCAGCAACAATTTCAGCGATGCTCGTGGCGGTACTCGCCCCGCTTGCCGCTGCACCCGCGCAGGGCGCTACCGCCGCCACAGGCCCCGTCAGCACTCTCCATGGTTATCCCGAGTGGTATGACGATGGCACAGTCAAGCTCGCGCTGTGCTACGAGGCCGGACAGGGCTGCCTGTCCGAGCCGCCGAACCCGGAGGCGCCGGCCTCCTACCCAGACAACTTCCCGGACGAGTCCTTCTGGTTCCAGGCCGCTGCCGAGGTGGGCACTATTGGGTCTTACGAGGCCGCGCTGGAGGCAGCGCACGCGAACGAAGCCGTGATTCCGGGGGACCAGATTGGTTTCGGTCGACTTCGGTTCCGCTTCGAGGGCCTTACGCCGAACTCGGATTACACCATCGCCCATCCCTACGGGACGCATACATTCACCTCCGATGGCGAGGGCTTCATCAACCAGACCATCGACGACGGCTGCCTCGACACGCCCTGTGACTGGAATGAAGTCGGTGCGGCGTTCCTCGGGGACTACGCGGTGGGCACTACCGCGACCTTCCTGAAGCAGACCACTGCCCCGGCGGGCACTATCGGTGACATCAACACCGCCCGAACCGTGACTGGAGCACCTTCCGGTCTGAACGGAGTGACGGTGACTGACGCGAGCGGAGCTGTTCTTGCCTCGACAACGCTATTCACCGTTCAGGGCCTGATCGCCACGGTTGTTGACGGCTCCCCGTCCACCCCTAACCTGAACGATGCAAGTGACAGCGGCCGTTCAAACGCTGACAATATCACCAACGTAAACCTGCCGACCTTCACCGGGACGACGACGGCGGATGCGCCCGTTGACCTCCTGGTTGATGGTGTTGTGGCCGCTTCCGGCGTAGCAGGGGCTGATGGCAGCTTCTCGCTGACCCCGGCGACACCCCTTGCGGATGGGGCGCACGCCGTGCGGGCCCAGATCCCCGACCCGGCCACTGCCGGGGCATTCCTCACGTCGGCGGCGCTGAACATTCACGTGGACACAGTGGCCCCGGCCGCTTCCGTCGTGGCACCATTGCCGTCCAATCCCACAGCGGACGACACGCCGACGCTGCACTTCACGTCGGAAGCAAACGCCCGCTTCGAGTGCCAGTTGCTTCCCAGCAACTCGATATTCGCACCGTGCACCTCGCCCCACACCTACGACTCGCAGCTGAATGGCGACTATACGTTCAACGTCAGGGCCACCGACGTCGCCGGGAACACCGGAGCCAACGCCACTTACTCCTGGCGGATCGGTCCCGCAACACCACCGCCGCCGCCGACCGCTGAGCAGAAGGACATGAACGGCGACGGCAATCCTGACCTCGTGGCACGGGACTCCGGCGGACGGCTCTGGCTCTACCCGTCGACTTCATCCGGCGGTTTCGGAACTCGGGTCCAGATCGGCAGCGGTTGGGGTTCGATGAACGCCATCCTGCAGCCGGGTGACTTCAACGGCGACGGACACTCCGACATCATGGCCCGCGATACGTCCGGACGGCTCTGGCTCTACACCGGAACCGGCACCGGCAGAATCAACGGTGGCGCGCTGATCGGTTCGGGCTGGGGCGGCATGACTGCCCTCGTTACGCCGGGTGACTTCAACGGTGACCGAAAGGTTGATCTGCTCGCCCGTGACAGTGGCGGACGGCTGTACCTCTACCCGGGTAACGGCGCCGGCGGTTGGGGCACCCGCACCCAGCCCGGTTCCGGCTGGGGTGGGTTCACTGCCATCCTCAGCACCGGTGATTTCAGCGGCGACGGGCGCTCCGACGTCATCACACGCACCTCCGGCGGAGCCTTGTGGCTCTACCGGGGTAACGGCACCGGCGGCTTCGGCACAGCGAATCAGATCGGATCCGGCTGGAACGGCTTCACCCTGACCGGCCCGGGAGCTTGGGGCACCGCTGATGCACACAGCGACCTCGTAGCCCGCGACAGCGCCGGAGCCCTGTGGCTCTACCGCGGAAGCGGCACGGGAGGGTTCGTCGGATCCCGGACGCAGATCGGCGGGGGCTGGGGCGGGTTCACCATCGTCCAGTAACGCTTCGATTCCGCAGTGATAAGAGAAGATCCCCTCCCGCTCAGGCGGGAGGGGATCTTCTCCGTGAGGCACAAACCGGGGGGAGCCAATAGATTAGGAAGATGCCTGAGCTCACACCACTCCAGCAACTTGCCGAGCAGCACCGCGTCGGAATCACTTTCAAAGGCTGGGACGACACTCCACAGACGGTCAGCGATGCAACTCTCGTTGCGGTCCTTACCGCCCTGGGCGTTCCCTGCACAACGGACGACGACGTGGCGGCCTCCCTGAGCGCAGCGGAAGTAGCGCCGTGGCTGCGGACACTGCCCGCCGCCGTCGTCATTCGGGAGGGCGATGCAACCGAAGTGCCGGTGAACGTACCGTCGGGCAGCTCGCCGACCCTCCGCATTCTGCTCGAGGACGGGTCTGAACGGTCACTGACCGTAGACGCCGCGCGAAACCAGGAGATGGACGGCAAGAGCATCAGCCGGTTCACGGTGGAGATCCCGCTTGACCTCCCGTTGGGCTGGCACACGCTCGTCGCGGATGACGGCTCCACCGAGAGCAGCTGCGCGCTCGTCGCGACTCCGCGCAAGCTCAGCACCGCAGACGGTTTGACCCGGACCTGGGGGCTCATGGCACAGCTGTACTCCGTACGGTCACGATCGTCATGGGGCATCGGTGACCTCGATGACCTCGCACGCCTCGCTGAGGTGTCCGCCGCCAAGGACGCAGGCTTCGTACTGATCAACCCGCTGCACGCTGCCCAGCCGAAGCCGCCGGTGGAGGCATCTCCATATCTGCCGAGCACCCGCAGGTTTTTCAACCCGATCTACCTGCGTGTGGAAAACATCGCCGAGCTCGAGGCTCTCTCCGACCCGGACGCTGAGGTCATCCGGGATCTGGCGGGGAAGTTCGAGACGGCAAACCTGAATGCGGAGAGGATTGACCGGGATCCGAGCTACGCCGCCAAGCTGCAGGCTCTTGAGCTCGTCTTCGGCGTACAGCGCACACCTGAACGGGAAGACGCTTTCGGCAGGTTCCGCCGGGAAGCAGGGCCGGGGCTGGAAAACTTCGCGCTGTGGTCGGCGCTCGCCGAGAAGCTGCCCGAGGGAGCACCCGAGTGGAATGATCCCGAATTCCTCGAAGCGCAGCGGGTACAGCTCGCTGACCGTATCGAGTTGCACGCCTGGCTGCAGTGGCTCTGTGATGAGCAGCTGGAAGCAGCCCAGCGGGCCGCCACGGACGCCGGGATGAATCTCGGCATCATGCACGACCTCGCGGTAGGGGTTCACCCGGCTGGTGCGGATGCGTGGACGTTGCGCGACGTACTGGCCTCCGGGATCAGCGTCGGCGCGCCACCGGACATGTTCAACCAACAGGGCCAGGACTGGGCGCAGCCGCCGTGGCATCCGGAACGGCTCGCAGAATCCGGTTACGCCGCGTACCGCGACATGCTGCGCACCATCCTCCGACACGCCGGCGGCATCCGGATCGACCACATCCTCGGCCTCTTCAGGCTGTGGTGGATCCCGCAGGGGCAGATGCCCGGCGACGGCGCGTACGTGTACTACGACCACGAGGCGCTCATCGGCATCCTCGCGCTGGAGGCCGAGCGGGCCGGCGCCGTCGTCGTCGGTGAGGACCTCGGCGTCTTCGAGCCGGGCGTGCAGGAGTACCTGGCCGAGCGCGGCGTGCTCGGCACGTCCATCCTGTGGTTTGAGTACGACGACGAGGAGCCCCGCCCCGCGGAGCAGTACCGGACGGCGTGCCTCACCACGGTCACCACACACGACCTTCCGCCAACCGCGGGATACCTCGCCGGCAGGCACGTCGAACTGCGCGAGCAGCTCGGTCTGCTGGGCAGGCCCGTGAAGGAGGAGAAGGCTGCGGACCGGGAGGCCCAGGAGCAGGTGCTCTCGCTTGTCCGTTCAACGACCGGCATCGAGCCCTCCACGGCGCAGGAAACGGTCGAAGCAATGCACTCGTTCATCGCGAAGACTCCGTCGGTGCTGCTCGGAGTGGCGCTGACCGACGCCGTCGGTGAGGAGCGCACGCAGAACCAGCCCGGGACCACAGCCCAGCAGTATCCCAACTGGCAGGTCCCGCTGGCAGGGCCGGACGGCGTCGTGCTGGTTGAAGACCTGTCCGGGTTGCAGCGGTTCGATTCGCTGGTTCGCGCTCTGCGACGCTGATTCCGCGCTACCTTTCGTCGCGCCGGGATGACCGTTCACCGCACGGCAGTGTTGTGTGCCCCGGGCAACATGTGACCTAATGCACAATTGTCCCTGGTGGGGGCCGAGCGGACGTTGACGTCCACTAAATAGAGGGAAAGGCGTTCAGCTCATGAGTTGGCTCGACAGGGAACACACAATCGCTCCACCCGGATTCAACCGCTGGCTGATTCCGCCCGCAGCGCTCGCCGTGCATTTGTGCATCGGCCAGGCCTATGCCACCAGCGTCTACAAGACAGCGCTCGTCGAACACTTCGATGCAAGCCTGACCGAAATCGGCGTCATCTTCTCCATCGCCATCGTGATGCTCGGCCTGTCCGCGGCGCTGATGGGGACGTGGGTGGACAAGAACGGCCCGCGCAAGGCCATGTTCACCTCTGCCCTGTTCTGGGTCAGCGGCTTCCTGGTGGCAGCCCTCGGTATCTCCACCAACCAGCTCTGGTTGGTGTACCTCGGGTACGGAGTCATTGGCGGAATCGGCTTGGGGATCGGGTATATCTCACCCGTCTCGACTTTGATCAAGTGGTTCCCTGACAGGCCGGGGCTTGCCACCGGTATGGCGATCATGGGCTTCGGCGGCGGTGCGCTGATCGCCAGCCCGCTGTCCACCCAGTTGCTGAGGACGTATGACCCGAATTCGGGCGCTGAAGGCTGGGTGGCCAGTGGGGCCGCGGTCTCCATGCTCTTCGTGACCCTCGCGGTGATCTACCTGGTCTACATGGTCTTCGGGGCATTCACCATCAAGGTACCTGCCGCGGACTGGCGCCCGGACGGTTTCGATCCGAGCACCCTGAAATCCAAGCCGCTGGTCACCAGTGACAATGTCTCGGCCAAGAACGCGATCCGGACAAAGCAGTTCTGGCTGATCTGGATTGTGCTGTTCTGCAACGTCACCGCCGGGATCGGCATCCTTGAGCAGGCCGCCCCCATGATTCAGGACTTCTTCCGCCAGCCCGATGGCATCAGCGCTGTTTCGGTAGCGGTGGCGGGCGGCTTCGTAGGTCTGCTGTCGATCGGCAACATGGCCGGCCGTTTCGTATGGTCCAGCACGTCGGACATCATCGGACGCAAGCGTATCTACATGGTTTACCTCGGCGTCGGTGCCGTGCTGTACACGGTGCTGGCCCTCGCGGGTTCCTCCACCACAGCGCTTTACGTTCTGCTGGCATTCGTGATCATCTCCTTCTACGGCGGCGGCTTTGCAACTGTTCCCGCGTACCTTCGCGACCTCTTCGGTACGTACCAGGTCGGTGCCATCCACGGCCGCCTCCTGACCGCCTGGTCGGCTGCCGGTGTTGCAGGGCCACTGATCGTGAACGGGATCCTCGATGCAAGGGGTACGCCCGGGCAGCTTGTCGCATCCGATTATCAGCCGGCACTGCTGACCATGGTCGGCCTGCTGATCATTGGCTTCATAGCGAACCTGATGATCAAGCCCGTGGACTCCCGTTTCCATGAGCCGTCGAAGACCACCACCGAAGAACCTGCACTGGAGGCATGAAATGGAAATAAGCAAGGCTCGTCTGGTCGTTGTATGGGCACTCGTGGGTTTGCCGCTGGCCTATGGAATCTTCCAGACCCTCACCAGGGTCACCGCACTATTCACCGGGTAGGAGTGGCCGCCTGAAAGGAGCAGGACCGTGGAATTGTTCCCACGGTCCTGCTCTCTTGTGACGCTTATTTGCGCTGGCTAGCCCCGCGAGACGTTGAGGTGAACGCCTTCCTCGTCGACGCTTTCCACGGAGTCGGCTTCCTCGTAGAAGTGGTTGCCGATACCGGTCCCGTCCACCTCCACGTAGCCTAGCCTGAGCAGACGTTGGCTACGTTCCTCATCGACGTCCTCGGAGGAGAAGGCACCAGAGAAGAAATTGACGATCCCGGGGCGTTCCTCGGATTGGCCCTGCGGAGTGACCGCCTCCGGGTCGCCCATCTTTACTTCCTTCACCGTGCCGACCTTTTTGCCGGCGGCATCGAAGACGTCCATCCCTTCGCGAACTTCACTGAGCTTATCCATGGTGAATGTCCTTTCCGATCGCGTCCTGGAATTTCAACACTAGGACGGTGGCCGAGCTCCGTCGAGGCCTGCTACCAGCGAGGGTGGACCGCTTCCCGGAAGTAGCGGTTGTAGATGTCCTGTACACCAGACCCGATGTTCTTGCCAAGGTCCAACTGCCCCGCTGCTTCCGCATTCGCCCGCGCCTGAGCAGCGGACCGGGCTCCGGGAATGACTGTGGTGACGCCGTCCTGGGCGATAATCCAGGCAAGTGCGGCCTGGGCGGTGCTCCCGCCGTCTGGCACCAACGACGTGAACTCGTCCGCGGCTGCCAGGCCAGTCTCGAAGTCCACGCCGGAGAAAGTCTCACCGACGTCGAACGCTGCACCCGTGCGGTTGTAGTTGCGGTGGTCGTTTTCCGGGAATTCCGTGTTCCTGGTGTACTTGCCGGACAGCAGGCCCGAGGCCAGCGGCACCCTGGCGATGATGCCGATTCCGGCTTGCTTTGCGGCGGGAAGTACTTCATCGAGAGGCTTGAGCCGGAACGCGTTGAGAATGATCTGCACGGTGGCGGTGTTGCCGCGGCGGATCGCTTCGAGGGCTTCGTCCGTCCTTTCAACGCTGACTCCGTAATTGGCAATGGCCCCTTCGGACACAAGGGTGTCGAGGGCGTCATACACTTCGGATGAGGAGTACACAGCCGACGGCGGGCAGTGCAGCTGGACAAGGTCCAGGGTGTCCTGCTGCAGGTTACGGCGGGAGCGGTCGGTCCATTCCCTGAAGTTTTTGAGGGTGTAGTTTTCGGGCACCTGGTCGACCCGGCGGCCCATTTTGGTGGCCACCGTGATGTCGAGGCCTGGGTTTGCCTTCAGGAAGTTCCCGATAGTTTGTTCGCTCCGGCCGTCACCGTAAACGTCCGCTGTGTCGAAGAAGTTCACTCCGGCGTCGGCGGCGGCCTCAAGGACCGCGAGGGCGTCCTCGGGCCGGACGTCTCCCCAGTCCGCTCCCAGCTGCCATGTTCCCAGACCGACGGTCGAGACGTTGCGTTGTGTTCTGCCAAGTGTGCGTTGTTCCATTGTTCGACTATAGGGCGGCCGCTCCTACATGAGCGACAGAACGAACGCGAGGACGAAGCCTGCCGCAGTGCTCATGGCGACTGCGGGTCCTCCGTGCTCGTAGGCCTCCGGCATAAGGGTGTCCGCGAGAGACGCGATCACGGCGCCGGCCGCGAAGGCCAGAGGGAGCGAGATCGTCTGCTCGGTGGCACCGGAAAGCGGGCCGGCTCCGATCACGACGGCGGCTACCAGCAGTACGGCGCAGGCCGACCAGAGGCCGACAATGCGCCCCTTTGGCATCCCCTGACTCTGCATGGAGGCGGAGCCGACAAGTGCCTCGGGCAGGTTGGACACGAAGATGGCCGCGAGGAGCGCCAGCCCGCCGGTGCCCCCGCCGAGCGCAACGCCGAGGGCTACGTTCTCCGGTACGCCGTCCAGCGTGACAGCGGCCAGTAGCGCGAGACCGGCAGCGCCGCGGGTTGACACGGCGGATGACTTTTCATCCTCGGCGGCCGCGTCGGTATCGAGCTTCGCACTGCCCTGATACTCGTCGGAGGGAGTGTCCTTCCCTCCGGGCTGCGCCCACTTGTCCAGCAACGCGCTCAGCACCGTGAAGACAAGGGCACCGGTGAAGAGGCCCACCGCCGCCAGCATAATCCCGCCGCGTTCGTAGGCGTCCTGGAACAGTTCGAAGGCAAGTGCCGTTATCAAGGAACCCGCAGCGAAAGACAGCATGATCGCGAGAACCCGCTTCGGCAGCTTGAAGCGGACGCCGATGAGTGAACCGATGATCAGCGGCGTCGACGCGACCACCCCGAACAGAAGGGCCGTTCCCATGGCGAAAGTATAGGCTCGCTTGCGGGCGAGCGGGGGGCCTCTTTTCGAGGATTAGCGGATGGAGGCAAGCTCCGCCGTCGGAATGGCTTCCTTCGCCGGGAACGACGGCGGATTGACTCCGGCCATCTCCTCCATGACGCGCACTACCTGGCAGCTGTAACCGAACTCGTTGTCGTACCAGACGTAGAGTACGAGGTTGTTGTCATTGCAGATGGTTGCGAGACCGTCGATGGTTCCTGAGCGGCGTGAGCCCACGAAGTCGGTGGAGACGACGTCGGGGGAGTCGATGTAATCCAGTTGCTTGCGCAGCACGGAGTGCAGCGACATTTCGCGGAGGTAGTCGTTGACATCGTCCTTGGTCGTCCCGCTCTCGAGGGACAGGTTGAGGATCGCGATCGACACATCCGGGGTGGGTACGCGGATGGAACTGCCGGTGAGCTTGCCCTGCAATTCAGGCAACGCCTTCGCGACGGCCTTTGCGGCACCCGTCTCGGTGATGACCATGTTGAGCGCAGCCGAGCGGCCGCGGCGGTCGCCCTTGTGGAAGTTGTCGATGAGGTTCTGGTCATTGGTGAACGAGTGAACGGTCTCGACGTGCCCGTGCACGACGCCGAACTCGTCATTGATCGCCTTGAGCACCGGGGTAATGGCGTTGGTGGTGCAGGACGCGGCGGTGACAATACGGTCATCGGCGGTGATATCCGTGTGGTTGATGCCGTGGACGATGTTCTTCAGCGAGCCCTTACCCGGCGCCGTCAGCAGTACCTTGGCAACGCCCTTGCTCTGCAGGTGCTGGCTGAGGCCTTCCTCGTCACGCCAGCGGCCGGTGTTGTCCACGACGAGCGCGTTGTTGATGCCGTACGCGGTGTAGTCGATGGTTGCCGGGTCATTCGAGTAGATGACCTGGATCCGCACGCCGTTGGCGGTGATGGTGTTGGTTTCCTCGTCCACCTGGATGCTGCCCTCAAAGGACCCGTGCACCGAGTCGCGCCGCAGCAGGCTTCCGCGCTTCATGAGGTCATTATCGGCGCCCTTGCGCACCACGATCGCTCGCAGGCAGAGACCGTGCCCGCCGCCTGCCTTCTCGATGAGCAGCCGGGCCACCAGGCGGCCGATGCGGCCGAAACCATAGAGAACGACGTCGGTGCTCGTCCGCGCATCCGCGCCGCGCTTCCCGACGACGTCGGCCAGCTCCGCCCGGAGGAACTCTTCCAGGGAGGCGTCACCGCCGTCGGCCTTGTACTTCTGGCTGAGGCGGGCGACATCAATGGACGCGGCTCCCAACTCCAGGTCGGCGAGGATGCGCAGCAGGGGAGCAGTCTCTTCGAGGAGCAGCTCTTCCTTGCTCATGCGGCGTGCGAAGCGGTGCGCCTTGAGGATGCCCATGGTGGACTTGTTGATCAGGCTGCGCCCGTGAATGCTGGTGACCACGTTGTTTTCGCGGTACAGACGGCCGATGACGGGAATCATCCCTTCGGCCAGTGCCTCCCGGCTCATCCAGGTGTCGCGGGTGACTGAAGGGTTATGATCCACGATGATCAGGTCCTCTCTCTCGCCGGTTGTTCCGGCGTTTGCCGCTGGCTTCCAGAACGGGAGTGCGGCAGGTTCAGTGGCTCGGTTTCCGCGCTGATCCGGACGGCTTCGACGTCGACAGGTTGGGTGCGGTGATGCAGCTAGGATATCCGCCGCCCGGGCTGCGGATAACTTCTGGGGGCGATCTGTGACGAACGGCATACCGGGTGGGTCAGCGTGTTACGACGCGAATGCAGAGAGGGAGGGCGCTCCCACCGATTCCCTCTCGATCAGGGTGGCGGGAAACACAGGCAGGACCGGTGGAGCAACGCCGCGGATGCGGTGCAGCAGCGTGGTGGCCGCTGCCTGCCCAAGTTCGTAGACCGGCTGCGAAACCACAGTCAGCGGCGGCGTAACCAGCCGGGTCCAAGGAAAATCGTCGTACATCACGAAGGAAAGGTCCTCAGGGATTCTCACGTCCATGGAGCGCAGTATCTCCAGAACACTCAGTGCGACGAGGCTGTCAGAGGCAACAATCGCCGTTGTTCTCTCGCCACTGGACAGCAGGTCATTGAGGATTGACTGGACGCTTTCTGTGGTGTTGGCGCCCAGTCGGATGAAGGAATCGTGAAACGGAACCCCGGCTTCATTGAAGGCCCGCCGGGTGCCGCTAATGCGCTCGCCGACCGCTGAAGATTCCAGCGCTCTGCCGCTTTGATACTCGGCACCTCCGGTCTCGAGCGCCGATATATAGGCTATGCGCTCATGACCGCGGTTGATGAGGAGTTTTGCAGCATCGTAAGCGGCCTGCTCGACATCGGAAGCGATCATATCGACGTCGACTCCGGGCGCTGAACGGTCAAAAAGCACCAGCGGGCGGCCAGCCTCAACGATCTGTTGCAGGTGCTGCGTGCTGGAGGAGGAAGCGGGTGCAACAATCAGGCCGTCCACCCGCTTGTCCTGCAGGACCCGCACTGCGTCAATCTCGGCTTGCAGGTCCTCGCCGGTGTTGATGAGGATGACGTCGTAGTCGGCCCGTTTCGCGGCATCGGAAATGCCGCGCATGGCAAGTCCGAAATGGGGGTTCTCAATATCCCCGACCACAACGCCGATCGTGTTGGACCTTCCCGTGTTCATGCTGCGCGCAAGCTCGTTGGGCCTGTAACCCAATTGCTCCGCCGCCGCCAGGACCCGTGAATTGACCTCCTCGCTCACAGCCCCGTAACCGCCGAGAGCCCTCGCCGCCTGCGCTTTCGACACTTTCGCTTCGCGGGCCACGTCGGCAACGGTGATGTCCCGCTTCCGGGAACTGGAGGTCGTCATATGCAGCCTTTCGAATGGTGGGGTTGACGTATCTCTCGATGTGCGCGTAGATTCCTCATCAACCTTTGTGAGCCCGGTCTCATCCTAGCCATTGAGACCGGACTCAACAAGTACGGCAACCGAGGCACACCACTAGCACCCCACTGATAGAGATTGGATCAATGATGAATATCCGTTCCAAGTTCCGCCCCACCGTCGCAATGGCAGCAGCGGCGCTGTCACTTCTGGTGATGACAGGCTGCGCCAGCGAAGCAGTTTCCGACACGGCCGAAAGCAACCCCTACGGGCTGATCGAACCAGGGAAGATCCGGGTTGCAAGTCTCGGTGACGCCAAGCCGTACACCTTCACCGATGAGTCGGGGCAATTCACCGGGTTCGACGTTGAACTGTTCGAGGATGTAGCCGGACGTATTGGGATCGAGGAAGTCGTCTTCACCGGTCAGGACTTCTCCGGCCTACTCGCTGCCGTGGCGAACGAGCAGTTCGACGTCGGCGTTGCCGCAATCGGCATCACCGAGGAACGCAAGCAAACGGTCGACTTCTCGGATGGCTACCTTGCCGGCTACCTCACCGTGATCACCACGGAAGGATCGGGAGTTACGGGCGAGGATGCGCTGGCGGGCCGGCGACTGGGCATGGTGCAGGGGACGCTCCAGGAGGCCTACGCGGTCAAGAACTTCACCGAAACCGACTTGGTGCGCTTCCCGGATAACAACACCGCAATTTCCGCGGTGAACAGCGGCACCGTCGACGCACACTTCCTCGATTATGAAGCAGCCAAGGACTACATGGAGAAGTTCGGACTGGTCAGCGCAGCCGACATTCCGTCCTTCGACGCCCCCGCCGGCTTCGCCATTGCAAAGGGGAAGGAAGAATTCCAGGCAGCCCTCAATGAAGCGCTGGCCGCCGCAATGGAAGACGGGACCTGGAAGGAGCTATACCAGAAGTGGTTCCCGGGATCTCCTATGCCTGAGCAGTACCTGCCCGAAGCCGAGCAAACTTCCGGCAAGTGACCGACGCAGCGCACATCTTGTACTGCGCAGCGAACCGTATGACGACTGAGAGCCAATAATGGACCTGCTCGATACCCTCGCAAGAACGTTCCTCGACTTTGAAGCCATGATGGCAGTGTTGCCCCAACTGCTTCAGGTGGGGCTCATCAATACCCTGATCATTTCTGTCAGCGCCACTATCATCGGCGTTGTGCTCGGAATGGTGGTCGCGATCATGGGCATATCGCAGTCGCGATGGTTGCGCATTCCTGCCCGCATCTACACCGACCTTTTCCGCGGACTGCCGGCCATCCTGACGATTCTCCTGATCGGACAGGGATTCGCACGGATGAGCCAGGAGATATTCGGCCCCTCGCCATACCCCTTGGGCATTCTCGCACTCAGCCTGATTGCCAGCGCCTACATCGGCGAGATCTTCCGCGCCGGTATTCAAAGCGTTGAACGGGGTCAGCTGGAAGCATGCCGTGCACTGGGCATGAGTTATGGCCGCGCGATGGCACTCGTCGTAGTACCCCAGGGCATACGCAGGGTCCTCCCGGCTTTGGTGAACCAGTTCATCGCCATCATCAAGGACTCCTCCCTGGTCTACTTCCTCGGCCTCCTCGTATCCGAACGGGAACTCTTCCGGGTGGGACAGGACGCAGCAGTGCTCACCGGCAACCTCTCGCCCCTCGTCATGGCGGGGCTGTTCTACCTCATTATCACGGTGCCACTCACCCACCTCGTGAACTACTTCGACCAGCGCTTCCGGGCCGGCGGGCGCCGTCGTCCGGCTGCGCCCACCAGCGGACTGAAGGAAGTAACTGAAATCGAGAGCGCAACCACAGGGAGCGGACGATGAACCAGACAACACCGATGGGCCAGGCCATCGCCACTCCGGAAGCCAAGACATTCCGCGGATCAAGCCTCGAGTTGCGGGGAATGTCCATGGCGTACGGCGATGTCGACGTACTGCGCAACGTGAACATCACCGTGGACCCTGGAACGACAACATGCATCATCGGGCCTTCCGGATCAGGAAAGTCCACGCTGCTCAGGGGTATCAACCGTCTCCACGAACCGAAGAGCGGGGACGTCCTTCTGGGCGGGACCAGCGTGCTGAAGGACCAGCCCGATGCGCTGCGCCTGCGCATCGGCATGGTCTTCCAGCACTTCAATCTCTTCCCCGACCACACAGCACTCGAAAATGTTGCCCTTGCTCCGTGGAGGGTCAAGCGGATGTCCAGAGCCGATGCCAGGGCACTGGCCGCGGAGCGCCTGAAGGAAGTTGGTTTGGCCGAACGGGCTGACCATCGCCCCCGCGACCTCTCCGGTGGGCAGCAGCAGCGGGTCGCGATCGCCCGCGCCCTCGCCATGGAGCCTGAGGTCATGCTCTTCGATGAGGTCACCTCCGCGCTGGATCCCGAACTCGTCAAGGGTGTATTGAACCTCATGGCGGGTCTCGGCGAACGGGGAATGACCATGGTCGTCGTCACCCATGAGATGGGCTTCGCACGCAAGGTCGCTGACCAGGTGGTCTTCATGGATGAAGGCGAGGTTGTTGAAGCCGGGCGACCGGCGGACCTGTTCGACCGGCCACAGTCCCCGAGGCTGCAGCGATTCCTCTCGGAGGTGCTCTAGTGGAAGCCGGAAAACCCCTGCGCACCGCCGTCGTCGGTTTCGGGGTATCAGGTCGGGTGTTCCATGCGCCGCTGATTGCGGCGAACCCCGACTATTCGCTGGATGTGATTGTCACAGGCAATCCCGACCGCGCGGCCCAGGCGGAGACCCTGTACCCGGGCACCAAAATCCTCGCAAACCCCGAGGATGTGTTCGCGCATACCGATGAGTTGGATCTGGTCGTGCTTGGAACTCCGCCGGCCAACCACTATGCGCTGACGGAGCAGGCAGTAGCGTGCGGTTTGAACGTGGTTGTAGACAAGCCGTTCGTCCCCACTTCTGCCGAGGGCGAGGAGTTGATCACGAAGGCGGGTGACGCCGGCGTCGTGCTCTCGGTTTTCCAGAACCGGCGCTGGGACGGTGATTTCCTCACCGTCCGCAGACTGATCGACGGCGGCCACCTGGGCGATGTGCGCACGTTCGAGTCGCGCTTTGAATGGTGGATGCCTGAAGGTTTCCGAAGCTGGAAGGACGAAGCCCGCATATCCGAGGGGGGCGGCATTCTCTTTGACCTCGGAAGCCACCTGATTGATCAGGCAGTCGTGCTGTTCGGGCCGGTTAAGGACCTGCATGCGGAAGCCGTACGCCATTCGGCGAGCAGCGTGTCAGATGCGGATGAAGACACTTTCGTGTCGCTGCTCCACGAGTCCGGGGTGCGTTCCCGCTTATGGATGAACGGACTGGCGGCCCGCCCGGCTCCCCGCTTCCATGTGCTCGGTTCCCGTTCGGCCTACACGAAATGGGGTCTCGATGGACAGGAGCCGGCACTGGACGGCGGGCTTTCACCATCAGATCCCCACTATGGGGTTGAGCCCGAATCTCGCTGGGGTGAGCTGGGCGCAGGGGAGAAGGAGCAGTTCGTCCCAACCGTGCGAGGCAATTACCCCGAGTATTACCGGCTGCTGGCCGGTGCTATCCGTAACGGTGGGGAACTGCCAGCAGACCCGGCCGACTCCGTTTCCGTCCTCAAAATTATTGAAGAAATCCACGGCCTGCTTTAGGCCCGTCAGTTTGAGAAAGAGAGCTGCTATGTCCCTGGAATCACCTGCCCGGAGAGTTGCCGTCATCGGTGGCGGCATCCTGGGAGTCTCCACAGCCGTCCACCTGCTTCGCGGCGGTGCGTCAGTGGTCTTGCTCAGTGAGGGGGAACTCGCCAGCGGGGCCTCCGGTAGATCACTGTCCTGGCTGAACTCGGCGGGGGAACGGTCCCGCCCCTACCATGACCTTCGCCTGGCCGGGATCGACCGGTACCGCACGCTGTTTGCTTCCGATCCTGATCGCGACTGGCTGCGCTTCGACGGTGGCCTGTTCTGGGATATCGAAGCGAACAGCGCAGCGACGGTGAAACGCCACAAGTACGAGAAGGCACAGGGCTACGACTCCCACCTCATCGCCCCTGAGCAGCTCAACCGCTGCGCACCCAACGTGAATAGCGCCACTGCGGGAGCAGCATCCATCTTCAATCCGGGGGAAGGATGGGTGAGTTTGCCTCATCTCATCGAGTTCCTGATGGAGGAGTTCAAGGAATTGGGCGGTGACCTCGTCACCCACGCCGGTAAGGTGTCGGTCACCGTGAACGATCAGGGCCGGGCGGCAGGTGTTGCGGCGGCCGACGGGGAGGCCTATGCAGCCGACGTCGTTCTGGTTGCATGCGGACCCCAGACGCCCGCGGTCGTCGCCGGCCTGGGTGTACACATCGACGACGCCTCGCCGGTGTCCATGCTTGTACTGACTGAACCGGCGGAACACGGAGTTCGAGCTGTGATGAACACGCCCCGTGCCGCCGTACGCCCGAACCCTGATAGCACCCTTGCCCTTGACCACGACTGGTATGAGGAGCAGATCACGGAGCATCCGGACGGCACCTTTTCCATCCCGGAAGCCGTTGTCCAGGAACTCGCGGACGAGGCCTCCGCCTTGATCGAGGGGACGCCGCAACTCAAGGCGGCCTCCTGGCAGATCGGCCGCAAGCCTATCCCGGGCGATGGAGAGCCGGTTTTCGGTGAGCTGCAGAAGGTCCCGGGGTGTTTCGTTGCGTTCACCCACTCGGGCGCCACCCTTGGTCTGATCGCAGGGGAGCTCCTGGCCGGGGAGATACTGACGGGCGAAAAGCACCCTATGCTGGCTACCTTCCGCCCGGAACGGTTCGAGAAATAAACCCGCACGGGTAGTAGCTCTACCCGGGGATTATTTGCCGCGCGGCTACGTTGGTATTGGCAGAACATCACTACGAAGATAGGTACCGCGTCATGGCTGGATTAGGCTCGCTCGGCAAGATTGCCCGGGAACTCGCTCGAAACCCGAAGGTTCGGGAGGCGATCAACAGTCCGAAGGCAAAGCAGATGGGCAGCAAGGTGGTGGACCGTGTGGCGGACGCCGCAGACAAGGCCACCAAAGGTAAGCACCAGGACAAGATCCAGGACGCCCGGGGTTCGGCGCAGAAGCACTTGCGCGGCCCCGGGAATGGTCCTGAAGTAAATCCCAATGACCCGGGAACACCCCGCTCCTAAGCCTTGAGCGGGGCAGTTGATTTCATTGACGCAGCGCTTCAGCGCGAGGCGTCCTGGGACCGGGCTGATGCACTGAACGCGCTCGACGATGGACTCCGCTATTACGGGTCCTCCGTCGGCGCGGTCCGCGGCACCGTGCGCGACGCCGTCCGCAAGTATCGCGGCATGGATCGGCAGGACGTGCTCCTTTTGAGCGCTGAACTGTGGTTTGAGCCGGTGTTCGAGAGGCGCCTTGCCGCCGTCGTGCTGCTGCAGACCCAAGTGGCGCTGCTTCGACACTCTGATCTCGCCCGGCTGGAGCGGTATGTGAGGGATAGCCGGAAGGACGCGCTCGTGGACCCGATCGCGGTCGACGTTGTCGGACCCCTGGCGGCGCGCCTGGCGGGGCCGGAGCGCGCCCACGCCGAAGAGGTGCTGGACCGGTGGGCGTCGAGCTCGGATCCTTGGCTCCGCCGGGCCGCCCTGCTGGCACCGTTGCGGGAGTTGCGCTCAGGCGATAACGACGGTGATGCTTTTATTCGCCGCGCTCGTCTGGCGCTTGCAAAGGAGGACGACGACGGCCCCGTCCGCGACGCTCTCGACGTCCTGAACACTGAACTGGGCAAGCGGCGCCCCGAGCTTCTGGCCGAACTGCCCGCGCCCTCTGACTCGCCCTGAGGGCCTGCTTCAGGAGACACGGCGGCGCTTCGGGAACGGGATTCGGTCCAGGTCGCTCGCCGCGATCACCTGCGTGCCGACGACGGCGGCCGTTGCCTGCTCCGCCAGCAGGCCGACATCCGGGTACCGCGACGAAAAATGGGTGAGGATCAACGTCCCCGCATTGCCGTTAGCGGCCAGCGCGCCCGCCTGCCCGGCGGTGAGGTGCAGATACTGCTCAGCAAGACCGGCGTCGTCGTTGCTGAAGGTAGATTCCGCAACGAGTACGTCGGCGCTGTCTGCCAGCGACTCGGCGCCCTCGCACTCCGCAGTGTCCATGACGAAGGCGAAGCTCTGACCCGGACGCGGGACACTGACGTCCGCAAGCGTGGTGTTGCCGATGCGTCCTTCGCGCTGCAAACGGCCGACGTCGGGTCCTGAAATTCCGGCGTGAGCGAGGCGATCCGGCACCAGGCTGCGCGACGGGGGCTCGCTCAACCGGTAGCCGTAGGCCTCGATCCGGTGCCGCAGCGGTTGCACTTCCAGGCCGTCAGCGATGGTACCCGCCGAGCCATGCGGCCTGAATCGCAGGTCGAGGCCCGGTGTCGCCAGCGAAACCAGCGCGCGGAGCGACTCTTCCCCGGACGCGGGGTAGTGGAGGTGTACCGGGTGGGTTACGCCGTCGAGCACCATGCGCGACAGGACCCCGGGGAGGCCGAGGCAGTGGTCGCCGTGGAGGTGGGTCAAACAGATGCGGGTGATGCTCGAAGCGCCGACGCCGGCGTAGGTCATCTGCCGCTGTGTGCCCTCACCCGGGTCGAAGAGCAAGCCCTCGCCGTCCCAGCGGAGCAAGTAACCGTTGTGGTTGCGTGTCCGGGTGGGAACCTGGGAGGCGGTGCCTAGGATCACGAGTTCACGCATGGGGACGAGTCTGCCATCCCTTGCCAGTCGGACACACCCGGGGGTCCGGAAGCCTCCAGCAAGTCCTAAGTCGCAGGCCGGGACCGCTCAGCCAGACGCTTCAATTCCTTCAATTGCTTGCGCATCATGAACAAATCTCCCCATGCGAGTGCGTATCGGCGGAAAGTCTTCAGTGGTCCGGGAGGCCGCGGAACAACCATCTCCACGATGAGACGCGACTGCGCACCCCTGCGTTCGACCTCATAGTGCACCGTCAGGGCTCCGAAGAGCGAGCGCGGTGTTCCCTTGTTCATGCTCACAGTCATCGATGTCCCCGGCACAACCGCAATCACGGTGAAGATGGTCATTACAGAGTCACCAACGGAAACGTTCACCAGAGCCCGGTCAATCGATTGAGGGCTTCGGCGTCCAAAGTTGTCGGCCCAGTCGTAACTGTAGGGCGCCCTGCGCAACTGCGTGACCCAGGCGAACAGCTCCTCAGGCGCAGCATCAATGTCGATCGCCCGGACCCAGCGCTGCCCCGGACTTGTCGCCGCAAAATGCCGCGGAGCAAAGCCTTCACGGGATCCAACCGGATACCACCACCAGGGAGCGCGTTGCGGCAGGGAGTCCGCGTCGCCGATTTTCACAGTCCGCGTGCGGGGGAGAGTTTGCGCATGAATTGAGTCTGCCATCCTTGCCCGATTGCTGGTTCGGCACACGCCCATGGGTGCACGCTGCGCGGTAACGTAGGTGGAATCAACGGGGAATGATCGTAGGAGGAACTCATGAGTACCGGTGATTCGCAGAACGGCGTACAGGACGGTCTTCAGAATGAGCACAATCCGATATCGCGGGACCCTGAGCGCACTGATGATGAAAAAGCCGCGGACATAGCCGCAGACGAAGCCGAGGGTGTCGCCGAGGGCGTCAACGAAGCCGCAGGGCCTGCCGAAGAGAAAGACCAGGAGGGCGACGATGACCGCGAGCTGACCACGGACACCAGTCCCAGCGACTAGGGCTTCGCGGCGGCCGTTTCCTCCGGAACTTCCAGAGCTTGCCAGCCGCCCTTGCGGAACACCGGTGTGCCACACAGGAGCACGACGACGGTGAGCGCCACAGTGCCGAGCATGACCACCGCCATGGAAACGGCATCGCCGCCCAGAAGCCCCACGACCGGACTGACAATCCCAGCCACGCCGGATTGCAGAGCGCCGATCACTGCTGCAGCAGTGCCCGCCATGTGCCCGTAGGAGTTGAGAGCTAGCACCGATGCGTTGGCCGGGATCATGCCCTGGGTGCCGAGGACCAGCCACAGGGCAGCGCAGAGCCCAACGACGCCGCCGAACCCGGTGGCCGCAACTGCGAGCAGGATCAGCGCGAACAGCAGTTGAGCGACCGCCGCCGTGCGCAGGAGCCGCGCTGGAGCGATTCTCCGGACCAACGATGCGTTCACCTGCGCAGATAGCACCAGCGCAACCCCGTTCAGCGCGAAGACCATCGCGAATTGTGCCTGGCTCAGGCCGTACTGGTCCTGGAACACGAAGGGTGAACCCACCACGTAGCTCATGATCATTCCGAGGCCGAGCCCCGGAATGACCGCGAGGGACATAAAGCGCACGTTGCGCAGCAGGTGCCAGTAACCGCCCGCCACGTGCCTCACGTGACTCGACCGCCGCCGCTCCTCCGGCAGGGTCTCCGGCATGAACCGCCAGACGATAATCACGAGGGCTACCCCGATCAGTGCAAGGGCGTAGAACACCGCGCGCCAGTGCCACACTCCGGCGATCGCCTGCCCCACGGTGGGAGCGAAAAGCGGGGCAACGCCGATGACCAGCATCAGGCGTGAAAGGAGCCGGGCGGCGTCGGACCCGACGAACCTGTCGCGGATAACCGCGATGGCGACGACGGCGGCGGCCGCGTTGAAGAATCCCTGCAGAACGCGAAGCACAATGAGCGTGGCGATGTCGGGCGCGATCGAGCACAACAGTGAAATCACCACGTGGAGGGTGATCCCGACGATGAGCGGCAATCGTCTCCCGAACCGGTCGGATAGCGGACCGATCACGAGCTGCCCGACACCTCCGCCCAGCAGCATCCCGGACAGCGTGAACTGCACGGCCGCCTGGCTCGCCCGCAGGTCCTCCGCAACCGCGGGAAGAGACGGGAGGTACATGTCAGTGGTGACGGCCGGCAGGGCGGCGAGGGCTCCCAACATCAGGATGTACTTGATGCCGGGAACATAGCGTGGGGTTTGAGCCTGGGATGCAGGCAGATTGTTCACCCGATCAACTGTAAACCGATTTCGGCTCTAGTGGAGTGGGAGTTGAAACGTTACGAGCGGGTCAGACGGTTCTGCGCCGAGTCGCAGCGACGGCCGCTGCATAGCGCTGCGGGAAGTCGTTCATTCCGCTCACGGCATCCCGCCTGGTCCGGCCTGGCCCTGCATCCCGGCGCTCGGGTACTGGTGCGGGTTGTGCGGCCGGTCGTCGTCGAAGGTTTTTCCACTCGACTCTTCGCCGTACGTGCGTGCGCGCTTGAGGTCGCGCTTGCGCGCCTGCATCCCGAGGAAGAACATGGCGATTCCCTCAAGCAGCAGGAACGCTCCGATGACCGCGAGGAACCAGTCCAGCCCGCCGGCGGTGCCGTCGACGATCTCGCTCAGCGGCACCAGGAACAGGAAGACGCCGGCAAGCAGCGACGTGCCGCCGGTCAGCAGGAGCTTGGTGTAGTTCATTGCGTTCCCCCTTTTGATAGTCCCCTCCATTCAAACAGGGACGACGGCGGCTGGCTATGCAAACCGCGCGTCCTCAACGCCGATGGCCTGCCTTCAGGGACACCGGATCCACGAGCGTCCCGGCTTCCTCCCGCATCCAGACCAGCCCGTTGACCCGTTTCTCCTCGTGCGTGGAGAAACGGTAGCGGAATACCCGGGCACGCACGTATCTGGGTGGTTCGCCGTTGAACGGGTCATGCCGCAGCAGCTTCAGGATCTTTGGATCCGCCTCCAGCAGTTTCACCAGCAGCGGCGTGAACCACCCGCCGTCGGACCCTAATGCCAGGAACCACATCAACCAGTCGAGGCGCAGGTGGTAGGGCGCGTACTGGCGCGGCGTGCGGCTGGGATCGCCGGGCTTGCCCTTGAACTCGTACTCCTCCCAGCGGGAACCCGGTTCGCCGTCGTCAGTTGTACCTTCAACGATCACCTCATACCGGACCTTCGTCACGCTGCCGAACGCACCATACGCATTGACAAGGTGGAAGCGGTTGAAGCTGGCGTTCATCAACTGCCGCTTCGCGAACAGGTTCCGCAGCGGCTGCCAGCTCAGGTAGGCAATGAAAACTGTCGTGAGAACGGCGACGGCGGCGAACCAGACCGGGGTCGTGCTGTAAGTGGGCCCGATCGTGAAGCCGAGGGCTTCATAGAAGGAGTCGGGCACCGCGCCGAACGTGAGGACAATGGTGATCCAATTGAGCCACGCGAAGTTCCCCGAGATCACCAGCCAGCCCTGCGTGACGATGATGATGATCGCGGCAACGCCCGCGACCGGCTGCGGCGCGAAGAGGAAGAACGGCACCACCAGCTGCGTGAAGTGGTTCCCGGCCACTTCCATGCGGTGCAGCGGTTTCGGGAGCAGGTGAAAGAAGCGGCTGGCCGGGTTCGGCATCGGCTGGGTTTCGTGGTGGTAGTAGAGCGCGGTGAGATTACGCCAGGAGCGGTCGCCGCGCATCTTGATCATCCCGGCGCCGAACTCCAGCCGGAACACCAGCCACCGGATGGCCAGCAGCACCAGGAACGGAGGTGCCACCTCGTTGGAGCCCAGGAACGCCACGAGGAATCCGGCTTCAAGCAGCAGGCTCTCCCATCCGAAGCCGTAGAACACCTGGCCTACATTCACGATCGACAGGTACAGCGCCCACAGAATCAGGAACGCGAGTATCGGGAGCCACGGCGGCCCGGCCTGCGGAATCCCGATCACCAGCAGCGCCGCGATAATGCTGCCCACCCAGCACACCGCCAGCAGCAGCCGGTCGGAGTAACGCCAGCGGAACAGCGTGGGGCCGGCACGCTTGCCCGCCCGTTCGATGAACCGGGGAGCCGGCAGCAGTCCTTTCTCGCCGAGCAGCGCCGGGAACTGGTTGATGGCCGAGATAAAAGCGATGAGGTAGATTGCGGCCACTCCGCGCTGGAGGATGTGCCGCCCCACTTCGTATCCCTCGGCGTCGAGCACGCCGCTCAACCACTCCATGCTCCAACGAAACTCCCGTCACGCCCGGAGCGTCAAGGGTTGTTGGGAAGGGTCAGGATGCGTCCCGAGCGGTCACCGGGTGCGGAACGATGGTGATCGAGGTGACTTCCTTCAGCGTCGGGGCAGCATGGTCGCCGCTGACGACGCCGGTGTCCCACCGCAGCTTCAACCCCTCCTCGGTCACCTCCAGGCTTGCGAGGTTGTTGTCGAACCACGGGCTCTTCAGCGTGGACCAGTGGAACGGCGGATGCGGGACGAAACGGGCCAGCATGCCGCCGAGGGGGCCGGCCACCCGCGTCGACAGCAACGCTGCAACCCAGCGCAGCGCAGGCCGGAGCGGATTACGGATCGGGGAGCAGACCGCCTGCAGGACGCGGGATTGCATGGGATGATCCACTTCCTCGATGTAGGAGAAGTGGACGTCGCCGGACAGGAAGGTCACCGTTTCAGGGGCGGCGCCGCGCCTTCCTTCGGCGACCTCCGTGGCCATGGTGGCGACGGCGCGGAAGCTGTCCGGGAACGCGGCCCAGTGCTCGAGGTCGATTTTCTGGCGGATCCATTCGCCCACCGTGGCAAGGCGTTCGCCCCAGCGGCCATCGGCGAGCACGGCGTTCCAGTCTTCGATGTGGTGGAGGCCCCGCGGAAGCAGGAACGGGAGGGACGTGGCGACCAACAGGTGCCGCCGATCACCCTGCATCAACTCGTCCAGCCACTGCAGTTCCTTGTGGTCGAGCATCGAGCGCCGACCGGGTTCCAGGACGCGCGCCGCCCGCGAATCGAGAACGATCAGGCGCGTATCGCCGAAGTCCCGGCAGAAGCTCCAGCGGTAGCGCTCGGGGTCGCGGTCAGCCTCCTCGACGACTGCCTCGACCACGGCGCTGAGGTCCAGTTCTTCCGGTCCCTGGTGGGACTTGATGGTTTGCCAGACTTCGTCGGCGGCGCGCTCGGTCGGGGAGAGGTTCCCGAGGTGCTGGTACACCCAGTAGGACGCGAGACCGGAGACGATGCGGTCATGCCACCAGGGGAGTGCCGCTACCTTCTTCTTCCAGAGCAGCGAGGAGTTCCAGTCGTCACGGATGTCGTGGTCGTCGAAGATCATCGCGCTGGGGACAGTGGAAAGCAGCCACCGGATGGCCTGCCCGCACCATGCCAGCCGATAGACCTGCGTGTACTCCTCATAGTTGCGGAGCTCGGCGTCCAGCTTGGTGCTGATTCCGCGATCGTCGCTGATGAGCTGGCGCATCTCATCGCTTGGAATGTCGGCGTACACCTGGTCACCCAGAAACGCGATGAGATCCGGTCGGGCCCCTTCATCACGGGCGGCGAGGTCGAGTGCGAACGCCAGCAGGGAGTCCACTCCGTGCTCCTTGTGCGTGGCAACGTCGTTGGCTTCGCTCGTCCGGCAGGAACCGTAGGAAAGTCGCAAGGGGCGTTCCGGATCCAGGGTACGGATGGTCGGCGCAGGGAACGGCGATCCGTCCTCCGGCCACACTCGCTGGCCGTCGACTTCCACCGTGTACGCCGAGCTCGATCCTGGTTCCAGCCGGTCCACCTCAACCAGCGCGTAGTGGTGCCCACGCACCGCAAAGGTTCCCGTTTCCCATTCCCGGCCGGCGGCGATGACCCGCACACTGGCGGTCGAGCGCGTTTCCACCCACACACTTGCCGTCGTCTCGTCGACGTACCTGAGCATCGGGCCGAGTACCAGCAAGCTGTCCATCCCTTATTTCTACGCGAGCGGGAGGTGTGGCGCCATTGCAGGACGCCTGCGCTCAGCCGACGTAGTCCTCCCAGAGGCGATCGACGTCGTCGTTCTCGGTTGCCGCGCCGCGCAGCAGGAGCTTCCCCGTCGATTCCAGGTGGCGGCGCATCGCCTGCGCTGCGGCGTCGGCGTCGCCGTGTTCGACGGCGGTGAGGATCGGCAGATGCTCGGCGTAGACGTCCTCGAGTGAGCGGGCCGTGCGGATGGTGGACATGCCGACCAGGCGGGTTGCGTCGCGCAGGTTCTCGATGATGCGGATGGTGTGACTGTTGCTAGCCAGGTTGAGCAGGACGGCATGGAGCCGTTGGTCGTGCAGGAGGAACGCACCCTCGTCGCCGTCCCGGACTGACTGTTGCATGGCTGCGCGTTCCCTCTCAAGGGCCGCGCGGTCCTCCGGGCTGGCGCGTCGGGCAGCCTGCGCGGCCGCCGGAACTTCAAGGGCCAGCCGGACGGCCATGATTTCAGCAAGTTCACGCGCACCGGGCAGCACCACCCGGAAGCCGCGGTTCTTCTCGATGGTCACCATTCCGGTTTCGGCGAGCCGCAGCAGTGCCTCGCGGGCCGGGCTGCGGGACACGCCCAGGCGGTGCGCCAGCTGGTAGACGGAATACAGCTCGCCGGGTACCAGCGAACCGCTCCGGATATCGTCCCGCACCGCTTCGATGGTGCGCTCGGTGAGCGACGGCGGTCTCGACGACTGTGCGGCAGGCATGCGTCAAGCGTAGCCGTGTGCACATACGCCGCGGAGGACTAACATGTTACGCATGGCGACGACGCTCACAGCACCCCGGTCCCTTGTATCCGAACTTCAGTCCCGCGGAGTCGGGGATGCGCGGGCCGATGCCACCTCACGCGCTGTCTACTCGAGCGATGCCTCGCTCTACCGGATCCAGCCCGCGGCAGTCGTCTTTCCACGGCACATCGACGAGGTCCTCACCACCCTTGAGGTCTGCCGGGAACGGGGGATTCCGCTAACGTCACGGGGCGCGGGGACCTCCATCGCGGGCAATGCGATCGGCCGGGGCGTCGTGATCGATTTCAGCCGCCACCTCAACCGGGTCCTCGATTTCGACGCTGAAAACCGGACCGCCGTCGTCGAACCAGGTGCTGTCCACGCGACACTGCAGAAGGTGGCACTCGCCAACGGACTCCGGTTCGGGCCCGATCCGTCGACGCACACCCGCTGCACGGTCGGTGGCATGATCGGCAATAACGCGTGCGGGTCGCGGGCTCTCGCCTACGGGCGGACGGCCGACAACGTAACGCACCTCGAAGTGCTGACAGGCTCCGGAACCAGGCTTCGGCTGGGAGCCGGCCAGACGCCGTCGTCCGCGGAAACCGACGCGCTCCGCGAACTGGTGGCCGCCAACCTCGGAACAATCCGTACTGAACTGGGACGGTTCGGCAGACAGGTATCCGGCTACTCGCTCGAACACCTGTTGCCGGAACGGGATTTCGACCTCAGACGAATGCTGGTGGGCACTGAGGGGACCCTCGCCGTCGTGCTGGAAGCCGGCGTCCGGCTGGTGACCGACGCGGCCCACAAAACCATGGTGGTGCTCGGATTCGAGAACATCGGTGAGGCCGGTGACGCCGTGACGTCCGTCCTCCCGTTCAAGCCGACCGCGTGTGAGGGGCTGGATTCGCGCATTGTCGAGGTGGTGCGCTCGCGGAAAGGCCCGCAGGCCGTGCCCGAGCTGCCCGGCGGAGCGGCGTGGCTGTTCGTCGAGATCTCGGGTGAGGACGCTCTCGAAGTGGCCGACCGGGCCGCTGCGGTGAGCCGCCTCGACGTTGCCCGCCACACCCGCATCATCACCGACGCCGGCCAGGCCGCCGCGCTGTGGAGGATCCGTGAGGACGGCGGCGGACTCGCCGGCCGCTCACCAGCCGGCGCACCGGCCCATGCGGGGTGGGAGGACGCGGCTGTCCCGCCGGAGCGGCTCGGGGACTATCTGCGGGAGTTCGACGAACTCCTGCTCGCGCACAATCTCACCGGCTTCCCGTTCGGACACTTCGGCGACGGCTGCGTGCACGTGCGCCTGGACTTCCCGTTCCAGCGCGACGACGGCACTGCGGCCTTCCGTTCGTTCCTCACCGATGCGGCCAGGCTCGTCGCCTCCTACGGTGGCTCCCTGTCCGGCGAACACGGCGACGGACGTGCACGCAGCGAGCTCCTGCCCTTCATGTACACGCCGGCCGCGCTGTCCCTGTTCGGAAAGGTCAAGCGCATCTTCGACCCGGACAATATCCTCAATCCGGGCGTCCTCATCGATCCCGAGCCGCTCGACGCGAATGTCCGCGTCGCCGAGGCGGGACCCCTGCGGTCCGGCCTGGCCTTCGGCTACGAGCACGACGGCGGCGACTTCAGCCAGGCGGTCCACCGCTGCACGGGTGTGGGACAGTGCCGTGCCACTAATCGGAACAATCAGACGGTGATGTGCCCGTCCTACGTCGCGACGCTCGAGGAGAAGGACTCCACGCGAGGACGCGCCCGCGCGCTGCAGGAGATGATCAACGGCAGCGTGACCGGGGGCGCGGCCGCAGGTCACACGCGTGGCAAACCGAACTGGCGGGCGCCGGAAGTCCATGACGCACTCGACCTGTGCCTGTCCTGCAAGGGCTGCGCTTCGGACTGCCCCACGGGCATCGACATGGCCGCCTACAAGGCTGAAGTCCTGCACCAGAGCTACAAGGGGCGGCTCCGGCCGGCGTCGCACTATTCGCTTGGCTGGTTGCCGCGGTGGGCGTCAGTTGCCGCAGTTGCACCGCGCCTGGTCAACGCCCTGGTGAGCCTGCCCGGTCTCGGAAAACTGGGCCTGCGGATCGCGGGGGTGGACCAGCGCAGGAAGATCCCTGCGTTCGCTCCGCAGACCTTCCACAAGTGGTTCGGCCGCCGGACGGCCCGCGCGTCCGCGCGGCGGCCGCAGGTGCTCCTCTGGGCCGACTCCTTCACCAACAACTTCTCCCCGGAGGTGGGCAAAGCGGCAGTCCGGGTGCTGGAAGATGCCGGGTACGAGGTCCGGATTCCCGAAAAGCCCGTGTGCTGTGGGCTGACCTGGATTTCGACCGGGCAGCTCGACAGTGCCCGCAAGATCCTGCGCTCCTCGGTGGAGACGTTGAAGGAGTATGCGGAACAGGGCATTCCCATCGTCGGCCTTGAGCCCTCGTGTACCGGGGTGCTGCGGTCGGACTCGATCGAGCTGCTGGGTCGGCCGGAAGCCGGGGGCGTCGCAGCCGCCACGCATACTCTCGCGGAACTGCTCGCGAAGACACCGGGGTGGGAAGCGCCGTCACTGGAGGGGACCACCGTCGTCGCGCAGCCGCACTGCCACCATCACGCCGTAATGGGTTGGAGCCCGGATGCGGCTTTGCTGGAGGGTGCGGGCGCCACGCTGCAGAAGCTCGGCGGCTGCTGCGGTCTCGCCGGAAACTTCGGCGTGGAGCGCGGCCACTACGAGGTTTCGGTTGCGGTAGCCGAGCAGCAGCTCCTGCCGGCGGTCCGCGCGGCGGAGGCCGACGCCGTCGTACTCGCGGACGGCTACTCCTGCCGAACCCAGCTGGAGGATCTCAGTGAGCGGAAGGGAATTCACCTGGCGCAGCTGCTGGACCCTGAGCGACGCTGATATCCGCGGGTAGGCCGAAGGTTTCCGCCGGTGCATTTCATCCTGCATGCGCCTTCAGTGGGGTCATTCGTCCATCGACCCCCGGGCCGGTTCAGCTTAAGCTGGCAGTAGCCATTCGAGCGCAGGTGCAAGGAGGACGGATGCGGATCGCAGCCATGCAGGAGGCCGCCGGGGTTCTGGACGTCGACGGAAACCTTGCCCTGATCGAAGCCGCCGCAATCCGTGCGGCCGACGCAGGTGCGGACGTTCTGGTTACCCCCGAGTTATTCACCTGCGGCTATGCGCCGCAGGCGGTGAGCCCCCGTCTGACCACGGACCTGGTTCGCCGTATAGAGGAGGGCGCAGCACGAATCGCGGGAGAGCACCACATCGGGCTTGTTTACAGTGTCCCTTTGCCCGCCCCCGACGGCTGGCATATCGGGGCGGTGCTGCTGGACAAGTCCGGCCACGAACTGTTGCGTTACGCCAAGGTGCACCTGTTCGGTGACGAGGAACGGGCCTCCTTCATGCCGGCATCGGCGGTGCCGGGCGTCACCGTATTCGAAGGGCTGAGCGTGGGTCTGCTTGTCTGCTACGACGCGGAATTTCCCGAGAGCGTTCGCGCCCTGGCCGACGCCGGCGCGGAGGTGGTGCTGGTGCCCACTGCGCTGGGGACCGGCTTTCAGTCGGTGCCACAGGTGCTGCTGCGTGCCCGGGCTCTGGAGAGCCAAGTGGCGCTGGCCTATGCCAATCACGCGGGCAACGCACCCGCGGCTGACGGCGGGACCCTGGCTTTCGGCGGGGGCAGCATCATTCTTGGCCCCGACGGGGGCGTCCTTGGCCAGGCCGGACCAGATCCGGACCTGATCATCGCCGACGTGGAGAAGACAACAATCGAGCAGGCTCGCTCGGCTGTTCCTTATCTGTTGGACCGGCGGCGGGATGTCTACTCCTCCTGGATGACTGACGCAGCGGCCGACTAGGTTTTCACGAACCGCAGGGCTATCAGCAGTTCCGCGCGTGTGCCGGCATCGGCCAGATCCACACCCAGGATCTCGGCCGCCTGACCTACCTGCCGCCGCACGCTGTTGCGGTGCAGCCCCAGTGCCTTGGCCGACGCGTCCCAGCTTCCGTTTTCCTCCAGCCAGCCCCGCAACACACGCAGCAGTGGATGCGATTTGGCTGGATCCGGGTCGAGCAGCGGCCCCAAGAGCTGCTGTGCCAGCATGTTTCCGGCCTCCGGTCCCAGAAGGCCCTCAACGGACCAGCCCGTCTTCTCCGCCCGGAGACTTTTGCCCGAGGTCTCCAGTTGGCGGCGCAGGGCAGTAACCTGCCGGTGAGCATCGGGCAGCTCGTTCGGCTCAACCGGTTCGGACACCGCCAGCAACCAGCCCAACCGTTCTGCTTCGCCAGTTGCGGCGGGATCCACCTTGAGCCGAGTGATCGCACAGAAACCGTAATCGGTCAGCTCCACGAGCTTGGTGTCGAACAACCGCCGCCACTGCAGCAGGTCACGCATCGGACCTTCGGTTCCGCCGTGAGGTGCTCCGGAGGCCGGGATGCCGTGAACTACGCGCAGGGGCGTGAATCGTGCGGACGAGGTGCACTGGGCGAGCAGGTCCCGATCCGCGCCGGCCTGCCTCAAGGATCCGGAGAGAGCGGTCTCGGGATGCAGCAGCAATCCGGTCGCGAGCTGGCCGGGAGCCAGGGCGCCGCTGGTGCGCTGGCGGAGCAGTGCCTCGAGCAGGCCGACGGCGGCTTCCACGATATTGCGATCCACCGGACCGAAACTTCCATCCGTGCCGACGAGAACAGCACCGATGTTCGCGTCGCGCGTGCTACGCAGCGGATAGCCTGTGACGGCGCTGAAGCCGGGTTCGTCGAAACTTTCCAACTCGATCCGCGGACCGCTGCCGGCAAAAAGCCTGCCGAGCACCGCCGCGACCTTCTCCGGATCAGGATCCTGTCCGGCACCCACACGCAGGCGGATCCGGCCGTCCGCCCCTGCCAGGAGCGCTGTCACCGGAACGTACCTCGTCAGCGTCTCCAGTACCTGGGCGTCAGGGCGTGCCGACAGCACGGCCTTGAGCAGCTGACCCGTTGCCTCGGACAATCTGCGCAGGGCATGCAGGTTTTGCGCCTCCAGGAGTCGGGCGAAGTGCAGCCCCAGCGCGGCGAACGGCACGCTCTGCGGAATCTGCAACAGCATGAGCCGGTGCCGCCGGCAGGCGTGGACCAGTTCCTCAGGGACCTCGTCAAAGTAAGGCTCGACGCCGAATCCCAGGGCGCATACCCCGGACCGCACCAGCCGGGCAACGTACTCCTCCAGAGCCTCGGACGTACCGCCGGAGCCCAGGAAGGGCAGACCGGCGGTAAGCACGAGCTCGCCCTCAAGGAGGTACGGCGTGGGGTCTTCGAGCTCGCTCGGTTCCACCCACCGAAGGGCGGCCCCGCGGGCGGCATCCACCAGGTCCTCGTCGGACAGGAGCCGGATTCCCGGGGGCAGCACGTCCAGGAAGTCACCGAGCACCACCTGCCCGAGCTGATTGACGCCGTCGGATTCCGAGATTGCAGGTGGAGGTGCAGAACGTCCCATGAGGACAAATATTAGGGCACTTTGTCCCGGCTTGTAACCGGCACCACATGCCATTCTTATTGGCGGTGGAGACCCCGGCAGGGAGCCGGCGGTCCACGGACCCGCCGGCTCCGAGCCGGCCCAGCAGGATTGGAAAGTCAACGATGACCCAGCAGACAGGTACCCGCGGCCAGCTTGGCCTGACCCGGCAACTGGCGCGCCGCAAGCCCCTTGCCCAGATGATCAGCGAGTCCGGCACCACCACGGGCGGACCCTCTCTGCGGCGTAGCCTCGGCGTCTGGCAGCTGACCATGATCAGTGTCGGTGCCACGCTCGGCACCGGCATCCTCGTTGTTCTCGGTTCGTCCGTGCCCTTGGCCGGACCGGCAATCTTCATCTCCTTCCTGATTGCGGGCGTAGCCGCACTGCTCTCGGCAATTTCGTATGCCGAAATGGCCGGCGCCGTGCCGGTTTCCGGGTCCAGCTACTCGTACACCTACGCCACCATGGGAGAAGGCCTCGCGTGGATCTGCGGTTGGTGCCTGGTCCTGGAGTACGCCGTCTCCGTGGCCGCCGTCGCCGTCGGTGCAAGCGAATACGTCAATGAGGCCCTGCAGACCTTCGGCCTGTCCCTGCCTGCGGCCCTTGCTGCACCACCGGGTGCAGAAGGCGGCATGCTGAACCTGCCCGCCATCGTCATCGTGGTTCTGGCGATGCTGCTGCTGGTCAGGGGCGCGCGGGAAAGCGCCTGGGTCAACACCGTCATGGTGATCATCAAGGTGGCGGTCCTGGTCCTCTTCATCGCTATCGCGTTCACTGCATTCAACGCCGGCAACTTCCAGCCGTTGCTGCCCATGGGTGCTGCGGGCATGTCCGCTGCCGCGTCCCGGTTATTCTTCTCCTACATCGGTTTCGACGCCGCCTCAACGGCAGGCGAGGAAGCCAAGAATCCTCAGCGGGACCTGCCCCGGGCAATCCTGCTGTCCATGACGATCGTCACGGCGCTCTACATCCTGGTGGCCGTTGCAGCCATCGGGGCACGCGAGTGGACCTGGTTCGACGGCACCGAGGCCGCCCTGGTCCAAATCCTGGAGGAACTGACCGGCCAACCGTGGGTCGCTCTGGTCTTCGCCCTCGGCTCCATTGTGGCGATCGCCAGCATCGTGCTGACCGTGCTGTACGGTCAGACCCGCATCCTGATGTCAATGTCCCGTGACGGCCTGGTGCCGCCGGTCTTCGGCAAGGTTTCAGCACGCACCGGCACGCCGGTGGCGGGCACATTGATTGTGGGCAGCGCGGTAGCCCTCACGGCAGGCCTGGTGCCGCTGGGCGAGCTGGCAGACGCCACGAGCATCGGCACACTCTTCGCCTTCATGCTCGTCAACCTTTCCGTCATCTATCTGCGCCGGTCACGCCCGAACCTGCCGCGCACCTTCCGGGTTCCGCTGTACCCCGCCACGCCGATCCTGGGTTCCGTGATGTGCGTCTACCTGATGGCAAATCTCGGGTCCAGCACCTGGTGGGTCTTCGCAGCCTGGATGCTTGTGGGCACAGCGGTCTACTTCGGCTACGGCCGCAGGCACTCCCGGGTCGCAGCTCTGAGCCAGACCGACTACGAGTACCTGAGCGCACAATCTCCCGAGGACAGCACCAATTCCGCGGCACTCCCGGTACGCTAACCGGCACCCCCTCAACCAATCCAACAGCCAATCTCTGCCAAGTATGAAAGTGTCCGCCTCATGACTATCGCCACCGAACTGACATCGCCGCCTCCAGCCGGTGCACCGGTGACCATGCTCAACCCTGACTTCCCGTTCAGCTACGACCACTACCTCACTCACCCGGCTGGTCTCGGTTCGGTCCCGGCACACCTGCATGGCACCGAAGTGGCAGTGGTAGGCGCGGGCCTGTCCGGACTGGTCACCGCATATGAACTGATGAAGCTCGGACTGCGCCCGGTGCTGTACGAGGCTGGGCGGCTCGGCGGACGCCTGCGCACCAACGCCTTTGAGTCCGCACCGGAGGTGGTGGCGGACCTGGGTGGGATGCGCTTCCCCGTGTCCGGCAGGGCTCTCTACCACTACATCGATATGCTCGGACTCCAGACCCAGGCGTTCCCCAACCCGCTATCCGAGGCAACTCCCAGCACCGTCATTGAGCTCGAGGGCCGCCGGTACTATGCGGAAACCCCTGACCAGCTGCCGCAGTTCTTCCATGAGGTCGCTGAAGCCTGGCGGCGGGCTCTGGAGGACCATGCCCAGTTCAGCGAGATGCAGGAAGCGATCCGGAATCGGGATACCCGGCGCATCAAGGAACTCTGGAACAGCATGCTCCCGTTGATGGACGAGCAGACGTTCTACGGCTTCATGGCAGAGTCGAAAGCCTTCAAGGACGCGGGCTTTGCACACCGCGAGGCTTTTGGGCAGGTCGGTTTCGGTACCGGGGGCTGGGATACGGACTTCCCGAACTCGATCCTGGAGATTCTCCGCGTGGTCTACACGAACGCCGACGACGCCCACCGGCGCATCACCGGCGGAGCGCAGCGGCTGCCCGAGGCTCTGTTCACGCACTCGCCCGACGGGATGGTGCACTGGCCGGCCGGAACCTCCCTGGCCTCCCTCCACAACGGGGCGCCCCGCGGCGCCGTCGCCAGGATTCGGCGCGGCGCGGACGGCACCGTGGCGATCACTGAAAAGTGGGGCCGCGAACGGAGCTTCGCGGCCGCCGTCGTGACCTGTCAGTCGTGGCTGCTTTCCACCGGGATCGACACCGAGGAAGATCTGTTTCCTGCGCCGATGTGGACGGCGATCGAGCGCAGCCACTACATGCAGTCATCCAAGACGTTCGTCATGGTGGATCGGCCGTTCTGGAAGGACAAGGATCCGGTCACCGGACAGGATGTACTGTCCATGACGCTCACTGACCGGATCAACCGGGCCACCTACCTGCTCGACGACGGCGACGACAAGCCGGCGGTCATCCTGCTGTCCTACACCTGGAATGACGACGCCCTGAAGTGGCTCTCCCTCGATGCTGAGCGCCGGGCGGAGCTGATGCTGCACTCGCTGTCCAAGATCTACCCGGGCGTGGATATCGCCTCGCACATCGTCGGTGAACCAATCACCGTGTCATGGGAACACGATCCTCACTTCATGGGCGCCTTCAAAGCCAATCTGCCCGGACACTACCGTTACCAGCAGCGGCTGTTCACTCACTTTAAGCAGGACGCCCTGTCTGCACACCAGCGCGGGATCTTCCTGGCAGGGGACGATGTCTCCTTCACCGCCGGGTGGGCCGAGGGAGCGGTCACCACCGGACTGAACGCCGTCTGGGGTGTGGTGAATCATCTGGGCGGCAGCTCGGCGCTGGAAAACCCCGGACCAGGTGAACTGCTGGACGAGCTTGGTCCGGTCGCTTTGGACTAGAAGGCGCCCAGAACTGTAACGGTTCAATAACGTAATAGGCCATCTTTCCTGCGGCCTGCCGGTTTCCTGTAGTACTTGGGAGGGCCTTTTGTTGGGTTTCGCAACTTGAAGGGCTTTGTTGGCAAAAGGCCAACCAATTACACGCACTGGGGAGAACTATGAAAGCACGCAAGCAGTTACTCGCAGCAGGATCCACCGCCACACTCGTCGCCGGCGGTGTTTTCTTTGGGGCGGCACCCGCATCCGCGGTTCACGACTCACCGGGATGCCTCTCGGCGCAGAGCCAGTTCACGACAGCACTCCACAACGTCGAGCTCAATGCCGATCTCGAAGTCCAGCTTTCCGTTGCGCTGCAGAATCTGATCGACGCCGAGGAAGCCCTGAACCTGCTGATCGCAGAGGGGGCGCTCACGATTGAAGAGGTAGAGGCGCTGATCGCTCCGCTGCTGCTCGACCTTCAAGCGAACGTTCCGAATCTGCCGAACATCAATGCTCTCGTGAACGCAGAAGCAAGCGCTAACAGCGCGGTCGCAGACGCACGCGCGCTTCTCGATCTCGCGGTCGATGGTTCGCTGGACCAGGCCACGTTGGAGGCACTGGCAGCGGCCGGCGTTGACGCGGAAACGTTCGTGCTTGCACCATTGCTCTCTGAGGTAGAGCTTACGGCCGCGGTCAACGCGGCAGTTGAGCTCGGACTTCCGACGGACGTTGATCAGACCGACGTAGATGCCCTCCTGGTCGACATCAACGACGGCGACGAGGTGTTGAGCGTCGACAGCCTTGCAACGCTCTCTGCGCTCCTCGTCGACGTGACGGCTTACCAGACGGCACAGTACGATCTGGCGGCAATTGCTGCAGTGCTGGACGCCGTCGTCACGGTGGAGGAGCAGGAAGCCGCGTTGGCCCTGATCGCCGCACTGAACGCCGGCGATATCGCGGCGATTCTGGATGCTGAAGCTGCACTCGAGGCGCTGGTCGGTGAAAGCGTAGATCTCACGGCCCTGGCTGAGCTTGAGGCGGAGCTCCTGCTGACTCTTGCCGTGTTGGATGCTGAGGCCAATCTGAACGCGGCCATTACCGTAGTCGATGATCTGCTGATTCAGCTCGACGCGCTCGACATTGATCTGTCGGAGCTGGAAGCGCTCTTCGCCGCGGCGATTAATGCCTGCTCCGGTGCTGGCGTTGGTGTCGTCGACGACGATGACGATGACGATGACGACTACGCCGGTGGCGGCGGCACCGGTGGCAGCACCACGGGTGGTGCAGGCACGACGGGCGGCAACAAGGGCGGGTCCAACCGCGGAATGAACGTGCAGACCGCAGTACCGACCGCCAGCACCGATCCTGCCGGAATCGGCGCGCTCGCAGCCGGTATCGGCTTCATGGTCGTAGCTGGAACACTGGCAGCACGTCAGGTCCGCAAGAGCTAACAGTCCTGCATACGATTGTCAGGGGGCGCCGTCCGGGTGGACGGCGCCCCCTGTACATGCAGCACCACAGGGGAAAGATCGCAGCACCATGAGCCATACCGACCACGCACCCACCGGACCCGACGAGCACAAACGGCGGCAATCGCCGCTGACGATTGCCGCCGTCGTCGTTGTGTTGTTTCTCGCCCTTGTGGTCTTCGGGATCCAGTTCTTCTCCGGGGCGGGTGCCTCCCCAACCTCGGTAGCTCCGACGGCATCTCCGACGAGTTCGTCCCCGTCAGCACCGTCACCAACACCGGAAACGTCCGCCCCGACGCCGGTGGCGTCACTACCGCCGGCGTCCGCGCCGAATGAACTCACCATCGAATCAGCGGATGTCAACGTTGCCATCCTCCCTTTGACTCCCACGGAGACTGATCTGGAAACGCAGTCCCTGGTGCCCCCCGAGACGCTGGATGGCTACTGGCTCACCAACTACGGGACGCCCGGCGAAGGCTCCGAGAACACCGTCTACATCACGGGCCACAGCTGGGAAGACCGCGACAGTCCCTTCAACCGGTTCAGTTCCGATGTCGAGGTGGGTGACCCCGTCGTCCTCACTACTGACGAGGGGGTCATTGAGTACGTAGTGGACTCCGTCACGACCCACAACAAGGACACCCTGAAGGACAGCGACATCTGGGACATTGTTCCCAACAGGCTTGTTCTCATCAGCTGCTACACCCAGGATCTCTGGGGCAAGAATGTAGTCATTACCGCCAAGCCCGTGCTCTAGGAAGCCTCACGCGGTTTGACCTCTTGAGTAAGAGGGGGATGCGTAGTTTATCGCCATAAATCTGCGGTTGATCCATAAGGAACCCGAGCAGAAAGAGCGCCAAGAAGCCGGATGACCCCCAGAGGTTTCCCTTCGGGGGTCATCCGGCAGCGGTGGGTTAGGATCCTCGGGTCAGCCGCCGGTGCCCTCAGTAGGCTCGTCCGTGGCCTCGTCCGTGGCCTCGTCAGTGGCGCCGTCGGTGGCTTCGTCAGTCGCCTCGTCCGTCGCACCATCGGTGGCTTCGTCGGTAGCTTCGTCGGTCGCGCCGTCGGTGGCTTCGTCAGTCGCCTCGTCAGTAGACGGGCTTTCGGTTGAATCGGCCGTTTCGGTCTCCGTAGGAGTTGCCCCGGAACCTCCCTCGGCCTTGCTCAGAACCTCGTTGACGAGATCCTCCAACTCCTGCTGGTCTTCGTCACCGAGGTCAGTTCCGCCCTTGGTGGCCACCACCAGAAGTCGGCCCTCGGCCGCAGAAACCTGCATCAGCATCTGGGAGTTGTCGGGGCCGCGGGTGCTGACTGTGGCGAAGGTCTGTTCAGCGTCGGTCTGCGCGTCCAGCTCTTCGCTCGTGACCTCCAGTTCCTGGCCGGCGGCCTCAATCGTGAATTCCTGGCACTGATCAGCGGTTCCGCTCACCTCTTCAAGGAGTTCCGTAGCGGACGGTCCTTCCTCTCCCGACTGAGCCGAGAGGGTTCTCGGTTGCTCGCTCTCGGAGATGGCGACTGCAACCTCGCTGCCTTCGACAGTGTCCATGAGGCCTGCGGTGGCGATGGACTTGCATTCCTCGGGGGTGACTGTGGCGGTGGTCAACAGCAGTTCCGCGATCTGGCTGCCCTGCTCTACCTGATCTTCCGAGTAGAGCGTCAGCTCGTTGCCTTCCTCGTCGGTCATACCGGAGATGAGGTCACGGAGCTCATCTTCGCTGTAGACCTTCTCGTCGGGCTGAGCCTCTCCGGTTTCCGTGGCAGTTCCTCCGGCGGTGGGTTCAGCGGTCCCCGAGTCGCCACCACCCCCTGTGCAGGCAGACAATGCAAGGGACATGGCGGCAGCCAGCCCGAGTATCGACGGTGCATTCTTCATGATGCGCGGCCTCATTCCTGATCGGGAAGCTTGCTTACCTTTAAGAGGTTAACCGCCAAAAGCCGAAGGCAACAGGTCGCCGACGTCGACCGTGATGGTCGTGTCCTGAAAGTTATAGATCGAGACAGGGGACCGTTACGTGCTGGCCCCACTCAGGCCACTGTGGACGTGAGCGCGCGGAGCCAGCCCAAGGCTTCCTGAACCAGCTCCGTCGGCGGGTGGGCGATGTCCAGTACAACTCCCGCCTCATCCGTTTGAACCGGCTCCAGCGTCTGCAGCTGTGACGTCAGAAGCGAGGTCGGCATGAAGTGCCCCGGCCGGGCTGCCATCCGGGCGCCGAGAAGTTCGGCGGTGCCGTGCAGATGGACGAATCGGGCGTCCGGAGCACCGGCCCGGATTAGGTCTCGGTAGGAGCGCTTCAGGGCACTGCAGGCGATCACGAGTGATCTGTCGCCCGCTGAGGTGAAGCGCCGTCCGATTTCCTCAAGCCAGGGCTGGCGGTCGGAGTCATCCAGAGGGATTCCTGCTGCCATCTTCTTCACATTGCTGACCGGGTGCAGTGAGTCGCCGTCAAGAAACTCCGCCTCAAGGTTGCCTGCCATGAGCGCTCCGATTGTGCTCTTGCCGCAGCCGGAGACGCCCATGACGATGACGTGATGTGTTCTCACCAGTCGTGCACTGTTCCGTCGGACAGGCGGTTGTAGGGCAGGTACGCCTGCTGGTAGGGGAACGACGCCGCTGCCTCCTCGTTCAGTTCAACGCCGAGACCGGGCTTGTCACCTGGGTGCAGGAAGCCGTCCTTGAAGGTCATGGACTGCTCGAAGACGGTGTTGGTTTTTTCGCTGTGCTCCATATACTCCTGGATGCCGAAGTTGTGGATCGCCAGACCGACGTGGGTCTGGGCGGCCAACCCGACAGGCGATACATCGGTCGGCCCGTGGAAGCCCGACTTGATCTGGTACTGCGCCGCATAGTCCATGACCTTCTTCAGCGGTGAAATGCCGCCGAAGTGGGTCGACGCCGCGCGAACGTAGTCGATGAGCTGCTCGCGGATCAGGGTCTGAAAATCGAACACGGTATTGAAGATTTCGCCGACAGCCAGGGGAGTGGTGGTGTGCTGTCGGATGAGCCGGAAGGAGTCCTGGTTCTCCGCCGGAGTGACATCCTCGAGCCAGAACAGATCGTACGGTTCCAGGGACTTCCCGAGCTTTGCGGCCTGGATGGGAGTCATCCGGTGGTGGCCGTCGTGCAGCAGCGGCAGTTCGGGGCCGAACTCGTTCCGGACGGCATCGAACACGGTGGGGATATGCCGAAGGTAGGCCCGGGTGTCCCAGTCTTCCTCGGTGGGCTGGGCGCCGCGGCCGGCGGGTTCAAAGTCGTAGCGCTCACCGGTGGCCTGGGCCTGCGCAGCAACACCGTACAGTGCCTTGATGCCGGGCACGGATGTCTGTACCCGGATGGATTTGTAGCCCTCCTCGAGGTGCTGGCGGATGGAGTCGAAGAGCTCGGGCAGGTCGCGGCCGGAGGCGTGGCCGTAGGTGCGTAGCGCGGTGCGGGAAGCCCCGCCCAGCAGTTGGTACACCGGCATTCCGGCGGCCTTGCCCTTGATGTCCCACAGCGCCATGTCGACGGCGGCGATCGCGGCCATGGTGACAGGTCCGCGGCGCCAGTACGCGCTGCGGTAGAGGAACTGCCAGGTGTCCTCGATGCGGTGCGGATCGCGGTTGATCAGCAGTTGGGTGACGTGCTCCTTGAGATAGGAGGCAACGGCGAGCTCGCGGCCGTTGAGGGTGGCATCACCGATACCGGTGATGCCCTCATCGGTGGTGATCTTCAGAGTGACGAAATTCCGGCTCGGACTGGTGACGATAACGTCCGCTGCGACGATTTTCATGGGTGTTCCTTTCAGTGATGGGGGCGCCGGAGCGCAGGGAGGGAGGCGCGAAGAGGAGGAGCTGTTACCAGCTGCCCCGGAGACTGTGGACGAGATCGACGACGGCGGCATCGGCTCCGACGTCGGCATTCAGTGTGGTGACAAGCGCCTCGGTGAGGTCCCTGCCGGAGCGCTTCAGAAGCCTTTCAAGGCGGTCGGCTTCAGCGTCGGCCGGCTTGGCGCCGTCGTCGCGCTGCCGGACCAGGAAATCTGCCCAGGCGGCAATCATGTGGGCCGCGCCGATGCCGGTCCGGCCGGCGGACCGTTCGGCGGTGAGGACCGGCACCGCCCGCATGCGGAGTTTGGTGGAACCGTCAGCGCCGATCTGCTCGAGCAGGTGCTCGATTCGTGTGTTGCGGAAGCGGCTCAGGAGAGCTTCGCGGTAGGCAGGAATGTCGAGCCCGGGTTGGTTCAGATGGGCTGCGGCTTCATTCCAGAAGGTCTCGAGCTCTGCCGAGCAGGATGGGTCCGCCACCGCTTCCGCCACCGTTCGCAGGCCACGTAGCTGGCCTGCGTAGGCAAGCAGCGAGTGCGCACCGTTGAGCAGCCACAGCTTGCGTTGTTCAAAGGGTGCAATGTCGTCGACGAAGACGGCTCCGGCGTTCTCCCAGGCCGGGCGCCCCGCGGGGAATTCACCGCTGAGCACCCAGCTCGAGAACGGCTCGGTGATAACGGGTGCGGCGTCGTCGAACCCGGTGGCCTCTCGCACTGCGGTGATGTCGGCCTCAGTGGTGCGCGGGGTAATGCGGTCCACCGAGGTGTCCACGAACGACACGTTCTTCCGGATCCAGTCGGCCAGCTCCGTCGAGACGATCGCGGCGAGGCCTTCAATCGCCTCGGACGCGGCCTGTCCGTTGGATGTCAGGTTGTCGCAGGGGACGACGGCGAGAGGACCGGCGTTCGCGCGGCGCCGCGCATCGAGTCCTGGCAGGACTCGTGCGCCCATTGTGACGAGCTGCGGATAGCCCCCCTGTACGTCGAGGCCTCCAGCCCGCGCCCATATGTCCTTGAGGACGGCTGCATCGGCTGCGACAGCTGGGGCGGAAGTGTTGAGGAGCCCATCGGCACCGAGGTGGTAAGCGGGTTCGGTGATGGTGATCGTCATGAGCGCCGTCTCGGGTGCCGACAGTACCGCCGTGAGCCGGTGGAGGTCCGCGCCGTCGTACGCGGCACTGATGCTGCCCATGACACTGAACCCATCACCGTCGTCGCCGCGTTCCACCAGGGTGTAGAGGCCGTCCTGGGCAGCGAGTGTCGCTGCTGCTTCCGGGCTCCGGCCGGTGAAAGCTGCGATGCCCCACTGGCGTTCCGCGTCGGCCTGCTCCGTGTACCACGCCTGGTGTGAACGGTGAAAGGCACCGAGACCGATGTGCACAATTCGCACCGGCGGCGTCGGGCCAACTTCGGCGTTGGTGCGGTTCAACGCCTTAGCCTTGTTTCGGACGCTCACAGCTTGAAGACCCGTCGCGGCGCGCGGTCAACGACGTCGACGATCAGTTCCTGCGCGCGGTCCGGCGTGATGCGGTGCTCGGCCACGAGTCGGGCCAGGAACGAGGCTTCGATTCGGCGCGATGCATCGTGGCGGGCGGGGATGGAGCAGAACGCCCGGGTGTCGTCGATGAAGCCGGAGGAGCGTGAGAACCCTGCGGTTTCCGTGATCGCTGAGCGGAAGCGGAGCATGGCGTCGGGGGCATCGAGGAACCACCAGGGCGCACCGATGTACACCGACGGGTAGAACCCGGCCAGCGGTGCCAACTCGCGTGAGAAGACGGTCTCATCGAGCGTGAACAGGACCAGGTGGAAGTCCGGTGCTGTGCCGAAATCCTGCAGCAGCGGGCGGATGGCCTCGGTGTAGCTGACCGGGAACGGGATGTCATGGCCGGTGTCGCCGCCGAACTTCTCGAAGCTGGGCAGGTGATGGTTGCGGTAGGACCCCGGGTGGATCGTCATGACTAAACCGTCCTGGACGGACATGCGCGCCATTTCGTACATCATGTGGGCCTCGAAGACATCGCGGTCCTCGGTGGTCCATTCCCCGCACCGTGCCCGGGTAAAGAGCTTCTCGGCATCGGACCGGTCCAGCTTGAGGGTTAGGGGCGTGCGCACTCCGTGGTCTGCGGACACCGCGCCGTGGTCCACGAAGTAGTGTCTGCGGTTTTCCAATGCGCGGATGTATCCGGCGTAACCTGCTGCACCGTCACCGGCAGCTCCGATCAGCCGGTCTACATTTTCCACCCAGTTGGGGTGCGCGATGTTGATGTACGCGTCGGGCCGGAATGTGGGAACCACATTGCCGCGGAATGTGTCATCGGCTGCGATGGCGGCGTGGTGCTGCAGATCGTCCAGCGGGTCATCCGTGGTGGCCAGTACCTCGATATTGAAGTCGTGGAAGAGCTGGCGCGGGCGGAACGCGGGCTCACTCAAGCGGGACTGGAGTGCATCGAAGGTGCTGTCCGCTGTCTCCTCCGAGATCTCCTCGTCGAGTTTGAAGACATGCTCGAACTCTGAGCGGATCCAGTAGCCGGATGCAGTGCCGTCGAACAACGGCCATGCCTTGCAGAACTCGCGCCACACGCTACGGGGATCCGAGTTGGCGATCGGTCCCTGGTTGAGCCGGTCGAGTGGAACTCCGCTGGCATGGATGAGGCGCACCACGTAATGATCGGGTGTGACCAGCAGTGTCGCCGGATCCGGGAAAGCCGTGTCCTGCGCCAGTACGGCGGCGTCTACGTGGCCGTGCGGCGAAATGATCGGGAGTGACTCCACGAGGGCCAGCAGGTCCCGTGCGATTGCCCGCACACCGGGTTCAGCCGGCAGAAGCCGATCCGGCTCGGCCGCGAGAGAAGAGATAGAAGAAGGCATGCGCCCAATCGTTGCCAAGGAGAACGAGCGTGGTCAACGAGTTGCCATTTGTTGGCAACGACGCTCAGTCGGCTGCAGGCGCCGTCGAGTCGCGGACGATCAGGCGCGTCGGCAGAACTACCGGCTGGTTGGATCGCGAACGGGCACCCCCTGCGAAGGCCAGGAGGTTGTTCACGGCAGTTGCACCCAGCGAGTACAGCGGGGCCTCAATCGTGGTGAGGGACGGCGTGATGAGGGCGGCCCCGTAGCTGTTGTCATGTCCAACTACACTGACATCTCCCGGCACGTTGAGACCACGCTGCTGAAGGGCGCGGATGAAACCAATGGCCATCTGGTCGTTGTACGCGATGACCCCAGGGGTTCGGTGTCGCAGCCACTCCGCGGCAACCTCTTCGCCGCCCCGAATAGTAGGCAGATAAGGTCCCGTCCGGCGGACAGAGAGTTCGAGCTCCATGGCCGCCTCGCGCAGGGAACGCCACCGCATGCCGTCAGCCCAGGACGCCTCCGGCCCGGCCAGATAGGTGATGGTGCGGTGCCCCAACTCACCGAGGTGCTCGGCTGCCCGGCGGATGCCGCGGGGATTGTCGGTCACAACGCTCGCCACATCCTTCACGGCGCGGTTCATGACGATCAGCGGCTTCTGCTTGGCCATCATGCGTATGGCCGAATCCGACATGCGGGAGCTGGAAAGGACAATTCCGTCTACCGACGTCAATGCCCGCTCAAGCGCTTGGCGTTCCTTACGTTCGGACTCCTGGGTGTGCGCGAGGAGCATGGTGTAGCCGGCTTCCGCCGCGGCGGCTTCCGCACCGCGCACCATCTCGGCGTACACGGGATTCCGGATGTCCGCGATGACCAGTGCGATCATCGACGTCCGTTGTCCACCGGGGTGCTGAATGCCGGCAACATGGGTGGAGCGATAGCCCACTTCGACTGCTGCGGCGAAGATTTTCTGTGCCGTGTGGTGGCTCACCCGGCCGGGTCGGGCGAAGGCGCGGGAGACGGTCGACGCCGATACACCGGCAACGCGGGCGACGTCGTAGATCGAGGGCAAACCTCGCGAATCGGGCATCAGAACCTCCGCCACCACCATAGACCCGGCGAAGGCAACTTTTGGCAACTGTTTGAACCCTGAAGCAATTTCTTGGCTCTATTGAGGAAGCTCCACTTCAAAGCGTGTACCCAAACGCCCCAACGAGGCAGCGTTTGAGGATCCTCGCGATGAGGTGCATCTGCACGACGGTCCACTGCGTCGGTATCCGGGAGAATTGAACTTCTGACCCGCCGCCGCAGCGCGCCTCCAACAACGTCCGCGATGGCGGCAGGAAAAGGTAGACGATGAACACCAAGAGGAACTTCACAGTACTGGGATCAGCAACGGCAATGATGCTCGCGCTGTCAGCCTGCGGCGGTGGCGCAGGATCTGCCGGCGCCGATTCACAGACCCTGCGGCTCGCATTGAATCAAACCGAAACCCACCCCTCATACATCGCGCTCGACAATCTGGGTACGAACGTCGAGGAGGGCACCGATGGACGGGTCAGCGTCGATGTCTACGCCAACGAGACCCTTGGCGCGCAGCAGGAAGCGATTCAGCTCGTGAGCGACGGCACCGTGGACATGGCAGTTGTGTCCGGCACCCAGCTGGAGAACCTGAACCCGGATTTCCAGGTCTTCAACCTGCCCGGCGTCTTTGACAGCGTCGAGCACCAAATGGAGGTCATCGGCGACGAATCGGTTGTCGGGGAGCTCTACGCCTCGCTGGAGGACCAGAACCTCACCGTACTGGGTGGGCTGACCCAGGGTACGCGCAGCATCTACAACACCCAGGGCCCGATCAACACACCGGAGGACCTGGCGGGCATGAAGATCCGCGTGCAGGAATCCGACGTGCAGATGAAGATGATCGAGCTCATGGGTGGTGCTCCCACGCCGATGGCGTTCGGTGAGGTCTACACTGCGCTGCAGTCAGGCGTCATCGACGGTGCTGAGAATAATGAGATCTCCTACCTCACCCAGAAGCACAATGAGGTTGCCAAGTACTTCTCCAACACCAACCACCTTGTGGGCCTTGACTACGTTGTCATCAACACCGACGTCTACGAGGCCATGACCGAAGAGGACCGCGCCGCGTTCGAGGAGCAGTGGGACGCAGCGGTTGAAGAGCACACCACCCTCTGGCTCGAGGAGACTGAGAATGCCCACGCCGAGCTGGAAGCCAGCGGTACCGAGTTCAACGACGTCGATGAGGAAGCCTTCAGCTCCGCGCTGGAACCGCTGATCGAGGAATACGTCGACACCGAGGTCGAGCAGACGATCTACGACGCCGCTCGCGCTTCGGCAGAGTAGTTCGCGCCAATCATGCGATCGATCAAGAAAGCATCCGACAAGTTTCTTGCGGCTGCCTGCGTGATCCTTTTCGCGGTGCTGGTGGTGACCGTGGTCTGGCAGGTATTTTCCCGCCAGGTCCTCAATAGCCCCAGTGCGTGGACCTCCGAACTGGCCCAGTACCTCTTTGTGTGGCTGGGCCTGTTCGGGGCGGCCCTGGTCTTCGCGGAACGTGGTCACATTGCGGTCGATTTCCTGGTTCGCAAGTTCCCCGCCCGCGTGGAAAAGGGAACGGCACTCTTCGTGCAAGCCGCGATCATCGCCTTCGCAGGACTGATATTGGTCTGGGGCGGCTACCGCGTCTCCGAGCAATCCTGGAGCCAGGCGCTCTCCGGGCTCCCGGTAACAGTTGGTCCGCTCTACCTGGTGATGCCCATCACGGGCATCCTCATCATCTTCTACGCCGTGTACCACATGATGGCGATCCTCAGAGGTGACGAAGAAGCCATCGAAGACACCGAACCCGACGTCATCTAGGAGCAACCGTGGAAACAGCTTTACTCGCGGGGCTCATTCTCCTCGTCGGAATCGTGGTGCTGATCGCGCTCGCAGTTCCCATCGCGGTCGCCATCGGCTTGTCGTCGGTGGTCGCGATCATCGCCGTTCTCGGCGTGGACCGCGCTGTGTTGACGACGTCGCAGCAGATGTTCGCCGGAATCAATTCGTTCACCCTTCTTGCCATACCGTTCTTCATCCTCGCCGGGGTGCTGATGAACAACGGTGGAATTGCCTCCCGGCTCATCGACGCCGCCAAGGTGCTGGTGGGACGGGCGCCCGGCTCCCTGGCGCAAACCAACGTGGTCGCCAACGCACTCTTCGGCTCAGTGAGTGGCGCAGCAGTTGCTGCTGCCGCCGCTGTCGGAACCGTGATGGGCCCACGGCAGCGGGAAGAGGGTTACGACCGCAGCTTCTCCGCGGCAGTCAACGTGGCGTCGGCACCTTCCGGGATGCTGGTGCCGCCGAGCAACACGTTCATCGTCTATTCGCTGGTCAGCAGCACCTCGATCGCCGCGTTGTTCGTGGCCGGCTATGGACCCGGTCTTGTCTGGATCCTTGCCTGCATGCTCGTCGTCTACGTGTACTCCAAGCGTCACAAGGGCATGAAAACCAGCGACCGGGTGACCCTCGCCGTCGCACTGCAAACGCTTGTCAGGGCAATCCCGGCCATGCTGATGATCGTCATCGTGATCGGCGGCATCCTTGCAGGTGTTTTCACGCCGACAGAGTCGGCGGCCATCGCCGTCGTCTACAGCCTGGTGCTCGGTTTTCTCTATCGGGCGATCAAGGTCAAGGACCTGCCGGGAATCCTGCTGAATGCGACCAAGACAACGGCCATCGTGATGCTGCTGGTAGGCGTTTCAACAGCGATGTCCTGGCTGATGTCTTTCGCCCGTATCCCTGACCTGATCTCGGACAGCTTGCTGGGGTTGACGGACAGCCCGACCGTAATCCTGATCCTGATGATGATCATTCTGCTCATTGTCGGCACGTTCATGGACCCGACGCCGGCCATTCTCATATTCACGCCGATCTTCCTTCCGATCGTCATGGAGTTCGGAATCCATCCGGTCCACTTCGGCACCATGATCGTCTACAACCTGTGCGTGGGGACGATCACGCCCCCTGTCGGTAACGTCCTGTTCGTCGGTGCCAGGGTTGCGGGCCTCCGCATCGAACCGGTGATTTCGAAGCTTCTGCCATTCCTCATGGCGTTGATCGTCGGCCTGTTCCTCGTAGTATTTATCCCGGAGCTCAGCCTTTGGTTGCCAACCCAGTTGGATCTCATCACCCGGTAACCGTGCAAGGAATCGGTTTACAAGCGCCGGAGCAGTGCATCGCACTGCTCCGGCGCTTTGGCGTTCCTCTCCTGCTGCGCGTGGATGCAACTTCCGGCAACAGAAACAACTTGTGGCAACCCCTCCTGCAAACGGATGCGGCCCGGTGAGAGTGGAAGAGGCGCCCCGCACCCGTCCCTGGCTGTGTCCGGGGCGCCGATCATCATTCCCACACTCGATGGAGAGCAGACGAGATGACCCGTATATTCAGACGATTGTCCCGGCGCCAGCGCCTTGCCGCGGCAGTCGCCATTCCGTTGACCCTTACGCTGGGGGTGACTGCCGGAGCGATGCCGCTTCAGGCCAAGTCTCCAGAAAGGACCCCAGCGGCGGTGAACAAGGACGAAGGCAACCACGGCAAGCCGCCGGCGCTGGGTTCGCGCGTGAAGGACACCATCAAGGTCAAGGGCCGCACCTTCAAGGACCTCAACGCCAACGGCACCCTTGACCCCTATGAGGATTGGCGGCTGTCCGCGGAGGAGCGGACCGCGAATCTCGTGTCCCTCATGACGCTGGAGGAGAAGGCCGGCCTCATGCTTATCGACACGCTCAATGCTGCGTGCGACGTCGCTACGCAGACCCGCGGCACGCTGGACCCTGCGGCAACTGATTACATCAACAACCAGCAGATGCACCGCTTCATCTTCCGCAATACGGTGACCAGCGAGGACAAGGCTGTCTGCGGCGAACCCGGCGGCGGCTTCCAGGCAAGCACGTCCCTGACCCCGCAGGAAGCCGCGAACTACATGAACACCATCCAGGAACTGGGTGAAGCAACCCGCCTGGGCATCCCGATGCTCTACAAGTCCAACGCCCGCAACCACATCGACCCCAACGCGCGTGCAGGGATCAACGAGTCAGCCGGAGCCTTCACAGCCTTCCCGAAGGAGGCCGGCATTGCCGCAGCCGCTCTCGGCGAAGAGGCGCTGAAGACCGGGCAGGCTCCCACCACCGGCGACATGTCCGTCGTCGACGATTTCGCAACCGTCATGGGCGAGGAATGGGAGTCCATCGGCCTGCGCGGCATGTACGGCTATATGGCGGACCTCTCCACTGAGCCCCGCTGGTACCGGACCCACGAGACCTTCACGGAGGACGCGGATCTCAACTCGAACATCATGACCCAGCTGGTGCAGACGTTGCAGGGTCCGGTCGACGACGACGGCAGCTCCCTCAGCCCTGACACTTCCGTGGCCCTGACCATGAAGCACTTCCCGGGCGGCGGGCCGCAGGAACTCGGCCTCGACGCGCACTACTCCTTCGGCAAGACTCAGGTATACCCGGGTGGTGGCTTCGGTTACCACCTGCAGCCCTTTGAAGCGGCGATCAAGGCCGGTGTCTCGTCGATCATGCCGTACTACGGTGCGCCCGTGAACGTCACGCACGACGGCGTCACCTACGACCAGACGGGCATGGCTTTCTCCAACCAGATCGTCAATGATCTCCTGCGCGACAAGCTGGGCTTTGCCGGGTACGTGAACTCCGACACCGGCATTATCAACGACCGCGCCTGGGGCCTCGAGGACAAGACGGTTCCCGAGCGGGTGGCCGCCGCGATTAACGGCGGCACCGACACCCTCTCCGGTTTCCACGACGTAAAAACCATCACTGATCTCGTCGACGGCGGGCTGGTCTCCGAAGAGCGGGTAACGCTCGCCGCAACCCGACTGTTGGAGCCGATGTTCAGCATGGGCCTGTTCGAGAACCCGTACGTCGACGCTGAGGCGGCCGGCGTCGTCGTCGGCAGTGCTGCGCACCGCGAGGTGGGGCTGGATCTCCAGCGCAAGTCCGCAGTGCTGCTGCAGAACAAGGAAACGGACGACGGCGGCAACACCCTGCCCCTGAAGGAGGGGTCGGACGTATACATTCTGGGAGACTTCACCCAGAAGACGGTCGAGAGTTACGGCTATAACGTCACCAACGGCAACGTTGCGGGCCCGGCTGACCGGCCGAGCGCCGCAGGAAGCGATTACGCGTTGATCTCGGTAACCGTGAACAACACCAACACGTCGTCCTACGTCAGCAACTCACCGACCTCCGGCATGAACCCGGAGCACATCAACCCCGTAACACTCGAGGGCGTCGAGGGGCTTGACGGTAAGAGCCCCTACGGAGCCGCGGATGCGTGCGTGGCCAAGGAGGCGCCGTCGTGCACAGACAACGGACTGCGCTTCGGCGGGTCACTGCCGTGGGAATCGAGCATTTTGGACTTCACGTCCATGGCCGAGTCGGAGTCCTGGAAGATCACGCCGTCCCTGGACACAATCAAGCAGGTCATGGCCGAGGTTGAGGACCCCGAAAAGGTTGTGCTGCACGTGTACTTCCGCCAGCCGTTCGTTCTGGATGAGGCGAGCGGGCTGCGTGACGCCGGGGCGATCATTGCCGGGTTCGGCATGAGCGACACCGCGCTGATGGACATTCTCTCCGGCAAGGTGTCGCCTCAGGGCCGCATGCCGTTTGCGCTCGCCGGAAGCGCTGAGGCCATCCGCGAGCAGTACAGCGACATGCCCGGCTACAAGGAGACGACGGACGGCGAGTTGTTCCCGTTTGGGTTTGGTTTGACGTACTAGTTTCCTGACCGCCCCTGAAGATTCGGTCGAAAACGGCGGGGTAGAGCGAAGGTTGCTCTACCCCGCCGTTGTCGGTCGAAATGCCGGCGGGGGAGTGGGATGGGAGCGGACTCAGCCGCGTTTCAGTTCGATATTCAACGCGTCCCGGCCAACCCTGGCCAGTGCGGTGTTCATCAATCCAGTTAACACTCTGGCGAGCGGCGCTACATCTTCTGGCGCCGGCTCCCGCCGTGCCAGTCCTCCTCGACGCCCGTCTCGGCGTCGGCGATCCCGAAACTGCGCAGCTGGGGCTGCTCGCGGAGGCTGCGCTTCAGTTCCGCGAACCCAGGGAAGCGTGCCAGGCCCAGCACGTGGTCCCAGAGCTCACCGGCCTCTTCGCGGGAGGGGAGCCTGCTGATGACGGGGCCGAAGAACGCCACGCCGTTGGGCGGCTCGAAGTGGATGATCGGTGTGCCGACGTCCTTGCCGGTGTGGGAAAGCGCTTCGTCGGTCTCAGCCTGGATGACGGCGTCAAGCGATTCGTCCTCAAGGGCGCCAACCAACGACGACGGCAGCCCGGCTTCTGCCAGAATCGGCTCCAGGAAGGCGCGGCTGCCGTGGTGTCCGGTGGCTCCGGACTGCCACGGATCGTCCCTTCCGGTGTCGAAGATGTGCGCGCCGCGCCGGGCATAAAGGGTGCCGACGGCGTCGGGCCCGTGCTCCTGCCTTGTGCGGGCCGCGACGCGGAGCAGGCGGAGGCCGGCAGTATGTCCGGCTTCATAGCCCTCGGGGAAATGTGAGTCATAGTCGACCGACGAATTGAGCAGGCGCAATGAGATGAAGCGCCACTCGACGGAGTAGTCGCGATCCTCCGTCACCATGCGTACCCATTTGCTGGTCATCCAGGCGAAGGGGCAGACCGGGTCAAAGTAAAAGTGGATGTCGGCGTTGCTCATGCGGCCACTATAGGGGCGGTGGCTAGCCGAGTTCCACGCCGCCGTCGTCGTTGATGCGCCAGCCCGGATTGTGGGCGATCTCCCAGACGATGCCATTCGGGTCCTGTACATGCGCGTGGAAGATGCCGCCGAACTGGCCATGCTGCGGTGCCTTCACGGTCACGCCACCGGCCGCAGTCATGGCGGCCACAATGCTTCGGACGGCGTCAGGGCTGTTGACGTTGTGGGAGAGGGTTACGCCGGATACGTTCGGCGCGGGACCGCCGCCCAGGTCTTCGGCGAATTTGCCTGCGTCGAACAAGCCGAGGAGCAGGCCGGGCGCCACTTGGTAGAAGAGGATCTCGCCTGGCACATCGAGCTTCGCCTCCCAGCCAAGACCGTCCTGATAGAAGGCTCGGGCAGCATCGAGATTCCGGGTGGCGAGGGTGATGAAATGAAGCTGCTGGTCCATGGGGCTCCTTAACCTGTTCTTCCGACGTAGCGGTCGCGGATGGGTTTGGCTAGTTTCTCAGTGGCAGCCCGCACGGCTGAGCGAGCCATCTCGGGGACGTGCTCGTCAAGGAACGCGAGCAGCGCCGGCTCATCATTGTCGCCGACATAGCGCAGCATCCACCCAACACCCTTCTGAACGAACTCTTCTTCGTCGTGCGTGAGAATTGCCGCGATACGCAACGTATCTGCGACCTCCCCGCGCTTGAGGAACGCCGCAGTCGCGACGATCGCGCTCCTTCTCCGGGGCCAAAACGTCGATACCGCTAGATCGTCCAGGGGCGTCCGCGACCTGTTCAACAGCCAGGATCCGACAACCTGATATGCGACGAGGTCCACGAGGTCCCAGGTGTTGATCCGGTCATGGCGCCGCAGACAGAGGTCGTACAACTCACCGTGCCGCTCAGGAGGAACCTTTTTCGCTGTCGCCGCCTTGCCCATGATCGAGCACGCGCCGACACGTACCTCGTGGGTTTCGCTCTCAAGCAGCCGCTCGATTTCGGCAGTCCTCATCGTGAGATTCTGCTTAGCGAGCGCGAAAACGTCACCCATCCGCACCCCGATCAGCGAATTGTCGCCGGGGAAGAAGCGCTGGTATTTGGTTCGTTGCTCCTCGGTGGCGAGATCCCGGAGGCGGCTCTCGAACTCCGCCGCCGAAAGAGACTCGCTCATGACATCGCCTTCCTCAGGTACCCCGGGACTCAGCTGCACCTCTTGGTAGAGCTCGCCAAACACGGGTCCGGTTGTTGTCTAGTATGGCGAAGAAGCTTCTACCGACTAAGAGAGTGAGATCCCATGTCGATCGTCGTTACCGCAGTTTTCACCCCCAACGAGGGAGCCTTCGACCAGGTGGTCGAGGCGCTTCGTCCGGCGATCGCTGAGGTGCACGAGGAACCAGGGTGTCTGCTCTACGCCATTCACGAAGCCCCGAACGGGGACATCGTGATGATCGAGAAATGGGAGAGCGTGGAGTTGTTGGACGCGCACGGTGCGGGTGATGCTGTTGCACGCCTGGGTAAATCGCTCCAAGGTCTGCTGCAGAAGCCGGTCGAAGTGGCACGGTTGACCGCCAACCCGGCCGGAACGGCGACCCAAGGCGAGCTTTAACCGCTCAGTCGAAAGAGACCGGTTCCGCTCCCTCAACGGAAGCGGAACCGGTCTCTTTCGTCAGAGCTTCTATCTCGATGAAATTGCTCCCTCAGGCCTACCTGACGGGGTGGGTGACATTGAGTGTGTAATCCGCATCCCGACCGGTGTTGTTGATGAGCGAGAAGCGGTAGTCACCGGGAATGGTTACGGTAAAGGTCCCGGTCTTGGGCCGTGCGCTGCTGGTGTCCAGATAGACTTGGCTCCCGGAGGGATCTGTCACCCGCACGTCGAGGTCAACCCGCGATTCGTCCCAGTTCAAGTCGAAGGTCACCGTGCCGGTACCGGAGGAGACGATGTGGTTGATCGTCTGGTTATCGTCTATTTCCCCCGAGAACGTGGTGGTGGTTGTTGTTGGCGTGGGTGCGGTGACGGTAAGGGGGGCCGTACGCGTGACCCCGTCGTAGGTAGCGGAAATGATGCTTGAGGTGTTCGTGCCGACGGTGCTGGTCGAGACGGTGAAAGTCGCTCCCGTTGCTCCTTCGGCGATGGTGACACTGACAGGTACGGTCGCGGCGGATGTGTTGCTGCTGGCCAGGGCAACAGTGACACCTCCGGCCGGCGCTGCAGTGTCGAGTGTGACGGTGCCGGTCGAGTTGTTGCCGCCGGTCACGGTCGTGGGGTCGAGGCTCAGGGACGCCAGCGCGGGGGCCGGCGCGCTGTTGTCGACGGTGATGCTGACAGTTGCGGCGTTGCCGCTGTTGCCCGCGGCGTCGGTGGCGATGGCCGTGAGGTCCACGGAGCCGTTGGTCGTCGTGGTGGTGTCCCACGAGATGTCATACGGAGCGGTGGTGTCCGCGCCGATGAGCGTGCCGTCCGCGAAGAACTGGACTTCGGTGACGCCGACATTGTCTTCGGCAGCCGCGCTGACGGTGATGGTGCCGGAGACCGTGGCCCCGGCAGCAGGCGTCGAGATACTCACGGTCGGCGCGGTCGTATCAGTCGGCGGCGGCGCATTGTTCACCGTGACCGCGACCGCGTCTGCGTTGCCGGCGTTGCCCGCTGCGTCGAAGGCCGTAGCGGTCAGGACGTGCTCACCGTCAGTGGAACCTGTGGTGTCCCAGGAGATCTCGTAGGGCACGGTCTCGTCAGTGCCGACCTCAGTGCCGTCGACATAGAAGACGACATGGGACACCCCGACGTCGTCGGAAGCAGTGGCCGCTACGGTCACCGTTCCCGAAACAGTGGCTCCGCCTGGGGGTGAGGAGAGGCTCACAGCCGGGGCAGTGTTGTCCACCGGTGGCTCCTCCACGTTCTCCACCGTGACCGTCACCGGTGCAGACATGGCCGTGTTGCCTGCGGCGTCGACTGCGGTCGCCGTCAGGGTGTGCTCCCCGTCAGCCACAGTGGTGGTGTCCCAGGAAATCCCAAACGGAGAAGTCGTGTCCGCACCGATCAGCGTGTTGCCCACACTGAAGCGCACCTCGGTAACGCCGACGTTGTCGGCCGCAGTAGCACTCACCGGAACTGTTCCGGAAACGGTCGTGCCGTTCGCCGGCGCGGAGATACTCACAGTCGGTGCCGTCGTATCGGCCGGCGCCTGTGGCGAGTTGACCGGATGCGTGACGTCGAGGGTGTAATTCGTCTTGCGGTCGGTGTTGTTGATGAGCGAGAACCGGTAGTCGCCAGCGACTGTGGCCGTGAAAGAGCCCGTCTTCGGCCTGGCGTTGCTGGTGTTGACGTAAACCTCGTTTCCGGAGGGGCCTGTGACCCGAAGGTCGAGGTCCACCCGTGATTCGTTCCAGTTCAGATTGAAGGTAACGGTGCCGGCTCCGGACGAGACGGTCTGATTGAGCGTCTGGTTCTTGTCGATGCGACCGGAGAACGAGGTGGTTGTTGTGGTGGGTGCGCTGTTGTCGACCGTTACGGTAACCGGTCCGGCATCACCGGTGTTGCCGGCCGCGTCGACGGCGGTGGCCGTGAGTTCCGCGGAGCCGTTGGCCGTGCTGGTGGTGTCCCAGGAGATGCTGTGGGGTGCCGTTGTGTCGGTGCCGATGACATTCCCGTTCGCGAAGAAGCGGACTTCCGTGACGCCGACGTCGTCTGATGCATTCGCGCTGACTGTGGTGGTCCCGGACACCGTGGTGCCGGCTGCCGGTGCGGAGATGCTTACCGTGGGCGCCGTGGTGTCAGCCGGTGGCGGAGGCGGCGGAGCTGTGCCGCTTCCGAACTTCGCGACGAAAGCGTCGCCCCAGAAGATGCTGGTGTCGCCGGCCCATAGCTGGTCGAAAGCCCCGGCAGTGGTCGGGAAGTCCGACGACAGGGTAGTCCCGGTGACATAGATATTCTCGTTCGGATCGAGGGCTATGCCGCTGGCGAACTCGTTGTTGCTGCCGCCCAGATAGGTGGCGTAAATGAGGCTGGAGCCGTTGTCATTGAGTTGTGCAAGGTAGGCATCGCCGCTGCCGGCATTGGTCGGCTGATGTGCATCAGCGGTGGTGGCTGCGCCGGCTTCGGCCCGGCCGCCGATCCATGCGTTATTCGCCGCATCGACGCTGATTGCCGCGGAGGAAGCGATGCCAAGGTAGGTGGAGTAGCTGAGGGCGGCGCCGTCAGAGCGCAGCTTCGCGACAAAGGATTCGCTGGTCGAGTCGAAGGCCGTATCGAACGCCCCGGCAGTCGTCGGGAATTCCGGTGACTGGGTTCCTCCCGTCACATAGGCGTTCCCGGCGCCGTCGATCGCCAGTCCGTTGGCCCGGTCCACCCGGGTGCCGCCCAGGAACGTTGACCAGACAAGACTGCCCCCGGTGGTATCCAGCTTGGTCACGAACACCTCGAAGAGGTCAGCGAAACCGCCGCCGCTATGAGCAGGCTGGAAGGAGCCGGACGTGGTGGGAAATTCAAGGGAGCGCGTTGAGCCGGTCAGGTAGGCGTTCCCGGCAGTGTCGACGGCGATGCCCGCTGACAGCTCGTTCTCCGCCCCGCCGAGGAAGGTGGAATAGGCGAGGGAGCTTCCGCCGGGGTTCAGCTTTGCAACAAAAACGTCCTCGCCGCCACCAAACGTGGCGTCGAATGCACCCGTGCTCACAGGGAAGTCGGCAGAGAACGTACTGCCGCCTACGTAGGCATTGCCGTCACCGTCGACGGCGATGATACGTCCGTCGTCGCTCGCTGCCCCGCCCAGGAAGGTGGAATACTGCAGCCCTCCCGTCGAGCTGAGCTTGGTGACGAAGCCGTCGGTGGCCGTCTGTTCCCCCACGCTCAGCGTCTGCTGAAAGGCTCCGCTGGTGATGGGGAAGTCGCCAGAGCTGGTCTGCCCGGTGATGTACGCGTTCCCGGCAGCGTCCACCGCGACGTCACGGGCCGTCTCCGTCTCTTCAACCGTGCCCCTCCGGGTGGGCGTCGGAGTGCCGCCCAGGTAGGTGGAGTAGACCAGACCGGAGCCGTCAGCGTTGAGCTTGGTGACGAAGGCATCCATCACCCCGCCGCTGAAGGTTCGGTCAACGGTTCCCACCGTGGTGGGGAAGTCCGTCGATTGAGTGCTGCCGGCGATGATCGCGTTTCCGTCGGCATCGACGGTGATCGCTTCGGCGCGATCAGCGCTAGAGCCGCCAACGAAGGTGGAGTAATCGAGTCCCGGATCAATGACCAAGGGGTGCTCCGCCTGATAGGGGCCGACGTCGAAACTGTAGGCGGTGCCTTCATTCAGTTGGAAACTGCTTGCCACCGGCACCCGTGCACCGTCGATTTCCTGATAGGACACAGGGGCTGAGTCCTCCAGGGACCCGAGCGCAGTTCTGATCTGCATCGCACCGGAGCTGTCCACCGTGAGGCTGCTGGCGCCGTCGTAATCCAGCCCGATCACGCCGGGGTCAGTTCCGGGTTGGATATGGAACTCGTACTTCAGCTCGCCGTCCTGGCCGCGCAGCCGCATGTCGATTCCAGGCCAAAGCTCGTCGTAAACGACTTCAGAGTAGCCGGAGAGCCCGGTGTTCCATTGGCCGGGGTCATTGCCCCGGACATAGTTCACCCGGGCGTCAGTGGGTCCGACGGCTTTCAGCTGGACGCCGTCGTGGGCACCGACGAAATTCATGCCAAGGACCGACGCGCGGGGCGCGGCATTCGACCCCACGGGGAGATCCTCGCTGAGCGAGATGACGATCTGCTCGGGCGTAAAGAAGAAGGCGTAGTCGGACCCCTGAGCGTGGTAGCGCACCTGAGGATCGGTTTGACCGAGGTTCTCAACGAAGGTCAGGGGCAGATCCGCGAAGGCCTGCGAAATCTGTTTCTCCTCCGCGGAGGTAGGAGAGGCCGACGACGACGAGGCCGTTGTCAGCGGCTGCGCGCTCGCAGGCACTCCGAGCATCAGCGAAAGAACGACGACGCCGAGCGCCTTCAATGACAGGTTGCTGCTGGACCTGGAGGGCATCGCCGGTCTCCGTCTGTAATGGCGCTGCCTTCGAGGCAATCGGTAAAACGGATACGCGGACGAGTTATGACGGCCGAGCTTGGCTCCCAGAAGCGCCTGACCTATGTGGAGATCTCACGGTAGGCAGGATCCCATGGAGAAACCTTGGGAAATTCTTGGGAGGCCTAGCTAGGGAAGACGATCGACGTCAACCTTCCGCTCCCACCCGATCGCCGGCGCAACGTGTTCAGCGACGTTCCGCAGCAGTTTGGCGTTGTAGTCGACGCCAAGCTGGTTCGGCACGGTGAGCATGAGGGTGTCGGCGGAGCGCACGGCGTCGTCACCGGCCAGTTCCGCGGCGATTCTGTCGGGCTCGCCGATGTAGCTTTTCCCGAAACGGGACATGGCGCCGTCGAGCACGCCCACCTGGTCGCGCGTCTCGCGCAGCGCGCTGAGGGCAAAATACTGTCGGTCCTCGTCGTCAACGATCGGGATGACGCTGCGGCTGACTGAAACCCGGGGGGAAAAGGTGTGGCCGGCCTCGTCCCAGGCTTCGCGGAACAGCTGGATCTGTTCGGCTTGCAATTGGTCGAAGGGAACGCCGGTGTCTTCCGTCAGCAGGGTCGAGCTCATCAGGTTCATGCCCTGCTCGGCGGCCCAGACCGCGGTCTTCCGTGTGCCGGCTCCCCACCAGATGCGTTCGCTCAATCCGGGGGAGTGCGGCTGGATGGGTAGCAAGACGGCTCCCTGACGAGGGTCGGCCTGTGCAATCCCGGCACCGCTGATCGCGTAGCGGAACACCTCGGCGTGCCGGCGTGCCGTGTCCGCCGGTTCCTCGCCGTCCGCAGGGACGTAACCGAAGTTCGCCGCACCGTTGAGCGCTGGCTCGGGGGATCCCCGGCTGATTCCCAACTGCAGCCGTCCGCCGCTGATGAGGTCGGCTTCTGCGGCTTCCTCCGCCATATAGAGCGGGTTTTCGTAACGCATATCCACTACGCCCGTGCCGATCTCGATGCGCGAAGTGCGGGCCGCAATGGCCGAGAGGAGCGGGAACGGGGCTGCCTGCTGGCGCGCAAAGTGATGGACCCGGAAGAACGCACCGTCGATGCCGATTTCCTCGGCTGCCTCCGCGAGCTCGATTCCCTGGATGAGGGAGTCGCGTGCGGAACGGGTGCGTGAGCCTTCAAGCGGTGACCAGTGGCCGAAGGAGAGGAATCCGATTCGCTTCATACGCGCAACAACCACGCCCGACGGCGGGACATTCCTTTCGTGCCCAGGGTCCGCATGCCGTCAGCGACGAGTCAACACGTCCCGCGGGGACCGCTCAGTCAACCGTCCGCATTCACGTGACAGATCTCACCTTTTCGTGGTTGACTGTTAACAGTCGAACAGTGAACCTCGAGAGGTGACGATGACGTTTCATCCCAAACTGGGATGCTCCAGTATCAGCTTCCGGCATCAGGACCTTCCCGAGGCCCTGTCCACTATCCGCGGCATCGGATTCGAGCAGATTGACCTCGGAGCGCTGCCCGGTGTCTGCAACCATGTGCCCTTCGAGCTCACCGCGGAGGCGGTGACAGAGGTCATCGGCCAGGTGAAACAATCCGGCATCGCCGTGCGTTCGGTCAACGGCGACGTAGGCGATCTCAATGCGCTACTCGACGCCGATGCACGCGCCGCCCGTCAGGAGCATCTGAACCGACTCCTGTCACTGACAGCCGGCGTCGGTGCACGTGCCCTGGTGCTTCCCTGCGGTGCGCAGGACCACGCGCCGGTGGCAAACCTGGAGGAAGACCTCGCCCTCGTTGCGGAGGAACTCATCGCGGCGTCCCGCCTCGCACAGTCCTATGGTGTGGAACTGTGGACCGAATCCCTCCACTTCTTCCGGCTCAGCTGGAACATCGACATCGCCTCCAGGCTCCATGAGTTGCTGGGGGAGAGCGGCGTCGGGGTGGTCATGGACTTCAGCCACATCGTCGCTGCCGGCAACGACCCTATGGACTTCGTGGAACGCTTTGCCCCGATCATCCGGCATGTGCATCTTCGCGACGCTGTGCCGGGGAACATCCATCTGTCCATCGGAAACGGAGCCGCCGACTTCGCCGGCGGCATCGCCGCCCTGTTGAACGCCGGCTACGACGGGAACTTCGCGCTCGAACTTGAGACGCGGGACGTCTCCCATGAGGAGCGGCCGGCCGCCGCCGCCAAAGCCGGCAAGTACATCTCCGACATCATCAGTACGAAGTCACGACAGAAAGCAGCAGTTCTATGACCCGGGTTCCGGCTCTTTCTACCTCCTAACTCATCCGTTGTTCGCTGGAAGGCACTCGACATGACTCACATATTCAACGATCCCGCCGAGTTCGTCGGGGACGCTATGCGCGGGTTCGTGGATCTTTACCCCCGCTACGTCCGGGGAGTTGCCGGGGGAGTGACCCGCCGGCAGAAGCCCGCCGAACCCAAGGTCGCAGTCATTGTGGGTGGCGGCAGCGGCCACTACCCGGCGTTCGCGGGGATTGTGGGACCGGGTTTCGCCGACGCCGCCGTCGTCGGGAATATCTTCACCTCGCCGTCGTCGCACTTCGCGTACTCTGTGGCGAAGGCCGCGCACAGCGGCAGGGGCGTGATCTTCAGCTACGGAAATTACGCCGGCGATGTCATGAACTTCGGGCTCGCAACGGAACAGTTGCAGGAGGAGGGTATCGACGCCCGCAACCTGTTGGTCACCGACGACATTGCCAGCGCGCCCGTCAATGAAATGAGCAAGCGCCGCGGGATCGCCGGCGACTTCGTCGTCTTCAAGGCGCTCTCCGCTGCGGCGGATGCAGGCTTGGACATCGATGAGGTCGAGCGCGTCGGGCGCAAGGCGAATGACCGCACGCGCACCATTGGCACTGCCTTCTCCGGATGCACCTTCCCCGGCGGAGCCGCTCCGCTCTTCACCGTAGACAAGGGAGAAATGGGCCTGGGCCTGGGTATCCATGGCGAACCTGGTCTGCACAACGAGCCCATCCCGTCCGCTGAGGACCTTGCGCGGCTGCTGGTCGACCGACTCATGGCCGAGGCCCCCGCGGACCACAACGGGCGGGTCGGTGTCATCCTCAACGGACTCGGCAGCACCAAGTACGAGGAACTGTTCGTGTTGTGGGGATCGGTGGCGCCGCTGCTGCGTGAGCAGGGCCTGGAACTGGTGGACCCTGAAGTCGGTGAACTCGTCACCAGCCTGGACATGGCCGGTGTCTCCCTCACCCTTGTCTGGCTCGACGAGGAACTGGAAAAGTACTGGACCGCGCCGGCAGATACCCCCGCCTACCGCAAGGGTGACAATATGGCCGCCGCGGAGTGGGACGCCGACGACGACGCCGCTGCGGAAAGCAGCGTTGCTTACGCATCAGGCTCCGACGCCTCGCGCGCGGCCGCAGCCCAGACTCTCGAACTCATGGCGTCGGTCCGGAAAGCCCTCCACGATGCCGAAACCGAGCTCGGACGGATCGACGCTATCGCCGGCGATGGCGACCACGGCCGCGGCATGGTCCGCGGTATCGACGCGGCGCTCGCCGCCGCACAGCGCGCCGCCGAAGCTGGCGCGGGCGTCGGCACGGTGCTGCAGGCCGGCGGCGATGCCTGGACGAGTGAGGCGGGCGGAACCTCCGGCGTGCTCTGGGGCAGCGCCCTCGGGGCGTTCGGCCGGGTCATCGGCGACGAAGAACATCCATCGGCGCAGCGCCTCGCCGAAGCGGTCGAAGCTTTCCGGCAGCGGCTGGTGGCACTCGGGAAGGCGGAGCCGGGTGACAAGACGATGGTCGACGCCGTCGTCCCGTTCGTCGCCACCTTCCGTGAAGCGGTCGACGGAGGGCGTCCTGCATCGGAGGCAGTGGCCGCCGCAGCTGAGGCTGCCGATTCCGCTGCCCGCAGCACGGCGGAACTGCGCCCCAAACTCGGCCGGGCGCGTCCGCTTGCGGAACGAAGCATCGGCACCCCGGACCCGGGGGCCACATCATTCGCGCTGATCGCGCGTGTACTGACGGGAGAAACCAAATGAACGCACCACTGCGGCTGGTCATCGGCTGCGACGACGCCGGACTGCGCTACAAGGAAGCACTCAAGCAGGTGCTCGAAGACAGCGACCTCGTTGCCTCCGTGCTCGACGTCGGTGTCCAGGCAGACGAGGACACCGCGTACCCCCGCGTTGCCTTCAAGGCCGCCGGTGAGATCGCCGAAGGCCGGGCCGACCGCGCCCTGCTGATCTGCGGCACGGGACTCGGCGTCGCGATCAGTGCCAACAAGGTGCCCGGCATCCGCGCCGTTACCGCGCACGACTCCTTCTCCGTGGAACGCTCGGTGCTCTCGAACAATGCACAGGTCCTTTGCGTCGGCGAGCGCGTGATCGGTTTGGAACTCGCCAAGCGCCTGGTGAAGGAATGGCTCGGCTACCGCTTCGATGAACAGTCTGCTTCCGCAGGCAAGGTCGCCGCCATCACCGACTTCGAACGGAAGAACGGCACCGTCGAGGAGCCGGCTTCCTGCGACTGAGCAGCCCTGGAATCGGCGCGGCCGTGAGTTACTGAGCGGGCTCCTCAGGAGAAGTGCCGAGGAGGTTGGAAAGGGCAATCTCCATGTGTTCAATGGTCACGTGACGGGCGATGCCTGTATCTCCGGACTTGATCGCGTCCACAATGTCCTGGTGGCGGTTCGGTGTCATGTTGCCGACTGCGCGCTCAAGGCCGGAGAACATGATCGACATCCGGATCGAGCCCTCGAGGGACCCCCACTGGTGGATCAGGGTGCTGTTCCCTGCCAGCTCGACGAGCGTTCGGTGGAAGTCGAGATCCGCTTCGATGCTCGCATCGAGACCGTCCTTCCGGGACCGCTCCATGTGGGCGACGGCGGCGGTCAGCTTCTCGACGACGGCGCTGCGGTCGGTCCTAGCCGCCAAACGCTCAGCGGCCAGGGCCTCCAGGGCAGCACGAACCTCGAAAATCTCGCCGATCTCACCGGAGTCCAGGTTGCGCACCCGCAAACGGCCCCTGTCATCAGCGGTAACGAGGCCTTCCTGCTGAAGCTGACGGAGCGCTTCACGCAGGGTGCCGCGGCTGATGCCGAGCGTTTCCGACAGCTCGGTTTCGACCAGATGCCTGCCCGGGGGAAGCTCGCCGGTGGTGACTGCGATGCGCAGCGCCGTGACCGCTTGCTCGCGCAGGTTGGTCCGCGCGAGTCCGGATAATGCCATTGATGAAGCTGCCACTGATCGGTCTCCGAGTGTCGGCAATTGGTTCGTCTACGGAACTGTACCGCGCCGCCGGAGAGTTCCAGAGCTGCAGGAATTCGGCCTGCTGTTGACAGTTAACTAGATCCACTGTCCGATATCGCGGGAATGTTTGTCAATGGGTTGCTCAGGGACTTTACGAGTCGGAAAAAATGTGACAAGCTTCACTTCAATGAGTTGACTGTTAACAGTCAGCATGCCGGAACAGGCGAACGGAACGCATACCGTCGCATCCGCGAAAAACTGATACAAATCCCCCGATTCCCAGGAGACAAAGCATGACCAACCCTCAACGCACTGCCGTCGTCACCGGCGCAGCCTCACCACGAGGAATCGGTAAGGCGACAGCTGCCCGCTATGCCCGCGACGGCTGGGCCGTCGTCATTCTGGATCTCGACGGTGAAGCCTCCTCAAAGGTCGCCGCCGAAATAGCCGGTGACTTTGGAGTTCCTGCCTTCGGCCACGTCGTTGATGTGACCAACGAGCAGTCAGTTCTCGAAGCGCACGCCGCCGTTGACGCCGAGGTTTCTGCAGGCAGGCTTCCGGCTGTCGGTGCCCTGGCCAACATCGCAGGAATCACCTCGCCCGTGCCCTTCCTGGAGACCACGCTCGACCTGTGGAACAAGGTCATGGCCGTGAACGCAACAGGCACCTACCTCGTGACCAAGGCATTCCTGCCGGGCATGCTGGATCAGCAGTGGGGCCGGATCGTGAACATGTCCTCCGTATCCGCCCAGCGCGGCGGCGGCGTATTCGGCCGCGTACCTTACTCCTCGGCCAAGGCCGCGATTCTAGGGTTCACCAAGTCGCTGGCCCGTGAACTCGGGCCGCAGGGCGTGACGGTCAATGCTGTTACCCCCGGTGCCGTGGATACGGACATCCGTGTCGGCACCACGCCTGAGCTCGAGGCCGCGATCGTCCGCGATGTTCCGCTGGGCCGTCAGGGATCGACGGACGACATCGCCGGAGTGATTGCATTCCTTTCCTCGGAGGACGCCGGCTACATCACCGGTTCCACCATCGATATCAACGGCGGCAGCCACATCCACTAACACGCTCCACACCCACTTCAGGAAAACAAGGAGGTCTTCCCATGACAACGAACAAGACTTACACCGGTCGTAAGGCGCTCAAGGCACTCGCGCTTGCCGCCGTCGTCGGACTCGCGGCGACAGGCTGCGGCGGCGGCGGTGGCGGTGGCGGCGAGACGGGTGGCTCAGGAGAATCGCGCCAGCTGCTCCTCGGCCACGGCGCTGACCCGACGAACCCCCGTTCGGAGGCTGCGACGTTCTTCAGCGAGGAAGTTGCGGAACTCACCGACGACCAGCTGACCGTGCAGGTGCAGGGATCCGAGCAGCTCGGCAGCGACAGCGAGATGATGGTTTCGCTGTCCTCGGGCACACTGGATCTGACCGCAAACTCCCAAGGCGCAGTCTCGGGCAGCGTGCCCGAAATGGCGCTCTTCGGCCTACCCTTCCTCTTCGAATCGTCTGAGCACGCCTACGCCGTGGTCGACGGTCCCATCGGGGACGAGATCGCAACAGCAGCCGAAAGCGCCGGTTTCAAGGTACTCGCATGGTGGGACAACGGAATTCGTGACATCACCAACAGCAAGGTGCCCATCGAAACTCCGGAAGACGTTGCCGGGCTGAAGATCCGTACACCCGAGGATCCGATGACCATCGACATCTTCAATGCACTCAACGCCAACCCGACACCGCTGGCCTTCAACGAGCTGTACCTCGCACTGCAGCAGGGCGCGGTTGATGGCCAGGAGAACCCGATCACGAACATCGCTTCCTCGAAGCTTTACGAAGTGCAGGAACACCTTGCCCGCACCGGCCACAAGTACGAAGTGACCCCGTTCATCATCAGCATGAGCACGTGGGAATCCCTGTCCCCCGAGCAGCAGGAGGCGGTGCAGACCGCGGCGGACGAAGCGCGTGACATGCAGCGTGAGCTGATGCTTGAGCGCAGCGAGGAACTCTACGCGGAGCTTGAAGGCGAGCTTGCCATCACCACTCCGGAGCTGGAGCCCTTCCGCAAGGCCACCTCGTCGGTTTACGACAAGTGGTCCGAGGAGTACCCGGAACTCGTTGAACAGTTCGTGTCGGAGGCCGACGCGAACCGAGCAGAATTCGCCGCTGAATAATGACAACCACGACTGGGTTGGTTCCGAGCCCGGAACCGGAGTTTGACCCGAACAATCCGCAGGCGCTCGATCAGCCCAGTCCCCTGGCGCTCGTCACCGACAAGGTAAACCTCTGGGCTACCTATGTCGGTGGCGCAGTGTCGGTCGTCGGCTTCCTGGTGATCGGCGCGCTGCTGGTCGTTGCGGTAATCCTGCGATTCGTCTTCAACTCCAGCCTCGACTTCGCGACGGAGATACCGACCTTCGCGTTCCCCTGGCTGGTTGCCGGAGGTGTTGTGGCGGCAATGGGGCGCAGCGGGCACCTGGCGGTGGATTACTTCACCAAGAAGGCGAGCCCCAGGGTGCAGCGTTACATCGACGTCCTGGTGTGGACGCTCTGCACACTCGCGCTCGCGTACCTGTTCTACATCGCCACATTGATGATCAGGCCCTACACCTTCCAGAAGTCTCCGATTCTGGGGCTCCCGCTGATGATGAGCTACGGAGCGTACCTCTTTATGACCGCAAGCCTCGTAATCCAATCCGCAGCACGTCTATGGACGGCGATTCGCGGCACCTACGTTCACAGGGAGGCCCTCGGTGTTTGAGGTCGGAATTGCAATCCTCGTCTTCCTGGTACTGCTTCTCATCAGCGTGCCGGTCTCCTTCGCACTGTTCATGTCCACGATGACGGGCCTGGCGCTGGTGGGGACCTACCCGCTGCAGATCGTCGCGCAGCAGTCCTTCGCGCCGGCGTCAAACTTTCTGTTCCTTGCCATACCGTTCTTCATTCTGACTGCGGATCTGCTGTCGAGCGGGAAGTTGGGTCAGACGGTCATCGGGCTGGCTACCAAACTGGTGGGCCGGTTCCGTGGTGGCGTGGGCCAGGCCAGCGTCGCAACTTCCGTGGTGTTCTCCGGCGTTTCCGGATCCGCCGTAGCGGACGCCTCCGGTCTGGGCTCCGTGCTCATTCCGTGGAGCAAGAAGGTTGGCTATCCGGGCCCGTTCAACGCTGCGGTCAACGCCTCGTCATCCGTTATCGGCGTCATTCTTCCGCCGTCGATTCCGATGATCCTGTTCGCCGCGACCTCCGGCGTCTCTGTTGCCGCGATCTTCCTGTCCGGGCTCATCCCGGGTTTGATTCTGGCAACCGCCTTCTTCATCACCTGCTGGGCCGTGGCTCTTCGCCATGGGTTCCCGAGGATCAAGGTGAAGTTGACGGCACGGAACCTGATGAAGGATCTGCTGCTCGCGCTCCCCGCGGTCCTGATGCCCATCATCATGATCCGCGTGGTTCTGCTGGGCGGCATTGCAACGGTGACCGAGGTAGCCGTGCTGTCGGCGCTCTACGCGATCCTCATCCGTCTGATCTACCGGGACATTACGTTCCGCGGATTCATCAGTTCGCTGGTGAACGCGGCAGCGGCGACCGGCGTGGTGATGCTGCTGATCATGATGTCCGAAGCGCTGAGCTGGTTCCTCACGGTTCAGCAGGCGCCGCAGCAGATCACCCAATCCCTGCTCTCGAGCATCGGGTCGCCGTTCCTCATCCTGCTTCTGATCAACCTGATCCTTCTGGTTGTGGGGGCGTTCCTCGATATGTCACCGGCAATCCTGCTACTGACTCCGGTGCTGATGCCGATTGCCGAAGGCATTGGGCTGGATCCCATCCAGCTCGGGCTGATTATGATCCTCAACCTCGGTATCGGCTTGTTCACTCCACCGGTGGGAACCACGCTGTACATCTCGACGTCCATTGCAAAGGTGCCGATTGAACAGACGGTAAAGGCCCTGCTTCCGTTCTATGCAGCGTCTATCGCCGTTCTCCTGGCTGTCACCTATATTCCGGCGCTCACGAGCTTCGGACGCTAGAGGGCAGTGCCATTTCGATGAGTCCGCTTCCGGTAGTGCTCCAGCACCTCCGGGGCGGGCTCAGTTTCTACCAGTTCGACGTCGTTCGTCTGCCAGGTAGGCAGGGCTCCACGAAGCGCCCCTGCCGCCTGGCGGGCGGCGCCGTCGGCCACGTATTCGCCCGGACTCGGTACTGAAACGGGCAGTCCGAAGACGGCGCCGACCGACTGCCGCAGTGCAGCTGAACGTGCGCCGCCCCCAACCAGGATGATGCGCCGCGCAACTACTCCCACGTCCGTCAGGGCCTTGAGCCCGTCCGCAAGCGAGCAGGCAACGCCCTCGACGGCGGCCCTGGCAAGGTTCGCCGGGGTGTAGTTCTGAAGCGTCAGACCGTGGAGGGAACCCGTTGCGTTCGGAAGATTGGGTGTCCGCTCACCGGAGAAATAGGGCACGAGCGTGAGTCCGTCCGCGCCGGCGGGAGCCTGCAGAGCGAGGTTCGAGAATTCCTCATGGTCGACCTCCAGCAGACCCGCGGTCGCGTCGAGCACGAGGGTTGCGTTGAGAGTGCAGACCAGCGGTAGGTAGTTTCCCGTCGCGTCGGCGAAACCGGCCACCAGTCCGGAGGGGTCCGACGCCGGGCTATCAGACACCGCAAACACCGTGCCGGACGTGCCAACCGAGACGACGACGTCGCCCTCCGCCGCTCCGACGCCCAGCCCCGCTCCGGCGTTGTCACCACAGCCGGCCCCGATGATCATGCCTTCAGGCGTTTTCCGGAAGTCGAGCGGCCCGAGGACCTCGGGGAGCACCGGTACATGCCCGAGCGTGTTTTCGAGGACCTCGGCCAGGTACCCCTCAGTTGCAGACCAGTAGCCCGTGCCGGAAGCGTCGGAGCGGTCCGTTGCCAACTCCTTCAGCCCGTCGGTGCCTGAGCCGGGGCCGTACCCGGCCAGACGCCAGCTGAGCCAGTCATGGGGCAGGCAAACGGCGGCGGTCCTCGCGGCGTTTTCCGGTTCGTTCTCCGCAAGCCACCGCAGCTTCGTTGCAGTCAGGGAGGCCACCGGGACGGTGCCGGTGGCCTCTGCCCACCACTCGGCACCCTTCTCGTCGACCAGTGCCGACGCAGCAGGTGCGGAACGCGTGTCATTCCAGAGGAGCGCCGGGCGCACCACGTCACCATTGCTGTCCAGGCACACCATGCCGTGCTGCTGGCCGGAAACGGAGACCGCGGCGACGTCGTCGAACCCGCCCGCCGCTGCGATGGCCTCCTGCAAAGCGGTCCACCAAGCCTCTGGATGGATTTCCGTGCCCGGCGGGTGTTGCGCCGCGCCCCGGCGAACCAGTTCACCGGTTTCCGCATCCCGGATGACGACCTTGCACGACTGCGTGGAGCTATCCACTCCGGCTACCAGCGACATGACTGTTCCTTTGCTGCGTTCTCAAACCTTGGGGGCGTGTGAAGGTTTTGTCGCCTAGTTGCTGCTGAAGCCACTTCATAACGTCAACTAGGCGACAAAAACTTTCTTAGGTGGGGCTCTTAGGCGCGGGCGCCGAGGAGGTGCTCCATGGCCAGCTGGTTGAGGCGGACGAAGGCGAAGGAACGCTCTGAGGCCTTCTCTGCATCGAAATCCTCGAATGCGGTGCGGTCCGCGAGAAGGTCCGCGGTGGTTTCGCCCGCTGCGAGCGTCGTTTCGCCGAGTTCGACGACGCCGGACGTCTTCAGCGCTTCCTGCACCTCGGGATCAGCACGGAAGGCGAGAGCGCGTTCCTTGAGCATGAGGTACATGGAGATGTTGGCTCGAGCGGATTCCCAGACGCCGTCGTAACCGTCGGTGCGGGACGGCTTGTAGTCGAAGTGCCGCGGACCGTCGTAACGCGGGCCGCCGTTGGGGAACCCGTTCTCAAGCAGGTCGACCGTGAAGAAAGCGCTGGTGAGGTCGCCGTGGCCGAACACGAGATCCTGGTCGTACTTGATGGACTTCTGCCCGTTGAGGTCGATGTGGAAGAGCTTGCCCGCCCACAGCGCCTGCGCGATGCCGTGCGTGAAGTTCAGACCGGCCATCTGCTCGTGGCCTGTCTCAGGGTTCAGACCCACGATGTCGCCGTGTTCCAGCTCGGCGATAAACGCCAGTGCGTGGCCGACGGTGGGCAGGAGGATGTCGCCGCGCGGCTCATTGGGCTTCGGCTCGAGGGCCAGGCGAAGGTTGTATCCCTTTTCCTTGATGTAGCCGGCGGCGGTGTCCACGCCTTCCTTCATACGGTCGAAGGCTGCTGCGAGGTCCTTGGAGCCGTCGTACTCGGCGCCTTCGCGGCCACCCCACATGACGAACGTCTCGGCGCCGAGCTCGGCGGCGAGGTCAATGTTGGCCAGGACCTTCCGCAGAGCGAACCGCCGGATGGAACGGTCATTGCTCGTGAACCCGCCGTCCTTGAACACAGGGTGGCTGAAGAGGTTGGTGGTGACCATGGGAACCTTCAGCCCGGTCTCGTCCAGAGCGGCACGGAAGCTCGCGTGGATGTTTTCACGCTGCTGGTCGGTGGAGCCAAAGGGCACAAGGTCGTTGTCGTGGAAGGTGATTCCGTACGCACCGAGCTCCGCGAGCCGGTGCACGGCTTCGACGGGATCCAGGGGTGCGCGGGTGTCCGTGCCGAAAGGGTCATTGCCGGTCCAGCCGACGGTCCAGAGGCCGAAGGTGAAGCGATCAGCAGGGGTGGGTTGAGGTGACATGTAGTACTCCGCACTGAGCTTGAAGGGATAAGTTCGTGACTAAAACATATCGGTAAAGTCGTCGGCCGTCAACGGGTGCAAACGCTATTTCTGCGGGCGCGAATGCTATGTTTAGGTCCAGCACAAATGAGGTAGGGAGTAGCAATGAGTGAACGCGGCGGCACTGAAGACCTGCGGCGTCGCAACCTCTCAGCAGTCCTCACGACAGCGCATCGCCACGGTCCGCTGACTCGTGCAGCCCTCGTGCAGCGCTGCAATCTCACCCGGTCCACCATCGGCGCATTGGTCGGCGAACTGTCAGCCCTCGGCCTGGTCTACGAGACGGACGCCGCCGCGGCGCGCGTCGGCCGGCCCAGTCCCATGGTGCACGCGAGCGAACGTGTGGTTGCCCTCGCGGTCAATCCTGACGTTGATGCGGTGACAGTCGGTGTCGTCGGTCTGGGCGGCACGGTTCATCGCCGGATCCGTTACAACACCTCGTCCATTCCATCCCTGGATGAGGCAGTGAACATCACGCGCGCTGTTGTCGAGGGGCTCTCGGTGGAACTGGCGGGCAGTGAGCTTGTGCTCGGCGTGGGCCTGGCAATCCCGGGCCTGGTCAACGCTGACGCCGGCGAAGTTCGTTTGGCGCCGCACCTCGGCTGGAAAGATGTCGACGTCGTCGGGCCGTTCCGGGACGCGCTCGGCATGCCGGCTATGGCGGCCAATGATGCCACGCTCGGCACGCTGGCCGAGAGCATTTTCGGTGCAGCCGCCGGGTACCGCGACGCGCTCTATCTGAACGGCAGCGCCTCGGGAATCGGTGGAGGGGCGATCGTCGGCGGCCAGCCGCTCGGCGGTGCGTCGGGGTACGCCGGTGAGTTCGGGCACATGGTGATCCGGCCTGACGGAGAGCCGTGCCACTGCGGGCGCCGAGGATGCCTCGAGACGGAGGTCAATTTGGAGCGGCTGCTCAAGGTCGCAGGCCTGGACCACGCGGACGCCGAGCAGTTGGAGGACGCACTTGCCTCCGGACCGTCCTTCCCGACCCTGCGCGAGATCCGGCGCCAGTCCGACCTGCTTGCAATTGCGCTCAGCAACCTCGTAAACGTCTTCAACCCCGAGGTGATCGTGCTCGGTGGGTTCCTCGGCATGCTGCTCGCGGCCGATAAGGAGCGGCTCAGCGCTGCGGTGGCCACGGGTGCCATCAGCGGGCTCGGAGCCGAAGTCCGCCTTGAGCGCGCTGCACTCGGTGCGGAACTTCTGCTCGTGGGGGCGGCAGAGGCCGTCTTCGCCGGGCTCCTGTCTGAACCGCGAAGCGCCGCCCGGTAATACAACCTTACGGTGCGGGCGGGGCTGGGACCTTCGGGCCAGGTGAGCGACGTCGTCGTGCGCCCACTGTCACTCCCACCGATGCGGCGGTGACCAGAAGGAGAGCAGTGATTTCCCGCGGACCAAGCGCCTGGCCGAGCACCAGCAGCCCCGCGAGCGCGGCCATCGCCGGACCCAGGGCGGAAAGAACTCCGAACACGCGGGTGGACAGCCGCCGCAGCGCGAGCATTTCGAGCGCATAGGGGAGGGCGCTGGACAACAGCGCCACACCGACGAAGACCGGTACCACCATGGGCGATGCCAGAGCTCCACCCGTCGCTGCCACTGCACCGAACGGCAGGACGATCACCGCGCCGATCGCCATCGAGACAGCCAGCCCTTCAACGCCGGGAACCAGCCGCCCCACGCGCGCGCTGAAAACGATGTAAACGACCCAGAACACGCCGGCGCCGAGCGCGAAGAGGATGCCGGCAAGCGGAAGGGCACCGCCGTCGTCGAGACCCAAAAGAATGACGCCGGCAAACGCCAGCAGTGCCCATGCCGCGTCGGCGAAGCGCCGCGTCTGCACGAGGGCCAGCAGGAGCGGGCCGGTGAACTCGAGCGTTACGGCCACGCCGATCGGGATGAGGCCGATGGCAAGGTAGATCAGGCTGTTCATCCCCGCCAGCGCCACGCCCAGCATCGCAGCGGCTGCCCACTGTTCGCGCTTCCATCCGCCGATTCTCGGACGTACAACGATCAACAGGATGAGCGCACCGAAGACCAGCCGAAGCAGTGTCGCGCCGGTGGGGCCTACGGCGTCGAACTGGGTTGCGGCAAGCGCCGCCCCGAACTGGACGGACAACACAGCCGTGATCATCAGCACGGGAGCGGGAACGGACGAGGTGCGCATACCTACATTCTGTCCGGCTCACGGCCGGCGCCTTACCAATCGGTGTTTATGTAGTTTGTGGTCAGTTCCTTGATCGTCGCTTCTCCGCACAGTCTCAGTTCGGGGAGCGCCTCGGCAACCGCCTCCGTGTTACCGCGCTTCAGGCTCACCTCCAGTTCCGCCGCGAGTCTGGCTAATCGTGAGGCGCCGATCATTGTGGAGGAAATCCTGACACTGAGCAGGGCATCGAGTGTCGCGTCGGGGTCACCGTGCCTTACCGCATCGGCGACGCGCAGGTATCTTTCGTCCCAGAAAGCAATGAAGTCCCGCACGAATGATCGGGCAGGACGGGGATCCTCGAACTCTTCCTCGAGTTCGTGCAGCACTTTCTGGTCTACCAGCGGCAGTCGCTTTTTCGCTGTCATACGGGTCTCCTAGGAGTGGCACTGGCAACTGTGCGGCGCTAGTCACCGGTTGTTCATGCTCAACCTAGGGATGGAGAGGACGGAAAACATCAGTAGTCAATACCCGCTTATCCGGAGGCGACTACTCGAACGAGACGGGAACACTCGCATGCAGCGGCCGCCGGCAGGGTTCGTTGGCAGTGTTCCCTGGCAGAAAACGCCCGATCAGGAGAAGCCAAGAACCAACGAACCGCCAGCGACGACGACACACAACGTGGCGAAGACAGACCGAGCAAGAACATTCCCTCGCAGTTGCAGCAGGGGACCGCGAAGGCCACGATTTGCCGCGACATGCGCTACATGAAGCTGTAGGCGGGGTCTTCTGCGAGCTAGGAACGGCTGGTTGCTACCATTTCTTCGGCGGCCGGCGCGGCCTGGTATTGCACTTCACCGCCCACAACAACGGTCGTGGGACCGTTCTCCAGCAGCCGTTCAAGGTGCTGATGGAACGGGTTGTTGCGCAGAACGACGAAGTCCGCCCTGAAACCTGGAGCTATGCTGCCCTCCTCATGCTCGGCTCTGCAGGAATAGGCCGCATCACGGGTGGCGTGCTGCAGCGCATCCTCGAGGCGTAGCGCGTACTTCGGGAAATTCGCGGGCAAGGACCTGTCCAGTGCTGATTTGCGGGTCGTCGCGACGTACATGTTCGGCAGCGGATCATACGGAGCGGTAGGCGCATCGGTGCTCAGCGCCAGGGTTGCGCCCGCTGCGGTGAATTCCGTCCAGGGGAATCCCCGTTCGATCCGATGGTCATCCAAGACTGCCCGCCAGTTCTCCTGCACGGCGGGGTCTGCGTGGACCGGCTGCATCGAGGCAACGAGTCCCAGCCTCGCTAGACGCATCACATTCGCCTCGGTGACCGTTTCAAGGTGTTCGATGCGATGACGGCGCTCGCGTGGACCATTGAGACGGTAAGCCTCCTCAAGCGCGTCTAGCGCGATGTTCGATGCTTCATCCCCAATAGCGTGGATGGCGATTTGCAACCCGGCGGCATCCGCCGCAGCCACCACGGGTATGAGGGCTTCCCGGTCCCACACTGGGTCCGCGTTGGTGCCATTGGCGTAGGGCTCCTTCATTGACGCGGTGCAGCTGTCGATCACTCCGTCGATCATCAGCTTGATGCCGGTGATCTTCAGCGTCGGTGAATTGATCTCCTGCGCAAGTGCGGCAGCGTGGGTGACCTGCTTCAGGTTTTCCTCGACGGCCGCGCGGCGGTGGATAAACCAGTGCCCCTTGATGCGAAGAGGCAGGGTGTCATACCGGGCCTGCGCACGAAGGAAGGTTTGTAGGTCGTCATCTCCGACAGCCATATCGACGGCGCTTGTGACGCCACTGGCGAGATAGTGACTGATGGCGCTGTCCAGCCATGAATCCCGGTCGGCATCCGTTGCTTGCCTTGCCAGCGCAGGCCAGACAATCTGTTGGGCGGCCGTCTCCTGCAGCATTCCCGTGGCCTCCCCGGTGTCAGGCTCGCGGGCGATGGTTCCACCGATAGGGTCGGGTGTGTCCGCTGTAATTCCCAGTTCAACGAGCGCAGCGGAATTGACCCATACCGAATGCAGATCGTTCGCGTCGAGATACACGGGGATGTCCGGAACAGCGGCATCCAATAGTTGCCGTGTCGGCTCCTGGCCGTCGAGCGCGCTGTAAAGCCAACTGGTGCCCAGGATCCGCCGTGCTGCGGGATCCTGCGCCCGCGCAGCGCGCAATGCCGCCTGAATATCCTCCACGGTCTTCGCCGAGCGCAGCTGCACCTTCTGAAGAGACTGCCCAAGCATGAGCAGGTGTGTGTGGGCGTCAATGAAGCCCGGCATGACGAAGCGGCCCTCAAGGTCAATCTTCTCGGCATCCGCAGTTGTTGGAGTGGTGGTACCCGGTCGGCAAACTTCTTCAATCAGATTGCCTTCGACAGCAAATGAACAGCTGTCGATAACCCCCTCCGGAGTCAGGATCGAGGCATTGGTGTAAATGGTGCGGGTGGTAGGCACAACAGTCCGTTCTGAGTTAGACAATGGCGGCTTTGGGAAAGTCGGTCTCCGGGGCAGAGCCTGCGTCAAGATCCCGTTCCGTCCTGAGCGACAGCCGGGAAATCAGGGCCAGGGGAACAAGAAGGACGAGGGTGATACCGCCGAGGATGATGCCCAGCGCTGAGTAGCCGAGCGACTCTGAGACCACGGTGCCGAAGAGCGGTGCGAAGGAGGAACCCACCAGATACACGCCGAGGATCGGTCCCGACCAGCGGCCGCTGGCGTCGAGGGCTGCGGCGATAGCTACCACGTAGAGGAAGGCGACGATGTAGATGGTGTTCCAGGCGATGATTACGACCAGGTACAGCTGCGGGTCGGTCACGAAGCCGGACGCGATCTTGAGCCCGGCTCCGGCGAGGAGCGCTGCCACCAGCGGGATTGTCCGACCGATCCTGTTGCCGCCGATGCTGACCATGGCGGCAGCGGCGAGGCCACCCAGTGTGGACAGGCTGAGCACCAGCCCCATACCCGTTTCATCGAGCCCGGCCTGCTCTTCACCCATCACGGCGGCGACGGCCCATAGGGAGTCCTCGCCCAGTGCCCAGACGGCGAAGCAGGCCAGCAACCCGAAACCGGCGATCGTGACGGTGCGCGGGGGCTTTTCCTGACGAGCGGCAGGCGAGGCAAGGCCAGGGGCCGCCTGGACAGGGCGGTCGGGAAGCCAGCCCGTTGTTACGAGTGCTACCAGTGCAAGGCCCGCGAGAATCCCGAACGCGCTTCCCATCGCAATACCGACCGCGGGGATGATGAACAGAACCACCGCCACAATCGCGCGGTTGGTGAAGCCGCTGATCCCGGAAGCGCGGTCAGGGTTGCGCAGGGCAGCGAGGGCGGCGCCGCCCGCTGCCACGGCACCTCCGCTGCCGATTCCGGCCAGGACGATACCGATTCCGGCGACGACGGCGTCGGGCACCACTGCCGCAGTACCGTACCCGAGCGCAGTGAGGAGCAGACCGACGCGTGCGACGACGTAGCGCCCGTTCAGGGCGGTCCATCGCGATGTCGCGAGGCAGGACAGTGCGGACAGCAGAAGGCAGGCGGTCATGAGGCTGCCCGCTCCGGTGGCGCTGTAGCCGAGGTCGGCGAGGGCCAAAATCATCACCGGGATGAGGTTGGCGGTCATGAAGCCGACGACGGTCACGCCGAAGGTTGAGATGGCACGCGGCGCCGTCAGCGGAACACGCGTTTCCTCGGGATGGTGGGCCTGGTTCACGTGGAACCCCGTTTCGTTGGAAGGATGTGAAAGCCGTCACTAACGAACGGCATTCGTTTAGTATGGGGGTCGCTTCCTGTCATCTGCAAGGGTTTTTGAAAGGCTTTCAGTAAATTTCCTGTTTCGCCCGTATTTCGATGCCTGCAACAAGGGTCTCCATCCCGAATTCGAACGCCCGGTTCACGCGCTCCGAAGCCGATGGTGCGGACCCTGTGGCTCTCGCCAAAGCGGGAAACTGCTCCGGTGACAGGTGCCACACCTCATCCGGAGCGGTGGCGTCCAGCGCTGCACCCAGGGCGAAGTAGTCAATCATCGCGATTGCCGGTCCAATGTCTTCCGCAGCCAGCCCTGATCGCTCGAGCGTGAGGGCGAGGTCCTCGTACATACCCATGACTTCAGGTGCGCGCACCGTTTGCGTCACGAGGAGAGGTACCAGCTTCGGATGCCGGGCGAAGCGGTCCCGGTATGACCGGATGAGGGTTCGGGCAGCGTCCTGCCAGGGTTGGTGCGCTACTGGTTTCGATGGCGTCGCTTCGAACAGGTGCGCCCGGAGTAGCTCAACGATGTGCTCGCGGCTTTCGATCCGGTTGTAGAGCGACGACTGACTGACGCCCAGTACCCGTGCGATCTTGGGAAAGCTGAAATCACCCGTCTCGTCAACCAACTTCAGGGCCGCATTGACGATCAGCTCGACTGACAATAGTTCGGATCGGGGACGAGGCATGGGTCCTCTTCCTTGGTAGTTAGTCTGCCGAAGCGGGGGAGTGCAACCGCTCCAGCTGCGCGCGGAGGCCGACAAGAAGCGCCTCAAGGCCGACGTCGAACGCGTCATCAGCGCCGCTGCGCTCGGTTCCGGCGGAAGAACTGCTCGTCACCGCGGAGGTGAACAGCGGAAAGTCATCAGCGAGTGCGCCGGGGTCAAAGATGTTGGTCGGCGCTGACACATCCATGGCCGAGCCGTAGACGAAGGACTCGACGGCGACGATTGTCGAGATGACGCGCTCCCGCGGCCATCCGGCGTGCAACAGTCCGCGCGTGACTTCCTCGTACATGCGCAGCGTTTCGTATGCGCCGCCCACCGGCATGACCGCGATCACCGGCACCAGCGGTGCGTGCGCGGCGAACGCCTCCCGGTAGGACCAGGCCCAGCCCCGAAGCGCGTCATCCCAGGGCCGGCTCTGGAACCCACTGGTGTCGACGAGCCCCATGAGGTGATCCTGTACCCAGATCAGGACGTCCCGCTTGGATTCGACGTGGTTGTACAGGGCTGACGGTGCCACCTTCAGATGGCGTGCCAGCGCGCCGATGGTGAATCCCTCGTAACCTACGGTCTCCAGAAGGGAGAGGGTCGCGGAGGTGATGCTCTCGCGGGTCAGAACCTTATTCGCCGGGCGGCCGGCGCGCCGGGGCTCATGCCTGCCTGCCGCCTGGTGCTCCAGTGCCATGTCCTGTCCCTTCTGAGTGCCGGTTTCATGCGTCCGGCTTTTCAAACTGTGCCCTGTCCTCTACAGTAATCGGAAATAAATGAATATGATTCATTTTATGCCGCGGCGTTCGCCGCGTAGAGAGGACACCATGAGGATTATCGAAAGCGACGTCGTCGTCGTTGGGGCCGGACCGTCAGGACTGATGGCAGCGAGGGAGCTGCGCAAGGCCGGCCACACTGTCACGGTTCTGGAGGCGCGGGACCGCGTGGGCGGTCGCACTCACACCGACGTCGTCGACGGTGCGGTGCTCGAGGTCGGCGGACAGTGGGTGTCCCCGGACCAGGAGGCGCTGATCGGGCTTCTCGATGAGCTGGGGCTGCAGACCTACTCCCGCTACCGCGAGGGCGAATCCGTCTACATCGGAGCCGACGGAAAAGCCGTCCGCTACACCGGGGAGATGTTTCCCGTCGGCCGCCGGACCAGTGCGGAAATGGCCCGGCTCATCGAGGAACTGGACCGTCTGACAGCGCTGATGGACCCGAAAGCGCCGTGGGAACACCCGCAGGCGCGCGAGCTGGACACCATCTCGTTCCACCATTGGCTCCACCAGCAGTCCGACGATGAAGAGGCCTGCAACAACATCGGCCTCTTCATCGCCGGTGGAATGCTGACCAAGCCGGCTCACGCGTTCTCCGCCCTGCAGGCTGTTCTGATGGCCGCCTCCGCAGGGTCTTTCTCGCACCTTGTGGATGAAGATTTCATCCTCGACAAGCGCGTGGTCGGCGGAATGCAGTCGGTGTCGGAGCGCATGGCAGCAGAGCTGGGGGACGACGTCGTACTGAACAGTCCCGTGCGCACCCTCCGCTGGTCTGAGGATCCGGACGGGACCACCAGCGTGACGGTCATCTCGGAGGATGTCGCCGTCAACGCCCGCTATGCCATCATGGCCGTCCCGCCGAACCTGTATTCGCGCGTCTCCTACGAGCCGCCGTTGCCGCGCAGGCAGCACCAGATGCACCAGCACCAGTCGCTCGGCCTGGTCATCAAGGTGCACGCCGTCTATTCCACGCCGTTCTGGCGGAAGGACGGACTGTCCGGGACAGGGTTCAGCGCGGGGTCAATTGTGCAGGAGGTCTACGACAACACCAATCACCAGGACACCCGCGGGACCCTCGTCGGCTTCATCTCCGATGAGAAGGCCGACGCAATGTTCGAGCTTGCTCCCGAGGAGCGACGCAGCCGCATCCTCGAATCCATCGCCGGTTTCCTTGGGCCGCAGGCGCTGGAACCGGAGGTGTACTACGAGTCCGACTGGGGCTCGGAGGAATGGACGCGCGGCGCGTATGCCGCTAGCTACGACCTGGGCGGCCTGTACCGCTACGGCCGGCACCAGCTGACGCCGGTCGGGCCCATCCACTGGTCTAGCTCCGACCTCGCGGCCGAGGGCTACCAGCACGTGGACGGCGCCATCCGCATGGGCCAGTTCACCGCGCGGAACATTACGACCGCGCTTTCCAAACAGCGTGCTCTCATCGGCTAGGGGCAAGCACAATGAAAACCAATACCTTGACCACCATGGCAACAACCACGGTGATGCCCGCCGAGTGGGAGCGGCATGACCGCACGTGGATGGCGTTCCCGCCTGCCAATGAAACGTTCGGAGCGCCCGGCAGCGAGAGCCTGGGCTGGGCGCGGGAGGCGTGGTCCCGCGTCGCCCGGACCATCGCGCGCTACGAGCCCGTGACGGTGCTCGCCGATCCCGCCGACGTCGAACAGGCACGCGCCATGCTCGGTGAGGGCATCACCGTCCGGGAAAGCGAGCTCGACGACGCGTGGCTCCGCGACTCTGGGCCCACGTTCACCCATCGGGCTGACGGGTCCGTCGGCGCCGTCAACTGGGTCTTCAACGGCTGGGGCGCTCAGCACTGGGCGGCCTGGGAGAAGGACCAGCACGTCGGAAGGTCCGTCGGCACGCATGCCGGTATTCCGGTCGATGACAGCCCGCTCGTGAATGAGGGGGGCGGGTTCCACATCGACGGTCGCGGAACGGTCCTGCTCACCGAGACCGTGCAGCTCGATCCCGGACGCAATCCGGGGGCCACCAGGGACTCGGTCGAAGCCGAGTTGCATGCCCGGCTGGGCACCCGGCACGCCATCTGGCTGTCGCGCGGCCTCAGCCGCGATTACGAGGAGTTCGGCACCCGCGGCCACGTGGACATTGTCGCCGCGTTCACGCCGTCGGGCGCGGTGCTCCTGCACCGTCAGTACAACCCCGCGCACCCCGACTATGAAGTGACCCGCTTCCTGCGCTCCGAGCTCGAGAAAGCGGTCGACGCCGCCGGCCGGCCACTGGCGATTATCGATGTCCCGGCGCCCACCGTTATTACCGATGACGACGGTTTCGTCGATTACTCCTACATCAACCACTACGTAGCGAATGACGCAGTGATCCTCTGTGCCTTCGATGACGCGAAAGACGCCGTTGCGGCGGACATCCTCGGCCGCGCCTACCCGGGACGCACCATCGAACTGGTCGACGCCCGCGACATCTTCTCCTTCGGCGGCGGCATCCACTGCATCACGCAGCAGCAGCCCGCGCCGCGTACTGAGTCTTCCGTCAGCACCGGTGAGGGGGAGCGGTAATGGGGTTCGACGTCGTCGAAGCAGGCATAGCGGACCTCCGCGAAGCGCTTGAGACCGGTCAGGTGACCAGCGAGGAACTTGTCGAGGCCTACCTCAATCGCATCGCCGTCTACGATCATGCGGGCATCCGGCTCAACTCCGTGATCGTGATGAACCCTGACGCGCTGGAGGAAGCGCGTGCCTCGGATGCCCGCAGATCCCGTGGGGAGACCTTGAGCCCACTGGACGGTGTCCCGTACACGGCGAAGGACAGCTACCAGGCCAAGGGCCTCACCGTCGCCGCCGGGTCACCGGCATTCCAGGGGCTGATCGCACAGCAGGACGCTTTCACCATTGAACGGCTCCGCCGCGCCGGCGCCATCCTGCTCGGGCTCACCAACATGCCGCCCATGGCCAACGGTGGGATGCAGCGCGGCGTCTACGGGCGCGCGGAAAGCCCCTACAACGCCGACTACCTGACCGCTGCGTTTGCCTCCGGTTCCTCGAACGGTTCCGGGACAGCGACGGCCGCCAGTTTCGCAGCCTTCGGCCTGGCCGAGGAGACGTGGTCCTCGGGGCGTGCTCCGGCGTCGAACAACGGGCTGTGTGCCTACACGCCCTCGCGCGGGGTGATCTCCGTCCGCGGGAACTGGCCCCTGGTGCCCACCATGGACGTCGTCGTTCCCCATGCCCGCACCATGGCGGATTTGCTGGAAGTCCTCGACATCATCGTCGCGGACGACGCCGGGACCCGCGGCGACTTCTGGCGTGTCCAGCCCTGGATTCCCATCCCGCCCGCTTCGGAGGTGCGTCCGTCGTCGTACCGGTCATTGGCAGCGGGCGCTGCCGCGTTGAAGGGGAAGCGCTTCGGTGTGCCGCGCATGTACATCAACCGGGATCCCGACGCCGGTACCGCAGACTTGCCCGGAATCGGCGGCCCCACGGGCGGGCGGATCGAGACCCGCCCGTCGGTGATCGCGCTCTGGGAAGCAACCCGGCGGGACCTGGAGAACGCAGGCGCGGAGGTGGTCGAGGTCGACTTCCCCGTTGTGTCCAACTACGAGGGCGACCGGCCGGGAGCACCGACGATCAGCACGCGCGGACTCGTGAGCCCTGAGTACCTCAAACGCGAGATCGTGGACCTGTCCGCCTGGGCATGGGAAGACTTCCTGCAGGCGAACAATGACCCGCAACAGTCCTCGCTCGCCGACGTCGACGGCGCCACCATATTCCCCGCGCCAGCCGGCGCGTTGCCGGACCGGTATACCGGGTTCGACGACGACATCGCCGAATACCCCGGATTCATCCGTGAGCACGGAGCCGGCCAGATGACGGACATCCCTCACCTGGAGGAGGGGCTTCGAGGTCTGGAGGAGACCCGCCGCGTGGATCTGCACGAATGGATGAATGAGAACGGACTGGATGCCGTCATCTTCCCGGCAGCGGCCGACGTCGGCCCTGCTGACTGCGACACGAATGTCGCCTCCGCGGACCTCGCCTGGCGGAACGGGGTGTGGGTGTCCAACGGCAACCTGGTGCCGCGCCATCTCGGCATTCCGACGGTCACCGTACCGATGGGAGTCATGTCCGACATCGGTATGCCCGTGGGCCTGACGTTCGCGGGACGTGCTTACACCGACAACGATCTGCTGCGCCTGGCGGCTGCGTTCGAAGCGACAGGGTTCCGGCGGGTCGCTCCACCGCGAACACCGGCGCTGTAAGGCAGAAAGCAAGGCCCGTCAGAGCGTGGTGACGAGCCCGGCGACCTTGTCGAGCGCACCGGGAACAAGCGAGTAGTAGGCCCAGGTGCCGCGCTTTTCACGGTGCAGCAGACCGGCCTCCACGAGGATTTTCAGGTGGTGGGAGACGGTCGGCTGGCCAAGGTCCAGAGGCTCAGTCAAGTCGCACACACAGGCCTCACCTGACTCACCAGCCTTCACGATGGAAAGCAACCGCAACCGGTTCGGGTCTGCGAGGGCCTTGAACATGGCGGCCCGCTGCTGGGCGTCCTCAACGCTCAGCGACGGCTGATCCGACGGGAGGCAGCAGGAAGCATCCGTGGTCGGTTCGAGGGTTTGCGCAGTGTTCATGAACCCATTATGCACCGTGGATTGACAACGATCGATATAGCTGGTGGTATTCATATCGATCCCCATCAATCTATCTCGCAGGAGCCGTGTGAGTATCCAGACTGCCCCCTTGCCCCCGGAAGGCGCGCAAACCGCCGTCGTCGGCAAGCTCTCCACCCTCGACCGGTTCCTCCCGGTATGGATCATCGCCGCGATGGTTCTGGGGCTCCTGCTCGGTGCGCTGATACCCGGGCTCAATACTGCACTGGACGCAGTGAAGGTCGGTGAAGTCTCCCTGCCGATCGCCATCGGGCTCCTGGTCATGATGTATCCGGTCCTGGCCAAGGTCCGCTTCGACCAGACGCACCGGGTGATCGCCGACCGCAAGCTCATGGCGGCGTCGCTGGCGCTGAACTGGCTCCTGGCCCCGGCCTTCATGTTCGCTCTGGCGTGGATCTTCCTGCCGGACCTGCCTGAATACCGTACCGGCCTCATCATTGTCGGTCTTGCCCGCTGCATCGCCATGGTGATGATCTGGAACGACCTCGCCTGCGGTGACCGCGAGGCAGCGGCAGTGCTGGTCTTCATCAACTCCGTTTTCCAGGTGTTTGCTTTCGGTGCGCTCGGCTGGTTCTACCTCCAGGTCCTGCCGTCCTGGCTCGGATTATCGACCACCAGTGCCGACTTCTCCTTCTGGGCAATCACGGTCTCCGTCCTGATCTTCCTGGGTATACCCCTGTTGGCAGGCTTCCTGACCCGGACGATCGGCGAAAAGGCGAAGGGCAGGGACTGGTATGAGAACACGCTCCTGCCCAAACTCGGCCCCTGGGCGCTGTACGGACTGCTGTTCACGATCGCGCTGCTCTTCGCACTCCAGGGCGAGACCATCACCGCCCGCCCGCTCGACGTCGCCCGCATCGCTCTGCCGCTGCTTGTCTATTTCCTGGTGGTTTTCACCGCCGGTATGCTGACCGGCAAGTGGCTCGGCCTCGGCTATGCGAGGACGACCACGCTGGCGTTCACGGCCGCAGGAAACAACTTCGAACTGGCCATCGCGGTGGCGATCGGCACCTTCGGGGTCACGTCCGGGCAGGCGCTCGCCGGCGTCGTCGGACCGTTGATTGAGGTGCCCGTCCTCGTTGCGCTCGTCTATGTCGCCCTCTGGGCACAGAAACGCTTCTTCACTCCAACTTCCCTGTCCGCATAATTTCCGCAGGAGCTCCCATGACTACTGAAACCACCAAGAAGCCTTCCGTCCTGTTCGTCTGCGTCCACAACGCCGGCCGTTCGCAGATGGCGGCGGCGTTCCTCACCACCCTGTCAAAGGGCGCTATCGAGGTGCGCTCGGCAGGTTCCCAGCCGGCTGACAAGATCAATCCTTCAGCCGTGGAGGCCATGGCAGAGGTCGGGATCGACATGGGTAACGAAATACCCAAAGTCCTCACCACCGAGGCCGTGCAGGAATCAGATGTGGTGATCACCATGGGCTGCGGCGACGAGTGCCCGTACTTCCCCGGAAAGCGTTACGAGGATTGGGTGCTCGAGGACCCCGCGGGCAAGGGCGTGGAGTCGGTACGGCCCATCCGTGACGAGATCCGGGGCCGCATCGAAGGGCTCATCGAGTCGCTGACGCCTGCGGCCGGATAGGGCCGGGGGAGCGACCGGAGGCAGAGACTACGCCGGGACGGCCTTCTTCTTGCGCCGGCTGAACTTCGTGAGTGCCTCGACCACCAGTTCGTGGTCCGCCACTTGGGGAAGGCCGGAAACCGTGACGACTGCGACAGGTCCCGTTCCGCGCACATACACGGGGAAGGCGCCGCCGTGTGCAGCGTACGCCGACTCGTCGAACCAGGCGTTGTCCTCCAACCGGCCGCCTCCCAGCCGTCCGCGCAGGCCAACCAGCAGGGACGGCACACCGTAGCGTTCAGCCGTACGGGACTTCTTCTCCACCCAGATGTCGTTATCCGGTGTGGCGCCCGGTAGGGACACATGGAACAGCACGTGTGTTCCCCGCCGGATGTCGACGGCGACCGGCAGCTCCCGTTCCGTCGCAAGTTCGACGAGCAGCAGTCCAAGCGCCAGGGCATCCTCCTGGCTGAACCGCGCCAGCTGAAGTTTGTCGACTTCATTCTCGATGCGCCCGATGAACGCCTCAAGGGCGGACTGGGACTGTGCACCGGACGCATCCGGGTCAAACTCAGCTGCAGAATTCAGGTTTTCAGTCACGTAGCGTCTCTCCTTGGCAACAGGGCCTCAGATCCGAGCCTAGCGGAGTGGTGTTCCCCACTGCCCATCCCGTGGGGAATACGACTCCACCGGCCGACGTTGCTTAGCCCTGAAACGTTGCACGTCAACACGATGCTCAGGAGTTACCTATGCCCACCACTGTTTCCGCCTACGCCGCGCCGTCGGCCACAGAGGACCTCATCCCCACAACCATCGAACGCCGGGACGTCGGACCGGACGACGTCTTGATCGACATCAAGTTCGCAGGCATCTGCCACTCGGACATTCACACTGTCCGCGGAGACTGGGGTCCGCAGCAGTTCCCGTTGGCGCCCGGCCACGAGATTGCCGGCATCGTCACCGAAGTCGGCTCCAACGTCACCAAACACGCCGTAGGCGACCGCGTGGGAGTCGGCTGCATGGTCAACTCCTGCCGTGAATGCAAAAACTGCCAGGCCGGCGAGGAGCAGTACTGCCTCAACGGCAACGTTGGCACCTACGGCGCCGTCGACCGCGACGGCACCATCACGCAGGGCGGCTACTCCACCCACATTGTGGTGACCGAGGACTTCGTTGTCCGCATTCCCGAAGGCATCGAGCTCGACGCCGCCGCACCGCTTCTGTGCGCGGGCATCACCACTTTCTCGCCCCTGCGGCACTGGGGTGCCGGACCGGGGAAGAAGGTTGCCGTCGTCGGCCTCGGCGGGCTCGGCCATATGGCCGTGAAGCTTGCCCATGCCATGGGAGCGGAAGTGACGGTTCTATCGCAGTCCCTGAAGAAGCAGGAAGACGGCCTCCGTCTCGGCGCCGACTCCTACTACGCCACCAGCGACGAGAACACGTTCACCGAGCTCGCAGATTCCTTTGACCTGATCATCAACACGGTCAGTGCGTCACTGGATATCAGCGCCTACCTCGGACTGCTGAGCCTCGACGGTGCGCTGGTCAACGTTGGTGCTCCGGCCGAGCCCCTTCCCGTTCAGGCGTTTGCGCTGATCGGCGGGCGGAGGTCCTTCGCCGGATCAATGATCGGTGGCATCCGGGAGACCCAGGAGATGCTCGACTTCTGCGCCGAGCACAACCTTGGTGCCGAGATCGAGGTGATCCCGGCCGAGAAGATCAACGAGGCCTACGAACGTGTGCTGGTTTCCGACGTGCGGTACCGCTTCGTCATCGACGCCTCGACCTTCAACTAGGCATATTCGACCGAAAGCGGCAGGTTCGAGCAATTATCGCTCGAACCTGCCGCTTTTGGTCTACGAGATCCCGGATCCGCTACCGGAGAGTCTCGCTCTGCACCGGAGGCTTTTCGCTCACGGTGTTGTTCGTCACCGTGTTATTGGTTGCGGTGTTGTGATCGGTGACGGTGTTGCTTGGGCAATCAGAGCCCTGGCAAGTGTCGCCACACTCGTGCTTCGTGACGAAGTCGAACTGGACGCCTCGGTGTTGTTCCACCCCGGTGCGGATTGCGCGTTCCATCACTGAATCGGCCAGACGCCGACGCAACGACAGTGGGTCACGACGCAGGTCCTTGACGAGGGCGAAGCACAACAAGAGCATGACCAGGACGAACGGCAACGCAGCCACGATTGTAATTCTCTGTAGTCCTGAGAGTGCCTCCGAGGGTTCATTACCGCCGGCCAGCAACATAACGGCCGCGACTGCTCCGGTGAGCGTGCCCCAGAAGACCACCAGTCCACGCTTCGGATCAGAGGAGCCGTTGGAACTGAGCGACGACATAACCAGCGACGCCGAATCCGCTCCGGTGACGAAGAAGATTCCAACCAGCACCATGGCCAGAGCAATCACTCCGACGGTAAGCCAAGCCGGCAAAGACAACTGCTTCACCAGGTCGAAGAGCGCTCCGTCGAAGTCAATCGTGGGGACGCCATCCGTAACGGTAACCAGCCCGGGAGTATTCGCTGCGTCCGCTTCGCGCTGGAGATGGAAAGCCGTTCCGCCGAAGATTCCAAACCAGATAACACTCACAACGCTGGGAACCAGCAGGACGCCTGTAACAAACTGGCGGATCGTGCGACCGCGGCTGATACGGGCAATGAACATACCGACGAAGGGCGTCCAGGAGATCCACCATGCCCAGTAGAAGATGGTCCAGCCGGACATCCAGGCACGCAGTGATTCGTCGCCTACGGCTTCCGTGCGCGAGGACATCTCCGCAAGGTCGCGGGCGTAGTCGCCGACCGCTGACGGAATTAGGTTCAGGATGAACAGGGTCGGTCCGGCGATGAAGACGATTGCGGCGAGGACGACTGCCAAGACCATGTTGATGTTGGATAGCCACTGGATGCCACGGCTGATACCTGAGACGGCTGATGCAACGAAGCAGGCGGTCAGAATGGCGACGATAGCAACGAGGACCGGCGTCCCTATCTCGCCGAACCAGCCGTTGGAGGTGAGGCCGCTACCGATCTGCAGTGCGCCCAGTCCCAGGGAGGCTGCCGTGCCGAAGAGAGTAGCGAAGATAGCCAGAATGTTGATGAACTTACCTGCCGGTCCTTCGACTGTCCGGATGCCAAACAGGGAAGTAAACGCCGCGGAGATCAGCTGCTTGCGTCCCAGACGGAAGGTGCCATAGGCCATTGCGATCCCGACAACCGCGTACATAGCCCAGGGGTGAAGCGTCCAGTGGAAGATCGAAGTAGCCATCGCTGTTTGAATGGCTGCAGGAGTGCTTCCGTCCACCGTTCCGGGCGGGGGAGAAACATAGTGGTAGAGGGGTTCGGCAACTCCATAGAACATGAGGCCAATACCCATGCCGGCGGCGAACATCATGGAGATCCATGAAACTGTCCGGAACTCAGGCTTCTCGCCGTCTTTGCCGAGAGGAATGTTTCCGAACTTGCCGAGTGCCAGCCAGAGGACGAAGACAACGAAGAGGGAGGCCAAGACCATAAAGAGCCAGCCCGTATATTCCATCACCCAGTCCAGCGCGGTCAGCGAGGTGGAGGAGAGGCTCTCCTTGCCGACAAAGCCCCAGATCACGAAGGCGACCGCCAGGACGTGATTCCGAAAATGGTCTTGTCGAGGGTGAGGTTTCGGCTCCTGCGCGCGGTGACCGCCTGATCTGTCTTAGCGTGGCGGAGTTCGTCGAGGATCTGCTCGTATTCCTCTGATTCCGGTGCGCTCGCCGGGCTTCCGTTCTCGGAGCCCAGGGCGGGGGAGACTTCATCCGCGGGAACGGAGCGGCGGGTACTCCCGGGTCTGTTTCTTAGGGGAGCGTCAGCCCCACCCTTGTCGGCAGGCAACTCCTCTGGGGGTAGGGGTTTTACTTCACTGTTTGTAGCCATGAGCGGATCCTTTGCTCGGCGAGTCAGGGGCTTTCGCCTTAGACATGGCCTTGGGGTGTTAGACCGGGCGGAAGATTGGGGGCTTCCTCCGATTCGATGACCATGATGTTTCCGTCGACGATTTGTACTTCGTGCTTGCGGACCGGCAACTTCGCCGGCGGCGCATCCACGCCTCCAGTACTGAGGTTGAACCTGGATGCGTGAAGGGGGCACTCGACCCAGCAGTCCTCCACGTAGCCATCAGCCAGCGACGCGTCCTGATGCGTGCACGTGTCGTCAATGGCGAAGATCTCGCCGTCTTCAGTGTGAAAGACCGCGATTGGCGGAGCTGTGTCGAGCCTGAGCGCCTCCCCGGGAGCGAGTTCACTGAGCGGGCAGGCCTTATGCATTTCGCACCTCTTCGTGCTTGGGGGGATCAGATTCGATATCGCACGCTCCTAGCTTCTCCAGTTGTTCCGCAGTAGTCAACGAAGTGCACGCTAAGCAACAGAGTGCTCCTGGTCACATGCAATGTCAAGGGTTGCCGTCATGCGTTCGTTACATATTGACACCGAGAGTGTTCTAGGTCACTCTGTTGCATATCGCGCTTTCTGTTGCGCTGAAGGCAATTCCGAAGAAGGACAAGATATGAAGACTCTCGTGGTCGTGGGGGCTTCTCTGGCAGGGCTCTCTGCAGCCCGGGCCGCCCGCGCTCAAGGTTTCACCGGACGTTTGGTCATCATTGGCGATGAGCATCACCGTCCGTATGACAGGCCCCCGCTTTCCAAAGATTTCCTCCTCGGCACGATTACCACTCAAGACCTTTTCCTTGAGACGGACGGGGACGGACTGGACGCAGAATGGATTCTTGGCGTAGGGGCAGTCGGGCTGGACACCGCGAGCCTGACCATCCGATTGGCGGATGGACGGTCAGTTGCGGCTGACCGCATCGTCATTGCCACCGGTGCCCGATGCCGCAAGCTTCCGGCGTTGGAGGGCATGGAGAACGTCTTTTACCTGCGGACCATTGCGGACGCCGAACGCCTCGCACCGAAGTTGATCGCAGGCGACCGGATGATAGTTATCGGCGCCGGATTCATCGGTGCCGAGGCCGCCTCCGCGGCCGCAGCCCGCGGTATGGACGTCACCATGATCAACAACAACCCCGTTCCCTTCACCGCTCAGCTGGGCTCTGACATGGGTGCCGCGGTAGCCAGCCTTCACACCTCCAACGGAGTGAGCCTGGTCTGTGGAGTCGGGATCGAGCAGTTTGACACAGCTGATGGAGAGGTAACAGGGCTGTCCCTGGCCGATGGACGCCGGCTGCCAACCAACGTTGTTGTGGTCGGGATCGGTGCCGAGCCCAACGTTGAATGGCTCGAAGGCTCGGGGATCGAGCTGTGCGACGGCGTGCTGTGCGATGCCATGGGTCGGACAAATATCCCGGGCATCGTCGCCGTCGGAGATTGTGCAGCATGGTTTGATGAAGGGCTGGGCAGGAACCGTCGGGTTGAGCACTGGACCGGCGCCCTGGAGCGCGCCGCTCTGGCAGTTCAGGCACTGATTGACAAGGACGCTCCGCAGCAACCTCTGAAGCCGCCTTATTTCTGGTCCGACCAGCACGGCGTGAAGATTCAGTTCGCCGGCCACTCGGCAGGTTACGACTGGCTCGAGATTGAAGCAGGCGACCCGCAGGAACACAGCTTCCTGGCCGTCTACTACCGGGGTGAGACCCCCGTGGCAGTGCTTGGCATGAACCAACCGCGACTGTTCACGCGGTGGCGCCGGAGCATCGGCATCGCGGGTGCGAAACCAGCGTCAGCCAAGCTTGTGTCCAGAGCGGCATCCTAGGCCCAGGCAACGCACCTTTCGTTTTCACAAGCTTGAAAGCAACACGGCAACTCAGTTCTGAGGAGGAACAATTGACCACTGAGGTAACCACTCCGAGCCTTATCCCCACGCTGCCGGGCTCGACTTACGTGGATGAAGCGGTATTCCGTGCTGAGCAGGAGCGCATCTTCGAGCAGATGTGGTTCTGCGCAATTCGGTCCGCTGACCTGGACAAGGCCGGCGCCTGGCGGACAGTGCAGGTTGGTCGCGAGAGTGTGTTGATTTCACGCACCCGTAAAGGGCAGATCCGCGCGTTCTACAACATTTGTCGGCACCGTGGTGTGAAGCTGTGCATGGAGGAGCAGGGCGAAGCGGCCCGCAACTTCCAGTGCCCTTACCACGCCTGGACCTATGATTTCGAAGGCAAGCTGATTGCAGCCCCTAACCTCACCAAGATGCCGGACATCGACCGCGACGAATACGGCCTGGCCAAGGTTCACATTCGTGAATACCTCGGTTATGTCTGGATCTGCCTCGCTGACGAGCCGCCGTCGTTTGAGGAAGATGTCATGGGAGCTATTGAGGAGCGGCTCGGGAGCGTGCACGCTATCGACGGCTACGACGTGGCGAACCTCAGCCTCGGACGCCGGATCAAGTACGACGTCAAGGCGAACTGGAAGCTCATCATTGAGAACTTCATGGAGTGCTACCACTGCGCCACCATCCACCCTGAACTCACCGAAGTTCTCCCCGAGTTCGCCGACGGCCTTGCTGCGCAGTACTTCGTGGGACACGGCGCCGAGTTCGGCGAAGATGTCAAAGGCTTCACTGTCGACGGTTCCGAGGGCCTCGACGTGATCCCGGGCGTCGCGGAGGACCAGGACCGCCGCTACTACGCCATCACCATCAAGCCAACAGTGTTCGTGAACCTCGTTCCCGACCACGTCATCATCCACCGCATGTTCCCCATGGCAGTAGACCACACCATCGTCGAATGTGACTGGCTGTACCTGCCCAGCGTGGTGGAAAGCGGCAAGGACGTCTCCGCCTCGGTGGAGCTGTTCCACCGCGTCAACCAGCAGGACTTCGACGCCTGCGAGCGTTGCCAGCCTGCCATGGGATCGAAGGTCTATGCCAAGGGCGGTGTGCTGGTGCCAAGTGAACACCACATCGGTGCTTTCCATGACTGGATTCAGGAGACGGTAGGGGACGTCGTGCCAATTAGGTAACTCGACGATAACCCGCTGACGAGCCCGGCCCTACGGCCGGGCTCATTGGCGTCGGTAGCCCATTCTGGCGCTGATCGCCATGCCCGCCTCGCGAAGATGCTCTATGAGTGCAGGGTCATCTTCGGGAGCGAACCGGAACGCGGGACCGGAGATGCTGACCGACGCGATGACATTCCCCTCATGGTTATAGATGGGAACGGCTATGGCAGTCAGGCCGATCTCATATTCCTCGTGGACCACTGCGTAGCCTTGGTGCGAGACCTCCAACAGCTCCTTCTCGAGTTGTGCTCGATTCGTTATGGTTTTCGGGGTGCGGGCAGGGAGGCCGATGCCCTTGAGGATCGCATCCCTCTCATCGGTGGAAACGGCAGCGAGCAGTACCTTCCCGCTTGACGTGGCGTGCAGAGGGGTCAGGCTGCCTACCCAGTCATACGTCGCAAGAGTGGAAGGACCCATGGCCTGGTCGACGTTCACGGCGTATCCCGATCGCAGGACGGCCAGGTTCACAGTTTCCTTGAATTCCTCGGCCAGGCCCTCCAGTACTTCCCGGGCCTGTTGCACGATGCTCAGCCTCCCGGGGATTGACGATGCCAATCGCAGAATCCCAAAGCCCAGCTGGTACTTGCCCCGCTCGCTGTTCTGCCGGACCAGTTCACGATTCACGAGAGAGCCCACGAGCCTGGAAACTGTGGATTTGTGCACGCCCATCTCTTCAGCGATTTCGCTGGCTCCGGCGTCTCCCTCCCGGGCGAGGATTTCCAGGATCTGGAGGGCGCGATCCACGGATTGGACGCCTCCACCTTGGGCGTCTGAGTCCACTTCCGGTTCGGTATGTGCGGCCATGATGCCTCGTGTCTTTGTCTAAGCGCGGGTCTTCAGGGCTGGAATGCCAGGCCTGATATCCATTCACTTCATCCTAGACCGTGTCTGAAGCGCGCCCGTTCACGGCCGCTGGGGCTACGGACGTCCGGTGACCTAACGGAATTGTCCGCCCTGATGGACGTTCGCATTCGACTGCGTCCAAGGTAGGGGAAGCACGGGAACCGTCCCGCCTGACTTGGTGCCGCCGGGGGGAACTGCCATCACACACTCCGCCCGGGCAAGGCCGCGCATCATGCCGGGCCCGGTATGGGAAACAGGAACAGCCATGCCGTGGATGAAGGTGCAGGGAATGAGACGTGTATGTCCTGGGAGCGGATCAATGTCAGCTCCGGATGCCATGTGCACTGGTGCGGTCAAAGGACGGTCACCAAGAGCAGCCAGGAGCGGCTCTGCCAGCGTGACGAGCGCCATCATGGCAGCCAGGGGGTTTCCGGGGAGGCCCAGGAGGAAGCGTCCGTCGGGCAGTTCCGCCAGGACAGCGGGGTGACCGGGACGCATGGCGACACCGTCCAGAAGTAGCCTCCCGCCAAGTGCGGATACGACGGCGCGGAAATGGTCGGTCTCGGAAACGCCGGTCCCGCCGGTCGTTATCGTTACGTTCGGTCGCTGCCCGGCCGGCGTATCAAAAGCTCCCAGGGCCGACAGCCAGTCCTGGTAGGAATCACCGATTCTGAGCGGGATAGCGGGGGTGGCTCCAAGAAGGGAGATTACAGACTCAAGTTGGGGACCGAGCGTGTCCCTGACCCGTCCCGGTGCGGGGAGGCCGGACGTCACTACCTCTGAACCAGTCAGGACGATCGAGACCGTCGGTCTTCCCTGGACTCGCAGTTCGTCGTAGCCTGCTACGGCGGCGAGGGCAACGTGCGCGGGATTCAGCACTGTATCCATGGCGATCAACACCTCACCGGCTGTGGCCTCTTCTGCCGCATGGCGAATGTGCTGACCGAATACTGGCTCGCCGAGCGCCGCCCGGTCGTTCAGGGTCAGGAGCGGTTTGCCCTCAGCGTTCTGCGTGAGCCGGCCACTTTCCTTGCGGAGTATGGCCTGAGTGCCCGGTGGAACCAGTCCACCGGTGGCAATGGTGCAGGCCTCGTCGGGTGACAGGGCGCGTCCTTGTGCAGTGAGTATCCAGGGACCGTTGCCGTTGACGGCCCAACCATCCATGGCGGAGGAAGCATAGTGGGGTATGTCCTGCCGCGCGGTGACGTCTCGGGTAAGCCTCCGGCCCGGAGCCGACGCGAGGGGGACGCTCACGGGTGGAAGTGCGGAAGCACAATCGAAGGCAATCCTGCGGGCTTCGGACCAGGATCGGGTTGACCCTGCGGCCTGGTCCCGGTGCAGCGGCGAACCGGCAGCGTGACCACCTGGGGTTTCGTGAGTAAGCACTTCGGCACCTTTCTGGCTGGCTTGACGCGCGCTGTCCCGACTCCCGAGAGCGATGCTTCGATGAGGATACCTCCCCAGGTTTCAGGCCACCGAAGCACCGTTCACGGGATACGCGACACCTCATCCTTCATGAATCCGGCACGCACCCGGCTCAGAACAGTCGTCCGGTCATATCAGAGCTGGGAGCCGGCCCTTTCCATCCGCACGACGACTGACTTGGAGGTCGGCGTACCGCTGGTGTCGGCGACAGAATCAAGCGGCACGAGCACATTGGTTTCCGGATAGTACGCCGCTGCGCATCCCTTGGGGGTCGAATACGAAACGATGCGGAAATTGTCCGCTCGGCGCTCAGTTCCCTGGAACTCGGAAATGAGGTGAACCAGATCGCCATCCCTGAACCCCATCTCCGCAATATCCGATTCGTTGACGAGGGCCACGCGTCGCCCTCCATGAATGCCGCGGTACCGATCGTCTTTGCCGTAAATGGTGGTGTTGTACTGGTCATGCGAGCGTAGCGTCTGGAGGATCAGGCGTCCCGGGGGCACCTTGATGAACTCGAGCTTGTTGCCGGTGAAATGGGCCATGCCCGATTCTGTGTCGAACTTTCTGGCGTCCCGGGGAGGGTTTGGAAGCACGAAGCCCCCGGGATGCTGGATCCGCTCCTCGAAGTCCTCGAATCCGTCGATCACAGCCTCGATGTGTTTCCGGACGAGGGAGTAGTCGTCCTTCATCGCGAGCCAGTCGGCTCTGGGGGCGTTGGACCGTGGACGATTGTCGCTGTCCACGAACAGCTTGTGGGCGAGGTTGCACACGATGGCCACCTCTGAGTGCAGGTGCTCACTGGCGGGCTTGATGCGTCCGCGCGAAGCGTGGACTGCGCTCATGGAGTCTTCCACTGTCACCCTCTGGTCACCAGAACGTTGGGTATCCTTCTCGGTGCGTCCGAGGGTGGGCAGGATCAGCGCACGGCGGCCTGTGGACACGTGGGAATGGTTAAGTTTCGTGGAGATCTGCACACTCAGACGGGTATTGGCCAAGGCCTTCTCTGTGACCTCTGAATCCGGGGCCGCCCTGACGAAGTTGCCGCCCATTCCGATGAAGACACGGACGTCACCGTCCCGCATGGCGCGGATCGCTGCCACAGTGTCGTAGCCGTGCTTCCGCGGTGAGAGGAACTCGAACCGGTGGTCGAGGCTGTCGTGGAACTTCGCGGGCATTTTCTCGAAGATGCCCATGGTCCGATCGCCCTGGACGTTCGAGTGGCCTCGGACTGGGCAGACTCCTGCTCCGGGCTTCCCGATGTTCCCCTGAAGTAGCAGCACGTTGACCACGTCCCGGAGCGTGGGTACCGAATGCTTGTGCTGGGTGAGGCCCATGGCCCAGCAGACGATCGTCGCGTTGGACGCCAGAAGGCGTTCTCCGGCGGCTTCGATCTGTTCCCGGGTGAGTCCGGTGGCTTCCAGGATGTCATCCCATTGCGTTTCATTCAGGAACCGCAGGTACTCATCGATTCCGACAGTGTGGTTCCTGATGAAGTCATGGTCGAGCACTGTGGACAGCCCGGGTGTCTTTCTCCCCTGGGCTTCCGCTTCGAGAAGGTACTTGCCAAGGCCCTGGAAGAGGGCCTGGTCGCCGCCGGCACGGATCTGCAGGAAGTCATCGGTCAGTTGCGTGCCTTTGACCATGCCTGAGACGGTCTGGGGATTCTCGAACCGAAGGAGTCCGGCTTCGGGAAGGGGATTCACGGAAATGATGAAGGCGCCGTTTTTCTTGGCCTTCTCCAGTGCGCTAAGCATTCGTGGGTGATTGGTGCCGGGGTTCTGGCCGGCGACAAAAATCAGGGACGCGGTTTCGAGGTCATGCAGGCTTACGGAACCTTTACCGATGCCGATAGTTTCGACGAGCGCTGATCCCGAGGACTCGTGGCACATGTTGGAGCAATCGGGGAGGTTGTTGGTCCCGATGCCCCGCACGAGGAGCTGGTAGAGGAAGGCTGCCTCATTGGAGGTCCGTCCGGAGGTGTAGAAGACCGCCTGATCCGGATGGTCCATGTCCTTTATTTCCTGGGCGATCAGTTCATAGGCGTCGTCCCACTCGATCGGCCTGTAATGGGTTGCATGCTCGTCAAGAAGCATCGGGTGCGTCAGCCGGCCCTGCTGGCCCAGCCAGTAGTCGTCACGCGTCCGCAGGTCGGCGATGGAATGCTTGGCGAAGAACTCGGGCGTAACGCGGCGGCGAGTGGCTTCTTCCGCCACCGCCTTTGCGCCGTTCTCGCAGAATTCGGCTGTGTTGCGCTTTTCGTGTTCGGGCCAGGCGCACCCCATGCAATCGAAACCGTCGATCTGATTGACGGCCAAGAGCGTTTGAACGCTGCGCAGAGGGCCCATCTGATCCATGGAGATCTTCAGCGAGTTCATGACTGCGGGCAGGCCGACAGCCTTGGACTTGGGCTTGGTGAGAGTCAGCTTCGACTCGTCGATATTTTCTTTGGGAGCTTTTGAAGCCACGAGATCTTCCCTTCAGATCTTGGCAGGAAACAGAGGACTGGGGGTGTTGCCTGGGGGCAACGTTGCCTGCTGCGGCAATCCGCTCAGGAGGTTGGGTAGACGCCCGAGGTCATTGAATGTGTAGACGTGGAAGCCGGCGAAGAGGGGATTGTCCGCCACCTTCCGGTGAACGTCGCGGACCAGCCTGCCGCTGTCGTAATTCAGGAAGTCGCCCCGTCGCCACAAGGCGCCGGCCATGCCGGTCCTACGGGCAAGCTTGAGCGAACGGCCGACTCCGAGGCGCGCTCCCATTGCCGCCAGCTTCTTGACTGAAACGGGACCGGGAACCCCGACCCATACGGGCAGTTCTACGCCATTCTCGCGCAGTGAGCGCAGATACCGGCTGATTGCTTCCGCGGAAAAGCACATCTGGGTGACAAGGGAGGATGCCATCGGTGCCTTGCTCGCAAGGTTGCGCGCCAGCTGTTCCTGGCTCAGCTCAGGATGCCCTTCAGGATAGCCGGCAATCCCCGCGGAAAATCCAGGGGAGAACTCCTTCACTGCCTCCAGGAGGTGCCCGCTCCAGGAGTACGGGCCTGCAGGTGTGCGTCGGTCGCCCGCAACAAGAAACAGCTCTGAGACGCCGGCATCCTGCAACTGTGTCAGCAGGGAATGCAGCTGCGCCCGGCTGGCGATACCGCGGGCCGCGAGATGGGGAATTGCGCGGTAACCCAACCGGGCCAGGTCTACCGATGCTTCTACAGTGCGCTTGGGACCGTGGTGGGGAAGGCAGGTCACACTGACGGAGCCCGGCATATCAAAGATCGCCGGAAGTTGTGTGAGCAGATCTGGCGACGGGACAACTTCCAGCCGCACCCTCGCGGCCGTTTGGTTACTCATCGGTCTCCATTTCTGGGCAACTGGCCTTCGCCGATTTACGTAAGTCTCTGACACCCGCAAGGGCAGTTTCGTGACATTCCGCTTGTTGCGTATTGATATATCAGTTATGGGAATACTATGTACGCAGAGCCTTCGAGTCAAGGCTCACCGTATCCAGGAGGAGAACTTCGAAGATGACAAGTGTTGGCGAATTAGCGGTCGCGGGGGAAGATTCGTACTTGCCTCCGAGGCAGGACGGCGAATCCTTTGCCGATTATGCCTACCGGGTTCTCTGCGACGAACTGATCGTGCTGGACATCAAACCCGGTGAACCGCTCAACGATGAGGTCATCTCCCGGCGCCTGGGTGTGGGCCGGACGCCTATCCGGGAGGCCATGAAACGGCTCGAGAGCGACCATCTGGTCGTGGCTTATCCGCGGCGGGGCACATTCGCCGCAGGCGTGGACATCACCGATCTCGCTGAGATCTCCGAGATTCGCCAGTTGCTCGAGCCTGCAGCAGCATCGCGTGCTGCGCGGATGGCGTCTCCGCAGCTCAGGCAGGAGCTGAAGGAATTCGCCCGGGAGGTCGAGCAGCGTCTGCCGGAAATGCACGCGCAAAAGGACCTGATGCGGCTGGACATGCGCGTGCACCGGACCATTTACCGGGCCACGGGAAGCCGCCACCTCGAAGATGTCCTCACCCGGTACGACAACCTTGCGACGAGGATCTGGAGCCTGGTGCTGGAGAAGCTTCCGCCGGTGTCCGAGCACATTGCCCAGCACATTGAGCTGCTGGAATGTATCGCCGAAGGGGACTCCGAGTCCGCAGTTCGACTGACAACCAAGCATGTCACCGATTTCGAGAATCTGATCAGGGCAGTCCTGTAGCCCTTGCGGATGCCTGCGGCATCAGCTCATTCGGGGAAGTTAGCCCCAAGAACGCCGAGGATCGCCCTGGCTTTGGTATGGATTTCTGCAAGCTCCTCGTCGGGGTGTGAATCGGCTGTGATGGCTCCGCCGATGCCCACGGTCACCCGTTGGACCCCCGTGGTCGATCTTTGGAATACGGCGCTGCGGATCGTGACGGACAGGTCTGCTGCGCCGTTGGGAGAGAAGTAGCCAACCACACCCGAATATGGGCCGCGTGGTTGAGGCTCGAGCCGGTCGAGGATGTTCATGCTGCTGATCTTGGGTGCGCCCGTCATTGACCCTGGGGGATAGGCGGCTGCCACGACCGCCGCCCGTGACCTCCCGGGCGCGATGGTTGCTTCGATGGTACTGACCAGCTGGTGCACTGTTGCGTACGTCTCCACGTCGCAGAGCCGTGTCACGCATACTGTTCCCGGTTCGGCATGGCGTGACAGGTCGTTACGCATCAGGTCCACGATCATGATGTTCTCCGCCCTGTCTTTTACTGAAGTCGTCAGGTCCCGCTTCAGGCGCCTGTCAACCAACGGGGATGCGTCACGCCGTCGTGTTCCCTTGATGGGTTCGGCACGCGCGTGGCCGTCAGCAGTGATACTGAGGAACCGCTCCGGCGAGGAGCTCGCGATGGTGACCGATCCCAGCTGTATGTAACTCGCAAACGGGGCAGGGCTTGCGCGGCGGAGCCTCCGGTAGAACTCCCACGAATCGACGCTCTCGTGGTTGTCGCTGGAAATCTGCGTCGTCAGGCAGACCTCGTAGGAGTTCCCCTGCGTGATTTCATCCTGGGATGCAGCGATCTTCTCCAGGTAGGACCGGCAGGAGTCGGCTGCGCTGAACTGCACGGACGGCAAAGGGCTGGTGATCGGCTGTGGCGTGTCAGGCAGGCGGCCGATGCGTCGTGCAGCATCTTCGCACCATTGCCGGCCTTCCTGCCCGGCTTCCGCCAGTAGATATACGTGCCGTCTCTGGTGGTCGAACACCACAGCCCGGCTGCAACGAATCAGTGAAGCATCCGGCAGGGATGACTCCACAGCGTTGCCGCCGCACTCACGCTTGAGTTCATATCCGAGATAGCCGAGCCAGCCAAGAGCGAACCCCAGTCCGGAGGGAAGGCCGGCAGTGTGGGCCTGGGTATTGTCCCAATTCCTGTCCAACCAGGTGAAAAAGGGACCGGGAACCCGGCTGGTGATGACGTCTGATTCGACGGTGGTCACACCGTTCTCGTGCCGTGCCCGCATCCCCCGGCTACCGGAATCATCGGCCATGATGCTGAATCGGCTTCGTCCTTCCGTGGCGTCCGTCGCAGGGTTCGAGCTGTCCAGCCAGACACGGTGGCTGGACAACCCGTACAACTCCAGAAAGACGGCTTCCGCGTCCAGGTGCTCCGACAGCTTCACACATTGCAGAGGAGGGGGGACGGGCAATTTCCCGAGACCGGCGACCGCGTCCAGAGCGGGTAGGGAAGCCATGGCTTCGGCCGTGCGCAGAGCCGCATCCGGGTGCAGAGGGTCCATCACCGTGATTTGGGTACCGGCTGCTGCGCGGCGCCCATTGGTCCCGAGGAGGATCTGCAGTGCGTGGCGCCGGTCTTTGGCAGCCCCTGACTCGAAAACCATGTCGGGGCATTCTCCAGGCGCGTGCAGCTCATCCTGGTCGTCCGCCGTCCGCACCAGGTAGGAGTATCCCAGCGCCTTCCTCAGCGTGGTAACGAAGTCCTGCCGTTCGGGCTCATCCGCACCCTCGACGGAGACGACGACGGGTTCAACCGGATAGCAGCTGTGCCCGCTGCGGTTCACCCGACAGTTCCCCGTACCAATGCATGAGACTGCTCCCGCGCGGCATCCGTGGTGTGCAGGAGCAGCAGAGACGTAGTGACTGAACCGACGCCGCCCGGGACTGGGGTCAGCGCTGCGGCGGTGCCGCGCACGCTGGCATCGTCGACGTCGCCCACGAGGGTGCCGTCGGCAAGGACGTTTGTGCCGACGTCGATCACTACGGCGTCGGTGGAGATGTGGTCGCCGTTCAGCAGACCGGCGCGGCCTGCTGCGACGACCACGACGTCGGCCGTTTTTGTGTATTTCTCCAGGGGCCCCGACCGGGAGTGGCACACAGTGACCGCGGCATCGCGTTGCAGCAGCAGCAGGGACAGCGGCTTTCCAACCACGGCGGAACGGCCGACGACGACGACGTTCTTGCCCGCGACAGGGATGTCGAAGTGGTCAAGAATCTCCACAACCGCACGCGCTGTCGCGGGAGCGAAAGAGGGCTGGCCTACCGCCAGGCGTCCAAGGCTCAACGGGTTTGCGCCATCGATGTCCTTTTCCGGCGCAATATGACCAACCAGCTCGTCGGTCCGGACGCCGGCAGGCAAAGGTGTCTGGAGGATGATGCCGTGTACAGACGGGGTTGCGCTGAGGTCTTTCAGGACGGAGGCCAGGACTGGTTCGGTGGTGTCATGGCCGAGGTCCACGATCCTGCAGTTGATGCCCGCGCTTTCTGCGGCCCTTTCGATGGACCGCACATACCAGTGTGTGGAGCTGTCGTCTGTGGCCACGACTACCGCCAGCGTAGGGCGCAGCCCGTCAGCTTCGAGTGTCCTCGCCTGATCCTCGGCCTTCTGCCGAATCAGACCTGCCAGTGCCTTCCCGGAGAGGATTGCGGTGCTCAACTGAGAATCCTTCCGCGTACGCGCTCCACGAGGGAGTCTGCTGCCAGGACGATTTTCTCCTCGAGACCATCGGTCTGCTCAGCCAGCTGGGCACGGGCCGCAGGATCTTTCACCGCGACCACGTTGATGTCTATGTTCACTCGGGCGGTGGTCGCGGCTGCGCGGGCTGCATCCGCAGCTGCGGCAATGTCACTGATGACGTTGGCATTGGCGACCTCGAGAAGTTCAGTGCCCAGGTCCACGATGACGCCGGCAAGCTCGATGAGCTGTGCAGGGACTTGCGCGGCCAGGATGAGTGCCTCCTGGATGGACGCCGTCCGCGCCGCCTTGAGCTCATCCGTCCCGGATGGAAGTTTGTAGGCATCAATGACGCCCTGGAACGCCTGTTGATCCGCGTCCGAGAGGCGCAGCGCGTCCGTCACCAGTGCATCGGCGGCGCTGATGACTCTGGTCACGAGTTCTGCGTGCTGCTCGTATTTCCCGCCGGTGGTGTACCTGGCAACCATCGCAACCAGCGCGGCCGCCTGGGCCGCGTGAAGGGCCGCGGCTGCGCCGCCCCCGGGCGTGGGTTCGCGTGAGGCAAGCCTGGCGAGGTAGTCGTTAATAGTTTCTGAGCTGATCATGTGTCTTCCTGGCTAAAGCTCGAGTCGGCTCGGCTGGGATTGAGGGGCCGGGGTACAACGGCGGCCCGGCCCCTGTTTGCAGGGATGGGGCCGGGCCGCCTGCCCTGGTGGACCGCGGTTACTAGCCGCGGAGCCTGGTCATGGTGGGGTCGTAGAGCGGATCCGCCGTGACCGTCGCCGGGATGCGGCGTCCGAAGTACTCAATCTCCACAGAATCGCCGATGGAGACTGCGGACGGAAGGTACGCATAGGCGATCGGTTTGGCGACGGTGTAGCCGTACGCAGCGCTGGTGACGTAGCCAACGGCCTGCTCCTTGTAGAAGACCGGTTCCTTGCCCAACACGATGCTGCGGCCGTCGTCGACCGTCAGGCACCGCAGGCGGCGGGCGGAGTTGTCCTCGGTCCGGCCTTCGAGGGCGGCCTTCCCGACGAAGTTCTCCTTGGTCATCTTCACCGCGAATCCGACACCTGCTTCGAACGGATCATGCTCAGTGGTCATGTCGGTGCCCCACGAGCGGTAGCCCTTCTCGAGACGCAGCGAGCCGAATGCTGCCCGGCCTGCCGCAATGACGCCGAACGGCTGACCGGCCTTCCAGAGCGCATCCCAGAGGCGCTGCCCGTTGTCCGCACTGGTGTAGAGCTCCCAGCCCAGCTCGCCAACGTAGGACAAGCGCATCGCGGTGACGGAGACGCCGCCGATGACTACCTGCTTGGAACGGAAGTAGCGAAGACCATCATTGCTGAAGTCGTCGCTGCTGACGGTGCCGATGAGGTCACGGGCAAGCGGACCCCACAGGCCGATGCAGCAGGTGCCGCCGGTGGTGTCCCGAACCTGGACCCAGTCGCTGGCGGTGCCGGCTTCAGTCTGGTGGCGGGCCGCACGCTCGAAGTAGGCGGTATCGATGTTGCCGTTGGCACCGAGCTGGAAGGTGTCCTCGCTCAGGCGCGCCACCGTGATGTCGCTTCGGATGCCGCCGGCGTCGTCCAGCAATAGGGTGTAAGTGACTGCGCCGGGCTTCTTGTTCATCTCCGCGGTGGTGAGTTCCTGGAGCAGTTTCAGGGCTCCAGGGCCGGAAACTTCAAGGCGCTTGAGCGGAGTCATGTCGTACATGGCAACTGCCGTGCGGGTCTTCCAGGCTTCGGCAGCGGCAATGGGCGAGCTGAACATCCCGGACCAGGCGTCGCGGGCCGGCGGCTGCCATTCGTCCGGCATCTCCTTCAGCAGCTCGGCGTTCGATTCGAACCAGTAGGGGCGTTCCCATCCGCCGCCCTCCAGGAAGTACCCGCCCAACTGCTTGTGGCGTGCATGGAAAGGGCTCACCCGGAGGTTGCGGGGGGAGAGCTTGGGCTGGAGAGGGTGGAGGACGTCGTAGATCTCCACGAAGTTCTGCTGGGACGTTTCGCTCACGTATTCGGGGGTCAGCTGGATCTCCTCGAAGCGGTGAATGTCGCAATCGCCCAGGTCAATCTCCGACTTCCCGGTGGTCAGCAGTTCGGCGACAGCGCGGGCAATACCGGCAGAGTGGGTTACCCACACGGCTTCAGCCACGAAGAAGCCGTCCAGCTCCTTGGACTCGCCCACCAGGGAACCGCCGTCGGGAGTGAAGGAGAAGATGCCGTTGAAGCCATCCTCGATGTCGCTTTCCTGCAGCGCCGGAAGCAACTGCTTGGTGGCCTCCCAGACCGGGAGGAAGTCCTCCAGCGTGAAATCCAGCCGGGATGGCATGTTGTGTTCGCTGATCGTGCTCGGCTCATAGTTGCCGAGCTCGTCGAGGTCCACGGGCATGGGGCGGTGGGCGTAGGAACCGATGCCGTAGCGGTCGCCGTGCTCGCGGTAGTACAGGTCCTGGTCCTGGTGGCGCAGGATGGGCAGGGAGGCGCCGTTGGGCAGTTCGTTCTTGCCCTTCTGAGCCGGCACAGGAGTGGTCTTGACGTACTGGTGGGCCAGCGGGAGGAGCGGAACGGACATGCCGATCATCTCTCCGATTTTGGCGCCCCAGAAACCGGCGCAGGAGACAACGATGTCGGCCGGGATGACGCCGTCGGACGTTTCGACGCCGGTGACCCGGCGGTTGGACTGTTCGATTCCGGTGACGGTGGTGTTGCCCAGGTACTTGACTCCCGCGGCCTCCGTGCGCTTGATCAGCAGCTGCACGGCGCGGGCGGCGCTGGCCAGTCCGTCACTGGGAACGTGAAGCCCACCAAGGATGTCTTCCTCGTTGAGGAGCGGGTAAAGCTCCTTGCACTCTTCAGTGGTAAGGATCTTGCCTTCGATGCCCCACGATTCCGCATAGCCCAGCTTGCGCTTCAGGTCGGTAAGGCGCGTTTCGGTGGTGGCAACTTCCAGGCCGCCCACCTGGTTGAAACAGCTCACGCCGTCCTCGGTGAGGGACAGAAGCTTCTCCACCGTGTACTTGGCGAAGAGGGCCATGGTCTTTGAGGGGTTGGTCTGGAAAACAAGGCCGGGGGCGTGGGACGTTGAACCCCCGGGCATGTTCAACGGTCCCTGATCCAGGACGGTGATGTTGTTCCAGCCCCGTGTGACCAGTTCGTCGGCGAGATTGGTGCCAACGATTCCGGCTCCGATGATGACAATACGCGGCGTCGATGCCATGTGCTTTTCTCCTGCTGATTTAGTCTTTGGACTCTGCTGCTTCAGTTGATTCGCTTACCGGAACACGACTGTGCTGGTTCGATCCAGCAGTACGCGGTGTTCACAGTGCCATCGGACGGCGCGTGAGAGTGCGAGGGCTTCTGCGTCCCGGCCCACTGTCGAAAGGGCAGTGGGGCCGTAGCTGTGATCGACCCGGATAACTTCCTGCTCGATGATCGGTCCCTCGTCCAGATCCGCAGTTACATAGTGCGCGGTGGCCCCCACGAGCTTCACGCCACGGTCGTAGGCCTGGTGGTAGGGCCGTGCGCCCTTGAAGCCCGGCAGGAACGAGTGATGAATATTGATGGCCCGGCCTTCCAGGGCCCGGCACAGATCGTCGGAGAGCACCTGCATGTATCGGGCGAGCACCACGAGGTCGATGTCATACTCGTCCACCAGTTCCAGGAGTCTCGCTTCGGAGTCTGCCTTCGTCTCTGGAGTGACCGGAACGTAGATGAAGGGAAGGCCTGCCGCATCGGCCATGGCGCGGTGTGTCTCATGGTTTGAAACCACAAGGACGATGTCGCCGCCGAGGCTTCCGCCGCGCCAGCGGAAGAGCAGGTCATTCAGGCAGTGGCCGAATTTCGAGACCATGACCAGGATGCGCTGCTTGGTCTCGTCGTGAAAGCCGAACTTCATGTCGAAGCGGTTTGCGATCGCGCTGAACTCTTCGTTGAGCCTTTCGGGTGTGTACTCGGAGGAACCCGAGAACGCAGTGCGCAGATGCAGTGTCTGACGGAGGCCGTCGTCGAACTGCTGGTGCTCGTCGATGTTGAACCCACGCTCAAAGAGGAACGTGGTGACCGCCTGGACGATGCCGGCGCGTTCGACGCACGACAGCGTGAGAACGAACTTCCTCGTCTGTTCCTCCGCGCGGGCCTCCGGCTGGGCAAGTGTGCTGGTGGATGAATCTGATGCCATGAGGGTCATGTCTCCTCCTTTAGATATATTCCAAAAATCCATACTGATATATTAGATTCGGCAATCAGCGTATACTGGTGAGAGGGGCGGGGTCAATAGTCTCGCCATTCGGGATTAGAGGGGTTGGCGTTATGGTTTTTGAGGCTCTTGCGGTCGACGACGAGACCGCCAGAAAGTCATTGGCAGACGTAGCGTACGAGAACATCAGGGACCGGCTGTTGATGTTGAACATCCGGCCGGGGGACCTCCTCAATGACGACCAGCTCGCAAAGGATCTTGGCGTGGGACGGACTCCGGTGCGTGAGGCGCTCAAGCGGTTGGAGCTGGATCGCCTCGTTGTTTCCTACCCGCGGAGGGGCACGTTCGCCACGCGGGTGGAAGTCACCGACCTCGCGTTCATCTCGGAGATTCGCACACAGCTCGAACCCCTTGCCGCCGCCCGGGCGGCCCGGGTGGCAACCGAAGCCTCGCGGGAACAGCTGCGGGCAGTTATGCGTGCAGTCGAGGAATTCGATACCGGTGCCGCGTCCATTGTGGAAACCTTGCGGCTCGATGCCCGGGTTCACCAGGGTATATACGCTGCGGCTGCCAATCCCCATCTGGAGGATGTCCTGATCCGCTACGACAACCTCGCAACCCGCATCTGGTGCATGGTTCTGGACCGGCTTCCGGACTTGTCTCATCACGTGCGCGAGCACGTGGACCTCCTGCGTGCCGTCATCGACGGTGATGAGGCGAAATCCGCCGAACTCGCCAGGGCTCACGTCACCGGTTTTGAGCATGCCGTCCGCGAGGCTCTTTTCGCCGCGTAGGCCGGCCCGCACTCCGTCTGTAGAGGGTGTTGACAGCTACGACCGTCGATAGCATACTTGAGCCACACAACTAATATATCAAGAGGATATTAGAGCTGACTTAGGAGAAACGATGGTCGAGATTCTGACCCGCTCGCTCACAGAGACCGATCCCGAGATCCACGCCGCCGTGGAGCAGGAACTGCTACGACAGCAGAACACTCTGGAGATGATCGCCTCTGAAAACTTTGCTCCTACTGCCGTTATGGAGGCGCAGGGGTCCGTCCTGACGAACAAGTACGCGGAGGGTTACCCCGGCAAGCGTTACTACGGTGGCTGTGAGCACGTCGATGTTGTGGAGCAGCTTGCAATCGACCGCCTCAAGTCGCTGTTCGGTTCCGACTTTGCCAACGTCCAGCCTCACTCCGGTGCGCAGGCCAACGCGGCTGCGATGTTCGCCCTCATCCAGCCCGGAGACACCATTCTCGGGTTGAACCTCGCGCACGGCGGGCACCTGACCCATGGCATGCGCATCAACTTCTCCGGAAAGCTCTACAAGGTCGTCCCTTACGGAGTCCGCGAAGAGGACATGCTGATCGACATGGCCGAGGTGGAACGCCTGGCTGTCGAGCACAAGCCGCAGCTGATCGTCGCCGGCTGGTCTGCCTACTCCCGGCAGTTGGATTTCGCCGAATTCCGTCGTATCGCCGACCTCGTTGGTGCTTACCTGATGGTGGACATGGCGCACTTCGCCGGACTGGTGGCAGCAGGTCTGCACCCGAATCCCGTCCCGCACGCACACATTGTCACGAGCACCACGCACAAGACACTCGGCGGTCCGCGCGGGGGAATCATCCTCACCAACGACGCCGCCATCGCGAAGAAGGTCAACTCCGCAGTCTTCCCCGGCCAGCAGGGCGGCCCGCTGGAACACGTTATTGCCGCAAAGGCCGTCGCTTTCAAGCTGGCAGCCGAGCCAGAATTCCGGGACCGCCAGGAGCGCACCCTGGAAGGTGCCCGGATTATCGCGCAGCGGCTACTTGCTGATGACGTAGCCGAGAACGGTGCGACTGTCGTCAGCGGCGGCACCGAAGTGCACCTGGTCCTGGTGGATCTGCGTAACTCGGAGCTGGACGGGCAGCAGGGCGAGGACCGGCTGCACCGCATCGGGATCACCGTCAACCGCAATGCCGTCCCGTTCGATCCGCGCCCCCCGATGATCTCCTCGGGCCTGCGCGTCGGCACGCCGGCTCTGGCCACCCGAGGTTTCGGCGCGGCTGAATTCAGCGAGGTGGCGGACATTATCGCGGCAGCCCTCAAACGCGAGTTCAGCGACGAGACCGCGGCAGCACTCCGGCAGCGGGTTGAAAACCTGGCCGAGAAATTCCCCCTTTACCCCAACCTCTCCGCCCAAAAGATCAAGGTAGCGTAATGGCTGATCTCCTCCCGGAGCACCCGGATTTCCTCTGGCACAATCCCGAGCCCAAGTCCTCCTATGATGCAGTCATCATCGGCGGCGGCGGACATGGCCTTGCCACTGCCTACTACCTGGCCAAGAACCACGGCATGACCAACATCGCCATCCTTGAAAAGGGCTGGCTGGCTGGTGGCAACATGGCCCGCAACACCACGATCATCCGTTCCAATTACCTCTGGGACGAGAGTGCGGCCATCTACGAGCACTCGCTCAAACTGTGGGAGCAGCTCCCGGAGGAGCTCGAGTACGACTTCCTTTTCAGCCAGCGCGGTGTTCTGAATCTGGACCACACGCTGCAGGATGTCCGTGATTCCACACGTCGCGTCAACGCCAACAAGCTCAACGGCGTCGATGCTGAGTGGCTGGACATTGACCAGGTCAAGGAAGTCTGCCCGATCATCAACACGAGCGACAAGATCCGCTACCCGATCCTGGGCGGCACATTCCAGCCGCGCGCGGGCATCGCGAAGCATGACCACGTGGCTTGGGCCTTCGCACGCAAGTGCGATGAGCTCGGCGTGGACATCATCCAGAACTGTGAAGTCACAGGCTTCATCAAGGACGGCAACAAGGTCACCGGCGTCAAGACCAACCGTGGCACCATCAACGCAGGCAAGGTTGCCTTGTGCGCAGCCGGTCACTCCAGCGTTCTGGCCAAGATGGCCGGCTTTGACCTGCCCATCCAGTCACACCCGCTGCAGGCGCTGGTTTCCGAACTGCATGAAATGGTCCACCCGACCGTCGTGATGTCCAACCACGTGCACGTCTACGTTTCCCAGGCGCACAAGGGCGAACTGGTCATGGGCGCGGGAGTCGATTCCTACAACGGTTACGGCCAACGTGGATCCTTCCACGTGATCGAGAACCAGATGGCTGCCGCCGTCGAGCTGTTCCCGATCTTCGCCCGTGCCCACCTGCTCCGGACCTGGGGCGGCATCGTGGACACCACGGCGGATGCCTCTCCGATCGTCGGCAAGGCCCCGGTTGAGAACATGTACGTGAACTGCGGATGGGGAACCGGCGGCTTCAAGGGAACGCCCGGAGCGGGCTGGAGCTTCGCCGCGACAATCGCCGATGACGAGCCCCACCAGCTCAACAAACCCTTCGGGCTTGAACGCTTCGTCACCGGTGCGCTCATCGATGAGCACGGCGCAGCCGCCGTGGCCCACTGAAAGAAGAGACGGCATGATACAGATCCAGTGCCCCAACTGCGGGCCACGAGACGAAACCGAATTCCACTACGGCGGACAGGCCCATGTGGAGTATCCGGCAGACCCCCACGCGCTCAGCGACGAAGAATGGGCACGCTACCTCTTCTACCGCGAGAACACGAAAGGCCAGTTCGCTGAACGCTGGTCGCACGCAGCCGGCTGTCGCAAATGGTTCAACGCCATCCGCGACACAGTCACCTACCGGATCTCGGCCGTCTACCCTCCGGGTGGGGCCCGTCCCGACATCACGAACGCCCAAGCCGATAGCACCGGCCCCATTGCTGGAGGGACCAAATGACACCTCAGCCCCACCGCGTCGCCGAAGGCGGCCGGATCGACCGTTCCCAGGAGCTGGCCTTCACCGTGGACGGCAAGGAATACACCGGTCACGCCGGTGACACCCTTGCCTCCGCCCTGCTGGCCAATGGAGTTATTGAAACCGCTCCCTCCCTGTATCTGAGCCGGCCTCGCGGCATTCTCTCCGCCGGCATCGAGGAACCCAATGCGCTGGTGAAGGTTCATCACCGCGGCCAGGGCGGCGTGAACGAGTCGATGCTTCCGGCCACGACGGTGGAGCTGACCGACGGACTCTCCGCCGAGTACCTCTCCGCCCTGGGCCAGCTGGATCCGGCCGATGATACGGCCGTCTATGACAAGAAGTACGTCCACACCGACGTCCTGGTCATCGGAGCCGGACCCAGCGGGCTGGCCGCTGCCCGCGCTGCCGCCGTCACAGGTGCCCGCGTGATCCTCATCGACGACCAGCCGGAACTGGGCGGCTCGCTCCTGTCCGCGCCGGGCACCACGATCGATGGACAGAGCTCCGTCGAATGGATCAATTCCGTTCGGGCTGAGCTGGAGGCCGCCGAGGAAGTCACCATCCTTTCCCGCACCAACGCCTTCGGAAACTACGACAGCAATTACGTGATCGCCCTCCAGAGCCGGACGGACCACCTCGGGCAGGCTGCAGCTGCGCCCGAGATGTCACCGGTCTCCCGTCAGAGACTCTGGCACATTCGCGCCCAGCAGGTGGTTGTTGCCACCGGCGCACATGAGCGTCCCATCGTTTTCAGTAACAACGACCGTCCAGGTGTCATGCTCGCCTCGGCAGTCCGCACCTACATCAACCGTTACGCCGTGGCGCCGGGTGCCCGAGTGCTTATCAGCACCAACAACGACAGCGCGTATGACCTGGTCAGCGACCTCCAGCGTGCAAACATCAGCATCGCGGCGATCGTAGATGCCCGGCCTGAAGCGTCCCCCGCGGCCCGGGCCGCTACGGACCAAGGAATCCGGGTCCTGCTCGGCTCCGTTGTCGCGGACACCGTGGGCAACCCGCGCGTCAGCGGTGCCGTCGTGCGATCGCTCAATGACGACGGCATTGCGTACGGGCCGGTGGCGGAAGTCGCCTGTGATCTGGTTGCCGTTTCAGGCGGCTGGAGCCCGGTCACCCACCTTCACAGCCAGCGCCAGGGCCGCGTCCGCTGGGACGACAGCCTGGTTGCATTCGTGCCGTCCGATGCGGTGGAGGGCCAGCAGATAGTCGGATCGGCCGCGGGCAGCTTTGCCACGGAGGATTGCCTTGCGGAAGGCGGCCACGCAGGATCGGTGGCAGCGTTCAACGCCGGCTTCGTCAACGAGATGGGCGCCCATGCCCTCGCGGTTTCCTCCCACCCGCCTGTGGCGCAGGGTCCGACCCGGCCACTGTGGCTCGTCCATGACGAAAACTCGCAGCTCGGGGACCTGAGCGAGCACTTTGTGGACCTGCAGCGCGATCAAACGGTTGCAGACGTACTTCGGGCCACCGGCGCCGGAATGCGTTCGGTGGAACATATCAAGCGCTACACCTCCATCAGCACCGCCAACGACCAGGGGAAGACCTCCGGTGTCAACGCAATCGGCGTGATCGCCGCAGCGCTGAACGGCGGAGCGACCCCGGGCGAAATCGGTACCACGACCTACCGTGCTCCTTACGCTCCGGTGGCGTTCGCGGCGCTGGCGGGTCGCGAGCGAGGCGACCTCTTCGATCCGGCACGATTCACTTCGATCCACCCATGGCACGTCGCCCAGGGCGCCGAGTTCGAGATCGTGGGCCAGTGGCTGCGTCCCTGGTACTACGCACAGCCGGGTGAAGACATGGATGCTGCGGTTGCGCGCGAGTGCGCTGCAGTGCGGGATTCGGTCGGCTTCATGGACGCCACCACGCTGGGCAAGATTGAGATCTGGGGCAGCGATGCCGGTGAGTTCCTGAACCGCATCTACACCAACGCTTTCAAGAAGCTCGCACCCGGTTCCGCCCGTTATGGAGTCATGTGCACTCCGGACGGCATGATTTACGACGACGGCGTGACCCTGCGCATCGACGAAGGCCGCTACTTCATGACCACCACCACAGGCGGCGCCGCAAAGGTTCTGGACTGGCTTGAGGAATGGCTCCAGACCGAGTGGCCGGAGCTGGACGTCAACTGCACCTCGGTGACTGAGCAGTGGAGCACCATCGCAATTGTCGGCCCGAAGTCCCGTGAAGTGGTCGCCAAGCTGGCGCCGGAGCTGGACGTTTCCAACGAATCGTTCCCGTTCATGACCTTCCGGGAGACCACCCTCGCCTCGGGGATCCCTGCGCGTGTCTGCCGTATCTCCTTCTCCGGTGAGCTGGCCTTCGAGATCAACGTCTCGGGCTGGTACGGACAGCAGGTGTGGGAGGACGTGGCCGCCGCCGGTGCAGAGTTCAACATCACCCCCTACGGCACCGAAACCATGCACGTACTTCGCGCCGAGAAGGGCTATCCCATCGTCGGGCAGGACACTGACGGCACCATCACACCCCAGGATGCCGGCATGGAATGGATCATTTCCAAGGCCAAGGATTTCGTGGGCAAGCGCTCCTACTCACGCGAGGACACCAAACGCACTGACCGCAAGCACCTGGTGAGTGTGCTTCCTGTGGACAAGCACATTCGGCTCCCCGAGGGAACCCAGCTTGTCGAGGAGGGAGCCATCGAGAAGGCCGGAGCGGGTGCTGTTCCGATGGTCGGACATGTCACGTCCAGCTATCACAGTCAGGCGCTGGGTCGCTCATTTGGCCTGGCGCTGATCAAAAACGGCCGCAACCGCATCGGGGAGACCCTTGTGGCTCCGGTAGGCGACCAGCTCGTCGACGTCACCGTCGCCGAAACCGTACTTTACGATCCGGAAGGGAACCGCCGAGATGGCTGACACGCTCCTTGAGAACACCAGTACCACTGATCACGCCGCCTTGCGGCGCAGCCCGGCAGGCCATCTGGCAGCTGCCTTCGCCGACGCCAGCGTGGACGGCCGGCGCGGAGTAAGCCTTCGCGAGGTGCCGTTCCAGACGATGGTCGGTTTGAGGGCGACGCCACAGAGCGAGGGCGCGCATCGGCTCGAGGAGGTCCTCGGGGCGCAGCTCCCGGACCGGCACGGTCTGGTCACAACGGGGTCCGGACGCTCTGTCCTCTGGCTGGCGCCGGACGAGTTCCTTGTGGTTTCGGATGAAGCTTCCGAGCATCTTGTCCTTGCGCTGCAAAAGGCGCTTCAGGGTTTTCCGGGCTCGGTGCTCGATCTCTCCGCCAACCGGACCACTTTTGAACTGACCGGTCCATCGGCCAGGGGCGTCCTGGAGAAGGGATGCCCAGTGGACCTTCACCCCCGGGCCTTCAAGGAGGGCACAGCGGTGAACACGAATATCGGGCACGTTCCGGTGATCCTTCGGAAGGTGGAGGCGGAGACTTTCCGGCTCTACCCGCGGTCTTCCTTCGCGGACTACCTGGGCCGGTGGCTTGTCGATGCCATGGCTGAGTACAAAGCACCGGAGATAAGTTAATGGCGCTGAGCACGCTGGACCTTTTCTCGATCGGAATCGGCCCGTCGTCCTCACACACCGTTGGCCCCATGCGTGCCGCCAAGCGGTTCACTGACGTTCTGGCAGCAGAGGGGCTGCTGGAACAGGTGACCCGCGTTCACTCCCAGTTGTTCGGTTCCCTCGGCGCCACCGGTCATGGCCATGGATCCGGCAAGGCCGTGGTTCTCGGTCTGCAGGGGGAAACCCCCGAAACGGTGGACACCGACCGTGCCGACGAGATCGTGGCCGATGCAGCCAGACAGGGGAAACTGAATCTGGCCGCTGTACGGCCGATCGGGTTCGACATGGATGCGGACGTTATCCTCCATCGGCGCAAATCCCTGCCTGCCCATCCGAACGGCATGACGTTCACCGCCCAGAAAAGCGATGGGTCGGTGCTCAAGGCTGCGACGTACTATTCGGTGGGCGGCGGGTTTGTCGTCGACGAGCAGGCTGCAGGTGCGGACCGCATCGTTCAGGACACCACTCCGCTCCCGTATCCGTTCACAACCGGCGGCCAGCTTCTCGAGCATTGCCGCCGGGAAGGGCTGCGTATCAGCGACATCATGCTCGCAAATGAGCTGTCCTGGCGGAGCGAGGATGCACTGCGCAGCGAACTGCTGCATATCTGGTCCGTCATGAAGGAATGCGTTCAAAACGGATGCGAGCGTACCGAACCGGTCCTGCCCGGTGGACTGCGCGTTCCGCGGCGAGCCCCCAGGTTGTACGCCGCGCTGTCCACCCGCACGGATGATACAGACCCGATGCGTGCAATGGACTGGGTGAACCTTTTCGCGTTGGCGGTCAATGAAGAGAATGCCTCAGGCGGCCGCATAGTGACCGCACCGACCAACGGCGCCGCAGGCATCGTCCCGGCAGTGCTGCATTACTACGAGAAGTTCATTCCGGGAGCGAGCGAGGACGGCATCGTCCGCTTTCTCCTCGCGGCGGCCGCGGTGGGCATTCTCTTCAAGGAGAATGCCTCCATCTCCGGCGCCGAGGTCGGCTGCCAGGGCGAGGTCGGATCGGCGTGTTCCATGGCTGCAGCGGGTCTCTGCGAAGTCCTGGGAGGCACACCGGAGCAGGTTGAGAATGCTGCCGAGGTGGGCATCGAGCACAATCTGGGGCTGACGTGCGATCCCGTCGGCGGTTTGGTGCAAATCCCTTGCATCGAACGCAATGCCATTGCCAGTAACAAGGCCATCAACGCGGCGCGCATGGCGATGCACGGCGACGGATCACACAAGGTCTCCCTCGACAAAGCAATCAAGACGATGAGGGAAACCGGTGCTGACATGAAAGTCAAGTACAAGGAGACCTCGCGGGGCGGGCTCGCGGTCAACGTCATCGAGTGTTGATCCGGACACTTGCCTGTCTACCGGGTGTTCGCGGACACCCGGGCTTCCTCCCACCATTCCAACGCCTGGCTCTACAGGCATACCGTTCCCATGGAGCAAGACTTGACCCTTAGACCACTCCCTTATGAACACATGGCCACCGGCAGCAGTCGTGTTAAGCGCGGGATGGCGGAAATGCTCAAGGGCGGCGTCATCATGGATGTTGTCACCGCGGAGCAGGCCCGCATCGCCGAGGATGCCGGCGCTGTTGCCGTCATGGCGCT
>NZ_JBZCNL010000005.1:0-335721 GCF_058269305.1 Arthrobacter sp. TJ-170 | reverse complement strand
GTGCTCACGCCGGCGGATTTCACCAACCACATTGATAAGTGGAAGTTCACTGTTCCCTTCGTGTGTGGTGCCACCAACCTGGGGGAGGCGCTGCGCCGTATCAATGAGGGGGCGGCGATGATCCGTTCGAAGGGTGAGGCCGGTACCGGGGATGTGTCCAACGCGACCATGCACATGCGCAAGATCCGTTCGGAGATCGCGCGGCTGAGTTCGCTGCCGGAGGATGAGCTGTACGTTGCTGCGAAGGAACTGCAGGCTCCGTATGAGCTGGTGAAGGAAGTTGCTGCTGCGGGCAAGCTGCCGGTTGTGCTGTTCACCGCCGGGGGTATCGCTACTCCGGCGGATGCGGCGATGATGATGCAGCTTGGTGCTGATGGTGTGTTCGTGGGGTCGGGGATCTTCAAGTCCGGTAACCCGGCTGAGCGTGCCGCGGCGATCGTGAAGGCCACCACGTTCCATGATGATCCGGACATGCTCGCGAAGGTCTCCCGGGGCCTGGGCGAGGCTATGGTCGGTATCAACGTTGAGGAGATCCCGCAGCCGCACCGCCTCGCCGAACGCGGCTGGTAAACGCTGCCGGAAAAATGCCCGTCCTGTGAAGGGCCGGACGCCTGGAAACTATCCGGCGTCCGGCCCTTCGTCGTCGGCGCGGTTCACCGCGACAATGGGTCTGACGGCCGGCTACGGCGTTAGGCTGACCGTGTGAGCCGTCGTCCCACCTCCATCATTCAGACAGCAGTACTTGCGGCGTTGCTGCTGGTTCCCGGGTGCTCGGGTTCCGCAACCGTTCCAGCGCCCGCAGGCCCGGAGAACAGTGGTTCAGTGCCGACGTCGTCGCCCGCACGGTCATCGGGACCTTCAAGCCCGCCGGAGGACGCATCCGCGTCACCGAGTCCGGAAGAGCCACCTCCATCCACCACCGTGGTGCTGACCGGGGATCTCCTCCTCCACGAAAGACTGTGGGAGCAGGCGGCAGTCGACGGCGGCGGCGATCTTGACTTCGGACCGATGCTCTCAGCGCAGGAAGAGTACGTGGCCCCCGCGGATCTCGCGATCTGCCACCAGGAGACACCACTGGCGAATCCCGAGGGCCCGTACTCAGGATTTCCCGCCTTCAACGTCCCACCGCAGGTCGCGGAGGCCGTAGCGGACCTGGGCTACGACGCCTGCACCACCGCAAGCAATCACACTCTTGACGCCGGGACAGCCGGTCTGAACCGCACGCTCGACGCCCTGGACCGTGCAGGTCTCGACCATACGGGTTCCTACCGCTCGCCCGAGGCAGCCGCTGAGCCTTTGATCGCCGAGACGGCGGACGCCCGGGTCGCGATCATCACGGGCACCTATGCGCTCAACGGGCTGTCACCGGAATTCCCCTGGCAGGTTGACCTGCTTGACCCTGCCTCGATGATCGCCAAGGCGCGGCTCGCCCGCGAGGCCGGTGCCGACGTCGTACTGGCGGCGGTTCACGCCGGCGACGAGTACGCCGACTACGCCAACGCCCAGCAACAGCAGGTTGCGCACGCGCTGGTGGACAGCGGTGAATTCGACCTGGTCTACGGTCACCACAGCCACTCCGTCCTGCCCGTCGAAAAGTACAACGGTGTGTGGATTGTCTATGGCCTCGGTAACACCATCGCCGCCCATCTGACGCCGGACATCCGCAACACGGAGGGCCTCCTGGTGGAAGTTTCCTTCGAGCAGAACGACGACGGCGGGTGGCATGCCGCCGACCTCCGCTGGCTTCCTGCCACCTGGAACGGACCAGGCCACCGCTGGTGCCCGGTCGCCGCCTACAGGCTGGAGCAGATGGCCGCGGACGGAACAGCCTGCGTTTCCTCCGAAGCCGACGCGGCGAGCAGGGAGCGCACCAGGGCAACCGTGGAGTCCATGGGCGCTGCCGAAGCGGGCGCCGTCGAGTGGTCGGGCGAATGATGCGCGCCGCTCACGCCAGCTGAAGCCACCAGGTCTGCCCGCGGCCGATGAGCTCGAAGCCGCGGTGCGAATACAACTCGTAGCCCTCGGGCGTGGCGTTCAGAGCAAGTTCCCGCGCTCCCGCTGCCGCGGCCTGCTGTGTGACTGACGCGAGCAGTGCGGTGCCCAGTCCGCGGCGCCGGAACTGGGGGAGCACCTCCATGTTGAAGATCCCGCCGAGTGCCCGCGGGTTGTCGGTCCCGTCGTAGAAGGAGTACGCCGCCCCCGCAAGGTCTCCCTGCTCGCGTGCTTCCGCGTGCCAGGCTCTTGCCGGTTCGCAGCGGGCGAGCGCCAGCTCCTTCGCCGGAGCGCCGGAATATTCAGGCACCGACGCCGTCACGGACGTGCCGGCAGTATCGAACGCGCTGACGGCGCTCACCGGGGCGCTCATCCACCATGGCTGCCCGCCGGGTTCAAACCCGAAGCCCACCAGCTCGCGGCCCCGAACGGCCCCATTGAGCCACACCCCAACGGTGCGGGCTCCGAGCCGGACACCCTCAGCGAGTCCAGGCCGGAGGCCCGCCGGGGACAGGGAGGTGGGAAACATCAGCATGAGCTCGCGCCGCGCGGGCAGCCAGATCCAGTCGCATTCGTGCGTAGAGAAGGTCCGGCCGCCGGTCGCCTCCGCCATTGCGGCGAACCAGGTCCGCTGCAGCCGCTGGCAACCGGCGATCGTGGTCATGAGTGCTCAGCCAGGCCTCGACGCTCGAGCAGCGGTTCGATGCTTGCTGCCCGGCCACGAAATGCAGTGAAAGCCTGCAGCGGATCAACGCTGTAACCCCGGGAGAGCAGCTCGCGGCGGAAGTGCTCCCCGTTCTCCCGCGTAAGGCCGCCCGACTCCTTGAACCACTCGACGCTGTCCGCGTCCAGCACTTCGCTCCAGATATAGGCGTAGTAGGCCGCTGAGTAGCCGCCGGCGAAGATGTGCTTGAAATAGCCGGTGCGGTAACGCGGGGGAACCGGTGCGTAGTCCACGCCGGCGTCGCGCAGTGCCTGCGTCTCAAACGCAAGGGGGTTCTCCACCGTGCTTCCCGGCGAAAGCTCGTGCCATGCGAGGTCAAGGAGGGCGGCTCCAAGGTACTCGGTCGTGGCGAAACCTTCACCCCATTGCCGGGCAGCAACGAGTTTGTCGATCGTGTCCTGCGCAAGTGGCTCACCCGTCTGGTGGTGGCGCGCGTAGTTGCCCACTACCTCGGGCCAGAGCATCCACATCTCGTTGACCTGCGAGGGGTACTCGACGAAGTCCCGCGGCACGCTGGTGCCGGAGAACAGCGGATACGTGACGTTCGAGAAGAGTCCGTGCAGCGCGTGTCCGAACTCATGGAAAGTGGTTCGCACCTCGTCGAAGGTGAGCAGTGTGGGCTCGCCCGCCGGCGGCCTGGAAATGTTGAGGTTGTTGACGACGACGGCCCGTGTTCCGGCCAGCCGTGACTGCTCCACGAAGGAGTTCATCCATGCACCGCCGTTCTTGGTGTCGCGGGTGTAGTAATCACCGAGGAAGAGTCCAAGCTCGGAGCCGTCCTGTTCGCGGACCTCCCAGATCCGTACGTCCGGGTGGTAGCCCTGCAGGTCCTCCCGTTCATGGAACGTGAGTCCGTAGAGCCTGTTCGCCGCGAAGAACACCCCGTCCTTCAATACCCGGTCGAGCTCGAAGTAGGGGCGCAGCGCGGCGAGGTCGACGTCATACCGTTCGGCCCGCACCTTCTCCGAGTAGAACGACCAGTCCCAGGCCTCGATCGGATGGCCGGCGACTTCCTCAAGCTGTTCGGCCTCCGCTCGCGCATTCCGGACGGCCGGTTTCGCGAGCCTGCCGAGCATGTCGTGGATCGCGTCCAGCGATGGCGCGGTCTGGTCATCCGTGGCCAGTTCGGCGTGGTTGGCGAAGCCGAGGAGGGCCGCCCGTTCGGCACGCAGTGCTGCCATGCTTGCTGCGACACCAACGGTGTTGTCCGCGTTATCGCGGGAACCCCTGTTGATGGAGGCTTCGTGGAGGCGTCGGCGGGTGTCCCGGTTGGTCAGTGATTCCAGCGCCGGTTGGGACGTGGGCAGGATGAGCGTCAGAAGGTACTTGCCGCCGTGACCGGCGGCTTCGGCGGCGTCCCGGGCGGAGGCGATGTCGTCTGCGGACAGGCCATCGAGCTCGGACGCATCGTCCACAAGCAGGGCCGAGGCATTGGTATCACGGAGCAGCCGCTGCCCGAACTCGGTGCCGAGGCGGGAGAGCTCGCCGTTCAGTTCGCGCAGTCGCTGCTGTGCGCCGCCGTCGAGCTGTGCGCCGGCACGGATGAAGCGCTGCCGGTACTCGTCGGCCAGACGAGCGGATTCAGGGTCGAGACCGGAGACATCGACAACTTTCACCCGCTCAAAGAGCGCAGCGTTGAGATAGATATTGTCCTCGTGGGCGGCCAGACGGGGCGCGATCTCTTTCTCCACCGCCTGAATTCCCTCGGTGGAGTGCGCGGACGAGTTGTTGTGGAACACCAGCGCGACCCGGCGAAGGGCCTGACCCGCGCGTTCCATCGCCACAATCGTGTTGTCAAAGGATGCGGGTTCGGGATTGGCAACAATCGCATCGATCTCGGCCAGGTGCTCATCGATACCGGTTTCGAAGGCCGGCAGGAAGTCCTCCTCGCGGATCCGCGCGAAAGGCGGCAGCTGGTACGGCAGCGTGCTCGGGTTCAGAAAAGGGTTGCTCATGGGAACCAACCTTGGCATAACGTGCAGCGCCGCTCCAGCAGGTATGCGCGTTTTCTCCGTTGTTTCACCCCGGGTCGCACCTATCATTGGGAGTCACATCTAGGGAGGTCTTCGTGTCTCAAAAGACGCTATTCCGGGGCAAATGGGCAGCGCTGGTGCTGGCTTCCACGCTCGCCAGTTCCGGCTGTATGGGCGCAGGCGAGGGGCCAACTACCCAGGGCGCGGAACCAACGACGACGGCGCCCTCCGCCTCTTCCGAGCCTGCAACTGCGCAGGCGACCTCCGAAGCTCCCGAGCCCACACCGGAGCCGACGCCCGGGAAGGGGCCTGACTGCCCCACCGACCGTTGTTTCTCCTTCATGGCTTCCGGCGATCTGCTGGTGCACCCGCAGCTGTGGGAGCAGGCCGCGGTCGATGCGCAGCAGACCGGCAAGGGCTCCCTCGACTTCGAGCCGCTCCTCGCCGGACAACGCCCGTATATCGAGGCCAGCGACCTGGCGGTGTGCCACATGGAGACGCCGGTGGCCACACCGGAAGGACCGTTCAGCGGCTACCCGCAATTCAACGTTCCCCCGCAGATCCTCGACGCAGCGAAAGCTGTCGGCTACCAGGCATGCACCACTGCCAGCAACCACACAATTGACGCCGGCACGGAGGGGCTGGTACGCACCCTGGACACGCTCGACCGGCTCGGGCTGGAACACACGGGCTCCTACCGCACCGAAGAAGACGCCCAGGAGTTGATGATCCTTGAGACGCCGGCGGCGCGGGTTGCGGTGATCGAAGCCACCTACGGGCTCAACGGACTGACTCCCGAGTTCCCGTGGCAGGTGGACATGCTCGACAGACCCACCATGATCGCGAAGGCGGAGAGGGCTCGCGAGGAGGGGGCCGACGTCGTTATCGCCGCCATCCACGCCGGCGACGAATATGCTTCGCTGCCCAACCAGCAGCAGGTCGACCTCGCCCACGCGCTGGCGGACAGCGGCGCGGTGGACTTCATCTACGGCCACCACACGCACTCCGTGCTGCCGATCGAGTACTACAACGACACCTGGATTGTCTACGGACTCGGTAACGGCGTCACTGAGCTGTCGCCGGTGTATGACGTCAACAACGAGGGGCTCACCATCCGGGCGCAGTTCGCGGCCGACGAGTCGGGGGAGTGGACGGTCAGCGACCTGGCCTGGCTTCCCTCGGTCATTGTGCGTGACCCGTACCGCTGGTGCTCGCTCGCCCCGGATCAAGAGCCCGGTGCCTGCTCAAGCCCCGAACATGAAGCGGCGGTCAAGGCGCGCACCCTGGCGACGGTGGACACCTTCGGAGCGTCCGATGACGGCGCTCACCAGTGGCTGGTGTCCGAGGAAGACTGACCGGCCTGCGGGCGAAGCTCAGCGCGGACGGGCGGCAGCGTGCCGGCGTGCGAGCTCGGCAATGTTGTCATCCACCTCACCGGGTTCGAACGAGCCGTACTTGCGGGTGGCAGCCTCACGAATCAGGAAGTCGGCAATTGCGGGATTCTTCGGCAGCAGGGAGCCGTGCAGGTAGCTGGCGACGATGTTGAGGTGTCTTGCCCCTTCATGGTCGTCCGTCGAGTTGTTCCCCTCGCCCTTGGTCACCGCGGCGAGCGGCCGGACACCCGGACCGAGGAAAGTCTGCCCGCTGTGGTTCTCGTAGCCATGGATGTCGCCGAACTCCTCGCTGCGGGCCACCACGTTCCCGATCAGCCGTTCGCTGCCGCCGTGCGTCTCGATGTCCAGGAGGCCGATCCCGGGAATCACCGTGCCGTCATGGGTCTTGAAGAACTTCCCGAAGAGTTGATAGAGGCCGCAGATCGCGAGCATCGGCGTACCGTCTTCAGCCAGCGCCCGAAGGCGCGCTGCGTTCGACTGAAGGTCTTGCTGGATCACTACCTGCCCGCTGTCCTGCCCGCCGCCGCCGATCAGGATGTCCGCGTCGTCCAGGAATGTGTCACCGGCGTTGTGTTCGAGAATGACAGCGTCATACCCGTGCCACGCAAGGCGTTGCTTGAGCACCAGTACGTTGCCCCAGTCGCCGTAGATGTTCATATCTCGCGGGTACAGCTGCAGGATCCGCAGGGTGCCTTTGCTGGCCGGAGTAGCGGAACTCATGAGACCACCTTCACGTCAGTAATTTTGGACAGGTCCCTGCGGATGGCGAGCATCGCGGTGTAGGTGCAGAAGATCCGCTTCGGCCGGCCTTTCGCGCTGCGGATGAAGGTGCGCAGCGCTGATCCGGTGTCAGGGTCGATGTCCCGGGCGGCGACGTCGTCGTACTGGAGGCGCAGCGCCATGTCATAGGCACGGACGCCGCTGACCATCTCAACTCCGCCGGCCGCCAGACTGTCGAAATCGACGTCCCAGAGCCAGGACATGTCCCGGCCGTCCGCGTAGTTGTCGTTGATGGCGATCATCGTCGCGTAGCCGACCGCGTCGAAGGATTTCAGGCCCAGCCGGAAGCCGCTCGGATTCTTCACGAGGACCAGCTCCAGGGGCTGCCCGTCCACCACCAGGGACTCACCACGGCCGAAAGCCGGCTCGACCGCTGCGAGCGAGCGCAGCATCGCGTCCCGCCTGGATTCACCGCCCAGGATGATCCGGGCCATTGCCAGCGCCGCAGCGGCGTTGAAGATGTTGTAGACCCCGCGGAGGGTGAGGTCCACGGTGCTTGCCTCACCGTCCATCAGGAACGTCGCAGTGTTTGAATTCACCGACTCAAGCACGACGTCGGCCGGCAGGCTCGAGGCGGGAGCTGTGCCCGTGGCACCGCGGAGGTCGTCGTCGCTGGGGAACGTGTCCCTGAGCGACTCGTCCAGTCCGAAGTAGGCCACAGAAGCGTCCCGCACCGATGACGCGATCGAGGCAACCCGTGGATCCTCCCGGTTCAGCACTACGGTTCCCGTGGTCTTCACCGCGATCTGCTCCAGCAGCCTCGTGGTCTTGTCGATTTCGCCAAAGCGGTCAAGCTGGTCCCGGAGGACGTTGAGCAACAGGCAATGGGTCGGGGGAACCAGGTTTACGAAGTGGACGGCATGTGCCTCGTCCAGTTCCAGAACGGCGACGTCGGCGCTGAGCCGTCCGCGCCAATCGACCTCGCCAAGGAGCGCGGCTGCCACCCCGCGGGTGAAATTGCTGCCGGTACGATTGGTGAAGACCTCCAAGCCCTGGCCCTCAAGGAGTTCCACCACCATTTTGGTGGTAGTGGTCTTCCCGTTGGTCCCGCTGACGACAATCACACCCTTGGGTAGGTTCCGTAGGGCCCGCGCCATGAATCCGGGGTCGATGCGTTCAACCACCAGACCCGGGAATGCCGAACCACCGCCGCGCAGACGCGAAAGTGCCCGAACTGTTTTGCCCAGGGGCACGCTCAAGCTAGACAGACCAGACATGGTCTCTAACTTATCGTGCTTTGAACGGCGCACAGGCATGACGTCTGTGGTCGAGGCGGCGGTGATGGAGGCCGATTCGCAGGGACCGCCCCGCGCCAAACTAGAATGGAGTGGTGACTTCCACCATTCCTTCCGAAGGCTCCACCCTGCGCGTCGGCGTTCTCGCCGTGCAGGGTGATGTACGCGAGCATATCCGGGTGATCGAATCCCTGGGCGGAGAAGCCTTTCCGGTCCGTCGTGCCAGCGAACTGGAGCAGGCCGAGGGCCTCATCATCCCCGGCGGTGAATCCACCACCATGGACAAGCTCACCCGCGCCTTCGACCTCGCCGAACCTCTGCGCCGGCGCATCCGGGACGGATTCCCGGTTTACGGGTCCTGTGCGGGGATGATCATGTTGGCGGACACCATCGCCGATCCCTCGCTGGATCTGAAGGGCAATCCGCAGCAGACGCTCGGCGGGCTGGATATTGTAGTCCGCCGCAATGCTTTCGGCCGGCAGCGCGAGTCCTTCGAGACGGACCTGCCGTTCGATGAGCTGCCAGGCGACGGCGTTGACGTCCACGCCGTGTTCATCCGTGCGCCGTGGGTGGAGAAGGTCGGGGAATCGGTCAAGATCCTTGCACAGGTCGACGCACCGGATACGCCGCCCGCAGAACACGGAGCCGGCCGCGACGCCGACAAGGATGAAGCGCGGCCGGTCGCTAGAATTGTCGCAGTCCGCTCGGGAAACCTGCTCGCCACCAGCTTCCATCCGGAGGTCACCGGTGAGCACCGCATCCACGAGCTTTTCCTATCGATGATCGCCAAAAGAAGGGCAGAGCATGTCGGGGCACTCTAAATGGGCTACCACCAAACACAAGAAGGCCGTGATTGACGCCAAGCGCGCAAAGTCCTTCGCCAAGCTGATCAAGAACATTGAGGTTGCTGCCCGCGCCGGCGGTGCGGATATGTCCGGTAACCCCGCGCTGGAACTTGCCGTACAGAAGGCCAAGAAGACCTCTGTGCCCAACGACAACATCGACCGTGCGATCAAGCGTGGCGCAGGCCTGACCGGCGAGGTCGTCGACTACTCCGAGATCATCTATGAAGCGCGCGGACCGCAGGGATCCGCTCTGCTCATCGAGTGCCTGACGGACAACAAGAACCGTGCAGCGTCAGAGGTCCGCGTCGCCATCACCCGCAACGGGGGTACGGTTGCAGATCCCGGCTCCGTTGCGTACCTGTTCGCACGCAAGGGCGTTGTCTCGCTGCCGAAGAATAACCTCTCGGAAGACGATGTCCTGATGGCCGTCCTCGACGCCGGTGCCGAGGAAGTCAAGGAATCCGGCGACTCGTTCGATGTTCATTCCGAACCGACTGACCTGCGCGCGGTCGTCGCGGGGCTCGAAGAGGCCGGCATCGAGTACGAGACCGATGAGATTGAATTTGTCCCGTCAATGCAGGTGGAACTTGACGCAGACGCGGCACGCAAGTTCCTCAAGCTGGTGGACGCGCTCGAAGAGCTTGACGACGTCCAGAACGTGTACTCGAACGCAGACCTGAACGAGGACGTCATGGCCGAGCTGGAGAGCGACGATTAGTTCTGTCGCCGCGCGCCCGGGTCAACACCGATGACGCTGCGCGTCATGGGGGTTGACCCCGGGCTCACCCGCTGCGGGCTCGCTGTGGTCGATGTCGAGCCGAACCGTCGCGCCACGCTTGTGGCGGTCGGGGTGGTCGGCACTCCCTCGGACCACACTCTCGACCGCCGGCTGTTGATGATTGCGGAGTCGGTGGACATCTGGCTCGACACGCACGCACCGGACGTTCTCGCCGTCGAACGCGTCTTCAGCCAGCTCAACGTGAGCACCGTGATGGGAACCGCCCAGGCTTCCGGGGTGGTGATTGCGGCTGCTGCGCGCCGGGGGATTCCGGTTGCCCTCCATACGCCGACTGAGGTGAAGGCCGCCGTGACCGGCAACGGTCAGTCCGATAAGGCGGCGGTCACCAAGATGGTTACGAAGATTCTGCGGCTCGCCTCCGCGCCCACGCCGGCGGATGCTGCCGACGCTCTTGCGCTTGCCATCACGCACGCCTGGCGCACCGGGTCATCCGCTTCCGTAAGGACGCAGGGCGGTTCCGGACAGACCGCAGCCCAACGGCTGTGGGCAGAGGCTGAAGCCAAAGCGCGACGACGGCGCTGAGCTGCCGCCTGCGGATCAGGCACCGATGGCTGGTCCCGGTGTGGCGGAAACGAAATAGTCGGTCCCTGCCCGTACGCTGATTCGTAGATATGTTCGGTGATATTCCTTTCCATCCTCAGCTCCTGGAGCCGCACACATGATCAGCTCTCTGACCGGGACAGTAAGCCATGTAGGCCTGCACTCGGCCGTTCTCGACGTCAACGGGTTCGGGATGCAGGTACAGGCAACTCCCCAGACCCTCTCCACCCTCCGTCTGGGCAGCCAGGCTAGGGTCTTCACCTCGATGATCGTCCGCGAGGACTCCATGACCCTCTTTGGATTCACTGACACGGAGGAGCGGGAGGTCTTCGAAACCCTGCTCGGAGTCAGTGGAGTGGGCCCCAGGCTGGCGCTTGCGGTCCTCGCGGTTCACCCGCCGGCCGCCATCCGGACGGCTGCGTCCTCGGGAGATGACAAGGCGTTCAGTAAGGTACCCGGAATCGGCCCCAAGGGCGCCCGGCGCATTGTGCTTGAACTCGCCGACAAGCTCGTTCCGCTCGAGACGGACTCCCCGACCACAGCAGCGGGCGCCTGGCAGTCCCAGGTCCTCGCCGCCATAATGGGCCTGGGCTGGTCGGAGAAGGACGCCGGCTCAGCCATCGACTCGGCGGTGAAGGAATCGCCGGAGATTGCAGCAACCGGTGATGTCGGTTCCATCCTCAAACTCACCCTGCGTAGGCTTGGCCAGGACGGGGCGCGCAGCTCGGCACGGGCCTCGGTGAACTGATGGCGGAAGATCAGGAACAGCCCCTTGTTTCTCCCTCGGTTGACCCCGAGGACCGCGCGGTCGAGGCAGCCCTCCGCCCCAAGAACCTGGACGACTTCGTCGGTCAGACCAGAGTGCGCCGCCAGCTGTCACTGGTTCTTGAAGCATCGCGTATGCGCGGCCGGAGCGCTGATCATGTGTTGCTCTCCGGGCCTCCGGGGCTTGGCAAGACCACCCTCGCAATGATCATCGCGGCCGAAATGAACGCACCGCTGCGCATCAGTTCCGGCCCCGCCATTCAGCACGCCGGCGACCTCGCGGCTATTCTTTCCTCGCTCACCGAAGGTGAAGTGCTGTTCCTCGACGAGATCCACCGTATGTCCCGCCCAGCCGAGGAAATGCTCTACATGGCCATGGAAGACTTCCGGGTGGACATTATCGTCGGCAAGGGACCGGGTGCCACGGCGATTCCGCTGGACCTTCCACCGTTCACCCTTGTCGGGGCGACTACGCGGGCCGGATTGTTGCCTGGACCCCTGCGTGACCGCTTCGGCTTTACAGGGCATCTGGAGTTTTACTCCACGGCCGAACTTGAACTCGTACTCCGGCGCTCGGCAATGATGATGGACATGAGGGTCAACTCCGCGGCCTTTGCCGAGGTGGCCGGGCGGTCGCGGGGCACACCCAGAATCGCGAACAGGCTGTTGCGCCGGGTGCGCGACTGGGCTCTGGTGAACAACGTGGATGTCATCGATGCCAGGTGCGCCGGTGCCGCGCTGGACATGTACGAGGTGGACGCCAAAGGGCTTGACCGTCTGGACCGGGCTGTCCTGACCGCATTGGTGACGAAGTTCAACGGCGGGCCGGTTGGCCTGTCCACCCTCGCCATAGCGGTGGGGGAGGAACCCGAGACGGTTGAGACGGTCGCTGAGCCGTATCTCGTCCGGGAAGGAATGCTTGGGCGGACCCCCCGCGGACGCATCGCCACCGCGGCTGCGTGGGAGCACCTCGGGCTCGCCATGCCTCCAACAGTGGCCGCTGCCATGCCGGAGGACCTGTTCTCCGTGTACCAGGAGGATTCCGTTCCGCAGATCGAAAGCGGGATGGGTGCTGAGACGGGGTGGAGCCGCAACGAGGGCTAGTGCGTAACTTGCTCCGTGTTCACCGTAGACTGATATGACGTGTGGCACACCGCGCGGTCAAAAGCTACGGAGTCGCTGTTGAAGGTTCCCTGCTCCGTTTTCGTCTTTGCGAAAACAGGGGCCGTGAAAGCAGTACTCCCGCAGACCGTGCGTGGCCGCGGAACTCGGTGTCGGTTCGCATGCATGGCGTCCGGCTGCGCTGACCAAATATAGAAACGGATTTTTTCTGTGCTCGCAAATGTAGTTGCCCAGACCACTCAGACAACGGGTGGCGGGTTTGATATCTTCAGCCTGCTCCTTCCGCTGGCCCTCGCCTTCCTGATCTTCACCATGTTCCGCAAGCAGCGGAAGATGAAGCAGGAGGTCGCCGCGCAGCGTACCCAGATGCTTCCGGGTACCGAGGTCATGACCAACTTCGGGCTGTTCGGCACCATCGTCTCGCTCGATGATGACAACAACAAGGCACTCATTGAGATCTCGCCCGGTGTTACCGCCACCGTTCACACCCAAACGCTGAGCAAGGTCGTTACTCCGGAGCCTGTGGTTGAGGAAGAGCACACGGTTCCCGATGACGCGTCGTCTCTGACCACCGCGGACACGGACGCGGACCGTCCCCTTCGCGAGGAGACTCCAGAGGAAACAGTTGAGCGGTTGAATAGGGAGAACCCCCGCAACCGAAACGACAAAGACCAGTAATCCTGATTCGGCCGCCCCGATGGCCGAAGTCAAGTCTCGAGTTCCAACACTTAAGGATTCACGCACCATGGCACGAACAGGCCCAGGCTCCGCCGCCAAACGCACCCTCGTGTGGCTCGGCGTAGTCTTCGCACTCCTTGCGCTGCTGCTCGGCGGCGGCTCGCTGTGGAGCAACGCCAGCTGGACACCAAAGCTTGCCCTCGACCTCGAGGGCGGTACGCAGATGATTCTTTCGCCGCAGGTTCAGGGAGGCAGTGACGAGATCACGCCCGAGCAGTTGGACCAGGCGGTTGAAATCATCCGCCAGCGTGTCGACGGCAGCGGTGTGGCTGAGGCAGAGATCAGCACCCAGTCCGGACGAAATGTGATCGTCGCGCTGCCGGGCATACCTGAACCGGAGACACGTGAACTGATCCAGGCGTCCGCCCAGATGGAGTTCCGGCCTGTACTGCTCGGTGGACCCGGGCTGGCTCCGGCGGCTGAAACGCCGACACCGGAAGATCAGCTGCCGACACCGACTGCGGAGCCCACGAACGCCAGCGACCCGAACTGGATCACGCCCGAAGTCCTGCAGGAATTCGAATCCACTGACTGCACCAGTCCAGAGGCCCTGCAGCCTGCAGTGGAGCCGGCTCCGGCTGATCAGCCCATGGTCGCCTGTGAACCGGATACCCAGGGCAAGTACATCCTTGGACCGGTTGAGGTTCGTGGCACCGAGATTGAGTCTGCTGATTACGGTATGGCCCGCAGTGCGCAGGGCCAGACCCTGAATGAGTGGGTTGTCAACATCGACTTCAACGATGAGGCAACTCAGACCTTCCGTGAGGTCACCGAACGGCTGTTCGCCATCGGCTCGGGAGACCCGAGGAACCAGTTCGCCATCGTGCTCGACGGCGTGATCGTCTCCGCTCCCACCACCAACGCTGTGATCCCCGACGGCCGACCGCAGATCAGCGGCAGCTTCACCGAGGAATCGGCTGCAGCACTGGCGGAGCAGCTCAAGTACGGTGCGCTGCCGATCAGCTTTGAAATTCAGAGCGAGCAGCAGATCTCCGCAACGCTCGGTGCTGACCAGCTGCGGCTCGGGCTCATTGCCGGCATCATCGGTCTTGTTCTCGTAGCGGCGTACTCGCTGTTCCAGTACCGGATGCTTGGCCTGGTGACAATCGCCTCACTCGTTGTCGCCGGCGCGCTCACCTATCTCGCGATTTGTATCCTCGGATGGACCGAGAACTACCGGCTGTCCCTCGCCGGTGTGGCCGGCCTCATCGTGGCGATCGGACAGACGGCAGACTCGTTCATCGTCTACTTCGAACGCATCCGTGATGAGCTCCGCGACGGCCGCGGTCTGGTGTCGGCTGTGGAGAACGGCTGGCGGCGAGCCAAGCGAACCGTGCTCGCGTCCAAGGCAATGAACCTGCTTGCCGCCGTCGTGCTGTACTTCGTGGCCGTCGGTAACGTGCGCGGTTTTGCCTTCACCCTCGGCCTGACAGCTATCGCCGACCTCGTCGTCGTGTTCATGTTCACCCACCCGGTAATGCGTCTGCTCGCCATGACGCGGTTCTTCGGGGAAGGCCACCGCTGGTCGGGAATGGATCCGACGCGCCTTGGCGCAATGCCGTTCTACCGCGGTGCCGGGCGCGTGCGGCACAAGCCTGCCGAGCGTCCCGTGGCGGTGGAACTGCGCGGCCGGAACAAGGCCTCTGCAGGAGAGGCCGAACGGCGGATGACCATCGCCGAGCGGCGCCTGGCGGAACAGCGGAAAGCTGCTGAAGAACAAAAGACCGTCGCTGCGCAAGCACGCGGATCCGAGAAAGGGGAAAACCGATGAGCCGTTTCAGCTTCGCCGAATTCGGAAATGAACTGTATACCGGCAAACGGTCCTACCCCTTTGTGGGGAAGCGGAACCTGTGGTTTGCGATCGCTGGCGTCGCTATTCTGCTGTCGCTTCTCATCCCGGTCATCAAGGGCGGGTTCAACCTGGGCATCGACTTCCGGGGTGGTTCCGAGTTCACCGTGTCCAACGTGCAGGACACGAGCATTGCAGCGGGCGAACAGGCCGTCACCGATGTTGTGCCAGATGCTGTTCCGCGCGTGACAAATATTGCGCCGGAAACCATGCGCATCCAGACAGAGCGCCTGAGCGATGACCAGACCCTGAGCGTCCGCGACGCGCTGATCGGCGCCTACGACGTCACTGAGGAAGATGTAACCTCCAACTTCGTGGGACCGACCTGGGGTGAGGACGTCAGCCGCCAGGCGATCATTGGCCTGATTGTGTTCGTGGCCCTCGCCGCCGCGCTGATGGCGATCTACTTCCGCACGTGGAAGATGTCGGTCGCTGCGATGGCGGCGCTCGTGGTGGTCATGATCACCTCCGCCGGAATCTATTCGCTCAGCGACTTCGAAGTTACGCCATCGGCGGTCATCGGTTTCCTCACGATCCTGAGCTATGCGCTGTATGACACGGTCGTGGTCTTCGACAAGATCCGGGAGAACACCGCTGACGTGGACGTTTCCAGCAAACGGACCTTCGGCGAGCAGGTCAACCTGGCGGTCAACCAGACTCTTGTCCGATCGATCAACACGTCGGTCGTCGCCGTCCTGCCAGTGGCTGCCATCTTGTTCATCGGTGCCATGCTCCTCGGGGCAGGAACCCTGAGGGACCTGTCGCTCGCGCTCTTTGTCGGCATCATCATCGGCACGCTTACCACCGTGTTCATCGCTGCCCCTTTGTACGCGATGCTGCGGATGAAGGAGCCGGAAATCCAGAAGCAGGAAAAGCGGGTGCTTCATCGTCGCTCGCTCGAAGCGAAGGAACCGGAACGGTCCCGGCTTAGCTGCGCTACAGCGTGGCGGCGCTGAGCGCTCGTACACGGATCCTGAAACGGCCCGGCACATCCTTGTGCCGGGCCGTTCTGCATGCCTCAGGCCCAGATAAATATTGATCCTTACGTTTCGAGGCAAAACGTGTAGGGGAGACCTCCAGCGGTGGATAAACTTGGATAGTCAACCAGGGTGTGGCATGTTGTAGCCTTACCTGTCCCGGTGGGGCTGGTTGGAACTGCAACGGAAGTGGGGTTTTGGGTGGCTGAAGCCAGTGGTCCCGGACGCCCGTCCGGAACCGGACCTTCCACGGGTTCGGGGGTTGAATCCCGCGCGCAACCAACCCGAGTGGTAGCGCCTGTGCCGGTGCGCCCCGGGCCGTCGTCGTCGGTTCCCACCGAGGGGCCGAGCGCCCCCGGCCGGAGGGAGCGCACGCGCGCCCGTCTCGCACGCCTGGCCGGGCTCGGAAGCACTGGCTATTCTCCTGTCCTGGAGCCGCTGCTGCGCACCGTTCGTGCGAACAACCCCAAAGAGGATCTGGAGTTCATCAAACGCGCGTATGAGGTGGCCGAGCGCAGCCACGAGGGACAGAAGCGCAAGAGCGGCGATCCGTACATCACCCACCCCGTAGCTGTTGCCACGATTTTGGCTGAGCTCGGCATGACCGGGACCACGCTGGCTGCAGCCCTCCTGCACGACACGGTCGAAGACACCAGCTGCACCCTTGATGACATCCGTCGGGACTTCGGCCAGGAAGTGGCCATGCTTGTGGACGGCGTGACCAAGCTGGACAAGGTTTCCTTTGGGGACGCAGCGCAGGCGGAGACTGTCCGCAAGATGGTCGTCGCCATGGCGAAGGACATCCGCGTCCTCGTCATCAAGCTGGCCGACCGGCTCCACAACGCGCGGACCTGGCGCTTCGTCTCACCGGAGTCCTCCGCCCGCAAGGCGCGGGAAACCCTTGAAATCTTCGCTCCGCTGGCGCATCGCCTGGGTATGAACACCATCAAGTGGGAGCTGGAGGACCTCTCGTTTGCGGCGTTGCACCCGAAGGTCTACGAAGAAATCGTGCGGATGGTCGGCGACCGCACCCCTGAACGTGAAAAGCACCTGAACCTGGTCCGGGACCAGATCGGCGAGGATCTTCGCTCGGTCAAGATCAAGGCCACGATCACGGGGCGGCCGAAGCACTACTACTCCATCTACCAGAAGATGATCGTCAGGGGTAAGGACTTCGACGACATCCATGACCTGATGGGCGTAAGGGTCCTCGTTGATTCCGTGCGCGACTGCTACGCCACCCTTGGCCAGCTCCACGCGCGGTGGAACCCGCTTCCGGGCCGGTTCAAGGACTACATCGCGATGCCTAAGTTCAACATGTACCAGTCGTTGCACACCACGGTGATCGGACCCGGCGGGCGGCCCGTCGAGATACAGATCCGTACGCATGACATGCACCGTCGCGCCGAATACGGTGTAGCTGCACACTGGAAGTACAAGAACCAGGGCGGAGCCGGCACCAGCGGTGCCCCGGACAACAGCGATATGGGTTGGCTGCGCAGTCTCGTGGACTGGCAGCAGGAGACGTCGGATCCTGACGAGTTCCTCGACTCGCTGCGCTTTGAAATCAACGCCCGCGAAGTATTCGTGTTTACGCCCAAGGGCGAGGTCATGGCGTTGCCGGCTGGGTCAACGCCCGTCGATTTCGCGTACGCGGTGCACACGGAAGTCGGGCACCGCACTATCGGTGCCCGTGTCAACGGCAAGCTCGTCCCGCTCAACAGCGAGCTGAACCACGGCGACTGGGTGGAGATCTTCACCTCCAAGGCGGAGGGTGCGGGCCCAAGCCAGGACTGGCAGGGATTCGTCAAGAGCCCGCGGGCACGCAACAAGATCCGTCAGTGGTTCACCAAGGAACGCCGGGAAGAAGCGATTGAAAAGGGCAAGGACCAGCTGACCCGCACCATGCGGAAGCAGAACCTTCCCCTGCAGCGCATGATGACCCACGACGCGCTCATGGCGGTAGCCCAGGAACTGCGCCACACAGACATCTCAGCGCTGTACGCTGCGGTCGGTGATGGCCACACCTCGGCCCAGAACGTCATCGAGCATTTGGTCACCCTGATGGGCGGCCACGCCGGCGCTGAAGAGGACATCGCCGAGGCGACGGTCGCCACCCAGCCGAGACGGCCCAAGTTCTCCGACTCCGGTGTGACTGTACGTGGGGTCGGAGATGTGTGGGTCAAGCTGGCCCGCTGTTGCACGCCCGTTCCACCCGACCCGATTGTCGGCTTCGTCACGCGGGGCTCCGGTGTCTCAGTGCACCGCAATGACTGCCGTAACGTCCAGGAGCTTCGGGACCAGCCCGACCGAATTGTCGACGTCGAATGGGCTCCTACGCAGTCGAGCGTGTTCCTGGTGGAGATCCAGGTGGAAGCGCTGGACCGGAAGAGCCTGCTTTCGGACGTGACCAGGGTGCTGTCCGAGAACCACGTGAATATTCTGGCGGCGAGCGTGAACACCTCGACTGACCGGGTGGCGATGTCCCGTTTCGCCTTCGAGATGGGGGACCCCAAGTACCTCAGCCACATCCTCAGCGCGGTACGGCGGATCGACGGAGTGTTTGACGTCTACCGCACCACAGGCTCTCAGCGCCGTATTTAGCGGCTCACACGCATAGCCTCGCGAAGCCTGCCCAATGCACGGGATTTGCCCGGGACGCGTGGTGAACTCTCCAGCGAGAGGATCACGAGGTGCAGCGGGCAGCGCAGTTCCGGCGCTGCAGCGATGTTCTTCAGCGTCTCCACGGCCCACGAATCCTGACCGTGCACTGCGACGTCGAGAGCCGTCCGCAGGGGAGAGGTTACGTCCACCCCGCCGATGGTGTGAAGATCGCAGGGCCCAAGCGTCACCTGATGCATGACCGCTTCACTGAATGGGGGAAGAGCGGTGGTGCGCCGGCGATGATCTGTGACAAGACTGACAACGGCGGGCGCAGGAGCGCACCCGTACACCCACGCTGCGCTCTGGCGGGCGAGCGCTACCCGCCGATGCAGCGACCTGGGAACGGCGTTGATGGCCGACTGCGCTCGAATGGCTGGAGTGGACGGCTGATCCGTGCGTACATAGGACTCTCCGCACACATGGACCATCAGGCCGTCAAGCCGCATTGCCTGCAGCTCCACGTGGCTGAAGAGGGTTCCACCATGGAACAGCACTCCGCCCGTGGAGTTGATGGCAAGGTCCCGCCGGGCGGATGTGCGCCCCTGCACGGGAGATCCTTGCGTGAATGGCATGCATACAGCTTCTCCAACATGCCGACAAAGAGAAAGTCCCGGTCGAGCCGCTGTGGATAACGGTTCGACCGGGACTCGCGTCCTCAGCGTGCGGTGCCTGTAAGAACCCGCCTGAGGACGCCAGTGCCTATGAGAAGTCCTGTGCGGACTTCTGCAACATGTCCAGCCACTGCCGCCGCGCCTCGAGCGCCTCGCGTGCTGCGGCAATCCGGCGGGCGTCGCCGTTTTTCTCTGCTGCGGCCAGATCCTCTTCGAGGGAGGCGATGGTGCTTTCCAGTTGGCTGAGGGCGCTGTTGGTGCGCGCCTTCGTCTCCGGGTTGGTGCGCTGCCAATGCTCCTGCTCGGCCGCCTGTACGGCGTCTTCCACTTCCCGCAGGCGCGCCTCAACGCGACCCATGTCGGCGCGGGGAACCTTCCCCGCGTCCTCCCAGCGATCCCGGATGGACTGCAACACCTTCCGGGCAGCAGTAGCGTCCTTGACCGGCAAGAGCTGCCGGGCCTCCGCCAGGAGGGCTTCCTTCACCGAGAGGTTGGCGCCGTACTCCTCGTCGATCGCCTCATTCGCCGCCTTACGCGCGGCGAAGAAGGTGTCCTGGGCAGCGCGGAAGCGTGACCACAGTGCGTCGTCGTCCTTGCGGCTCGCCCGCTTTGAAGCTTTCCACTCGTCCATAAGCTGGCGGTACTCGGCTGCCGTGTGGCCCCAGTCGGTGGAGGTGGACAGCTCCTCGGCACGACGGATCAGCGCTTCCTTGGCGCGTTTGGCCTCCGCGTTCTCATTGTCGAGCTGCGAGAAGTAGGCCCTCCGGTGCCGGTCGAAAACGGTACGGGCGGAGCGGAACCGCTTCCATAGGGCGTCTTCCGTGCCGCGTCCAAGCCGCATCCCTGACTTCTGGGCGGCTTTCCACTGCTCGAACAGTTCATTCATGCGGTTGCTGCTGGCCTTCCACTGCACCGTGGACGGATCCCGGCCCGCAATGTCCTCAGCTTCCGCAACGATCGCCTCGCGCGCTTCCAGCTCACGGGAACGAGCGGCATCCAGCTCCGCCTTCTCAGCGGATTCAAGTTCACTGATCAGGGTGATCAGCGCGTCCAAACGCGCTTCGAGCGCGCGGACATCGCCCACCATCTTCCGCTCGGCCACCTGCTCAGCCAGGTGCGCAGCGGTCTTTCGCATGTCCGTTGTAGGCGCCTTCGCGTGCACCCGCTGCTCAAGCAGCGTCACCTGGCCCGCGACGTCGTCGTACTTGCGGACGAAGTAGCCCAGTGCTTCCTCACGCGGTGCGTCAGGGTACTGACCGACGGGGAATTCCTCGCCGTCCACGAGAAGGAAGACGTGACCGTCCTCTTCGACGCGGGCGAACTTCTCCGCTTCTTCCAGCGGAGTGGTGTGGATCGGGGGCGCGGCGACGACGGTGGGCGCTGCAGGACCGCTGGACCGGGGGGCGATGGCGGCCGGCGTCGGGCGGGGCCGTGCGGGCTTGCCGGGAACGGGAACAGGGGTGGCCTGCTGTTCGGGAGCCGGATCAGCCTGCTGCTCAGGAGCAGAGGGGCCCTCGGCAGCGTCGGGTTGTTCGGTTTCGGCCGCTTCGGTTACAGGCGTTTCGTCGGATTTCTGACTGTTTGTCACCGCTAAAAGTCTTTCGCTCGATGGACGGCGCAGCGGCCGCCTCCCGGTTGATTACTGCAGGGTTAATGAGTCTATCGCCACAGGAGTAGCCGGGGCTCCGTCCTCGCCGCCGCCCTCCACACCGTTTTCGGCGATCTGCCGGACAACGTCCAGTCCTGAGGTCACGGAACCCATGATGGTGTATCCGCCCGTGTTCTGTGGAATCTGCGAGTCGTTGTAAACGATGAAGAACTGCGTGCCGTTGCTGTCTGTACTTGCTCCGCGGGCCACAGCAATGCTCCCGGCAGGGTACACGCCGTCCTCCGGCGTGTTCTCGACCGGCCCCCACTGGTAGTTTGGATCACCCGCGCCGTCGCCGTTGAGGGATCCGCACTGCAGCACGCCCATGGTCTCAGCGGTGGTCAGCCGGTGGCAGGTCTTGCCCGCGAAGAAGCCTTCCTCAGCCAGGGACGTGAAGACGGCGACGGCCTGCGGGGCAAGGTTCCCGTCAAGCTGTACGCCGATGTCGCCGGCACTGGTGGCAAGGGAACCGGTGAATACCTTCCCCTCGGCGACCGACGGATCCGGAATGTTCGCGCTGTTGGCTGTCGGCTGGGCCGTGGAGCTCTCGGTAGCTCCGGGAGCTTCCAGCTGTGCCGCGGTGGGATTCGAACTGAACCAGAACAACTGAAGAGCGAGGGCAAGGGCCAGGACCGCTATTGCCGCAACGCCGGCCACGGTGCTGTCCCTCCGGCGCCGTTTCTCCTGGGTACGCTTCAGCTCCCGACGTGCTTCGATCTGGCTGATATGACGGCGCATTTCGCGTCCGCGTCGGTCAATGGCCACGCGACCTCCTGGATCCGACGGTTCTTTCGCGTTGCTCGGGCATAGGACGGCGGGTTAGCGCGGCCCACCACGTACCCCTAAAATGAATGCCGCAGACAGTGTAGGCACAGCCGACCGTTTACCTCACGATTCCTCGCACGATCCCGAACCGCCTGGTTGGGGACGCAAGCGTCATTGCCCAAGGAGAGTTGCTTACATGGCACGAAAGTCCTCGTTGTCCGGATTCCCCGAATGGTTGCCTCAGGAGCGCCTCGTGGAGCTGCACATTCTGGACACCCTGCGACGGACGTTCGAGCTTCACGGCTTCTCCAGCGTCGAGACACGCGCCGTTGAGACAGTCGGGCAGCTGCTCCGCAAGGGCGAGATCGACAAGGAGGTGTATGCGGTATCACGGCTGCAGGATGAGGACGCCGCAGGTGTATCAGGCGATGACTCGCTCGCGCTTCACTTCGACCTGACTGTGCCGTTTGCCCGCTACGTAGTCGAAAATGCCGGCTATCTTGCGTTCCCCTTCCGCCGCTACCAGATCCAGAAGGTCTGGCGCGGGGAACGTCCCCAGGAGGGGCGTGCCCGCGAGTTCACGCAGGCCGACATCGACGTGGTCGGTGACGGGTCCCTGCCTTTCCGCTATGACGTCGAGCTTGCCCTCGTGATCGCTGAGGCGCTCGGTGCCCTGCCGATCCCCGATTTCCAACTGCGCATCAACAACCGCAAGCTCGCGGAAGGCTTCTACCGGGGGATCGGCCTAATTGACACCCCCGGTGTCCTCCGCAGCATCGACAAACTGGAGAAGATCGGAGCAGACCGGGTTGCCGAACTGCTGAAGACGGAACTGGGTGCTACGGACGAGCAGGCTAAGGCCGCGCTCAGCCTGGCGGCGATCCGCACCGAAGACACCTCGTTCGTTGAACAGGTGCGCGCCTTCGGTGTCGAAGACCCGTTGTTGGACGAGGGACTGGCGGAACTCGAGCAGGTCATCGCCGAGGCCTCGAAACGCGCTCCCGGGAAGGTGATTGCCGATCTCAGCATCGCCCGCGGCCTGGACTACTACACCGGCACGGTCTACGAGACGGTGCTGGTCGGCCACGAGGCCCTCGGATCCATCTGCTCAGGCGGGCGCTACGACGCGTTGGCGAGCAAGGGCAACCGGTCCTTCCCCGGCGTCGGGCTCTCCATCGGCGTCACCCGCCTGGTGACGCGTATCCTGAGCCAGGACTTCGCCACTGCAACCCGTCAGGTCCCGACCGCGGTGCTGGTCACCCTCGCCAATGACGACTCGTGGTCCGCAGCCCAGGACGTCGCCTCGGAACTGCGCGGCCGGGGCATCCCGGTGGAGGTTGCAGCGTCGGCGGAGAAATTCGGCAAGCAGATCAAATTCGCCGACCGCCGGGGTATCCCGTTCGTCTGGTTCACCTCGGAGGACGGCACCCACGAGGTCAAGGACATTCGCTCAGGCGAGCAGGTGTCCGCTGACCCGTCGTCATGGACGCCGCCCGTCGAGGATCAGTGGCCGGCGGTCCTGCCTCAGGGCTGACGCTACGTGTGACGCCGTCGTCTCCTCAGCAGAACCACGGCGGCGCGGCCCAGCAGCCCTAGCAGGAGTATGACGGTCATGGTCAGCACGGACTGGACCGGAAGAGTGAACGCCAGCACCAGGCAGCCCACCACTCCGAGCACATTCAGGGCCCGCGGCGCATACCAGGGCCGGGTGGTCAGCGTGAGCGCCGAGAGGTTGGCCACCGCGTAGTAGAGCAGCACACCGAAGCTGGAGAAGCCCACCACCGTCAGAATGTCTGTTCCCAGCAGCAGCCCAATGACGACGACGGCGGCCGCCAGTTCAGCGACGAACGGGGTGGCCCGGCGCGCCGAGACAGCGCTGAACACCCGCGGCAGGTCACCTTCGCGCGCCATCGCCATGGTTGTGCGCGCGATCCCGCTGATCAGCGCAAGCAACGCGCCGAGACTCGCCAGCGCAGCGGCCATCGCAACCGCCAGCACAGGTATCGATTGACCGCTCGAAAAGACTTCGGTCAGGGGAGCGGCCGACTCGGCGAGGGCGTCCGGTCCGACTGCACGCAGCAGGCCGAATGCGAGTAGCAGGTACAGCGCCAGGGTGAAACACAGTGCGCCGAAGATGGCGCGCGGTATGTTGCGTCCCGGCTCCCGCACCTCCTCGCCCATGGTGGCGATGCGCGCATACCCGGCAAAAGCGAAGAACATGAGCCCTGCCGCCTGCAGGACTCCGGTGGGTCCGGATGCCGGCGAACCGCCGTCGTTCGCGGGTTGTGTGAAGGCAACCACGATGACGAACGCGAGCACCGGCACCACCAGTGACACGATGATTCGCGTCATCGTCGCGGTACGCGTTATACCGAGCAGGTTCACGGCCGTCAGTGCCACCACTGCAGCCACTCCCGCCGCCTTCTCGAAGCCGGGGACCGCGTACAGCCCAAACGTGAGCGCCATCGCCGCGCACGAGGCGAGCTTGCCCGTGATGAAGCTCCACCCGGCGAGGAACCCGGGCCATTCGCCGAGCTGGCGCCTTCCATAGGTGTAGGTTCCGCCGCTCACCGGGTGAACCGTTGCCAGTTGGGCGGACGCCGCTGCGTTGGCGTAGGCGACCATCGCGGCGAGGGCGACGGCGAGGGGCAGCAGGGTGCCTGCAGCCGCTGCGGCGGGGGAGAAGACGACAAAGACCCCCGCCCCGATCATTGATCCGATGCCTACGGTTGTTGCATCGAAGCCGCCGAGTTGTCTGTTCAGCGCCTGCGGCATGCGCGGGCCCCCGTCCCGTGATGAGGTGTGGCCGGGAGTGCAGTACATCCGGCGGTAAACTCGAACATAGTGATTCAATCCAGCGATCTAATCCACTGATCTTAACCACACACCGGAAGGAATTCTGTGCTGCGCACACATGACCTTGGTTCCCTGCGGACCGGGCACATTGGACAAACCGTTACTCTCGCCGGATGGGTGGCCCGCCGTCGTGATCACGGTGGCGTGGCATTCCTCGATCTGCGTGATGCTTCCGGTGTCGCCCAGGTGGTGGTGCGGGAAGAGGATGTGTTCTCCAGCCTGCGCAACGAGTACGTGCTCCAGATCATCGGCACCGTCGAGAAGCGCCCCGAGGGCAACGAGAACCCGGCGCTGGCAACCGGGGAGATCGAGGTCATTGCCGAGAAGGTGACCATCCTGAACACCTCGGACCCGCTGCCGTTCCAGATTGACGAGCACGTCGAGGTGGGTGAGGAAGCGCGCCTCAGGCACCGCTACCTCGACCTCCGCCGTCCCGCTCCGAACGCTAACCTCCGCCTGCGCTCCGAAGCCAACCGGGTTGCCCGCGAGCTTCTGCACACGGACGGTTATGTGGAGATCGAAACTCCAACCCTCACCCGGTCGACGCCCGAGGGCGCCCGTGACTTCCTGGTCCCGGCGCGCCTGGCGCCCGGCTCCTGGTACGCGCTCCCGCAGTCGCCCCAGCTCTTCAAGCAGCTTCTCCAGGTGGGCGGCTTCGAGAAGTACTACCAGATCGCCCGCTGCTACCGTGACGAGGACTTCCGGGCCGACCGGCAGCCCGAGTTCACGCAGCTGGATATCGAGGCGAGCTTCGTTGAGCAGGATGACATCATCGCGCTCAGTGAGCAGCTCGTAGAAGCGTTGTGGAAGCTGATCGACGTCGAAATCCCGACCCCCATCCAGCGCATGACCTACGCCGACGCCATGGCGCGCTACGGCTCCGACAAGCCGGACCTGCGCTTTGGCCTTGAACTGACTGAGCTCACCGAGTACTTCAAGGACACCGAATTCGGTGTGTTCAAGGCGTCATACGTCGGCGCCGTCGTCATGCCCGGCGGAGCCGCCCAGCCTCGCCGGCAGCTCGACGCGTGGCAGGAATGGGCCAAGCAGCGCGGCGCCAAGGGCCTGGCGTATGTCCTCATCGACGACGACGGCAGCCTCCGCGGTCCCGTTGCCAAGAACCTGACCGACGCCGAACGCGAGGGCCTGGCCGACGCCGTCGGCGCTAAGCCGGGCGACTGCATCTTCTTCGCGGCGGGCGAGAAGTCTTCCTCGCGTGCGCTGCTCGGCGCCGCCCGCGTGGAGATCGGTCACCGGACCGGCCTGATCGATCCCGATGCGTGGGCATTCGTGTGGGTTGTTGACGCGCCGATGTTCGAACCGGCGTCGGACGCAGTGGCGGCAGGCGACGTCGCGGTGGGTTCGGGCGCATGGACCGCTGTCCACCACGCGTTCACCTCGCCGAAGCCCGAATTCGTGGACTCCTTCGACACCGATCCGGGCAGCGCGCTGGCGTACGCCTACGACATTGTCTGCAACGGCAATGAAATTGGCGGCGGATCGATCCGTATCCACCGCCGGGATGTCCAGGAGCGCGTCTTCGCGGTCATGGGTATCAGCGCCGAGGATGCACAGGAGAAGTTCGGCTTCCTGCTCGAGGGCTTCAAGTACGGCGCGCCGCCGCACGGCGGCATTGCGTTCGGCTGGGACCGCGTGGTTGCCCTCTTGGCGGGCAGCGATTCCATCCGCGATGTCATCGCTTTCCCGAAGTCCGGCGGTGGCTACGACCCGCTCACCGCGGCGCCTGCACCGATCACCGCGCAGCAGCGGAAGGAAGCAGGTGTCGACGCAAAACCGGACGCAAAGCCGGTTGTGAAGGCAGGCGTCAAGCCGGAGGCGTCGGCAGAGCCGAAAGCTGAAGAGAAAGCCGGCGCGAAGGCCTGACCGCGCCGCCGGGTGTGCACATAATGCTGGAATGCCAGCGTGTTTCCGCCATTATCTCCACATCCGGCTATGCGCAAAGCGGCGGTGGACGTCTTCAAACGTCATCCCCTGCGTTCGTCCAAAAATATGGAAGAATGAACGTCGTACAACGTGCTCCGGGGTCGGTGTAATTCCGAACCGGCGGTTATAGTCCGCGACCCGCGTGCAGCCTTTCGGGGCAGCAAACGGTTGAGCCGGTGAAATTCCGGCACCGACAGTTAAAGTCTGGATGGGAGAAGCACGTGCAGCCACGGCTGTGCCCTGTCGTCGGCGCTTCGCGCGCCCTCGCCGGCGCCGGCCCTGCCTGTCGTTCCCCGGAGCCGTAAGAGCTAGGTGAGGGAATGATATGGACTTTCAGCCGTCGCCTCCGCGTGGAGGCCGCCATGACCGGTGCTGACCACGCCTTCACCGCGCACGAAATGATGGCCATGGAGCACGCGCTGCTGCTTGCCGGCCAGGGTGTGCGCGGTGCCAACCCGCTGGTGGGGGCTGTGATTCTCGACGGCGACGGCGCGATCGTTGCCGCCGGCGCCCACCTCGGTGCCGGGACCGATCACGCGGAAGTCGCGGCACTGAAGGAAGCGGCCCTGCAGGGTGTGGACCTGACCGGCTGCACCATGGTGGTGACGCTTGAGCCGTGCAACCACACCGGACGCACAGGCCCCTGTACCGAGGCCATCCTGGCGGCCGGCATCACACGCGTGGTGTACGCCGCCTCCGACCCGAACCCTCACGCCGCCGGTGGAGACGCACTCCTCACCCGCCGCGGAATCGAAGTGGTTGGCGGGCTCCTCGCTGACCCTGCAACAGAGCTGAACCGCCGCTGGCTCGCCGCCGTCCAGGCCAGGCGTCCGTTCGTCACCGTCAAAGTGGCGCAGAGCCTCGATGCGCAATCTGCAGCTGCCGACGGTTCAAGCCAGTGGATCACCGGCCCGCATGCCCGCGCCGATGGGCACACCATCCGTACCCGGGTCGACGCCGTGCTGGTGGGCACCGGCACAGTCCTCACCGATGACCCCCGCCTCACGGCGCGGGCGCTCGACGGATCGGACGCGGACCGCCAGCCGCTGCGTGTCGCCGTCGGGTTGCGGGATATCCCGGAAGAGGCCGCCATGCGCGGAAAGGGCTTTCTTCACCTGCGCACCCACGATCCCATCGCCGCGCTGGAAGAGCTGTACGTCCGGGGTGTGCGGCACGTCCTGGTGGAAGGCGGCCCCCAACTGGTCGGGGTCTTCCTCATGGCGGACCTGGTGGACGAACTCTTCACCTACATCGCGCCCATGCTCCTCGGCGCCGGCGTACCGGCCTTCCAACGCCTGGGCGTCGCAACGCTGACCGATGCGCACGTGTGGCGTCTCGACCCCGACGGCGCCGCTGCAGTGACGCAGATCGGCGACGATGTCCGACTTCATTTCAAACCCATAGCGCCGGTTCCGGCGCCCTTCGTGAAAGGCCCTTGAGTGTTTACAGGAATTGTTTCCGGACGGGGCACAATTTCGTCCCTCCAACCTTCTCCGGACGGAGCGAGCGCGGTGCTTGTGTTCGACGCCGGTGCGACGGCAACCGGATTGGACCTCGGCGGGTCCATCGCAGTCGACGGCGTCTGCCTGACCGCCACCACCATCGATGGCGGTCGTATCAGTGTTGACGTGATGGGAGAGACCCTGGCCCGAACAACCATCGGCCGGCTGGCCGAGGGCGACCGCGTCAACCTCGAACGCTGCGTTCCGGCCACCGGCCGGCTGGACGGGCACGTTGTGCAGGGCCACGTCGACGGCGTCGGTACGCTTCTTGAGCGCGAGGACCTCGGCGCCTGGGAGCGTCTGCGCTTCAGTCTTCCTTCCCCGCTGGACCGTTATGCCGCGGAGAAGGGCTCCATTGCGGTCGACGGTGTCTCACTGACTGTGACCGCCGTGAGCGACGCGGGAGTACAGGACCCCTGGTTCGAGGTTGGGCTCATTCCGACAACCCTCAGTGAGACGGGGCTGGGTGCCAAGAGCATTGGAGATTTTGTAAACCTCGAAATGGATGTGCTGGCCAAGTACGCGGAGCGTCTGCTTGCTTTCACGGGGAATGGAGTTCGCGCATGAACGCCCAGGGAAACAGCGGCGCAGCGGACACGCCTGCCGGCGTCGTGCTGGAAATCCGCCTGGATTCAGTGGAGGCGGCAGTCGCCGCCATGGCAGCGGGCCGCGCCGTCGTCGTTGTTGATGACGCCAATCGCGAGAATGAAGGAGACATCATCTTCGCTGCCCAGTTCGCCACCGCGGAACTGACGGGATGGACTATCCGGTACACCTCGGGCGTCCTGTGTGTTCCACTCACCGGAGAGACCGCGGACAGGCTGGACCTGCCCGCCATGGTGCTGAACAACCAGGACTCCAAGCAGACCGCGTACACCGTCTCGTGCGACGCGGCGGTCGGCGTGAGCACCGGTATCAGTGCCGCGGACAGGGCGCTGACCGCGCGGGTGCTTGCCTCCGCTTCTTCGAGCCCGTCGGATCTCACCCGGCCCGGTCACATGTTCCCCCTGCGCGCGGTCGATGGCGGCGTGCGTGAGCGACCCGGGCATACCGAGGCCGCGGTCGACCTGTGCCGGCTCGCCGGAGTGGAGCCTGCAGCCGTCATTGCGGAGGTTACCCACGACGACGGCGGGATGATGCGCCTGCCTGCGTTGCGGGAGTTCGCCACGCGTTTCGGGGCGCCGCTGATTTCCATCGAGGATCTTGCGGACTATCTCGCCGGGAGCGGCAGAGGAGTCGCCGAATGAGCACGGTCACCGGGGGTCCCGTGGTCACCATTCCGACGGCGTTCGGATCGTTCACCGCGCAGGCCTGGATTGTTGCGTCCTTGGGCGTGGAGCACCTGACGCTGTCCGCGCCAGGGACCAACAGGGCCAATGGCGCACCGCTGGTACGCCTGCACTCGGAATGCCTCACCGGTGATGTCTTCGGCTCCTACCGCTGTGACTGCGGCGAACAGCTTGAGCAGGCGCTCGGACTGGTTCACGAGCAGGGCGGAACGGTGGTTTACCTCCGTGGTCAGGAGGGCCGTGGAATCGGCCTCGCCAACAAACTCCGCGCCTACGCCCTCCAGGAAAACGGCGCAGACACGGTGGAGGCGAATGAACAGCTCGGATTGCCCGTCGACGCGCGCGACTACCAGGCAGCAGCTGACATCCTCACCAAACTCGGCATCACCAGAATCCGACTGTTGAGCAACAATCCGGTCAAGCGGGAGCACCTCGAACGGTACGGCGTCACCGTGGCGTCCATGGTGCCGTCCGAAATCCCGTCAAGGCTCGAGAACCAGCATTACCTCGAGACCAAGCGTGACCGTCTCAACCACCAGCTGTCCCACCTGGAGGAACGGTTCCACAAGAGGCCGCAGGAGAAGATCGTTCAGCAGAGCTGACCGTCCGGCCTCCAGAGCCACCCAGATCGCATCCGCAATTCCCTACATCTTCCTACACCCAAATTCCAGAGGAGAACCATGGCCGGACACGGCGCCCCCACCATCGACATCACCAGCATCGCGCAGCAGCAGGAACAGCAGCAGCCGGTTCGGCTTGCGGTCATCGCCGCCAGCTGGCACACCGCGATCATGGATGGACTGCTCGACGGCGCCCGCCGGGCCGCCGCGGACGCGGGCATCGAACCCGACGTGCTCCGCGTACCGGGCAGCTTCGAGCTGTCCGTCGCGGCGGCGAGGCTGGCACCGCACTACGACGCCGTCGTCGCGCTCGGTGTGGTCATCCGGGGCGGAACGCCCCACTTCGATTACGTCTGCCAGGCTGCAACGTCGGGACTCACCGAGGTCAGCGTCCGCACCGGTGTTCCGGTGGGCTTCGGGGTGCTCACCTGCGACACGGAAGAGCAGGGCCTGGACCGCGCCGGCCTCGCCGGTTCGAGTGAGGACAAGGGATACGAGGCGACCGTTGCCGCGCTGGCAACGGCTGCGGTGCTGAGCCCATGGAGCAACTGAAGGCATAGCGGCAGATAGAGGTTCGTCACATAGAACGGGCGCGATACGGCGGATCCGGTGGAACCCAGTAACCTAGACAGAGTGAAATCCTTCGATACCCTCTTTGCCGAGCTGAGCGAGAAAGCTGCCGCCCGCCCATCCGGGTCACGGACCGTGGCTGAACTGGAGTCAGGCGTGCACGGCATCGGCAAGAAGGTCGTCGAGGAGGCTGCCGAAGTGTGGATGGCCGCCGAGTATGAGTCGAATGAGGCAGCCGCAGAGGAGATCTCCCAGCTGCTCTATCATCTTCAGGTCATGATGATCGCCAAGGGACTCACGCTCGAAGACGTCTACAAGCATCTTTAGCCGCGCGCCCGAGCCCTCGGAAGAACTCTCGCGCGGCAAACGCCTGCTTCAAGGAAACCCTCCTCACCGAAGGAAAACCCATGCTTCGAGTAGCAGTCCCCAACAAGGGATCCCTGTCCGAATCCGCCTCCGCAATGCTCAGCGAGGCGGGCTATCGCCAGCGCCGCGACACCCGCGAACTGGTGATGGTGGACCCCGAGAACGAAATCGAATTCTTCTTCCTCCGGCCTCGCGACATCGCGGTGTACGTCGGATCCGGAACGCTCGACGTCGGAATCACCGGACGCGACCTGTTCCTCGATGCCCAGGTGGACGCCGAGGAGCTCCTGCCTCTCGGCTTCGGTGCATCAACGTTCCGTTTCGCCGGCCCGGTGGGCCACTTCGCGTCCGTCTCCGAACTGGAGGGACGGCGTCTGGCCACCAGTTACGACGGACTGCTGCGCGCTTTCCTGGCTGAGCAGGGTGTCGAGGCGACAGTGGTCCGCCTGGACGGCGCGGTGGAGTCCTCCGTGCGCCTCGGCGTCGCGGATGCCATCGCCGACGTCGTCGAGACAGGGAACACGCTGAAGGCCGCCGGTATGGAGATCTTCGGTGAGCCGATCCTGCGCAGCGAAGCGGTCCTCATCGGACGCAAGGGCGCAACACCCGTGGGGCTGGACATCCTGATTCGTCGGCTTCAGGGTGTGCTCGTCGCACGGCAGTATGTCCTGCTCGACTATGACATCCGCAAGGAGCTGGTCGACCAGGCCGCGGCGCTGACACCGGGCCTTGAGTCACCCACCGTCTCGCCGCTGCGCGACTCGGAGTGGGTTGCCGTGCGCTCCATGGTGAAGCGTCACAGCACCAACCAGATCATGGACGAGCTCTACGATCTCGGTGCCCGTGCCATTCTGGTCAGCACCATCCACGCGTGCCGGATCTAGGACGGGGCAAAACATGAGCGTGGCAATACGGGTCATACCCTGCCTCGACGTGGACGCCGGTCGCGTGGTCAAGGGAATCAACTTCGAGGACCTCCGCGATGCCGGGGACCCGGTTGAACTGGCACACCGCTATGACCGGGCGGGTGCCGACGAGCTGACGTTCCTCGACGTCACAGCCTCTTCCGGCAATCGCGCCACCACCTTCGACGTGGTCGCGAAGACGGCCGAGGAAGTCTTCATTCCGCTGACGGTGGGAGGCGGCGTCCGGGAAATTTCCGACGTCGACCGGTTGCTGCGTGCGGGCGCCGACAAAGCGTCCATCAACACCGCGGCGGTTGCGCGTCCGCAGGTCATCGACGAGATCACATCCCAATTCGGGTCGCAGGTCCTGGTGCTGAGCCTCGACGCGCGCCGAACCCATGACGACTCGACGCCGTCGGGCTTCGAAGTCACCACGCACGGCGGCCGGAAGGGTACCGGAATAGACGCGGTCGTCTGGGCCCGCGAGGCGGCCGACCGCGGCGTGGGAGAGATTCTGCTGAACTCGATAGATGCCGACGGCACCCGCGAGGGCTTCGACCTGGAAATGATCAGGATTGTCCGCGCTGCAGTGAAGGTGCCGCTCATTGCCTCGGGCGGCGCGGGCGAGCCTGCACACTTCCCACCGGCTGTGGCCGCAGGGGCGGATGCGGTACTCGCTGCGTCTGTGTTCCACTTCGGTCCCGTCGACGCGATCGCCGAAGTGAAAAGGGCTATCCGGGACGCCGGATTTCCTGTTCGCTGAGAACCGGAGGTTAGAGTCCTACTTCGGCGCTCTCCAGAAGAGCGACGGCGTCAGGCTGTCCTTCAAAGGTGACCAACGCGTGGCGGGTACGCCCGTGGGCGTGCATGAGCAGCTCGCCGGGCTCGCCGACGATCGCCACTGAAACCGGTGCGCGTTTGGCGACGTGCCTCGGGCCGTCCGGCCGTACAAGCACAATGCCAAGGTCAACGCCGCGGTAAAGGATGGCGGCGCGCTTGATCAGTTCGTCCCAGAGCGCGCTCGAGTATTCCTCATCCAGGGCACGCGGCGCCCATCTGCTGGTCGCCCGGCGCACGTCTTCGGTATGAACGAAGTATTCAATGAGGTTGGTGCTGGTGTCTATGGAGCGCAGGCGCATCGGAGAATAGAACGGATGGCCCCTGCGGAAGTCGTTCACAAGTGCCTCGTAAGCCGGTGCGGATGCGGATTTGGCGGCGAGTTTGCGCGTTGCCTTCTCCGAGACGACCGAAAGCGGCTTGATGAGCGCGCCGATCCCAACGCTGGGTTTGTGGCCCCGGAGGTACAGGTGCGCGGCCAGTTCCTTCGTCTGCCAACCGTCGCACAGCGTGGGGGAGTGGGGCCCGGCCGCGAGCAGAGTTTCGGCGAGGACTTCACGGGAGGGGTCAACGAAATGCATCACTGTTGAAAATAGCATGATAAGCATCTCCATGCCCGGGTTCTGGCGCGTACTGCTCCGGCGGACGAACCTGAGGGAACTTCACACACCCCGTACACGGCGCCCGATGCGGCAGCCCGGTCCGGCACGACTAGAATCAGTTGCGATGTCACAACACCCCGAACCCGCCACATTCCCAGCTGCCGGCGAAACGCCCGAGCTAGATCCAGCGGTTGCCGACGCGCTCAAGCGGGACGCCGCCGGCCTCGTCGCCGCGATCGTCCAGGCCGATGACACGGGGGAGGTGCTGATGCTCGGTTGGATGGATGATGAGGCCCTTCGGCGGACCCTGACCAGCGGTCGCGTCACCTTCTACTCGAGGTCCCGCCAGGAGTACTGGCGCAAGGGCGACACCTCGGGCCACGTGCAGTACGTGAAATCCGTCGCGCTGGATTGCGACGGCGACGCACTGCTCGTGAGGGTGGATCAGGTGGGCGCGGCGTGCCACACCGGCACCCGGACGTGTTTCGACGGCAGGGATCTCGCCGCCGTCGTCGGCTCCGCATAAGCTTCGCCGCAGAGGAACACCGCAGGCAGGAACAACTACGCCCTTCAGAGCGATGGGCGCGAGGATTTAGGAAACGCATTTCATGGATGAGCTCGGAGTAATCACCCCCGGTCTGGAGGAGTTCCGCGCGCTGGCCCGGGACCGGCGGGTCATACCTGTCCGCCTGACTGTGCTCGACGATGCTCACACTCCGATCGGCATCTACCGGAAGCTGACCGACGGGCACCCGGGCACCTTCCTCATGGAATCCGCTGCAGAGGGCGGCGTATGGTCGCGGTATTCGTTCATCGGTGTCAACTCCCGGGCCACCCTCACCACCAGGGACGGCGAGGCGTGCTGGCTAGGGGAGCCTCCGGCGGGAGTACCCGTGGACGGCAACCCCGTCGAGGCCCTTCGGCGGACAGTGGAGGAACTCCAGACCGCGCGATTCGACGGGCTTCCGCCCTTCACCTCCGGCATGGTCGGATTCATCGGCTGGGAATCCGTCCGTCACTGGGAGAGGCTTACTTCCCCGCCGGAGGATGACCTCGAACTGCCTGAACTGGCAATGAACCTTGTCACGGATATGGCCATCCACGACAACGCAGGCGGCAGGGTCACCCTGGTGGCCAACGCCATCAACTATGACAACTCATCCGCCCGCGTGGATGAAGCCTGGCACGACGCCGTAGCCCGACTGCGGAGCATGCTTCAGCGGCTTGCCTCCGCGTCCAACCAGCCGGTGTCCGTCCTGGCCGACGGCGCCTCCGACAGTACAGCGCTGATGTCCCGCGTCCGGGAGCGCTGGGACCGGGACCGTTACCTTGCTGCGATCGAGCGCGGCAAGGAAGCCATCGTGGACGGCGAAGTGTTCCAGGTGGTCATTTCGCGCCGATTCGAACTGGACTGCGAGGCGTCCGCCCTCGACGTCTACCGGGTGCTGCGCACCACAAACCCAAGCCCGTACATGTACCTCTTCAGTCTTGAGGACGCGGCAGGACGGCCGTATTCCATCGTCGGGTCCTCACCGGAAGCACTCGTCACCGTCAAGGGCGCGGAGGTCATCACCCATCCGATCGCGGGCTCGCGGCCGCGCGGCAAGACCGCCGAGCAGGACCGGGTCCTTGCAGAGGAACTGCTTGCGGATGAGAAGGAGCGTGCCGAGCACCTCATGCTGGTGGACCTCGCGCGTAATGACATCTCCAAGGTGTGCCGGCCGGGAACAGTGGACGTTACGCAGTTTATGGAGGTCGAGCGGTTCAGCCACATCATGCACCTCGTCTCGACCGTCGTGGGACAGTTGGATCCGGCCCGCTCCGCTTATGACGTGCTGGCCGCGACCTTCCCCGCTGGAACCCTGTCCGGTGCGCCCAAGCCCCGGGCACTCCGGTTGCTCGATGAACTCGAACCGCACAAGCGCGGCATTTACGGCGGAGTGGTGGGGTATTTCGACTTCGCCGGTGACATGGATATGGCGATCGCGATCCGGTCCGCGCTGCTGCGCGACAACCGTGCCTACGTACAGGCCGGCGGGGGAATCGTCGCTGATTCGGAACTTGAGGCTGAGGCGCTGGAGACGGTCAACAAGGCCGCGGCTCCGCTGCGCGCGGCGCTGATGGCTGCGAGCCTGCGCCCGGTAACTGATACCGGCGAAGGCACGCCGTGAGCTCCGCCCCGGAGCCGGGCCCATCGGCTCAGTCCCGTACCCCCGCCCTGCGAAGCAAGGGCGTCGTCGTCCTCGCGACGGTCCTCGCGGCGCTGGTGGCCTTTGGCAGTACCACCCAGACATGGCTTTCGGTCACCCTGCCGCAAACCGACGTCCAGACTCCATCCATTCAGGTCGCAGGATCGGACGCTGCGACGGCAGTGACCGCGTTCGCACTGGTGGGCCTGGTGGCTGCGCTGGCCGCGTCCATCGCCGGACGAACCGCCCGCTGGATCATCGCGGTCATACTGACGGTGGCCGGCGCAGGCATCATCTTCAGCAGCCTGGCGGTCGTTACGGACCCGGCGGTCTCTGCCGCGCCCGCCATCGGAGAAGCACTCGGTGTCACCAGCCAGGACGGCGTGTCCGTTACGGCCACCGCCATGCCGTGGCTTGCAACCGTAGGGGGCCTGTTGCTGGTGTTTTGCGCGGTATGGCTGCTCATCGCAGGCAAGGGTTGGCGCTCGGCGCGCCGCTATGAAAGCCGGGTCGAACAGTCGGGCGTGCGCAACCGGCCAGGAAAGGCCGATACGAACGCTGATGAGATCGACAGTTGGGACAGGCTAAGCCGGGGAGAGGACCCAACCGGTTGAGTGTCCGGCCGAATCAACGCCCTGCCGAATCAATGGCAGAATGGACACAGACCACAGCACAAGGAGATACGCCATGGCTAGTACCGCGCCTGAAACCCGTTCCAATGAAACCCCTATGGCTGAGCATTCAGCGGCCCGCGATGAAACTATCGGACACGGCAACAGCCCGGCAGCGTGGACGTGCGTCTTCGTGATGCTCGCCGGCGCGGCACTGTCCTCATTCGCGTTCATCTTCGCCAGTACCGAGGGCAACATGGACGCCGGCACCATCCTGTTCTGGATCGGGATCCTCATCATGGTGATCGGCCTGGCCCTTGGAATCATCCTGAAGATGCTTGGATTCGGCGTAGGTGGCCACCGGCTCAAGAATTCCGGGCACTAAGTGAGCGTTCTCGACGAGATCATTGTCGGGGTCCGGGAGGATCTCGATGGACGCAGGCAGCACCTCCCCCTGGGAGAAGTACGCGCTATGGCAGAGCAGGCGCCTGCGCCGCGGAACGCCTATGCTGCCCTCAGCGCGCAGGGCAGCGGCGTGCGCGTCATCGCGGAGGTCAAGCGGAAGAGCCCGTCCAAGGGTGAACTTTCGGACATCCAGGACCCCGCTGAACTCGCCGCCGCTTACGAGCGCGGCGGAGCTGCGGTGATCAGTGTCCTCACCGAAGAGCGCCGTTTTGGCGGATCGCTGGCCGACCTCGACGCCGTCCGCGCAGCCGTGGATCTTCCGCTCCTGCGCAAGGATTTTACGATTGATGAGTACCAGATCTGGGAAGCGCGTGCCCACGGCGCGGACCTGATTCTCCTCATCGTCGCCGCGCTCGACGACGCCACCTTGGCGTCTTTCCTCGAGCTCACCGAACGGCTCGGCATGCATGCCCTCGTCGAAACGCACACGGCCGAGGAAGTGCAGCGCGCAATTGCCGTCGGCGCCCGGATCATCGGCGTCAACGTGCGCAACCTCAAGACACTGGACATCGACCGGTCGGTCTTCCCGGCACTGGCAGGGCTCATCCCGGCCAACGCCGTCGTGGTCGCTGAGTCAGGCGTCCGGGACACCGCCGACGTCGAACTCTATGTTGCCGAGGGAGCGAAAGCGGTCCTCGTCGGCGAGGCGCTCGTCCGTCACTCGAATCCCGAGGAGACTGTCCGCGAGTTCGCCCGCGCGGGCAGCGCACTGCACCACTGAAGCTGTCGCCGTCGACACGGACAGCAGCACACCATCACGAAGGACAGCAGGTTCATGACCGACATTCCACAGCCGCAGTCTGCAACTGACAACCCAGCGGAGGCATTTCTCGGCGGTGAATCGCTGCGCCACGCGCAGGGTCCGTACTTCGGCGCCTACGGCGGGCGATGGATGCCCGAGTCCCTGATCGCTGCGTTGGATGAGCTGGAGGACACTTTCGACAAGGCCAAGTCGGACCCGGAGTTCCTGGCGCAGGTCGCCGAGCTCAACCGGTCCTACTCCGGCCGTCCGTCCCTGCTGACTGAAGCGCACCGTTTCTCCGAGCACGCCGGCGGCGTCCGGGTTTTCCTCAAGCGCGAGGACCTGAACCACACCGGGTCGCACAAGATCAACAACGTGCTGGGTCAGGCACTGCTCGCCAAGCGGATGGGAAAGACCCGCGTCATTGCCGAGACCGGTGCCGGCCAGCATGGCGTTGCAAGTGCCACCGCTGCCGCCCTGCTTGGACTCGAGTGCGTTGTTTACATGGGGGCCGAGGACTGCAGGCGCCAGGCCCTGAACGTCGCTCGCATGCAACTGCTTGGTGCGGAGGTTATCCCCGTCACCAACGGATCGCAGACGCTCAAGGACGCCATCAATGACGCGCTGCGTGACTGGGTTGCCAACGTGGACACCACTCACTATCTGCTCGGCACGGCTGCCGGCGCGCACCCCTTCCCCGCGATGGTCCGTTACTTCCACGAGGTCATCGGCGAAGAGGCGCGGGAGCAGATGCTCAGCACCGCCGGCCGCCTCCCGGACGCGGTCTGCGCCTGCATCGGGGGCGGGTCCAACGCCATCGGAATCTTCCACGGCTTCCTGGACGACCGTGAAGTTGCACTGTACGGATTCGAAGCGGGCGGCGACGGGGTCGAGACCGGCCGGCACGCCGCAACGATCACGCTCGGCCGGCCCGGAGTGCTCCACGGCGCACGCTCATACCTGATGCAGAACGATGATGGACAGACCATTGAGTCACACTCCATCTCGGCCGGTCTGGACTACCCCGGCGTGGGGCCCGAACATGCCTTCCTGGCCGATATCGGCCGGGCGAATTACGAGCCGATCACTGACGCCGAAGCCATGGAAGCGTTCCGGCTGCTATGCCGGACAGAGGGCATCATTCCTGCCATCGAGTCCGCGCATGCATTGGCAGGAGCGCTGAAGGTCGGGCAGCGCCTTGCAGCAGAGCCTGGGGATCCTCGCGAGAAAATCGTCCTCGTCAACTTGTCCGGCCGTGGTGACAAGGACGTCGCTACGGCGGCGGAGTGGTTTGACCTGCTGCCTGAAGACAGCGCAGAGGCCGAGATCGGCGCCGAAGGGGAGCAGCTGTGAGTACCGGAACCGTAAGCAAGTCGGCCGCAGCGATCGAGCGCGCCCGCGCCGACGGACGCACCGCTCTGGTCGCCTACCTGCCTGCGGGCTTCCCCGACGTCCAGACCACGATCGATGCTGCTGTTGCGCTTGCTGAAAACGGGGTGGACCTGATCGAGATCGGTATTCCGTACTCTGATCCGGTCATGGACGGAGTGGTTATCCAGCAGGCAACGGTCGAGGCGCTCCAGAACGGTTTCGCCGTGCGGCAGATCTTCGACGTCGTCGCGGGAATCACCAGCCGCACCGACGCGGCCGTGCTTGTGATGACCTACTGGAACCCCGTCATGCGGATGGGCGTCCGCGAATTCGCGCGCCGCCTCGCCGAAGCCGGCGGCGCCGGCCTCATCACGCCGGACCTCATTCCGGACGAGGCAGACGAATGGATAACTGCGTCGGACGAGTTCGGTCTTGACCGCGTCTTCCTGGTTGCGCCCTCGAGCTCCCCGGAACGCATGCAGTCCACCGTCGACGCAACCCGCGGGTTCGTCTATGCGGTGTCCATTATGGGCATCACGGGCGCACGGTCCTCCGTCAGTTCAGCGGCACGCGAGGTCGTGGCTGCCGCGCACCGCGCCGGCGCCGAGCGGGCATGCGTCGGGCTTGGCGTCTCCACCGCGGAGCAGGTGCGCGAAATCGGTGCCTACGCGGACGGGGCGATCGTCGGCACTGCGCTGGTGGCCGCACTTCGGGACGGCGGCGTCCCCGCTGTGGCGGCCCTGGCCAAGGACCTGAGCACCGGAACCCCGAAGGGTTGAGCATGATCCCCGCCAGCATCCCCAGTCCGCCCGCGGAATGGGCAAGCTTCTCCATCGGACCGGCCACCATACACGCTTACGCGCTGTGCATCCTGGCCGGCATTATCGTCGCACTGCTACTCACCTCCGCCCGTTGGAAGCGTTACGGCGGCAACCCCGACGTCGTCTGGGATGTAGCCATCTGGGCTGTCCCCTTCGGTCTCGTCGGCGGCCGTCTTTACCATGTCTTCTCCTCGCCGGACGCCTACTTCGGTCCTGACGGAGATCTGTCCCGCATACCCAGGATCTGGGAAGGCGGTCTGGGCATCTGGGGGGCCGTGGCCCTGGGCGCGGTCGGAGCCTGGATCGGATGCCGTCGTGCGGGTGTCCGCCTGTCCGCCTTCGCCGATGCTGCCGCTCCGGGAGTCTTGCTGGCGCAGGCTATCGGCCGCTGGGGAAACTGGTTCAACCAGGAGCTGTTCGGCGCGCCCACCAACCTGCCCTGGGGTCTGGAGATCGATGCTGACAACCCCAACTTCCCTGCGGACGCTGCTCCGGGAACGCTGTTCCATCCCACCTTCCTCTACGAGTCGCTGTGGAATCTCGCGGGTGTTGCGCTTCTGCTCCTCCTGGACCGCAGGTTCACTCTGCGCGGCGGCCGTATGTTCTGGCTGTACGCCGCCTACTACACCGCCGGTCGTGTCTGGATCGAGGCGCTGCGAATCGATGATGCCGAAATGATTACCCTGCTGGGCGTGACACAGCGGCTGAACGTCTGGACGAGTGTGCTTGTACTCCTCGTTTCCCTCGCAATCTTCATCTACCTCACGGTGAAGCAACAGGGCGTCACGGAGCACTCCGTGTACCTGCCCGGACGTGCTCCTGCCGCCGCCGATGACACCGTCGCAGCCGTCCCTGTCACAGATAACGGATCGGGCACAGAGGTCCATAGTTCGGACACATCAGCTGAGACAGGTCCGGACCGTGGTAATCTTCCAGAAATAAAAGACGCCTCAGGTACGGCCGCCTCCGCGGAACCAAACCCCGAGGAATCCAGGGAATCAGACTCCCGCAAGTAGCGTCCAGCGGGGCCACCGCCCCTTCCCAAGGACGATGTCACAGCGTCGTGGCTCCGCTCGGTACATCAGCTAGCTCACCGGCTTTGCGCCGTATCGGGAATTGATCAGGCCCATCGCCATCAATCCGCGCCCGCAAGCCATGCTGGCGTGAGGTGTGTCGGCCCTACAATGTGCACTAAGAAAATGACGCGCCTCCCGGAAGGGCAAGCGCGCCTCGGGGCCGAAGCCGTCCCCTCCCGACGCTCCATCATGGGGGAAGGACTCTATCTATGACTGCACCCATCACCGGTACTCTGCCGGACAGTATCCACGCGGAATCGCCGTTCTCACGGTTCGCTTCCTACCCGAAGGCATCCGGGCTTTACAACCCGGAAAACGAGAAAGACGCCTGCGGCCTGGCCGTCATCGCCACGCTTCGCGGTGAACCCGGCCACGACATTGTCGATGCCGCCCTCACTGCGCTGCGCAACCTCGAACACCGCGGTGCCGTCGGCGCCGACGAGGGCACGGGCGACGGCGCGGGCCTCCTCACCCAGGTACCCGACGAGTTCTTCCGGGCCGTCGTTGACTTCGAGCTTCCGGCGCCCGGCAGTTATGCCGTGGGAACCGCGTTTCTTCCGGCTGAGGCGGGTGAGGAGTCAACCGCCCGTGCCGGCATCGAGAGCCTCGCCGAGTCCGAGGGCCTCACAGTCCTGGGCTGGCGCGAGGTCCCGGTGGCAGCTGACCTCGTCGGGTCCATGGCCCGGGCGTGCATGCCGCATTTCGTTCAGCTCTTCATCGCTCCTGTCGGCGGCAAGGTCGAGGACCTCGACGCCAAGGCTTTCCGCCTGCGCAAGCGCGCCCAGAACAAGTACGGGGTGTACTTCCCCTCGCTGTCGTCCAGGACGATGGTCTACAAGGGGATGCTCACCACCGCTCAGCTCGAGCCGTTCTACCCGGACCTGTCAGATCCCCGGTTCAAGACCAAGCTCGGGATTGTTCACTCGCGTTTCTCGACGAACACCTTCCCCTCATGGCCGTTGGCCCAGCCGTTCCGCAGCATTGCGCACAACGGCGAAATCAACACTGTGAAGGGCAACCGGAACTGGATGCGCGCACGCCAGTCGCAGCTCGCGCACCCGTTGCTGGGTGATTCGCCCGAGGAGCTGTACCCGATCTGTACCCCTGGAGCTTCTGACTCCGCGTCGTTCGACGAGGTGGCGGAACTCCTGATGCTCGCGGGTCGCCCCATCACCCACGCGATCATGATGATGATCCCGGAGGCGTGGGAAAACCACACCTCGATGGACCCCGCGCGGCGCGCCTTCTACCAATACCACTCCATGCTGATGGAGCCGTGGGACGGACCGGCAGCTGTGTCCTTCACGGACGGACGACTCGTCGGAGCGGTCCTGGACCGCAACGGGCTCCGCCCCGCCCGCTACTGGGTCATGGAGGATGGACTTGTAGTCCTGGCCTCGGAGGTTGGCGTCATCGACGTCGAACCTTCCAAGATCGTGCGCAAGGGACGCGTCTCGCCCGGCAAGATGTTCCTCGTTGATACCGAGGACGGCCGGATCATCGAAGACCAGGAGGTCAAGGCTGAGATTGCCGCCGCCAACCCCTGGGGCGAATGGGTCAAGGAAAACCTGCTCGATCTGAAGGACCTTCCTGAGCGCGAGCACGTCGTGCACACGAAGGCGTCCATCAACCGCCGGCAGCGGACCTTTGGTTACACCCAGGAGGAACTGCGTATCCTGCTGGGCCCCATGGCGAGGGCCGGGGCAGAGCCGCTTGGAGCCATGGGTTCCGATACTCCCATTGCCGTGCTGTCCAAGCGCCCGCGACTGTTGTTCGACTACTTCGTGCAGTCCTTTGCCCAGGTCACGAACCCGCCGTTGGACGCGATCCGGGAAGAACTGGTCACGTCCATGGGCGTCACCATCGGTCCCGATGGCAACCTTTTGTCCTCGAGCCGAGTGCGTTCCAAGCAGATCGCGCTGGACTTCCCGGTCATCAACAATGATGAGCTGGCGAAAATCGCCAATCTTGAGTCCGACGACGGCGACCGCCTCACAGTCCGAGTACGCGGCCTGTACCGGGTCGACGGCGGGGAGGCGTCCCTGCGTGCACGGCTGGCGGAGATCTGCGAGCAGGTGTCGAGCGCAATCAACCGCGGCATCCAGTATGTGGTCCTCTCAGATCGCGATTCGAACGCCCAGTGGGCCCCGATTCCTTCTCTGCTGCTGACCAGCGCCGTCCATCACCACCTGCTCAAGAGCGCCACCCGGACCAAGACCTCCCTGGTGGTCGAAGCGGGCGACGTCCGCGAAGTCCACCACGTCGCTGTGCTCATCGGGTACGGTGCCTCCGCCATCAACCCTTACCTCGCGATGGAAAGCTGCGAGGAACTGGTGCGCAACGGAGACATCACCGGCGTTACCGCCGAGCAGGCAGTCGCCAACCTGATCAAGGGCCTCGGCAAGGGCGTCCTGAAGATCATGTCGAAGATGGGTATCTCCACCGTCAGCTCCTACTGCGGTGCGCAGACTTTCGAGGCCCTCGGCCTTGCCCAGGACCTCGTGGACGAATACTTCCACGGCACGCAGACCCAGCTCGGCGGCGTCGGACTCGACGTGGTTGCCGCTGAGGCAGCGGCCCGGCACGAGTTCGCCTACCCGCAGGACGGCATCGAAGACCCGTACCGCAGCCTGGACAACGGCGGCGAGTACCAGTGGCGCCGTGAAGGTCCGCCGCACCTGTTCAACCCTGAAACGGTGTTCAGGCTGCAGCACGCCACGCGGGAACGGCGCTACGACATCTTCAAGTCCTATACCAGGGGAGTCGACGACCAGTCCCGCGAGCTGATGACCCTGCGCGGTCTGCTCGGCTTCAAGGCAGGGTTGCGCCCTCCGGTACCGCTCGAGGAGGTCGAGCCGGTCTCCAGCATCGTCAAGCGCTTCTCCACCGGCGCCATGAGCTACGGATCCATCTCGCAGGAAGCCCACGAAACCCTTGCGATCGCGATGAATCGTATCGGCGCCAAGTCGAACACCGGTGAAGGCGGCGAGGACGTGGACCGGCTGCTCGATCCTGAGCGCCGCTCCGCGATCAAGCAGGTTGCGTCGGGACGTTTCGGTGTCACCAGTCTGTACCTGACCAACGCTGACGACATCCAGATCAAGATGGCGCAGGGAGCCAAGCCCGGCGAGGGCGGCCAGCTGATGAGCCAGAAGGTCTACCCCTGGGTGGCCCGGACACGGCACTCCACTCCGGGAGTCGCGCTCATCTCTCCGCCGCCGCACCACGACATCTACTCGATCGAGGACCTGGCGCAGCTCATCTATGACCTGAAGCGCGCGAATACCTCGGCACGTGTGCACGTGAAGCTCGTTTCGGAGGTCGGGATCGGCACCGTGGCGGCTGGCGTCACAAAGGCCAAAGCCGACGTCGTACTTATTTCAGGGCATGACGGCGGAACGGGCGCCAGCCCGCTCAATTCCCTCAAGCACGCGGGTGTTCCGTGGGAACTCGGCGTCGCTGAAACACAGCAGACGCTGATGCTCAACGGACTTCGCGACCGCGTGGTTGTCCAGGTGGACGGTCAGCTGAAGACCGGACGTGACGTGCTGATCGCCGCACTGCTCGGCGGCGAGGAGTTCGGGTTCGCTACCGCTCCGCTGGTGGTCTCCGGCTGCATTATGATGCGCGTCTGCCACCTCGACACCTGTCCTGTCGGCGTCGCGACACAGAACCCCGAACTGCGGAGCCGCTTCACCGGCAAGCCTGAGTTCGTGGTGAACTTCTTTGAGTTCATCGCCGAGGAGGTCAGGGAACTGCTTGCGGAGCTCGGGTTCCGCTCACTCGATGAGGCCATCGGCCGCAGCGAGGTTCTCGATGTGCAGCGCGCCGTCCAACACTGGAAGGCGGACGGGCTGGACCTGGACCCCATCCTGCGGGGCAACGAGTTCGGCGAGGACGCTCCCCTGCGGAACATGCTCCCGCAGAACCACGAGCTGGACCAGCACTTCGACAACAAGCTGATCGACATGAGCAGCGACGCGCTGAACCACCGCGCTCCTGTGAGAATCACGCTCGACGTCGTCAACACCGACCGGTCAGTCGGCACCATGCTCGGTTACGAGGTCACGCGCCGGTTCGGCACGGATACGTTGGCGACGGACACCATCGACGTCACCCTGACCGGCCACGCGGGGCAGTCGCTCGGCGCCTTCCTTCCGGCGGGTATCACGCTGCGGCTGCTGGGAGACTCCAACGACTACGTGGGCAAGGGGCTTTCGGGCGGGCGAATCATCGTGCGTCCGGACAGGGCCAACGTCTTCGCCGCCGACCGCAACGTGATTGCCGGCAACGTCATCGGTTACGGCGCAACCAGCGGCGAGATCTTCCTTCGCGGTCAGGTGGGGGAGCGGTTCCTGGTACGCAACTCCGGTGCCACTGCAGTCGTAGAAGGCATCGGTGACCACGGGTGTGAGTACATGACCGGTGGCCAGACTCTCATCCTCGGCCGAACCGGCCGGAACTTCGGCGCCGGCATGTCGGGAGGCACGGCCTACGTCCTTGACCTCGATGAAACCCGGGTGAATGTCCAGGCGCTGAACAGCGGCGAACTGAAACTGGAGAAACTCGACGCGGAAGACATCGAGATTGTCCGGCAGCTGCTCCTGCGGCACCAGGAAGAAACCGAGTCGACGCTCGCTGCCAAACTACTCGAGGATTTCGAGGCAACTGTCCCGCGCCTGACCAAGGTGCTGCCGCGTGACTTCGCACGCGTTCTCGATGCACGGGCCGCTGCCATTGAAGAGGGACTCGATCCCGACGGCGAAGAGGTCTGGAACAGGATTTTGGAGGTTACCGGTGGCTGACCCACGCGGATTTATGAAGGTGCGCGAGCGGCAGACGCAGCCGCGCAGGCCTGTCCCGGTCCGGATCATGGACTGGAAAGAAGTGTACGAAGCCCAGGAAAAGGGCGTCCTCAAGAGCCAGGCGGGCCGCTGCATGGATTGCGGTATTCCGTTCTGCCACCAGGGATGCCCGCTCGGCAACCTCATTCCGGAGTGGAATGACCTGACGTGGCGTGACAAGGGCCGCGAGGCGATCGACCGGCTGCACGCCACGAACAACTTCCCCGAGTTCACGGGCAGGCTGTGCCCCGCTCCGTGCGAGGCATCCTGCGTGCTCGGAATAAACCAGCCTCCGGTCACGATCAAGCAGGTCGAGGTCTCGATCATTGACGAGGCGTTCGACAATGACTGGGTCCACCCGCATCCTCCGGAGCGGCTCACAGGTAAGACCATCGCCGTCGTCGGTTCCGGTCCCGCAGGCCTTGCCGCAGCCCAGCAGCTTACCCGGGCCGGTCATACCGTGGCCGTGTACGAGCGTGACGACCGCATCGGTGGCCTCCTGCGCTACGGAATTCCGGACTTCAAGATGGAAAAGATCCAGCTTGATCGCCGCCTTGACCAGATGAAGGCTGAGGGGACCCGCTTCCGGGCAGGCGTCGAGGTGGGCCGTGACATCAGCTGGGACCAGCTGCGCCGCCGGTACGACGCCGTAGTAATCGCCACCGGCGCCACAGTCCCGCGCGACCTGCCGATCCCCGGCCGCGACCTCGATGGCGTGCACTTCGCCATGGAGTACCTCGTGGACGCCAACCGTGTTGTCGCCGGCGAGGAAGTCGAAGACCAGATCCACGCTGAAGGCAAGCACGTTGTCATCCTGGGCGGCGGTGACACAGGCGCCGACTGCATCGGTACCGCACACCGTCACAAGGCTGCATCCGTCACCACCCTCGCAATCGGCCAGCAGCCGCCGAGTGAGCGTATGCCCAACCAGCCGTGGCCGACTTTTCCCACGCTCTTCGAGGTCGCCAGCGCACACGAGGAAGGCGGCGAACGCACTTATCTGGCGTCCACCGTTGAATTCGTTGGCGAGGACGGCAAGCTGAAGGCGGTCCGGGTCGCTGAAACCGAGTTCATCAATGGAAAGCGGCTCCCCAAGGCCGGGACCGAACGGGATATCCCGGCGGATCTGGTGTTCCTGGCGCTTGGCTTCACCGGCCCCGAACCCGCGGGAATTCCCGAGCAGCTCGACGCTGCTTTTGACGGCCGCGGTAACGTTGAGCGTGACGGATATTACATGACCAATACGCCCGGCATCTTCGTAGCAGGCGACGCAGGACGCGGACAATCGCTCATTGTGTGGGCAATCGCCGAAGGGCGGGCGTGTGCTGCCGCGGTTGATCAGTGGCTGATGGGTCAGACCAAGCTGCCTGCGCCAGTGGCACCGACAGACCGCGCTCTCAACGTCCTGTAATTCCTGCGGGCGCCGGAGCGAACAGCAATCCACGAACACGATACGACAGGCAAGGTTTTATGAGACGCGCAAAGATAGTGGCCACTTTCGGCCCGGCAATCGCGAGCTATGAGAACACCCTCGCAGTTCTAGAGGCCGGGGTGGACGTAGCTCGAATGAACATGAGTCACGGAGACCACTCCGTGCATAACCAGACCTACGAGTTTGTCCGGAAGGCGGCCGAAGAACTTGGCCGTCCAGTAGGCATCTTCGCTGACCTCCAGGGACCCAAGATCCGTCTTGGCCGCTTCGTCGATGGACCGCACGTCCTGTTTCCCGGTGACACCTTCACCATCACCACCGAGGACGTCGAGGGCACCGCGGAAATCTGCTCGACCACTCACAAGGGACTGCCGCAGGACGTCAACGTCGGCGACACCCTCCTGATCGACGACGGCAAGGTCGCGATGCGCGCGGTCGCTGTTGATGACGTCAAGGTCACCGCGGAGGTCACCGTTGGCGGCGCGGTCTCCAACAACAAGGGCATCAACCTGCCCGGCGTGGCCGTCAACGTCCCCGCACTCAGCGACAAGGATGAGGAAGACCTTCGCTGGGCAATCCAGCGCGGCGTCGACATGGTGGCGCTGTCCTTCGTCCGGAATGCCGGCGACGTCGACCGCGTGCACGAGATCATGGACGAGGAGGGCCGGCGTGTTCCGGTCATCGCCAAGATCGAGAAGCCGCAGGCCGTGGACGCGATCGAAGAAATCATTGATGCCTTCGACGCCATCATGGTGGCCCGAGGCGATCTCGGTGTTGAACTGCCTCTCCAGGACGTCCCCATCGTGCAGAAGCGCGCCATCGAGCTCGCCCGGCGCTGGGCCAAGCCGGTCATCGTGGCCACCCAGGTCCTCGAATCCATGATCGACAATCCCCGTCCCACCCGCGCCGAGGCTTCCGACTGCGCCAACGCCGTGCTCGACGGCGCGGACGCCGTCATGCTGTCCGGCGAGACCAGCGTAGGCAAGTACCCGATCGATACCGTCCGCACCATGGCCGACATCATCGAATCCACCGAAAAACACGGTCTTGACCGTGTTCCGCCGCTGGGCAGCAAGCCCAAGACCCGCGGTGGCGCAATCACCCGTGCGGCCGTGGAAATCGCCGATCAGCTGGATGCGAAGTACATCTGTACCTTCACGCAGTCGGGCGACTCCGCACGCCGTCTGTCCCGCCTGCGCCCGACGAAGCCGGTCTTTGCCTTCACCCCCGCGCAGTCCACGCTCAACCAGATGTCCCTGATCTGGGGTGTTCAGCCGATGCTCGTGGAGTACGCCGAGCATACTGACCAGATGACTGCGCAGGTTGACCGCGTGCTGTTCGAGCAGAAGCTTGTGGACCTGAACGATCTGGTGGTTATCGCTGCCGGGTCCCCTCCAGGCCAGGCCGGCTCAACGAACTCCATCAAGGTTCATAAGGTGGGCGACATCGCCGACGCGGGCCAGCTCCCCGATAACTACACGCCGAGCAAGGAGAAGGTCGGCCCCTGGCCGGTCAAAAACAAGCTCAAGTAGACGCAAAAACGTCATAGTGAAAAGGGACCCCGCCGAGGCGGGGTCCCTTTTCACATATGTTCAGCTGTAGAACCAGCTGACGGGCGTCAGTTGACCTGGTTGATGATGGTCTCTGCGACCTCGCGCATGCTGAGGCGGCGGTCCATGGACGTCTTCTGGATCCAGCGGAATGCCTCGGGCTCCGTGAGTCCCATCTTGGTGGTGAGCAGGCTCTTCGCGCGCTCAACGAGCTTGCGGGTGGCGAACTGCTCCTGGAGGTCCGTTACCTCGTTCTCCAGGATCTTGATCTCCTCGTGGCGGGAGAGGGCGATCTCGATCGCGGGCACCAGATCGGCGGGGGTGAAGGGCTTGACCACGTACGCCATCGCGCCGGCGTCGCGAGCGCGCTCCACAAGTTCCTTCTGGCTGAAGGCGGTCAGCAGCACGACGGGCGCGATACGCGCTTTCACGATCTGCTCGGCTGCGGTGATCCCGTCCATGACGGGCATCTTCACGTCCATGAGTACGAGGTCCGGCTTGTGCTCCTTTGCCAGCTCAACTGCTTTTTCGCCGTTGTCGGCTTCGGCGACGACGTCGTATCCTTCGCCACGCAGGATCTCCACAATGTCGAGGCGAATGAGGGTTTCATCCTCAGCGACGATGACGCGCCGTGCCGGGCTCGAGTTAGCTGAGTCGCGGTTCTGGGACACTGAGGCTCCTTGGTATGCGTTTATTGATTCTGCGCTATCCCGGCGGGGAGCTCTGCTCGGGAGTTGCCCTGCACCGGTTCATGGAACAGCCTATCGGCATGTAGAGTAGATTCGCGCACTCGGGGGTCCATGAGTCACGGAACTCACGTCGGGTGCACTGTTCGGCCCGAATGGCGGAATTGGCAGACGCGCTGCACTCAAAATGCAGTATCGAAAGGTGTGTGGGTTCGAGTCCCACTTCGGGCACCGTCCATGGTTCATGACTCAGCACGGGTCAGCTGGGAGCCGCTGCTCGCAGCCGCGCGTAATCTCGGCTCCTCGCTTAGCGCGCATCCCGAATCAAATTGGTGATGCGGGCAGTGGAGAGCCGCTTGCCCTCTTCATCAGTCATGACCACTTCGTGGGTGACAAGCGTGCGGCCCAGATGAATTGCGACGGCGGTTCCCGTCACCAGTCCTGTCGATGCGGACCGGTGGTGCGTAGCGCTGATTTCTATACCCACTGCCTGCCGGTTCGGGCCTGCGTGGATGCCGGCAGCGAACGAGCCGAGGGTTTCCGCGAGCACAAGGTGGGCGCCGCCATGCAGGATCCCGGCCACCTGCTGATTGCCCTCGACTGGCATGGTGCCGACCATTCTCTCCGCGCTCATCTCCTGGAAAACAATTCCCATCTTCGCGGCCAGCCGCCCAATGCCGTGGCCACGAAGCCATTCGTGCATGTGCTCCGGAACACCCGCTCCCGTCAGCTCGGCAAGATAGGGGTGCTCGCCGTCGGAACCGTGCTCCGGAGTGAATTTGTCATCCATGGGAACTAGGCTGGCACCTGTGAGCCAAACAAACCAAACCGTAGATTCGGATGTGCAGACCGACGTGCAAAGCAGCGTTCAAACCGACGTCAACGCGGGTGCAGCACCTGCGCCTGCGCACACTCTGGAGCGTTCGCGTCTTTTGGTCGTCGATGGCCACTCGATGGCGTTTCGGGCTTTCTACGCGCTGCCGGCTGAGAACTTCTCCACCGATACCGGCCAGCACACCAACGCGGTTTACGGGTTTACCGCCATGCTGATCAACCTGCTGCGCGATCAGGAGCCGACCCACGTAGCCGTAGCCTTCGACCTCGATACGCCGACCTTCAGGGACGCGGAGTACTCCGAGTACAAGGGCGGGCGGTCCCGCACCCCCGAGGAGTTCCACGGCCAGATCGACCTGATCATCAAGGTGCTGGAAGCCATGCGCATTCCCACCCTGTCGATGGAGGGCTATGAGGCCGACGACGTGCTCGCCACCCTCGCGGTGGATGCCGCCAACCGGGGTTGGGACGTCCAGGTAGTCAGCGGGGACCGCGATGTCTTCCAGCTCGTCAACGACCGCGTGACGGTGCTGTACCCGAAGCAGGGCGTCACCAACATCCCCCAGATGGATGCCAAGGCGGTGGAAGAGAAGTACTTCGTTCCGCCGCACCTCTACTCCGACCTGGCAGCGCTCGTGGGCGAGACCGCAGATAACCTTGCGGGTGTTCCGGGCGTCGGCCCCAAGACCGCGGCGAAGTGGATCCTGAAGTATGGCGGCCTTGACGGCATTCTGGAGAATCTGGAATCCATCGGCGGCAAGGTGGGGATTGCCCTGCGGGAGAACGTTGAGAACGTCAAGCGCAACCGACGCCTCAACCGCCTCCTGACGGATCTGGAATTGCCCGTCGACCTGCAGGCTATGGCCGCACAGCGTCCCGACCGCGACGCAGTGGAGGACCTGTTCGACGCGCTCCAGTTCAACGTGCTCAGGAAGCGCCTGTTCGATCTGTTCGGTGAGGAAGAGCCGGACACCGCCCGGGACGAAATGGCGCCACCCGACCACCACACTCTCACAGACGCGGATGAGCTGACCGGCTGGTTCAATGGAACCAACCAGTCCACCGCGGCCGTGCATGTGGTCACGCGGTCCACGAGCGGGGGAGAGGAGGCCATCGGCGTCGCTCTGGTCACGGCGTCGGCGGCGGTCTACATACCGTTCGAGGAACTTGACGCTGGAGCTGAGCGCGTCGTCGGGCAGTGGCTTCAGGATCTGGACGCACCCAAAGTGGTGCATGATTTCAAGGCAGCTTACAAGCTGCTCCACGCACGGGGCTTCACCCTGGCCGGAGAAGTGGATGACACGGCAATCTCCGGCTACCTCATCCAGCCTGACCGGCGCAGCTATGAACTTGCTGACCTCAGCCAGGTTCACCTGAAGCTCACGCTGCCGACGTCGGCGGCTGCCGCCGGCGGCCAGCAGGCTCTGGCACTTGAGGAGGAAGACGTCGCAACTCCTGCGGTTGCCGCCGCCTTTGCGGCGCTCGAGCTCAGCCGCCACTTCGCCGGCCAGTTGGTCGAGCGCGGCGCCAATCAGCTGCTCGCGGGACTGGAGCTTCCCCTCTCCGAGGTGCTGGCGCGCATGGAGCTGACCGGAATCAGCGTCGCCGTCGATGGTCTCGATCGCCTCTACGACGACTTCTCCGCGACGATGGCAAACACCAGCGCTGAGGCGTTCAGGATCATCGGCAAGGAGATCAACCTCGGTTCACCCAAACAGCTGCAGGCTGTGCTGTTCGACGAGCTCGCCCTCCCGAAGACCAAGAAGATCAAGACCGGTTACTCCACCGACGCGGATGCCCTCACAGATCTGATCGTGAAGACTGGGCATCCGTTCCTGGAGCAGTTGCTGGCCCACCGGGACGCCTCGAAGCTCCGTCAGACCGTGGAAGGCCTGCGCAAGTCAGTTGCCGACGACGGCCGCATCCACACCACGTACGTACAGACGATCGCGGCGACGGGGCGTCTCTCGTCAATGAACCCGAACCTGCAGAACATCCCGATCCGCTCCGACGAGGGGCGCAGGATCAGGGAGGCCTTCGTGGTGGGAGAGGGCTATGACTGCCTGATGACGGCCGATTACTCGCAGATCGAGATGCGCATCATGGCGCACCTCTCCGGTGACGAGGGTCTTATCGAGGCGTTCAATGAGGGCGAGGATCTTCACCGTTTCGTCGGCTCCCACATCTTCAACGTGGCCCCCGAAGCGGTCAGCAACGCCATGCGTTCCAAGGTCAAGGCCATGTCCTACGGGCTGGTTTACGGCCTGAGCTCGTTCGGGCTGTCCAAGCAGCTGGCGATCTCCGTGGATGAAGCCAGGACGTTGATGGGTGACTACTTCGACCGGTTTGGCGCCGTGCGGGATTATCTGCGCGGAATTGTTGAACAGGCGCGCAAGGACGGTTTTACATCGACCATCGAGGGGAGACGGCGCTATCTGCCGGATCTCTCGAGCGACAACCGCCAGCTTCGGGAGATGGCGGAACGTGCAGCCCTCAATGCACCCATACAGGGGTCAGCAGCCGACATCATCAAGAAGGCAATGCTCGGCGTTGACGATCAGCTGCGGTCCCGTGGGCTGATCTCGAGGATGCTGCTGCAGGTACATGACGAACTGGTCCTCGAAATTGCACCCGGGGAGCAGGATGAGGTGGAGCAGCTCGTGCGTGCTGAAATGGCCGGAGCCGCCGATCTCTCGGTTCCGCTCGATGTTTCGGTGGGCACCGGTGCGAGCTGGCACGAAGCGGCGCACTAGCACCGGGTACATGGGCATAGCCCGTCAATGTGGGGAGGGTTAGGCTGGGGTCTCGTGAGCACGCAAACATCCCCTGACACGTCAGCACCTCCGATCCGCATCGAAACTTTTTCAGTAGGTCCGGACACCGACACCTCCGCTGAGGGTCCGCTCGCTGCATGGTTCGAGGGCGTGAGCTTCGGCTTCCACGAAGGCCGGCTCGAGATCGAGGACCTGCCGAAGCTCGCTGAGGCGTATGCATCCGACCGGCGCATCCTGTGGGGCGCGTACGACAACAATCCCGGCCCCCATGCCTGGAACCCGCGGATTCCCGTCGCGACGTACGGCACCATGGTCAACTCGCTCAACGTGGGTGGCGGCAGGTTCCTCGATGCCCACCTGGTCACAGCCGTCACGGTCCGGCCTACACACCGGCGGCGGGGATTGCTCCGCCGCATGATCACCGCCGACCTGCAGGGGGCGGTCGAGCGCGGCCATGCCATCGCTGCCCTGACGGCGTCGGAGGCAACCATCTACGGCCGCTTCGGTTTTGGAACGGCAACCCACACCACTTCGATCGAGGTGGATGTCCGGGAACGGTTCGCCGTCACGTCCCCACCGTACGGGCGCATGGAGGTCGTAGGGGCGGATGCCGTCGAGATCACGCAAAGGGTCTTTGCCGGTTTCCACGCCCGTTCCAGGGGGTCGATCGGCCGCCAGTTCGCCTATGCCCGCCGGTCAGCTGGTCTGTGGGGGGACGATCGTCCGCAACCGGACAAGGCGCTGCGCACCGCTGTCCATTACGACGACGACGGCCGCCCGGATGCTTTCGTTTCCTACTCGTTCGCCGGGTGGGAGAAGACCCCGTACACGATGCGGGTGAAGGACCTCGTGGCCGTGTCGGATGCCGCCTACCTTGAGCTATGGCGCTATCTCGGCTCACTGGACCTGATTGACCGGGTGACCTTCGGCATGGCGCCGGTTCATGACCCGCTCCCGTGGGCCCTGACGGACCGACGCTGCCGGGAACTGAAGTCGGACGAGGACGCGCTGTGGCTGCGAATTCTTGATCCGGTGGCGGCTCTGGGCCAGCGCCATTACGAGCACGACGGCGCACTGTCCCTGTCGATCAGGGATGCGCTCGGCCACGCCGAGGGGGCGTTCCAACTCACCGTCGCGAACGGCGTGGGCACCGTGCGGAAGCTCGACGACGGCGCAGAGACCGACATCAACCTCGACGTCTCCGCCCTGGGTTCGCTGTACCTCGGAGGCGTGGACGCGGAGATCCTGGCGGCAGGTACCCTGACCGAGCGTTCGCCGGGCGGAGCCGAGCAGGCCGCGAAGCTCTTTGCGGTAGCCAGGGCGCCCTACTGCATCACGCACTTCTGATTCGCTGACGGGAGCCGTTGCCCGATCCGCCGCGCGGACAGTTCGTACACTTTGACCCGCGTTGCGGCACAACGCTAGACTGGGTGGGCATGTCCCGCGCACAGTGGGTCCTGCTATGTGTTCTGCACAGCGTTATTTCCATATTTCCATTTGTCCGCATCCGGGCAGGTTCCTCACGGTGGGTACATAAAGTGTGTCTCTCCGTGTGGTCCCGAAAGAGTCCGGATCAACTCATAATCCACAACGGAGCCCCAACTACATGACCATCACCACCACCGAGAAGCCAGGTGCCCCGCAGGTCGCTATCAACGACATCGGCACCGCTGAGGACTTCCTCGCAGCCATTGACGCCACCATCAAGTACTTCAACGACGGAGACCTCGTTGAAGGAACGGTAGTCAAGGTTGACCGCGATGAAGTTCTGCTCGACATCGGTTACAAGACCGAAGGTGTCATCCCTTCCCGCGAGCTTTCCATCAAGCACGATGTCGATCCGGGGGACGTGGTCTCCGTTGGTGACGAGGTTGAAGCGCTTGTCCTCACGAAGGAAGACAAAGAAGGCCGCCTGATCCTCTCCAAGAAGCGCGCACAGTACGAGCGCGCCTGGGGCGACATCGAGAAGGTCAAGGAAGAAGACGGTGTTGTCACCGGTACGGTCATCGAGGTCGTCAAGGGTGGTCTTATCCTCGACATCGGCCTGCGCGGCTTCCTTCCCGCTTCGCTCGTCGAGATGCGTCGTGTACGCGATCTCGCTCCGTACATCGGTCAGCAGATCGAAGCCAAAATCATCGAGCTGGACAAGAACCGCAACAACGTTGTGCTCTCCCGCCGTGCGTGGCTCGAGCAGACCCAGTCCGAGGTGCGCTCCACCTTCCTCAACAAGCTGGAAAAGGGTCAGGTCCGTCCGGGCGTTGTCTCGTCCATCGTCAACTTCGGTGCTTTCGTCGATCTCGGCGGCGTAGACGGTCTGGTTCACGTTTCCGAGCTTTCCTGGAAGCACATCGACCACCCGTCCGAGGTCGTTGAGGTTGGTCAGGAAGTCACCGTGGAGGTACTCGAAGTTGACCTGGACCGCGAGCGCGTTTCGCTGTCGTTGAAGGCAACCCAGGAAGATCCGTGGCAGACCTTCGCCCGCACTCACGCGCTGGGCCAGGTCGTTCCCGGTAAGGTCACCAAGCTGGTTCCGTTCGGTGCGTTCGTGCGTGTCGAAGACGGCATCGAGGGCCTCGTCCACATCTCCGAGCTCGCTGTGCGCCACGTTGAACTGGCTGAGCAGGTTGTCTCCGTCAATGACGAGCTGTTCGTCAAGGTCATCGACATCGACCTCGAGCGCCGCCGTATCTCGCTGTCCCTCAAGCAGGCCAACGAGGGCGTCGACGCCGACAGCACCGAATTCGATCCGGCTCTCTACGGCATGGCCGCTGAGTACGACGAAGAGGGCAACTACAAGTACCCCGAGGGCTTCGATCCCGAGTCCAACGAGTGGCTTGAAGGTTATGAGACGCAGCGCGCGGCATGGGAAGCTCAGTACGCTGAGGCCCAGTCCCGCTGGGAGGCTCACAAGAAGCAGGTTGTACAGCACGCGTCCGACGACGCCGCTGCAGCCAACGAGCCTGTTGACTCCGGCACCACCAGCTACTCCTCGGAGCCTGCCCCCGAGTCCAACGCAGCAGGGTCCGGTACCCTCGCGTCGGATGAGGCTCTTGCGGCACTTCGTGAGAAGCTGACCGGCAACTAGGTCGCATCAATGCAGGAAGCCTCCGTCCACCGGGCGGGGGTTTCCTGCGTTAACGGCGGTTTTCGACGCTCCGCCGGGGTGGGGTTGTGGAGGAATCAGGCTCTGCGCGTGGACACGGTGACGGTGAACTTCCGGTCGCGAGCCACCTGACGGGTGGGCCCCACGAGGCGTTCGAGGGCCCCACGGTACTGCAGGTGGCTGTTCCATACGGTCCATAATTCGCCTCCCGGTTCCAGAACCCGCCCGGCCTCGGCGAACAGCTTCAGCGCGATCCCCGCATGGACGGTATGACCGGAGTGGAACGGCGGATTCAGTACTACGAGCTCGTCTCCGGCATCGGCCCGCCCCGAGAGGGCATCATCACGTACGACGACGACCTGTCCGCCGACGCGGTTCGCCTCGACTGTAGCGCTGGTGGCAGCCACAGCCGCTGCCGAGGTGTCAGTGGCGGTCACCGGGAGACCCGGGTGAATCAACGCCAGATATGCGGCAATGGACCCATTCCCGCACCCGAGGTCCACGGCACGGGTTGCTGGGCGCACGTCGCTCAGGTGGGGCAGGAGGAACCGGGTGCCGGGATCGAGTTTCGCGCCTCCGAAAGTCGCGCCGTAGGCGCGCAGCTGGAGCGGATGGGGGAGCCCGACGTCGTACGCTGCTGCCGTAGGAAATGGCGGCGGACCCACCGGGACAGAGCGGGAGCCTGTGAGCACACGGGACTTCTGGCGTGCCAGCCCGGCGGTGACGGTGTGGAAGTAACGGCCCAGGACCGCAGTCATGGCGGGAGTCATGTGCTTGATCCTTCCCCCCGCCAGGACAGTGACGCCGGCGTCGGCACCTGCGGCGATACACCAGGCGATCTCCTCCAGCGCCTCGAGGGAACGGGGAAGCTGCAGCAGCACCAACCGGACGCCGTCGAATAGATTCTTGCTGAGAGCAGTGGAGGTGTACTGTCCGTCGAACCCGAAGGTGCGTGCGTTCGCGTGCAGAGCCCGTTCACCGGTGAGTGAGTCCTGATGGACGAGTATCCGCTCGGCGCCCGCATGCAGCGCTCCGAGGGTGAGAGCGCCGTGGGTGTCACCGACCACGGCGACCTCACCGGGGGCGGACTGGCGCAGGCCGTCGGCGGCGATATCCAGGAGGAGCCGGTCCGTTGCGTCGGCGGCAAAAAGGTTCTCTGCCTCAATGTCGGGCCACCGCCGCAGCGACTCGAAGCTGAACCCGCTAGTGCGGGGTTCGGGGCGTGCCGGCCGTTCAGTCACCACCCCAGTCTAGGCATTGACTGCGCCGACTTCGGTTTGCGCTTGCCCTCCCCGCGCAGCAGCGGACAGCGCCGCCGTCTTCCGTCGGATGCCTCGGGTGGGCGGGTCGTAAACTCGCCCTCAATGGGATTTCTCCGTAGACTGACGATCTGGAGAGCCGGGAAGTCTGGTCGGCGCGCACATTGTTGAGCCCGAATCCCAAGGAGTCGCCCATGTCGAGCCATGACCCCACTGTCCGCCCCGAGGATCACAGCCGCGACACGCTGAGGCGCGGCAGCTACCGTGAAGTCCTGCGCGTGAGGGAGATCCTGCGCAAGGAAACCGTTGGCGGCATACTGCTGGTGGTCGCAGCTCTGATCGCGATCGTGTGGGCGAACTCTCCTGCCGCGGACACCTACTTCGCTTTGCGTGACTACGAGATCGGCTATGAGCCCTGGCACCTGCGGCTCAGTCTTGGCGCGTGGGCGGCGGACGGGTTGCTGGCCATTTTCTTCTTCCTCGTGGGGCTGGAACTGAAGCGTGAGTTCGTTGCCGGTGACCTCCGGCAGTTCAGCAAAGCTCTCGTCCCGGTCGCCGCAGCAGTCGGCGGGGTTGTTGTTCCCGCGCTGATCTACGCCGGATTCAACCTGGCCATACCGGAGACGGTGAGCGGTTGGGCCATTCCCACAGCCACAGATATCGCGTTCGCCCTGGCGGTGCTGGCCATCATCGGTTCCCACCTGCCTCCGGCACTGCGGTTGTTCCTGCTGACTCTCGCGGTAGTGGACGACCTGCTGGCCATAACGATCATCGCCGTTTTTTACACCGATGACGTGGCGTTCACGCCGCTGCTCCTCGCATTGATTCCCTTGGCGGTCTTCGCCTTCCTCGCCCACCGCATGTCCCGGTTCTTCAGCCTGCATGCCTGGGCGGCCTGGGTGATTTTGCTGCCCCTTGGGATAGTGGTCTGGATACTGGTGCACGAGGCCGGTGTGCACGCCACCGTTGCCGGAGTTCTACTTGGTTTCGCAATCCCGGTGATGCGCAGCAAGGCCAGCGGAGGCCCTGAGGCCGGGCCCGGGCTCGCCGAAGAATTCGAGCACCGCTTCCGCCCTATCTCCGCAGGCTTCGCCGTACCCGTGTTCGCGTTTTTCTCCGCGGGTGTCGCAGTAGGCGGCTGGGAAGGGTTCACCACAGCGCTTGTCGCCCCCGTCACTCTGGGTGTCATCGTGGGGCTCATAGTCGGCAAGCCCATAGGAATTGTGGGCGCCACCTGGCTTACGACGAAGATAACCCGCCGACACCTCGATCCGTCTTTCCGCTGGATCGACCTGGTGGGAGTCTCGCTGCTGGCAGGCATCGGGTTCACTGTCTCGCTGCTTATCGCTGAACTCAGCTTCGCGGCCGGCAGCATAGAGACCGACTACGCGAAGGTCGCCGTTCTGACGGCATCGGTAGGTGCTGCGCTGTTGGCCGCGGTAATCCTTGTATCCCGGAACCGCCATTACCGCGAGGTCGAAGCGCTGGAGTCCGTCGATGCGGATCATGACGGTATTCCGGACGTCTATGAGGAGGACGAAATCTCCGATCGCCGCTCGTAGGAACGTGCTCTCCAGGGTAACCGTTTCCGCCGTTGTCAGGAGCGGGGCTCACCCCGTGGTTACCCGGGGGTAGCCTTGCACTCATGCTGAGAGTCGGATTGACGGGCGGGATCGCCGCGGGGAAGTCAGCGGCGGCGTCTGTGCTGCAGGAACTCGGAGCAGTACTCATCGACGCCGATCAGCTTGCGCGGGCCGTGGTGGAGCCGGGCACGGAAGGTCTTCGCGAGGTGGTCGCCGCATTCGGGGACGGGGTGCTTCAGCAGGACGGCTCCCTGGACCGGCCGGCATTGGGCGCAAGGATCTTCGCCGATCCCGACGGTCGTGCCACCCTGAACGCGATCATCCACCCTCGGGTCCGGCGGGAGGCTGCGGGAGCCGAGGCGGCGGCCCGCGCAGCGTCAGCGGGTGCCGTCGTCGTGCATGACATCCCGCTCCTCGTGGAGACCCGGCAGGAGGACAGCTTCCATCTTGTGATTGTCGTCGATGCACCGGCGGAGACCCGCGTGCGTCGAATGGTGGCGAACCGGGGGATGACTGAGCAGGAGGCACGGAAGCGTATCGCCGCGCAGACGGATTCAGCCACGCGGAACGCGGCGGCCGACGTCGTGCTTGATAACTCGGGATCACAGGAGGGCCTGGTCCGCGCGGTGCAGGGTCTGTGGACGGGACGGATTGTTCCCTTCGCCCGGAACATCGAGAAAGGCCAGCGGGCTGAACGCCGTGGGGGCCCCGTACTGATGCAGGACGGGGACTGGCCCCGGCAGGCGGCTCTCCTGTCCCGGCGGGTGGCCCGGATTGATCCCCGCGTACTCCGTGTGGACCACATCGGCTCCACATCGATTCCCGGGCTGCCGGCCAAGGACATCCTGGACCTGCAGATGACGGTCGCGTCGCTTGATGATGCCGACGCTCTCGCAGACCCTCTGGCCGAGGCGGGTTTCCCCCGCCTTCCGGGCACGTGGCATGACACTCCCACCAAGGAAGTGCCCGAGCAGGAGAAGTGGCAGAAGCGCCTTCACGGAAACGCCGATCCAGGGCGGCCGGTGAACCTGCACCTACGTGTGAAGGGCTCGCCCGGCTGGGAGTATGCCCTGGCATTCCGCGACTGGCTGCGCGCCGAACCGGACATGCTGGCCGCGTATGCGGCCGAAAAGGACCGGTGCGCCCGGATCCATCGGGACGACGCCGGTACCGCCGGCTACGCCGCCTGCAAGGAGGATTGGTTCACCACCTTCGCGGCGCCCCGGCTGCGCGCGTGGAGGAACGACGCCGGCTGGTCACCGGGACCTCCGGTGTCACCGTAAGCGACGTTCAGCCTCCAGCAAAGAGCCCCCTCTGCGGACTGAGTTTGTCCGGGGTGGGCGGTAACGTAAGACTATGAGTCTTGCGCAGGAGATCAACCGCGTTGTCGCCCCTTTCGAGGTGATCAGCGAGTATCAGCCGGCCGGCGATCAGCCCACTGCCATAAAGGAACTTTCCGAGCGCATCAACGCCGGTGAAAAGGATGTGGTGCTGCTTGGCGCCACAGGTACGGGCAAGAGCGCCACCACGGCGTGGCTCATCGAACAGGTGCAGCGGCCCACCCTCGTCATGGTGCAGAACAAGACCCTCGCAGCGCAGCTCGCCAACGAGTTCCGGGAGCTGCTGCCCAACAACGCGGTCGAGTACTTCGTCTCCTACTACGACTACTACCAGCCCGAAGCCTACGTACCGCAGACCGATACTTTCATCGAGAAGGACTCCTCCATCAATGAGGAAGTCGAACGGCTCCGGCACTCGGCCACCAACGCCCTGCTGACGCGGCGCGACGTCATTGTGGTTGCCACGGTTTCCTGTATCTACGGTCTGGGAACTCCTGAGGAATATGTCGCCGCCATGGTCACCCTCCGGCAGGGCCAGGAGATGAACCGGGATGACCTGCTGCGCCAGTTCGTCGCAATGCAGTACGTCCGCAATGACATGGACTTCCATCGCGGAACGTTCCGCGTGCGGGGAGACACCGTGGAGATCATCCCCATGTATGAGGAACTCGCGCTGCGCATCGAGTTCTTCGGCGACGAGGTAGAGCGGATCTACACGCTGCATCCGCTCACCGGCGAGGTGGTGCGCGAAGAAACGGAGATGTACGTGTTCCCGGCCTCGCACTACGTGGCAGGCCCGGAGCGCATGAGCCGCGCGATCACCCGGATCGAGGATGAGCTGCGGGTACGCCTGGAAGAGCTCGAGTCGCAGAACAAGCTGGTCGAAGCCCAGCGGCTGCGGATGCGCACCACCTATGACCTCGAAATGATGCAGCAGATGGGGTTCTGCAACGGCATCGAGAATTATTCGAGGCATATCGACGGGCGGATCAAGGGCAGCGCACCGCATTGCCTCATCGATTACTTCCCCGACGACTTCCTGCTCGTGGTTGACGAATCACACGTGACCATCCCGCAGATCGGCGCCATGTATGAGGGGGATATGTCACGCAAGCGCACGCTCGTGGACCACGGCTTCCGTCTGCCCTCCGCCATGGACAACCGACCGCTGAAATGGGACGAGTTCCTGGAACGTATCGGTCAGACGGTCTACCTCTCGGCTACCCCGGGCAAGTACGAGCTCAGCAAGTCCGACGGCTACGTCCAGCAGATCATCCGGCCCACGGGCCTGGTGGATCCGGAGGTCATTGTCAAGCCAAGCAAGGGGCAGATCGATGACTTGCTGGGAGAAATTCAGACGCGCGTCGAGCGGAACGAGCGGGTCCTCGTCACCACGCTGACCAAGCGCATGGCGGAAGACCTCACGGGGTACCTGCTTGAGCACGGCGTGAAAGTCGAATACCTCCACTCCGACGTCGATACCCTGCGCCGGGTAGAGCTTCTTCGCGAACTCCGGATGGGCACCTTCGACGTACTGGTGGGAATCAACCTGCTGAGGGAGGGCCTCGACCTTCCGGAGGTTTCCCTTGTCAGCATCCTGGACGCAGACAAGGAGGGCTTCCTGCGCAGCTCGACGTCGCTGATCCAGACGATCGGCCGTGCAGCCCGAAACGTCTCGGGACAAGTCCATATGTACGCGGACCGGATTACCGACTCCATGGCGAAGGCGATCGAGGAAACCAACCGTCGCCGGGACATCCAGATTGCCTTCAACAAGAAGAACGGCGTGGATCCGCAACCGCTGCGCAAGCGCATCGCGGACATCACCGACACACTGGCCAAGGAAGACGCAGACACACGTGCGCTCCTCGAAAAGACGGCAAAGACGTCCCGGGGCAAGGGTAAGGGCAAGGCATCGGTTGTTCGGCGGGACGGTCTTGCCGCCGTGCCGGCTGAAGATCTTACCGACCTGATCAGCCAGCTGACGGAGCAGATGCATGCTGCGGCCGAAGAACTCCAGTTCGAGCTCGCTGCACGCCTGCGCGACGAAGTGAGCGACCTGAAAAAGGAGCTGCGGCAGATGCAGTCCGCCGGGCACGCCTGACCCATGGTGGAGCAGGCAGGAACCGGCAGCGGGTCGTTCACCGAGATCCGGATCCACGGCATCGGGGACCACGAGTACTACACCAGCCTCGGGCTGCCCGTTGAGAAGCGGTTGAACGCCTGGGTCCAGGTCGCAACGCCGCCGCCGCTGCCGGATCATCGATTGCGCATCCTCAACTGGTCCCGGTCCCGCCGGCAGACAACAGGCTTCCTGTGGTACCTCGCGTTCCCGTTCACGCTCGCGAACGTGGCCGGGCGCATGGAGCCCGTCGGAGCAGGTGCCGCCCCCGCCGCCTTCCTGCGCGCAATCGTGGCCGCAGTCGCAGTAGTTCTGACCCTGTCGCAGCTTGCCTGGCTGATCGTGCTGGGTGAAACAATCCTGCGCTATCTCAACCTCCCGCCGTCCCTCCTGCGGGCTGTGCCGCTGATCGCGGGAGCCCTGCTCACTGCGTGGCTGGCGCACCGCTTCCTGACTGTGGTGAAAGCCCAGTCAGGCCAGCTTCGCTCCCATGTCCTGCCGCTGGCTCATGCAGCAGTCGTGATCGGTGCGGGAATTCTCCTGAGCCTCGCCCCACCTGCCCAGCTCATCCACGGCGGGTGGCCATCAACACCCATGCCCGATGGTGTTTCCCGGCTGGACGCCATGGCACTGTGGATCGCATTGAGCACTGGCATCGCTTTCGCTGCATCGCTTCTTCTGGCCATCCGCAGCAATGTCGGTTCTGATGGCGGAAACCGCCTGAGTGCGCCGCTCGCGGCCGCAGGCATCCTGCTTGCCGTCGCCGTACCGCTCATGCACGCGGTCACTGCTCTGGTCCGTATGGTTCTGGATAACCTGCTGGGTTATGTCACAGGCCTGTTCGGATGGGTCCGCGGGCCGCAGCCGCACTCGGGCATTCTCCTTCCGTACGACAATCCTGCTGACCCAGGCGACAGCCGGCTCGATCTCTTTCCTTTTCTCGCGCTCATCGCCGTGGTGGCGGCGCTGGTGGCAGCCGCAGTCGTGCTGGTTTCGGCTCCGGCTGCGGGGCCGGGCCTGCCGCCCGTCACCGGCGGCAGGGCGGCCCGCGGGCGCTGGTGGCACGACTTCTCTGCGGCGGCACCGCGGTTGCTGCCCCGGATACTCCCGCTCGCGATCGTGCTCGCGTTGGCCGCTATGACCGCGGCGGTGCTCCTTGGCGAAGGCCGACTTGGGGGTCCGTGGCTGGCTCTGGCTATTCTGGGTTTGCAGATCGCGGGTGCGGTAGTCGTGCTGGTGGTGCTTCTCGGCCAGCTCCGTACCCTGCGGGAGGTGCTCGGGAAGATTGCCGACGTCGCCGGTTTTTGGCCCGTAAGGGACCATCCGTTGGCCGGTTCGTCATATCGGGACGCAGTGGTCGACGGCATCTCCGAGCTCGTTGCCCGCCACTCCGGGGGTGAGGTGATACTCGTCGCCCACAGCCAGGGGTCGGTGCTCTGCGCGTGGCTCATTGCGCGGGCACGCACTGCCGCGGTGCGTCCGTACCTGGTCACGGCGGGGTCGCCGCTGGGCTCGGTGTACACCCGGTTCTTTCCAGCCACCTTTACGCCGCAGCTCCTGGCTGAGGTCGCGGCCGAGACCCGGAGCTGGACCAATTTCTGGAGGGACACCGACCCGGTCGGCTTCCCTGTTCCCCATGCCTCGAACCGCGAGCTTCCGGACCCGCGCGCCGACGGGATAGTCCGTAGCCACAGCGACTACTGGACCGAGCCGGAAATCGTTGCCCGCGTCGCGGCGCTTGCTCCGCGGCGTTTCTGACGCGCGACACGTTTCCACATCGGAACCGAAACGCAGGTACGATGGGGCGATCGTAGGGGAGTATCCTTTCGCGCTACGGACGTCAACACGCGGGCCGACGACGGCCCGCCGGGCGTAGCGGTCGCACACAGTATTGCGGCGGAGAGACTTGCGAATCCCGTCGTACCTTGGAAAGGGTCCCTTGTGCTTGAACTGCCCGCTGCCTTTCAGATAGGCACCTTTGTCGTCCTGGGTCTGATACTCCTGTTCGACCTCCTGCTCGTGGTGAAGCGCCCACATGAGCCGTCCATGAAGGAAGCCGGGCTGTGGGTGTCGTTCTATGTGGCACTCGCGCTTATCTTCGCGGCCATTATGTTTGCCGTCACCGGGCCCGAGTTCGGCGGCCAGTTCGTTGCCGGCTGGGTAACTGAATACAGCCTGAGCATCGACAACCTGTTCGTCTTCATCATCATCATGGCCAGGTTCTCGGTCCCGAGGAAGTATCAGCAGGAAGTGCTGATGGTGGGCATCATCATCGCCCTTATCCTGCGCGGTATTTTTATCATGCTCGGCGCCGCGTTGATCAGCAACTTCTCCTGGATCTTCTACATCTTCGGCGCCTTCCTCCTCTGGACCGCCTATCACCAGGCGAAGGACTCCGGTGAGGAAGAAGAGGAGAAAGAGAACAAGCTCATCGGTAAGCTGCGTGGCGTGCTGCCGATGTCCGAGCACTACGACGGCAACAAGCTCCGTACGGTGGTGGACGGCAAGAAGGTCTTCACTCCGATGATCATCGTGTTCATCACGATCGGCCTGACCGACCTGCTGTTCGCCGTGGATTCCATCCCGGCGATCTTCGGACTGACTCAGAGTCCGTTCATCGTCTTCACGGCCAACCTCTTTGCACTTATGGGCCTGCGCCAGCTGTACTTCCTCCTGGGCGGTCTCATGACCCGCCTGATCTTCCTCAAGCACGCGCTCTCGATCATCCTCGCCTTCATCGGCGTAAAGCTGATCCTGCACGCGATGCACGAGAACGAACTGCCCTTCATCAACGGTGGCCAGCACATCGAGTGGGCACCCGTGATCCCGACGTTCGCGTCGCTCGGCTTCATTGTCGCCACCATTGTCATCGCGGTCATCGCAAGCCTGCTCAGCCCGGCGGGCAAGCGGGCGAAGATCGACGCCGAACTCGCAGCGGACGCCGAGCGCGCACGCACCGGTGGTCCGGAGCACTGAGACACTCCTGACTGACAGCGCAAAAGGCGCCGGTCCTGCAACTGCAGGACCGGCGCCTTTACCTTGGCGGGAGGCTCTAGCCCGGGTGGGTCATTGCGAGCAGGCGGGAGAAGATGGCGTCGCCGTCGTCGTTGATCCCGTCGTGGTGGAATTCAGAGGTTTCCCAGACCCGCAGGCCCCGGATCGAGGCCGCCGTCTCCATGGACAGATCCCTGTCGACGTAGATGTCGTCGCTGTACACGGCGGCTGCTACCGGCACTGTGTTGGCGGCCAGCTGCGGGAGGTCGTACAGGGTTTCCCAATCGTCAACTGCGGCGATCAGCCGAGCCGTTTCCTTGAGCGGAACGAGCGCCGGGTCCTCGTCGAAATACCAGGGGTAGATCATCTCGCCGGTCAGCAACGGATCAGGTGCGTCGGGCGCAAAGTCCGGGTACTCCTCCAACACCCGCCACGCAGCCCAATTGGACGGTCCGCCCTGGCAGTAGATGGACTCGTGGAGGAGCGCGTAGAGCGGGTTCGAACGCCTGCTCACCACGGACTGCAGCTGGTCGAGGAAGGCGGGGGAGAGCCGATCGTCCCTGGCAGCTCCAGCGAACGCCTCCTCAAGGAGGTAATGGAGGGCATCGACCCGCGTGTTGCCACCCAGGTACGAGCCGACCATCTGGAAGCGCCGCGGGCTGAGGCGTTCACCACTGGGCAGGCACTCCTCGACACGCTCGAGGTGGCGCATGATGCGGGTGGTGATGGCCCTATCCTCGGGATAGCGGGCGAAGTACTCGGCATTGCGTTTGGCCACGCGCCCGAAAGTGGAGCGGTATACGCGTTCGGGTAGACCGGTCAGCGGCGCTAACCCGCCGGTGATGAGCGCACGCTCTACTCCTTCCGGCGCGAAGGACAGGTAGGAGAGGGTGCAGAATCCGCCGAAACTTTGCCCGAGCACCGTCCAGGGTGGTGAGTCCAGGGCCAACCGCATCAGTTCCGCGTCCCGAATGATGGAATCGGCGCGGAAGTGGCGTAGGTACTGCGCCTGCTCCATCGGAGTGCCACGGCAGGGAAGGGTCATCAGGTCTGCGGGAGTGGAGAGTCCCGTACCACGCTGGTCAAGCATCAGGATGCGGAAGTCGCGGGCAGCGGCCTTCATCCAGCCGGAGAGCTGTGTGGAGCGATTGCCGCGTACACCGGGCCCGCCCTGCAGGAACAGCAGCCACGGAAGCTGTGCGGCAGCGGCGTCGTCATGGTCCGTGGAACTGTATTCGCGCGCGAAGAGCAAAATATGCTCGCCGCCCGGGTTCCCATGATCAAGCGGCACAGTGAACCGGTGCGGAGTGGTCTGCACGCCACGCATCACACGGGTGGCTCCCGCCTGGTGCCTCGCGGAGCTCACGTGCCGGATCCCGCGAACTCAGCCAGCGGCGCTCCAGTCAGCCGGAAGGTCGTCCACTCATCCTGAGGCAGGGCTCCCAGGCTCCGGTAGAACTCAATGGAAGGCTCGTTCCAGTTCAGTACGGACCACTCGACCCTCGCGTACCCTCGTTCGGCGGCAATGCCGGCAAGGGTCCGCAAAAGCGCTTTCCCGTAACCCGACCCGCGCGCTTCCGGGCGCACATACAGGTCCTCCAGGTAGATGCCGTGGACACCTTCCCAGGTTGAGTAATTGAGGAACCACAGAGCGAACCCCTGGACGCCGCCGTCGTCCTCGGCCACGTGGGCGAAGATGCGAGGGTTCGCACCGAACAGTGCTTCCTCGAGCCCTTCGACCGTGTTGCGGACGGCGTCAGGCTCCTTCTCATAAATTGCGAGGTCGTGGATCAGTTGCAGGATGGTGGGCACGTCTTCACGACGTGCTTCGCGGATCGCAGTCATGGTTCCCAAGCGTACTGGCCGAGGGGGCCGCACCGAACGTCAGCGGGGTGTGGGAGGCCGGGAGGCGCTACGGGCCGAGGGTCAGGGGCCCCCGACCGACGCGACCGCGACGACCGGGAAACCGGCCTCGTCCGAGGCTGCCAGATCGATCACCGCGTTGATGCCCCAGTCCTGGTCACCCGCCGGGTCCTTGAAAATCTGGCGCACTTCCCAGCGGCCGGGAACCTGTCGGATGATGAGCAACGCCGGGCCGCGCGCGTCGGGGCCCTCGTCGATGTCGTCATGGGCGTCAAAGTAACCGTCCATGGCTTCGGCCCAGCGGTCCGCATCCCAGCCGGATGCCTCGTCCAGCCGGCCAAGCGCTTCGTCGTCCTCCGCTGCGAAAAGCTGCACCCGCTGGAACATTTCGTTGCGGACCATGACGCGAAAGGCACGCTCGTTGGAGGTGACCGAATCGGGCTCCGGCGGGAGGTCGACGGTTCCCGAAGTCGAACTGCCCGCGCCGGCGGCCAGCTGCTCCCATTCGTCGAGCAGGCTCGAATCCACCTGCCGGATCAACTCGCCGAGCCACTCGATGATGTCGGTCAGATCTTCGCGCAGCGCATCCCGGGGCACGGTCTGGCGGAGGGCCTTGAAGCAGTCAGCCAGGTACCGCAGGAGGATGCCCTCCGACCGTGCTAGGGAGTAGAACGCGATGTACTCGCCGAAGTTCATTGCGCGCTCATACATGTCGCGGACGACTGACTTCGGGGTCAGCTCGAAGTCACCGAGCCAGGGCGCGCCGGACCGGTAGGTTTCGAAAGCGTGCTGCAGCAACTCCGCGAGCGGCTGCGGGTAGGAAACCTCCTCGAGCAGGGCCATTCGCTGGTCGTAATCGACGCCGTCGGCCTTCATAGCGGTGATCGCCTCGCCGCGTGCCTTCTTCTCCTGGGCGCTGAGTACCTGCCGAGGCTTCTCCAGCGTAGCCTCGATGACGGAAACGACGTCGAGCGCGTAGGCGGGACTTTCCGGGTCAAGGAGTTCCAGACTGGCGAGGGCGAAGGGTGATAGCGGCTGATTCAGTGCGAAGTTGGCCTGCAGATGGACCTTGAGCCGCACTGTTCTGCCTTCCTCGTCCGGCTCGGGAAGTCGCTCCACGATGCCTGCGGTCACAAGCTCGCGGTAGATGCTGATTGCCCTCCGAAGGTGCGCGTACTGCCGTGCGGGCGGTTCGTGGTTGCCGCGCAGCAGGTTCTGGACAGCACGGAGGGGATCTCCGGGGCGCTCGAGAAGGTTCAGCAGCATTGAGTGACTAACGGCGAAGCTGGACCCCAGCGGCTCCGGAGTACCCTCGACAAGTCGGTCGTAGGTGGGTTTGCCCCAGGAGACGAAACCCTGCTGCGGCTTCTTGCGGACCACCTGGCGGAGCTTCTTCTGGTCGTCACCGAATTTTGCGACTGCCTTTGCCATGGCCTTGGTGTTCTCGACCACGTGGTCCGGCGCCTGCACCACCACCGTCCCGGATGTGTCGTAGCCTGCCCGTCCCGCACGGCCTGCAATCTGGTGGAACTCCCGCACGTTGAGCAGTCGGGTGCGGACGCCGTCGTACTTGCTGAGCGCGGTCAGCAGGACGGTGCGGATGGGAACATTGATTCCTACGCCGAGCGTGTCGGTACCGCAGATCACCTTGAGCAGTCCCGCCTGGGCCAGTTGCTCCACCAGCCGCCGGTACTTCGGCAGCATTCCGGCGTGATGCACACCGATGCCGTGGCGTACCAGCCGGTTCAGCGTCTTGCCGAAGCCGGACGAGAACCGGAAGTTCGCAATGAGCGCCGCAATCCGATCCTTCTCCTCACGCGTGCAGACGTTGACGCTCATCAGGTTCTGTGCGCGCTCAATCGCTTCCGCCTGGCTGAAGTGCACCACATAGACGGGCGCCTGATGCGTCGACAGCAGCTCCTCGAGTGCTTCCTGGAGCGGGTTTTCTGAGTAGTAGAAGTTGAGCGGAATGGGCCGGTCCGCGGAACTGACCAGCACCGTCGCACGCCCTGTCCGCTCAGTAAGTTCCTTTTCGAAACGCTCGACGTCGCCGAGTGTTGCGGACATCAGGAGGAACTGGGCCTGCGGAAGCTCCAGGAGCGGTACCTGCCAGGCCCAGCCGCGCTGCGGGTCCGAATAGAAGTGGAACTCGTCCATGATAACGGTGCCGACATCCGCGCGGTCACCCTCGCGCAGCGCGATATTCGCCAGGATTTCCGCGGTACAGCAGATAATGGGAGCGTCCTGGTTCACGCCCGAGTCACCGGTGACCATACCGACATTCTCAGCGCCGAAGATCGCGCACAGTGCAAAGAACTTCTCGGAGACCAGCGCCTTGATAGGAGCGGTGTAGTAGCTCCGGCGTCCTTCAGCGATCGCGTGGAAATGGGCCGCAACGGCTACCAGCGACTTCCCGGAACCGGTGGGAGTCGCGAGGATCACGTTGTTCCCGGATACGAGCTCGAGAACGGCCTCGTCCTGCGCGGGGTACAGGGTGATTCCCGTGCTCTCGGACCACGAATGAAAAGCTGAGTACACGGCGTCGGCGTCGAGTGTGCCCGGGCGCCCGGTCTGGGGGAGGTGGTCCTGGATGCTCATGTCCTCCCAGCCTATCCGGTCGACCTGACGTACGCTCACGGCGCCCGCCCCTCACGAGTGCTCGCCGCGGTCCCTCGACCGTAGGCTTAGGGTCATGCGCTGGGACCCCGCACAGTACGCCGTCTTTTCCGATTACCGTTCCCGACCCTTCTTCGACCTCGTGGGACGCATCGGCCATTCCGCCCCGCGGCAGGTCGTCGATCTGGGCTGTGGATCCGGTGAACTCACCGCTTTGCTTGCGCTCAGGTGGCCGGACGCCCCGGTGCTTGGCATCGATTCCTCCCGGGAGATGATCGAGCGCGCCGAGCGACTGGATGACACACCCTCGAACCTGTCCTTCGCCGTGGCGGATGTCCGCGACTGGGCGCCGGAGCCGGGCACCGACGTCGTTGTTTCCAACGCAGTGCTGCAGTGGGTCCCGGGCCATCAGGCCCTGCTCGCGCGATGGGCAGCGGAACTTGGGCAGGGCGCCTGGCTGGCGTTCCAGGTCCCCGGCAACTTCTCCGCGCCTTCGCACGTGCTGATGCGCACACTGGCGGAGTCGGAGCGCTGGAAAGCGCAGCTTGGTTCGGTCCTGAGGCACGACGACGCCGTCAGCGCACCGCACGAATACCACCGCCTTCTGCGCTTCGCAGGCCTGGATACCGACGCGTGGGAGACCACTTACCAGCATCTGCTCGCCGGAGCGGATCCCGTGCTCCAGTGGGTTCGGGGGACCGGCCTGCGTCCGGTGCTCGATGCGCTTCCTGCCGTAGAGGCGGCGGAGTTTGAGCGCACCTATGCCGACATGCTCGCCGATGCGTATCCCCGCGAGCCCGACGGCGGCACGATCTTCCCGTTCAGGCGGATCTTTGCGGTGGGCGTCAAGCCTGCACCTGCGGCCTCACCAGCCGCGTGAGCGCCATTCCGGGAGCGACGGCCGCTCCGCACCGAGCGTGGTCGGTTTCCCATGGCCGGGATGGACGATCGTATCGTCGTCAAACTTGTTGAAGAGGCGCTCCACCACGTCCTTGTACAGGGACTCGAAACGCTCCGGATCCCCGCCCGTGTTGCCGAGGCCACCGGGGAAGAGGGAATCACCCGTGAACAGGTGGACCGGACCGTTGGGGTCCCGGTAAGCGAGCGCCACCGACCCGGGAGTATGACCACGCAGTGAGATGGCTTCCAGCGTGAACCCGGCGAAGGTGCCGATATCCCCATTCCTGAGCGAAACATCGGTGGGCACCGCAATGTCATCGACATCGTCCACGCCAGCAGCGGTGCGGGCGCCCGTCGCGCCCACCACACCGGCCAGCGCACGCACATGGTCCCAGTGTGAGTGGGTCGTGACAATGAGGGCGAGCTTCGCGGGAACGTCGGCATCCTGTGCGCCGTCGGCGATCAAACGCTGGATGGCGGGAGCGTCGTCGGCGGCGTCGATGAGGACCTGCGCTCCGGTCGCCTTCGCTGTGATGAGGTAGACGTTGTTATCCATCTCGCTGACAGAGATGCTCCGGATGGTCACCTCGGAAAGGTCATGCATGCTGGCCACTCTAGTACCGATGGTGATGCACCACACCGCATGGCAGAATGTGAGCACCCTTCCACTGTCGTCCAGGAGCGCGCACCGTGAATTCTGATGTATCGGCGTGGCTGCGGATCGATTCGAACAGCTCAGTGCCTCCGTATGAACAGCTGCGTGTTCAGATCCTGGACGCTGCCAATGACGGCTCCCTGCCGGTTGGTACGCGTCTGCCGCCCGTGCGGACTCTCGCGGGGCACCTCGGCGTGGCAGTCAATACGGTCGCGCGGGCCTACCGGGAACTGGAACAGGCGCACATAGTTGTCACCCGCTCGCGGGCGGGGACCGTCGTCGCGGCGGCGGGGGACGAGGCACGGCGCAAGGCAGCGGAAGGCGCGGCCGAATACGCCCGCCTCATCAAGGCCAACGGACTCACCGAGGAGGAAGCAGTCTCCTACCTGCGCGCGGCTCTGCGCCGTCGGTGAACATTTTGCGCGACACGCCGCCTATGGCGCCGTTCGAACAAGTCTTCGAACGGTGTTTCCTCTAAAGTGGGATGGTGTCTATAGCAACCTCCGTGGATTCCGCCCTGTCCCACCCTGACAAAATGCCGCAGGACCTCTCGCGGCTCATCGTCAAGGGCGCACGGGAACACAACCTGCGCAACGTGGATCTCGACCTGCCGCGGGACGCGATGATCGTCTTCACCGGCCTGTCCGGCTCCGGTAAATCCTCCCTTGCCTTCGACACCATCTTCGCCGAGGGCCAGCGCCGCTACGTCGAGTCGCTCTCTGCCTACGCCCGCCAGTTCCTCGGCCAGGTGGACAAGCCGGACGTTGACTTCATCGAGGGCTTGTCGCCGGCGGTGTCCATCGACCAAAAATCCACCAGCAAGAACCCGCGCTCCACCGTCGGAACCATTACCGAGATCTACGACTACATGCGGTTGTTGTGGGCCCGCGTGGGGAGGCCGCATTGCCCGGTGTGCGGTGAAGCGGTCACCAAGCAGACTCCGCAGCAGGTCGTCGACCAGCTCATGGAACTCGAAGAGGGCACCCGCTTCCAGGTACTTGCGCCCGTGGTGCGAGGCCGCAAGGGCGAATTCGTGGATCTCTTCCAGGACCTGGCGGCAAAGGGCTACTCGCGTGCGCGGGTAGACGACGAACTTGTTCAACTGACCGATCCGCCCAAGCTGGGCAAGCAGTTCAAGCACACCATAGAGGTGGTGGTGGACCGGCTGGTCATCAAGCCCGGCATCCGGCAACGGCTCACCGATTCAGTCGAAACAGCGCTCAAACTCGCCGAGGGCCGGGTGCTTGCGGACTTCGTCGACCTGGACTCGGACGATCCCCACCGTTTGCGTGCATTCTCGGAGAACCTGGCGTGCCCCAATGAGCACCCGCTCGCGATCGACGAAATCGAGCCGCGATCGTTCTCCTTCAACAATCCCTTCGGGGCCTGTCCCGCCTGCACGGGCATCGGCACCAAACTCGAGGTTGATGAGGAACTCGTCGTTCCCAACCCCGACCTCTCGCTCCGTGAGGGAGCTATAGCGCCTTGGGCGCTCGGCACAGCCACGCTCGAGTACTGGACCCGTCTCCTGGAGGGACTGTCCAAGGAACTGAACTTCTCCATGGACGCGGCCTGGAAGAAGCTGCCCGCGCACGCCCGTGATGCCGCCCTGTACGGCAAGGACCACAAGGTCGTGGTGCAGTATCGCAACCGCTTCGGTCGCGAACGGAAGTACAGCACCGGGTTCGAGGGCGCCGTCCAGTACATTCACCGAAAGCACCTCGAGACGGAGTCCGACTACGCGCGGGATCGCTACGAGGAATACATGCGGCAGGTCCCATGCCCGGAATGCGGGGGAGCGCGGCTGAACCCGGCATCGCTGTCCGTCCTGATCAACGGGCGGTCGATCGCCGAGGTGGCTGCGCTGCCCATGCGGGACTGCGCCGACTTCCTGAACAACCTTGTCCTCACGGGACGTGAAGCCCAGATCGCGTCCCAGGTGCTGAAGGAGATCCAGGCTCGGCTCCGCTTCCTTCTCGATGTTGGACTTGAGTACCTCAACCTCGAACGGGCTGCGGGAACGCTCTCCGGCGGGGAGGCACAGCGCATACGCCTTGCCACCCAGATCGGATCCGGCCTGGTGGGAGTCCTGTACGTCCTGGACGAGCCCTCCATCGGGCTCCACCAGCGCGACAACCGGCGTCTGATTGAGACCCTGACCCGGCTGCGGAACCTGGGAAACACACTGATCGTCGTCGAGCATGACGAGGACACCATCAACGAGGCTGACTGGATTGTCGACATCGGCCCCGGCGCCGGTGAGCACGGGGGGCAGGTTGTCCACTCGGGTTCGCTGGAGGATCTCCTCCGGAACGAGCAGTCCATCACCGGCGATTACCTGTCGGGTCGGCGGAAGATCGAGCCGCCGGCCAAACGTCGCAAGATCGACCGCTCCAGGCAGCTCAAAGTCGTGGGCGCCCGCGAACACAATTTGAAGGGCGTAGACGCAACCTTCCCGCTGGGTGTGCTGACTGCGGTGACGGGCGTGAGTGGATCGGGCAAGTCGACGCTGGTCAACGAAATTCTGTACAAGGTTCTCGCCAACAAGCTCAACGGTGCAAAGCAGGTTGCCGGACGCCATCGCCGGATCGATGGACTGCAGCACCTCGACAAGGTAATCCACGTGGACCAGGGCCCGATCGGCAGGACCCCGCGATCCAATCCAGCCACCTACACCGGGGTCTTCGACAACATTCGCAAGTTGTTCGCGGAGACCACCGAGGCGAAGGTCCGGGGCTACCTGCCCGGCAGGTTCTCCTTCAACGTCAAGGGCGGGCGCTGCGAGGCCTGCTCCGGCGACGGCACGCTGAAGATCGAAATGAATTTCCTGCCCGATGTCTATGTGCCGTGCGAGGTGTGTCACGGCGCGCGCTACAACCGGGAAACACTTGAGGTGCACTACAAGGGAAAAACCATTGCGGATGTGCTGGACATGCCGATCGAGGAGGCAGCGGAGTTCTTTGCAGCGTTCACCCCGATCGCACGGCACCTGAACACCCTGGTTGACGTCGGTCTCGGCTACGTACGCCTGGGACAGCCGGCCACCACCCTCTCCGGCGGCGAAGCGCAGCGTGTGAAGCTCGCCAGTGAATTGCAGAAGCGATCTAACGGACGCAGTATCTACGTCCTCGATGAACCCACAACCGGGCTCCACTTCGAAGACATCCGCAAGCTGCTCCTGGTACTTCAGGGCCTGGTGGAAAAGGGAAACACCGTCATCACCATCGAGCACAATCTGGACGTGATCAAGAGTGCTGACTGGGTGATCGACCTCGGCCCCGACGGCGGTTCCGGCGGCGGTGAAATCATCGCGACGGGTACTCCTGAGCAGGTTGCGGCCACCGAGGGAAGCCACACGGGTCAGTTCCTTGCCGAGGTCCTGAGCGCATAACTCCATATTCCGGTACCGGAATGCAATTTCGGGCGCAGCACGCGCTATGGGAAACTTGCCCGGTGAAGAATACGCGGCTCCTCCTCCTTTTCGACCTGGACGGAACGCTGGTGGACCCGGAGGGCGCGATCACAGGGGGCATCTCCAGGGCCCTGCAGACACTGGGGCTGCAGGTGCCGGGTGCGGAGGAAATGCGACGCATGGTCGGGCCCGCGTTAGTGCGTTCGCTCACGGACATCGCCAAAGTGCCGCAGGACCGCATCGACGAGGTGATTTCCGTCTACCGTGCCGGTTACCGTGCGAACGGCATGGCGGAGAGCAGGCCGTACCCGGGAATCATCGACACAGTCCGCGCACTCCGGGAGCGTGGTCACCTTGTCGCCGTGGCCACTCAAAAGCCCGAACGCCTGGCTCGTGAGCTACTCGAAGTCCAGGGCATGACACAGCTTTTCGAGTCCATCCACGGCTCACCGGACGATGAGCAGGCCGCCGCCCTGCTGGATGGTAAAAAAACCATCATCGGCGCCGCACTGGCCGAGCACGAAGGCCGCTTTGACCGGGCATTGATGATCGGGGACCGTTCCCACGACATCGAAGGCGCCGCAGCCAACGGGCTGGACTGCATCGCAGTCGAATGGGGATTCGGCAGTGCACACGAGTTCGCGGCAGCCCAGCCCGCCGCCGTCGTGTCTTCCTCACCAGCGCTGCTCGAGCGCGTGCTCGCCTACGCCGAGCCCGACCGGGCGGTGAGCCATGGGCGTCTATGACCTCACGCGCAGCAGCACCCGCGGATTGATCGCGGGCCTGTGCCGACCCACCGTCCTCGGGCTGGAGAATGTTCCGGCCAGCGGCGGGTTCATTGTCGCTCCGAACCATCTCTCCTTCCTGGACAGCGTCCTCGTACAGGCGCTCATGCCGCGTCCCGTTGCCTTCTTCGCGAAGGCCGAGTACTTCACCGGCAGGGGGGTGAAGGGCACGCTGATGCGCTCCTTCTTCGAGGGGGTCGGGTCCATTCCCGTGCAGCGGGGCCAGCAGGCGGCGAGTGTCCAGGCGCTCAAGACCCTGCTTGAATTGCTCGAAGCCGGTGACGGCGTCGGTATCTACCCGGAAGGCACACGCTCCCGCGACGGCCTGCTGTACCGGGGAAGAACTGGTGTGGGATGGCTTGCCCTGACTACGGGGGCGCCGGTTGTGCCGGTGGGCCTGCTCGGCACCGATCGCCTTCAGCCGGCGGGCAGCCGCCTGATCCGGCCGCAGCACTTCACCATGACGGTGGGCGAACCGCTGTACTTCGAACGGACCGGGCCGGATCATTCGCTGCCGGCGCGCAGACAGGCAACTGACACGATCATGGACGCCATCGCGGCGCTGACAGGCCAGCGCAGGGCCGCCGGCTACAACAAGGGTCCAACCGAATGACCGGTGTTACCGGAATCAGTGGTGGGCCCAACCGATCGTCTGTAACGCGCCGGTAGGATATATGGGTGGCAGATCCAGCAATGTACCGCCCGAAAGCCGGTGAGATCCCACTGGGTCCGGGGGTTTATCGGTTCCGTGACCAGCATCGGCGGGTTGTGTACGTCGGTAAGGCGAAGAACCTTCGCTCCCGGCTCAATTCTTATTTCGCGAATCCCCAAGGGCTGATGCCGCGCACGCGCGCCATGGTGCATACGGCCGCCAGCGTCGAGTGGACGGTTGTCGGCAGCGAGCTCGAGGCGCTCCAGCTGGAGTACACCTGGATCAAGGAGTTCAATCCTCGTTTCAACGTGATGTTCCGCGACGACAAGTCCTACCCGTACCTCGCGGTCACGCTGGGGGAGAAGTACCCGAGGGTCCAGGTCATGCGCGGTGACCGGCGAAAGGACACCCGTTACTTCGGGCCGTTTTATCCGGCGAAGGCGATCCGCGAGACGGTCGATACCCTCCTGCGCGTCTTCCCCGTCCGGACCTGCAGCACAGGCGTGTTCAAGCGCGCCGAGCGCTCGGGGCGGCCGTGCCTGCTGGGATACATCGACAAATGCTCGGCGCCCTGCGTCGGACGGATCTCACCGGAAGAGCACCGCGAGCTCGCGGCCCAGTTCTGCGACTTCATGTCCGGTCAGGCCAACCGCTTCATTCGCGAGTTGGAGCAGAAGATGGCCGCTGCCGTCGCTGAGTTGGATTACGAGTCGGCCGCCCGCGTCCGCGACGACATTGCGGCGCTGAAGCGGGTGTTCGAACGCAACACGGTGGTTCTCAGTGAAGACACCGATGCGGATGTGTTTGCCCTCGCCGAGGACGAACTCGAGGCGGCCGCGCAGGTTTTCCACGTACGTGGAGGCAGAATCCGCGGCCAGCGCGGCTGGGTGGTCGAAAAGGTCGAGGACATGACCACCGCCGACCTCGTCGAGCACCTCCTGCAGCAGGTCTATGGCGAGGGCAGCAGCAGCAACAACCGCATCCCGCGGGAGGTCCTCGTCCCCGAATTGCCGAGCAACGAAGAGCAGATGCGCGAGTGGCTCCATGGGCTGCGGGGCGCCCGGGTGGATATCCGGGTACCCCAGCGGGGAGACAAGGCAACCCTGCTCGGTACGGTTGCCCAGAACGCGGCCGATTCATTGAGGCTCCACAAAAGCCGCCGTGCGGGTGACATCACTACCAGGTCCGCAGCGCTGCAGGAGCTGCAGGAGGCGCTGGACCTGCCCATGCCGCTCATGCGGATCGAGTGTTTCGACATCTCCCACGTCCAGGGCACCAACGTGGTGGCGTCCATGGTGGTGGTCGAGGACGGGTTGCCGCGCAAGGCTGACTATCGCAGGTTCTCCATTACCGGAGACGCCGCACGGGATGACACATCGTCCATGTACGACGTCATCTCGCGCCGCTTCCGCAACTATCTTGCCGAGCGGAATCCGCTCGATTCCCTCCCAGGCGACGACGGCGGCGCTTCCGGTCCGGTCACGGACGAGCCGACAGCACCGGTGCGCCAGAAGTTTGCCTATCCTCCCAACCTTGTGGTTGTGGACGGCGGCCAGCCCCAGGTGCGCGCTGCTGCGCGCGCGCTGGAGGATTTGGGGATCGACGACGTCTTCGTCATCGGACTGGCGAAGCGGCTCGAAGAGGTCTGGCTGCCTGAGGGGGACTTCCCGGTCATCCTGCCCCGTGCATCCGAAGGGCTGTTCCTTCTCCAGCGTATCCGCGACGAAGCCCACCGGTTTGCGCTGGCATACCACCGGCAGAAGCGCGGGAAGTCCATGACGGTGTCAGCTCTGGACGAGGTGCCCGGCCTCGGCCCGGCGAAACGCCGCTCCCTGCTGAAACACTTCGGGTCAGTACGGAAACTGAAGGCGGCAAGCATCGAAGAGTTGCAGGAAGTGCAGGGGGTAGGCCCGGCGCTGGCAGCAACAATACGACGTCAACTCGCCCAGGGCAGCGCTGAAGGGGCCGACAGGGCGCCTGCCCCTGCCGTGAATATGATGACCGGCGAAATACTCGATTCTTAGTTAGGGTAGACGTGGATGCCGGCCGCAAGGCCCGGCTTACATTGCGTGCAACGGTGGGACGGAAAACGAACACATGAATCAGACTGACGGTCTTACGCCGGTCAAACCTGCCGAATCCGAACTGCTTGTAGTGACGGGTATGTCAGGTGCCGGCCGTAGTACGGCAGCAAACGCCCTGGAAGACCACGGCTGGTATGTGGTGGAGAACCTTCCGCCGCAAATGCTGAGCACCCTCACCGAGATCGTGTCGAGAACCCCGGAATCCATCCCCAAGCTCGCCGTGGTCATTGACGTGCGGAGCAAGGAGCTGTTCCAGAACGTGCAGGGTTCCCTCGCAGCGCTGAGGGCGGCAGGAATCACCTACCGCATCCTGTTCCTGGATGCAGCAGATGACACCCTGGTGCGGCGTTTCGAGCAGGGCAGGCGCCCCCATCCGCTTCAGGGCGACGGTCGCATCCTTGACGGCATCTCGGACGAGCGGGAGGTGCTGAAGGAGCTGAAGCAGGCATCCGACGTCGTGGTGGACACAACACAGCTGAACGTGCACGCGCTGGCCACCACAATCACCGAACTGTTTTCCGAGTCCGGACCGATCGTTCTGCGGTTGAATGTCATGAGCTTCGGTTTCAAGTATGGGCTGCCGGTCGATGCCAACTTCGTCGCGGACGTCCGCTTCATCCCGAACCCCCACTGGGTGCCGGTACTCCGCCCGCAGACGGGCATGGATGGGCCGGTCCGGGATTATGTGCTCGAAGCGAACGGCGCTTCCCAGTTCATCGACCGTTATGTCAGTGCTCTCGAACCCGTGCTTGAGGGGTATCGCCGCGAGAACAAGCACTACGCCACGATTGCTGTCGGCTGCACCGGTGGTAAGCACCGATCCGTTGCAGTGACCGAGGAGATTGCAAAGAGACTCGCGCAGCTGCCCCGCCTGCAGGTGACTGCCCACCACCGCGACCTCGGGCGGGAATGATGGCGATCCTCACCGGATCGCTGCCGATGATTCCAGCGAACTCGGTTGTCCGTTCCGGATCCGGGTCGCAGGACAATGCTCCGTCGGTGGTCGCGCTGGGGGGCGGACACGGGCTGTCGGCGTCGTTGTCCGCCCTACGCCTGTTGACCTCCGAACTCACCGCCGTGGTAACAGTGGCTGACGACGGCGGCTCCTCCGGGCGCCTGCGCCACGAACTCGGCGTCCTGCCGCCCGGTGACCTTCGGATGGCGCTGGCAGCGCTCTGTGATGACACCGACTGGGGGAGGACCTGGCGTGACGTGATGCAGCACCGCTTCGCGTCCCGGGACGGTGTGGAGGGTTCGCTCGACAACCACGCGCTGGGCAACCTCCTCATCGTCACCCTGTGGGAGCTGCTGGGGGACCCCGTGGCAGGCCTGCAGTGGGCTGGCGCGCTCCTCGGCGCACGGGGACGTGTGCTGCCCATGGCGAGCGTACCCTTGACGATCGAGGGCGATGTACTGACAGAGGTGGACGGCGGCCTGCGGCTGCGCAAGGTATCGGGCCAGGCGCAGCTTGCCACGGCAGGAACCTCCGGGAACGTGAGCAAGGTGCGGTTGCTTCCCGAAGACGCTCCCGCCTGCGTTGACGCGCTCAATGCCATCGAACTGGCCGACTGGGTCATTCTTGGACCGGGGTCCTGGTACACCTCGGTGCTCCCGCATCTCCTTCTGCCGGAGCTGAGGGACGCGCTGTGCAACACCACCGCACGGCGCTGCCTGACCATGAACCTGAGTAACGACACCAGGGAAACGCAGGGAATGAGCGCGGTGGACCACCTCTCTGTGATCAGGCGCTATGCCCCCGAGTTCCGTATTGACGCCGTCGTCGCCGACCCTTCGGTGGTCGCGGACCGCGATGAATTCGAAGCAGCGGTGCGCGAGATGGGAGGCCGCGCTTTCTTGGGTAAAGTAGGGTCATCAAGCGGCGGACCGGTTCATGACGCGTTGCGCCTGGCAACGGCCTACCAAGACATGTTCGGCGAATTCTAGGAGGGTGTCTGTGGCGTTGACCGCGGATGTGAAAGAGGAACTTTCACACCTCAATGTGAAAAAGTCGTCGGTACGCAAGGCCGAGGTTTCCGCACTCCTGCGCTTCGCCGGCGGCCTGCACATCATTTCCGGGCGAATCGTTATCGAGGCTGAAGTTGACCTTGCTTCTACTGCGCGCAGGCTGCGTACAGCCATATCGGACGTCTATGGGCACAGTAGCGAGATCATCGTCGTGTCGGGCAACGGTCTGCGGCGTGGGAACCGCTATGTGGTTCGGGTGGTGCGGGATGGCGAGTCGCTCGCGCGGCAAACCGGGCTGCTGGACAACCGTGGAAGACCAGTGCGCGGGCTGCCGTCCGTCGTCGTCAATGGTTCCGCCGCGGATGCTGAAGCGGTATGGCGCGGAGCCTTTCTTGCCCATGGTTCGCTGACCGAGCCGGGCCGTTCATCCGCTTTGGAAGTCACCTGCCCCGGACCGGAATCGGCCCTGGCCCTTGTCGGTGCGGCGCGCCGGCTCGGCATTACGGCCAAAGCCCGGGAAGTCCGCGGCGTGGACCGCGTGGTCATCCGCGATGGTGACACCATCGCGGTCCTCCTCACCCGCATGGGTGCCCATGATGCCCTGATGGTGTGGGAGGAGCGGCGCATGCGCAAGGAAGTCCGCGCCACAGCCAACCGGCTGGCGAACTTCGACGATGCGAATCTGCGACGGTCAGCGCAGGCCGCAGTCGCCGCGGGGGCGCGCGTGGAGCGTGCGTTGGAGATCCTCGGAGAAGAAGTGCCCGACCACCTGAAGTATGCTGGGGAGCTTCGCGTGGCCCACAAGCAGGCGAGCCTTGACGAGCTTGGCCGGATTGCGGATCCGCCCATGACCAAGGACGCAATTGCGGGCCGTATCCGCCGGTTGCTCGCGATGGCGGACAAGCGCGCTGTGGAACTCGGAATCCCGGGAACCGATGCCAATGTGACCGCCGACATGCTGGATGACTGAATACGTGCATAGGATGGAAGTCCAAGGGGTTTCCGTGTGCCGTCAGGCAGGCGGGCCCCGCCTGGAGAACCGTAACAGCCGGGCTGCAAGTCCGGAACAGCAACACAGGACCTGGAGGATTTCGTGAGCGAATACGTACTGCCCGAACTCAACTACGACTACGCGGCGCTTGAACCGCATATCTCGGCGCGGATCATGGAGCTTCACCACAGCAAGCACCACGCAGCGTACGTCAAGGGAGCCAACGACGCCCTCGCGCAGCTCGCCGAGGCGCGCCAGAACGGGGACTTCACCAACATCCCCAAGCTGTCCAAGGACCTTGCGTTCCACACCGGTGGGCACGTCAACCACTCCGTCTTCTGGAACAATCTTTCGCCGGACGGCGGCGACAAGCCCGAGGGCGAGCTCGCTGCTGCGATCGATGATGCGTTCGGATCCTTCGATGCATTCCGCGGGCACTTCAACGCAGCCGCACTGAGCCTGCAGGGCTCGGGATGGGCACTGCTTGCCTGGGAGCCCATCGGCGGCAATCTCGTGATCGAGCAGCTCTACGATCAGCAGGGCAACATCCCTGTCGGAACGACCCCGTTGCTCATGCTTGATATGTGGGAGCACGCGTTCTACCTCGATTACGTCAACGTCAAGGCCGACTACGTCAAGGCGTTCTGGAACATCGTCAACTGGCCTGATGTGGCTCGCCGTTTCGAGGCTGCCCGCGCCAACGCGAGCGGACTGATCACTCTCTCGTAGTCCTCTTCCTGCGCCGGCGTAACCTTTCCTGCCCGACCGGACAGGAAAGGTGGCCGGTGCGTAAGATGTTCACTGTTGCCTGCGTCACACTCGGTGGTGTCAGACACGCTTGCTTTACAAACGCGCACAGTGCGGTGCATTGATTTCAGACGCCGGAACGGTCCGCCTTTTTGAGGGCAGCAGCCGCCGGCAGTAACCCCTATCAAGGAGATAGAAACAGTGACTACCCGTATAGGAATCAATGGGTTCGGGCGCATTGGGCGCAATTACTTCCGCGCAGCCCTCGAACAGGGTGCCGATCTCGAAATCGTCGCCGTCAATGACCTCACCAGCCCCGAGACGCTGGCCCACCTCCTGAAGTATGACTCCGTCACCGGCCGGCTTGGCGTCAGCGTGGAGGTTGCCGACGGCGGTCTCGTCGTAGACGGCAAGACCATCAAGGTGCTTGCAGAGCGCGATCCCTCGAACCTGCCGTGGGCAGACCTCGGAGTGGACATCGTCATCGAGTCCACCGGTTTCTTCACCAAGGCCTCGGATGCACGGAAGCACATCGACGCGGGTGCCAAGAAGGTCCTGATCTCTGCTCCCGCATCAGACGAGGACATCACTGTCGTGCTCGGCGTCAATGACGACCAGTATGATCCCGAGAACCACCACATCATTTCGAACGCGTCATGCACCACCAACTGCCTCGGCCCGCTGGCCAAGGTTCTCAATGACACCTTCGGCATCGAGCGCGGATTGATGACTACCATCCACGCCTACACCGCGGACCAAAACCTGCAGGACGGGCCGCACAAGGATCTTCGCCGCGCCCGGGCAGCAGCTATCAACATGGTTCCGACGTCCACCGGTGCGGCAAAGGCAATCGGCCTGGTTCTGCCGGAACTGAAGGGGAAGCTCGACGGCTACGCCATCCGCGTCCCTGTCCCCACGGGTTCCGCCACTGACCTCACCGTCACCGTCAGCCGCGAGGTTTCCGTCGAGGAAGTCAACGCTGCCTACAAGGCGGCTGCCGAGGAGGGACCGCTCAAGGGCTACCTCACCTACACAGAGGCGCCGATCGTGTCCTCCGATATCGTCACTGACCCGGCGTCGTCGATCTTCGACTCCGGCCTGACCAAGGTAATCGGCAACCAGGTCAAGGTCGTTTCCTGGTACGACAACGAGTGGGGCTACTCGAACCGCCTCGTTGACCTCACCGAAATCGTCGCGTCAAAGCTCTCCTAAGGAAAACGTGAGTTACTCATCCCTGGATGACCTGTTGAGTGTTGGCGTCCGCGGGCGGCGCGTACTGGTCCGGTCGGACCTGAACGTGCCGCTCGACGGCGACCTCCCCAACTTGCGTGTGACCGATGACGGCCGCATCCGTGCCTCCCTGCCGGTTCTGCGCAAGCTCACCGAGGCCGGCGCCGCGGTGATCGTGATGGCCCACCTCGGCCGCCCGAAGGGTGCACCCGAGGAAAAGTATTCACTCAAGCCCGCCGTCGACCGGCTTGCGGAGCTTGCAGACTTCGACGTGGTCTTCGCCGACGACGTGACCGGCGAAAGCGCCCGTGACCGTGCCGCGGTCCTCTCCGAGGGGAGCGTTCTTGTCCTGCAAAACGTTCGGTTCGATGCGCGTGAGACAAGTAAGGATGATTCCGAACGTGGAGCTTTCGCTGACGAGCTCGTGCAGCTCACCGGCGAGAGCGGCGCCTACGTGGATGATGCGTTCGGTGCGGTGCACCGTAAGCATGCGAGCGTTTACGACGTCGCATCGCGTCTGCCCGCCTATCAGGGTGATCTCGTCAAGGCTGAAGTTGACGTGCTGCAGCGGCTCACCACTGATCCGGAGCGGCCGTTCGTGGTTGTGCTCGGCGGTTCGAAGGTCTCTGACAAGCTGGCGGTGATCGAGAACCTCATCGGCACGGCCGACCAGCTGCTGGTCGGCGGTGGCATGGTGTTCACGTTCCTCGCCGCCCAGGGCCACTCGGTAGGTTCAAGCCTGCTGGAGGAGGACCAGCTCGATAGGGTCCGTGGCTATCTGGACCGCGCGAAGGAGGCAGGCACGGAGTTCGTGCTTCCCACCGACATCGTGGTGGCAGAGAAGTTCGCGGCCGACGCCGGCAGCGAGACCCTTGCGGCAGACGCCATGGAATCCGGGCAATATGGTGCGTCGGGGTTGGGGCTGGATATCGGACCCGAATCGGGCAGTGCCTTCGCCCGCCACATCTCGCAGGCACGCACCGTTTTCTGGAACGGGCCCATGGGCGTGTTCGAGTTCGATGCATTCGCGGCCGGTACCAAGGCTGTGGCGCAGGCACTGGCGGACGCAACCGCGGCCGGCGCGCTCACAGTAGTCGGCGGCGGTGATTCGGCCGCAGCGGTACGTGGGCTCGGCTTCGGTGAATCGAGCTTCAGCCACATCTCAACCGGTGGCGGCGCGAGCCTCGAATACCTTGAAGGCAAGGAACTCCCTGGCTTGACCGCCCTGCAGCGCTGACATCAACAAGCAGTACTTCTAGAACTGGAGACCCCATGACTTCCTCGACGAACGGCACATTTGACCGTCGTCCACTGATCGCCGGCAATTGGAAGATGAACCTGGACCATGTCCAGGGCATCACCCTGCTGCAGAAGCTCGCGTGGACCCTCGACGACGCCAAGCATGACTATTCGCGTGTTGAGGTGGCTGTGTTCCCGCCCTTCACCGACCTGCGCGGCGTACAAACGCTCGTAAAGGGTGATGACCTCGACGTCGTCTACGGCGGTCAGGATCTTTCGCCGGCTGACTCAGGGGCGTACACGGGGGACATCTCCGGGCAGTTTCTCGAGAAGCTCGGATGTACTTACGTGCTAGTCGGCCATTCAGAGCGGCGAACCATCCATGGCGAGTCCGATGAGCTTTTGAACCAGAAGGTTCAGGCCGCGTACCGTCATAACCTGGTTCCCGTCCTGTGCGTGGGCGAGGGGCTGGAGGTTCGCCAGGCGGAAAGTCATGTTGAGCACACGCTCGGCCAGCTCCGGACGGATGTTGCGGGCCTGAGCGCAGAGCAGGCAGCCGAGCTGGTCATTGCTTATGAGCCGGTGTGGGCCATCGGGACCGGAGAAGTCGCCGGTCCGGACGATGCACAGGAAATGTGTGCCGCCATTCGCGCGGAACTGGCCGCGCTCTTCGACGAGTCGGTCGCTGCGCGCGTCAGGCTTCTCTATGGAGGCTCCGTCAAGGCATCCAATGCTGCGGCGATACTCAAGGAACGCGACGTCGACGGTGTGCTCGTCGGCGGAGCGAGCCTCGACGTCGATGAGTTTGCTAACATTGTCAGGTTCGAGCACCATCTGGTGACCGACTAAGGTCACGTTGAAAGGTCACCGTGGAAATTCTCCGTATCATCCTGTTGGTACTGCTGGGTATCACCAGCCTGCTGCTGACACTGCTCATTCTGCTGCACAAAGGCAGGGGCGGTGGAATGTCCGACATGTTCGGCGGCGGCATGACAACCAGCATGGGATCGTCCGGAGTCGCTGAGCGCAACCTCAACCGTTTCACGGTGGCCCTCGGGCTCGCCTGGGGCGTCGTCATCGTTGCCCTTGGGCTGATACAGCGCTTCGCCGGAGACTCGTAACGGAGCAGCGCTGGATTCGGCCGAAGATCCAGCCCGCAGCGCTTTAGGGTACTCAAAGCTATCCCGCGTCCACCACTTCACGGCGTACACTGAACCTCGAACGCAGGTCGTGTGCGGTACTGATGGGAGAAATCCATGGTGAACGCGGGACACGCTTTTAAGGGAACACGGATCGGGTCGGGCTATAGCGACGGCGCATCCGGACGTCATCTTGACGCGGAACGCTCACAGGGTGTGGCTGACCGCACCGTAGTCAGCTACTGGTGTCTGGACAGCCACGAAACCAGGCCAACTTTTGCGAAGCTGAGTGAGGCCGAGATTCCCGAGGTCTGGGAGTGCGGTCGGTGCGGCCGGCCGGCCGGCCGTTCGCCGGGAGCGGATCTCAACGTCGACGGTGACGAGCCGTTCAAGAGCCACCTGCAGTACGTGAAAGAGCGCCGCACCGAGGCGGAAGCAACGAAAGTGCTGGAGAACGCACTGGCGCAGCTGCGCCAGCGCCATTCCCTCTAGCGGGCGTCGGCCTCGCCGGCGTCGATCAGACGACCAGGAAGCTGGCTTGCCGCTTCCTGGTCAATAAGCCACAGCGTCTTGCGTCGACCCCGTGCGCCTGCTGCGGGCACCTGGACAGGACCTGCTCCGGCAAGCGCGAGACCCACGGCCCCGGCCTTGTCTTGACCGGCAACTGCCAACCAAACTTCCTCGGCGGAGTTGATTGTTTCGAGGGTGAGGCTCACGCGTTCGGGCGGAGGCTTCGGAGCGTCGCTGACGCCCACCACCGTTTGTCCCTTCGTTCGGATTCCGGCCATCTCCGGGAACAGGGAAGCAACATGAGCGTCCGGCCCCACACCGAGCAGGAGGATGTCGAACCGGGGCAGACGCGGGTCGCGGAGTTCCACGCCGAGTGCGGCGTCCTTATCCGCAGCCGCCTGGAGACGTGCCGCGTAGTCGGCTGCGGCGTCGTCCTGGCTGCTGAAGGCGTCCGACGTTCCGAACTCGTGCACGCGGTCCTCGGAAACTTCAAGCTGGTCGAGAAGCGCGGCCCGGGCCTGGACAGCGTTCCGGTCCTCGTGGCCGGCAGGCAGGAACCGTTCGTCGCCCCACCAGAAATCCACTGCTGACCAGTCGACTGCTGAAAGTGCCGGGGACTCGGCGAGCGCACGGAGCGCACCGATGCCCAGCGTTCCACCCGTGAGCACCACAGTGGCCGTGCCGCGTTCATTCTGAACATCGACAAGCCGTGTGACGAGTCGGGCTGCTACTGACGCTGCAAGCAGCTCCGCGTGGGGGTGGATACTGACTTTCGGTTCAGTGTTCACTGGTCCGTACGCTCCTCAGGTTGGTTCGTGCGAGCCCCTCGGTGATGACTTCCCCGAATACGTCATCGGGATCGAGGCGGCGCAGCTCTTCCGCGAGACAGTCTTTCAGGCTACGCCGGGGGAGGGAAATCCTCTGCACCGGCTGGTCCGGCTGGTGCAGTTCCGCCACTGACCGCCGCGGACGGTTCAGTTCAACGTCTCCGGCAGGGCGAGACAGACACACGCGGTGCAGACCCGTCCCCGGCTCGCCCGCCTCGATGGACACAGGTGTGTCGAGCGCCAGCGTCAGCCAGGCCGCGAGCAGCACCGTGCTGGGGGAATCGGAGGCACCTTCGACTGTGACCGCAGTGATGGGCGACCCATCCAGCTGTTCCATGACGGCTGCGAGCTGGATGCGCCAGTTCGTCAACCGTGTCCAGGCCAGATCAGTGTCCCCGGCCTGGTACGTCCGGCGGATGTTGAACAACGCTGCCGTCGGATCCGGCTCATTGCCAGAGTCGGTGATGCGGCGGTGGGCGATGCTTCCGATGGAGGTCTGCGCTGCTGCTTCGGGTACTCCGTGCGGCCACCAGGCAACGATGGGCGCGTCCGGAAGCAGGAGGGCTGAGACCAGGGACTCGCTTTCCCCGGCCAGTTCGCCGTAACCCCGTAGCACAATTACCTCGGAAGCGCCGGCGTCACCGCCCACCCGGATCTGTGCGTCGAGCCGTGTCTCCTGCGAGTCCGTGCCCTCCGCGAGCACGATGATGCGGCAGGGATGCTCCCGGCTCGCTTCATTCGCTGCGAGGATAGCCTCCTCCTCATGACCTGATCGGGTGATGACAACGAGGGTCAGCACCCGGCCAAGGGCAACAACGCCACCCTTGTCCCGCATGGTCATGATTTCTTTTGAAACCTTGGAGGTTGTTGTATCGGGAAGATCGACGATCATGGCCGCCTCCAGGTCCTTCCGTCGCGTGCGAGCAATTCATCAGCGGATTCGGGGCCCCAGCTGCCGGGGACATACTTTTCAGGTGCTGAGGAGAGGGTCGACCAGTACTCCTCGAACGGATCGAGGATCTTCCACGACAGTTCCACTTCCTGATGACGCGGGAACAGCGGTGGTTCACCCAGCAGCACGTCGAGGATCAGACGCTCGTAGGCTTCCGGGCTGGACTCGGTAAAGGAGTGGCCGTAACCGAAGTCCATCGTTACATCGCGCACTTCCATCTGTGTCCCGGGTACCTTCGACCCGAAGCGGATCGTGGCACCCTCATCGGGCTGTACGCGGATAACCACTGCATTCTGCCCGAAATCGCCTTCGCCGTGATCCCTGAACAGCAGATTCGGCGCACGCTTGAACACGACGGCGATCTCAGTCACCCTGCGGCCCAGCCGCTTCCCGGCACGAAGATAGAACGGCACACCGCTCCAGCGCCGGGTATTGATGTCCAGTCTGACTGCGGCATAGGTCTCCGTCATCGAGTCGGCCGGGATGCCGTCCTCGTCGAGGAAAGCGTTGACCAGCTCGCCGCCCTGCCAGCCGCCTTCGTACTGTCCCCTCGCAGAGTGGGTGGACAGGTCGTCAGGCAACTTGACCGCTGCGAGAACCTTCTCCTTTTCGGCGCGGAGGTCTTCCGCGTTGAAAGAGATCGGTTCCTCCATCGCCGTCAAGGCCAGCAACTGCAGCAGGTGATTCTGGATCACATCGCGGGCCGCGCCGACGCCGTCGTAATACCCGGCCCGACCGCCGATACCGATGTCTTCCGCCATCGTGATCTGGACGTGGTCAACGTAGTTGGCATTCCACAACGGCTCGAAGAGCTGATTGGCAAAGCGGAGGGCAAGGATGTTCTGGACGGTTTCCTTGCCAAGGTAGTGGTCGATCCGGAAGACAGCATCGGGCGGGAACACCTCTTCAACGATGGCGTTCAGCTCGCGGGCCGATTCCAGGTTGTGCCCGAACGGCTTCTCGATGACAACCCGGCGCCACTTCCCTTCCTCGGGCTGAGCCAGGCCGTGCTCGGAGAGCTTCTGGCACACAAGCTCGAACGCCTTCGGCGGGATGGAGAGGTAGAACGCGTGATTACCGCGGGTCCCGCGCGTGGAATCGAGGTCCTCAACGGTCTTCTTCAACTCGACGAAAGCAGCATCGTCGTCGAAGTTTCCCTGGACGAATCGGACACCCGCTGAGAGCTGCTCCCAGACGGACTCATCAAACGGTGTACGAGCGTACTGCTTCACCGAGGAGAGGACCTCCTGCGCGAAGTCCTCATCGCTCCAGTTCCGGCGGCCGAACCCAACGAGCGCGAAACTCGGCGGCAGGAGCCCCCGGTTAGCCAGATCGTAGACCGCCGGCATCAGCTTCTTGCGGGCGAGATCACCCGTCACCCCGAACAGGACCAGGGACGCGGGACCCGCGATCCGGCTGAGCCGCCGGTCCCGCGGGTCGCGCAGCGGATTCCTGATTTTTGCGCTGTTGTCAGGCATCTATCCGTTTCCGTTTTCAGCTGATCGACCGGACAGCCGTTCGATGACTTCGTGAAGTTGCTTGATTCCCGCCGACCGGTCCGCCAGGTGAAGCCGGAGCACCGGTCGACCGGCGTCCTCAAGAACCTGGGCGTCCCCCGCGGCTTGGGCCGCGATCAGCTCACCGAAGCTGAAAGGGCGCTCGGGGATAGTCAGATCCTCGGATGTAGCTCCGGTGATCTGCAGGTAGGTGCCGACAGGAGTTCCGCCCTTGTGGAACTGTCCGGTCGAGTGCAGGAATCGGGGTCCCCACCCGAAGGTGACAGGACGGCCGGTGATTCTGCTCAGGACCGGGCGGATCTCTGCCAGTGGAGCCTCCGCGATGCGGTCAAGGTAAGCCTGCACCGCCAGGTAGCCGTTGGGCTCCAGCGCTCCGAAGAGAGCTTCCAGGGCTTCACCGAGGGTGCTCGCCGACCCCAGAAGGGTACCGCTGCCGCGCACCTCGACGGCTCCGTCAACGAAGTTCGGAGCTGCAGCTTCCGGCTGTGCGTCCAGCAGTCCTCGCGCAGCCTGCTTTGCCGCTTCGACATCGGGTTGGTCAAATGGATTTATGCCCAGAAGCCGGCCTGCGACTGCGGTGGCGAATTCCCACGCCAGCAGTTGACTGCCGAGGCTGCCGCCGACCGCGATGGCATCACCGGAAGGTTCGGTGTTCGACTCGGGCGATACCAGGTGTACCGCCAACACGTCCGTAGCGCCGGACGAAAGCTCCGGGGCGTCCTCCTCCACCACAACAGGGAGCACACCGGTTCCCAGCTTGCCCGTGGATTCGGCGATGAGTTGTTCAACCCAGTCGCCCAGGCCGATGATTCCGGACCCTTCGTCGACGAACACGATCTTGTCGCGCAACGGAAGGGTGCCGCCGAGGACCGCGCCGAGGCGCAGACCGACGTTGCCTGGGTCATCGTCGAACAGGAACTCCGAGATGGATTCCGCGTCATCAAGCAGGGTGGCAACATCGGCGCCTGCCAGCCCTGACGGCACGAGGCCGAAAGCCGTCAGCGCAGAGTACCTGCCGCCCACGTTCGGGTCCGCGTTGAACACGGCGCGGTAGCCGGCTGCCCGGGCGGACTCATCCAACGGCGAGCCTGGATCGGTGACAATGATAATCCGGCTCTTTGCATCGATTCCCGCGTCGGTGAACGCCTGCTCGAAGACCCGGCGTTGGGAGTCGGTTTCAACGGTGGAACCCGACTTGGACGAAACCACTATTGCGGTGCTCTCGAGGCGGTCGGCCAGTGCGGCGCGTACCTGCGCGGGATCGGTGGAGTCGAGCACAGTCAGCTCGACTCCGGCAGACCGGGTGATGACCTCAGGAGCGAGGGAAGAACCACCCATGCCGCACAGCACTATGTGGTTCACTCCCTCGTTCGACAGGTCGCTGTGCAGTTGCTCGATTTCGGGCAGCAGTGAGCGCGACGCATCAACAAGGTCAACCCAACCCAGACGGATGGCTGCCTCGGACTCCGACTCGGGACCCCACAAAGTGGAGTCCTTCGCCATGATGCGGGAAGCCACGTGCTCCTCCACCAGTTCGGGAATGGCCCGCTCAATCGCTTCGGCGGCGGCCCCTGACGCGTTGACAAAGAGGGTAGCCATAAGCGATCAGCCCTTTGCTGAGTCGAGCGCCGTGGTGACTGTCTCGAGAAGTTCGCCCCAGCTCGCAACGAACTTGTCCAGGCCTTCTTCCTCAAGCAGATTAACGATCTCCTTGTAGGAGATGCCGATGGTTTCAAGGCGGTCCAGGATCTCGTTGGACTCGGCGTAGGTGCCGGTGATCGTATTCCCGGTGATTTCGCCGTGGTCCGCAGTGGCCTCGAGCGTCTTTTCCGGCATGGTGTTGACGACGCCTTCTGCGACCAGACCCGTGACGTAAAGCGTGTCCGGGTAGGCCGGGTCCTTCACACCGGTCGAGGCCCAGAGCGGACGCTGCGGGTGCGCACCAGCTTCTGCAAGCACCTTCCAGCGCTCGGAGCTGAATGCCTCCTCGTAGACCTGGTAGGCGAGGCGGGCGTTCGCGAGGCCGGCCTTGCCGCGCAGTGCAGCGGCTTCCTCATTGCCGAGGGCATCGAGGCGCTTGTCGATCTCGGCGTCCACGCGGGAAACGAAGAACGAGGCGACCGAGTGGATCTTCGACAAATCGTGGCCGTTTTCCTTGGCCTGTTCCAGGCCCACCATAAATGCATTGATGACTTCGCGGTAGCGTTCCAGCGAGAAGATCAGGGTTACGTTGACGCTGATACCCGCGGCGAGGGTCGTTGAGATTGCCTCAAGACCCTCAACGGTCGCCGGAATCTTGATCAGGACGTTCGTCCGCTGGACCTTCGCGTGCAGGCGCTTGGCTTCCTCGATCGTTCCCGCAGTGTCTCGAGCAAGGCGGGGATCCACCTCGATCGACACCCGGCCATCGACGCCGCCGGTCCGCTCGGCCTCCGCGGCAAAGATGTCGCAAGCCTGCGCGACGTCGTGCGTGGTGATATCGAAGACGGCCCGGTCGACGTCGGCACCGGCTTCTGCAAGGGCACCGACCTGGGAGGCGTAGGACTCGCCCTGCTTCAGCGCTGCGGCGAAAATACTCGGGTTGGTGGTGACGCCGACTACGTTGAGGTCCTCGATCAGGCGCTTGAAGGCACCCGAGTTGATGCGCTCACGTGAGAGGTCATCCAGCCAGATGGACACGCCGGCCTGGGAAAGAGCGGCGGTAGGGGTGGGAGTCATGGGTTTTTCTCCTTGAACCAGGTGAATTGTGCTGTTCGGTGGGGGGCTGCTAGAGACGGTCGCCCGTTGTGGAGGCGGACGCGCCGGCTGCTGCCGAGGTCCCCTCCGGAGCGTTGCGTGTATCTGCGGCAGCAATGGAATCGCGGGCAGCCTCAACTACGGCTTCGGAGGTGATTCCGAATTCGCGGAAGAGGGTCTTGTAATCCGCTGACGCTCCGAAATGCTCCAGCGAAACGGACCTGCCGGCGTCACCGACCAGCTCCCGCCAGCCCTGAGCGATACCGGCCTCGACGGAAACGCGTGCCCGGATGCCGGAGGGCAGAACCGATTCGCGGTAGGACTCGTCCTGCTTGTTGAACCACTCGAGGCAAGGAAGGGACACAACGCGGGCGGCGACCCCTTCCTTCTGCAGTGCGGTGCGAGCCTCAACGGCAAGCTGGACCTCGGAACCGGTGGCGATCAGGATGACGTCCGGATCACCATTGGGTGCTTCCGCAAGCACGTAGGCACCCTTGGCGACGCCTTCCGCCGACGCGAAGGTGTCTCCGCTTGCTTCGCCGTCTCCGCGTTCCCAGGTGGGAATGTTCTGGCGTGTGAGAACGATGCCCGCAGGGTTGGACGTGTTCTCCAGGATGGTGCGCCACGCTACTGCAACCTCATTGGCGTCACCCGGACGGACAACATCGAGACCGGGAATGGCTCGCAGCGAAGCGAGCTGCTCGACGGGCTGGTGCGTAGGACCGTCTTCACCGAGACCGATGGAGTCGTGTGTCCACACATAGATCGCCGGGACTCCCATGAGCGCACCGAGCCGGATGGCGGGCCGCTGGTAATCGCTGAAGATCAGGAAGGTGCCCGAGAAGGCGCGAGTGCTGCTGTGCATCACAATGCCGTTCACGATGGCCGCCGCAGCATGCTCGCGGATTCCGAAGTGCAGAACCCGGCCGTAGGGGTTTCCGGACCAGGCATCGGTCTGCTTGCTTGCAGGGACGAAGGATGGGGATCCCTCGATCGTGGTGTTGTTCGACTCGGCGAGGTCAGCGGACCCGCCCCAGAGTTCCGGCAGAACCGGACCGATGGCGCTGAGGACCTTGCCCGAAGCGGCGCGTGTGGACATGTCCTTGCCGGCCTCGAATTCCGGAAGGCTGGACTCCCAGCCCTCGGGAAGCTCCCGCGCGGAGATCCGCTCGAGCAGCGCGGCGCTGTCCGGGTTGGATGCCTTCCAGGCGCTGAAGGTGTCTTCCCAGCTCTTGCGCTCTTCCTGTCCGCGCTCCACAACCTTCCGGGCGTGGGCCAGCACCTCGTCGTCGACCTGGAAGTCCTGTTCCGGATCGAATCCGAGAGTGGACTTGAGCGCCGCAACCTCGTCCTTGCCGAGGGCCGAACCGTGGATCTTGCCGGTGTTCTGCTTGTTCGGTGCAGGCCAGCCGATGATGGTGCGCAGTGAGATGATCGAGGGACGCGAGGTCTCTGCCTTCGCAGCGTTGAGTGCGTTGTACAGCTCGGCGACGTCTTCGACGTATTCACCGGTCTTGGTCCAGTCGACCCGCTGGGTGTGCCAGCCGTAGGCGGCGTACCGGTCGAGGACGTCCTCGGTGAAGGCGATGTCGGTGTCATCCTCGATGGAGATGTGGTTCTCGTCGTAGATCATCACCAGGTTGCCCAGTTCCTGGTGCCCGGCAAGGGATGACGCCTCGGAGGTCACGCCTTCTTGGAGGTCGCCGTCGGATGCAATCACCCAGATGGTGTGGTCGAAGGGGCTCTCACCCTGCGGCGCTTCGGGATCCAGCAGCCCGCGCATGCGGCGCTGGGCGTAGGCGAAGCCTACGGAGGAAGCGAGGCCCTGGCCGAGCGGTCCGGTGGTGATTTCGACGCCGGCGGTGTGGCGGTACTCCGGGTGGCCGGGGGTCTTGGAGCCCCAGGTGCGCAGAGCCTTCAGATCATCAAGCTCCAGGCCGTAGCCGGAAAGGAAGAGCTGGATGTAAAGGGTGAGCGATGTGTGCCCGGGGGAGAGTACAAAGCGGTCCCGACCGGTCCACTCCGGGTCGGTCGGATCATGGCGCATGAACTTCTGGAAGAGGAGGTAGGCCGCCGGGGCCAGGCTCATCGCTGTTCCAGGGTGGCCGTTGCCCACCTTCTCCACGGCATCTGCCGCGAGTACGCGAATTGCGTCTACCGCGCGCTCATCCAGTTCATTCCAGTCCAGTTCCTGCTTTTCCAGCTGTGGCACGTTCACCGGGCCCCTCTCTGTTACGTCACGGCCAGCGCCGCGGCGCCGAGTGAGACTGCGCCACGGACGCGAAAGTCCCCGCGGCCAGCCGGCCGTTCACCGTTGAAAACTTGAATAATGCTGCGTTTCGACCAAACCGGATCCCCGCACGTTGGGGTAGTGCTGACAACTCTCCCGAGAACCATGGCCCCCGGGTATTCGTCGTGCGTCCCGGCGTGCGGGAGTGATCCAGGTGATACATGCCACCTTAGCGCTTTCGGCTCCGAATGCGCGTGGACCAACCTTTTGTGAAGGGTCACACAAGGACACGAACGACGGCGGCGCGACGCCTGCCGTGTCGCCTCCATGTTTTCTACGAGCTGTAAAAAAGACATAACGACCGGGTATGATAGCGACGGACTTTAACCTCACAGAGAAGCAGAGCATCCTCCCGTGAATTTCGACCAGGCGGCAGTTGCGCCCAGCGTGCATCAGGCAGGCAGCGGCGTATCCCGCAAGCTTCGGGCGTATCTGGCACTGACCAAACCCCGGGTCATCGAACTGCTGCTGGTAACGACTCTTCCCACCATGATCTTCGCCCAGGGCGGCTTCCCATCGCTGGTCCTTGTTATTGCCACCATGGTCGGCGGCGCGTTCGCCGCGGGGAGCGCCGGCGCCTTCAACTGCTATCTCGACCGGGACATCGACAAGGTCATGAACCGCACGGTTAACCGGCCGCTCGTGACGGGCGAGGTGACACCGCGGGAAGCGCTGGTTTTCGCCTCGCTCCTCGGCGTTGCCGCCGTCGGCATCCTTTGGGTGGGGGCCAACCCTCTCGCCGCGTGGCTGGGAGTGGCGGCGATTTTCTTCTACGTCGTTATTTACACCCTCATCCTGAAGCGGCGCACCGCGCAGAACATTGTCTGGGGCGGCGCGGCGGGATGCATGCCTGTCCTGATCGCATGGGCTGCGGTCACGGGAACCATTGAGTGGCCGGCCGTGATCCTCTTCCTGGTCATCTTCCTCTGGACACCGCCGCATTACTGGCCGCTGTCGATGAAGTACAGCGACGACTACAACGCCGCGAACGTTCCCATGCTTGGAGCCATTGCGGGCCCCGGCGTCGTTTCCGTCCAGGTGGTTCTCTACGCCTGGGCAACGGTGATCTGCTCACTCCTCCTTGTGCCGGCGGGCGGGGCAGGCTGGGTATACACCGCCGCAGCAGTTCTCAGCGGCGGGTGGTTCATCCTCGAATCCCACAAGCTGCACGCCGCTGCCCGTGCCGGCACGGTGACCGGCAAGGGTGCAATGAAGGTCTTCCACGGTTCGATCAGCTACCTGACCATTCTGTTCCTTGCCCTCGCCATCGATCCCTTTGTAGGTGCGGCGGTTTTTGCCGCGTAGGTAGGGTGACTATCCACCTAGGATGGAGGAATGGTCTTCACCGGAGTGGTTGCGTACCCCCTGACGCCTTTTGATGTGAACGGCGGATTGAATTCAGCTGAGCTCACGCTGCTCGTCGACCGTCTGGCCCGCTCTGGGGTGAACGGCGTCACCGTGCTCGGATCCTCCGGCAGTTTCGCCTACCTTGACGCAGAGGAGCGGAAGCAGGTTCTGGCCACCGCCGTAGAGGCGGCCGCCGGGCGGGTACCCGTTGCCGCAGGAATCAGCGCCGTCGCAACCCGCGAGGTGGTGGCGGGTGCCCTAGCCGCCGAGCAGCTCGGAGCGGACGGAGTGGTTCTCTCACCGGTGTCCTACCTGCCGCTCACCGACGATGAACTCGTCGGCCTGGTCGAAGAGGTGGCCTCATCGACCACGTTGCCCATCTGCCTTTACAACAATCCGTCGACAACCCAGTTCTCCATCGAGGTGGAGCTCGTGGGACGGCTAGCGCATGTGCCCACCCTCGTCGCTTTCAAGGACACTGCCGCGACGCCTGCGGAATTCGCCGAACGGGCCGCCAGGCTGCGGGATGTGCTGGACCGGCCCATCAGCCACGGCGCCAGCGGGGATCCGCTTATTGCCTCCGGCGAGGTGACGGCTGATGCCTGGCATACGGGCCTGGCGGCGCTCCTCCCGGCGAGCTATCTGGCTTTCCGGGGCGCGGTCCTGGACGGCGATGCGGCGCGGGTTGCGGTAGAACGGTCCCGGCTGGTGCCGGTAGTCCAGGCGGTGCATCGGCTGCGGAAGCTCAGCGGCTTGCACGCCCTGGGCCGGGCCTGCGGGGTGGATGCCGGCGATCCGCGCCGCCCCCTGCTTCCAATCGCCGGTAGCGAGCAGCGGGACCTTGCACGGCTTGCCGAGGCGTTCGACGATATCGAGGACGGCGTCCTGCGCTGACACCTACCGGAGGTGAGCGGGCTGATCCACTCGCCGTCGGGTGAACCCGACATAGACGGCGTGTGCCATTGCTGCAGTGAGCAGGGATGCGCCCAGCATATGCAGTGCAACCAGGGCCACCGGCAGGTGGAGGAAGTGCTGCAGGTAGCCGATCGCTCCCTGCGCGAAGACGACGACGGCGAGAATGACCAGCGCGACCCGTAGCCGGCGCGCAACCCTCAGCCGATATGCAGCGACAACCAGGACAAGGACTGTCAACACAAGCAGGTACACCGGAGCGGCGTGGATGCGTGTCATAAGATCCGGGTTCAGATTGTTCCGCGCTGCGCCCGAATCCCCGGCATGCGGTCCGGATCCGGTGACGACGACGCCGAACAGCACCGCCGCTGCCACCAGTACGGCGGCGGCAACCAGAAGCTGCCGAAGCAGGGGTGTGGCGCGCGGTTCATTATCAGCGGCGGCTTCCGCGGCCGTGAGCCGACTGCGGTTGACCAGCACTGTCGCAACGGTGATCAGGATCATGGAGATGATGAAGTGCCAGCCGACAATCCAAGGGTTCAGCTGAGTCAGAACTGTGATTCCGCCGACGACTGCCTGCGCGGGTATGCCTGCGAGAAGCACGACGGCGGGCACGAACAGATCGCGGCGCGTCTTGCGCATGTTCCAGAGTGAAATCAGCATGGCAACCGCGATTGCGGTGAGGACAAACGTCAGCAGGCGGTTGCCGAATTCGATGACTCCGTGCATGCCCATCTCCGGGGTGCTGACAATGGAGTCGGCAGTGCAGCGGGGCCACTCAGGACAGCCGAGTCCGGAGGCAGTCAGTCGCACAGCGCCGCCGGTGAGCACGATGAGGATCTGGGAGATGAGGGAAGCCAGTGCCAGTCCGCGGACCGTCGGCGTAACCGTCCGTGGCAGGCGCACGTTCTTGCGGGTGGGGGAGAGCTGAGTCATGTTCCTAACTCCATTTGAACCAGCGGACGGCGGCCAGACCCACGACGGCGGCCCAGCCGCACAGCAGTGCGAAGGACCACAGGTCGAACGTGCCGGATGTCAGTGCCTCGCGCAATCCGTCTCCGAGGGCCGCTGACGGCAGCAGCGCGACGAGGGGCTGGATCGCTTCCGGAAGGCTGCTGCGCGGAATGACGGTGCCGCCGACTGCGGCAAGGAGCACCCACGCCAGGTTCGTTACGGCGAGAGTGGCTTCCGGCCGCAGGGTGCCGGCGATAAGCAAACCGAGCGCGGTGAATGCTGCGATTCCCGGAACAAGCATGGCGAGAGCGGGAAGGATCCCGCTGAGCGGGGGCTGCCAGCCGAGCAGGACCGCCGTCGTGCAGATGACAATGACCTGAATGGCAAGCACTGCGCCAACTGCGAGAACCTTGCCGAGGATCAGTCCGCTGCGGCCGAGCGGTGTGGTGGAAAGGAAACGAAGTACACCGTATCGGCGGTCGAAACCCGTCGCGATACCCTGCCCGGTGAAAGCCGTGGAGAGCACGCAGAGAGCGATCACACCCGGGGTTCCAGCCTCGAGGCGGGGCATGCCGAGTGCGTCGAAGAAAGGTGTAAAGGCAATGGCCATGAGGGCGAGCAGAGGCAGCACGATAGCGAGCACCAACTGCTCCCCATTGCGGAGCATGGCGACGGTCTCATACTTGCCGTGCTGCAGAACGCGCACGGGAAGGGAAGAGGCGCTCATCGGATGCTCCGTCCGGAGATATCGAGGAACACGTCCTCGAGCGAGCGGGAGGTCAGGTAGATCGAGGCCGGGAGGATGCCCTGCTCAGCCCACCAGGCTCCGAGCACGGCAAGGTCCCGGGGAGTAAGTGCTCCGCTGACCCTGTACTGGCCCGGGGAAGATTCAATAAGTTCAAGGTGGGGCAGACGTGCAGACGGAAGCGAAAGGCCTTCCCGCGTTTCGAACCTGAGTTCGCGCGTGGCGTCCGCGGCATGCGCTGTCAGCTCCGAAACGGTTCCGTGCCTGACCGTGCGCCCCTGGTCGATGATGTACACATAGTCGGCGAGCTTCTGGGCGTCGTCAAGGAGATGGGTGGTAAGGATGATCGCCAGTCCCTCTGCGCGCAGTTCATTGATCAGTTCGAACACGATGTTGCGGGACTGCGGGTCGAGTCCGGCGCTTGGCTCATCCAGGAAGAGCACTTCGGGGTTTCCCACGAGCGCGCACGCGAGCGCGAGGCGCTGCTTCTGGCCTCCTGAAAGCCGCCGTACCGGGGTTTGGGCGAACGAATCGATCCCGAGCCTGGCCGAGAGCTCATCTACCCTGCGGGGGGACGCGTACATGCCCGCAACGTGGCGCAGAAGGGAAAGTGGCCGAACAGCGGGAGGCAGGCCGCCTTCCTGCAACATGATCCCGACCCGGCTGCGCAACGCGGCACCCGCGCGCCATGGATCCTCTCCAAGCAGGCGCACACTGCCGCCGCTGGGTTTCTGAAGACCCTGTGCGCACTCGAGCGTTGTTGTCTTGCCCGCTCCGTTTGCACCCAGCAGCGCCGTGACGCGGCCCTTGTCTGCGCGTAGACTCACGCCGTCGAGCACGTGGGCCATCTTGCCGTCGAGTGATGAGACCGGGCCGAAGTCCTTGACGAGCCCGCTCACTTCTACGGCGGGGGAGGAGGAAGGCACCGCATAATTCTACGCCACGTAGTAACTGCCTTCATTCCGGAGCGTGGGTAGCCTCGCCTTACTGGAAGCCGGTGGTGATCTGGAATAGATTAGGTCACGGTTATGTTGTCTAAATTGGACAAAATTTCTTCGGTCGGGATCCCGGCCCGTTCCCCAGTGCACTAAGGAGGCCCGCGATGTCACAATCAGTTGCTCCCGGCCGGACCAAGGTGCACAGCGCATTCGTGGGAACTGATGACGTCGACTCACGGCGTGCTGTTGACGAACGCACGAGGGACAAGGTGCTCTCCGCGGTTCTTGAGCACGGACCTGTGAGCGCAGCTGAACTGGGTGATCGGTTGGGTTACACCCCGGCAGCCGTCCGGCGTCATCTGGACGCACTGTCCCGTGACGGCCTGATCGAGGTCAAGGTGGTCGGCAGTCGATCCCCGGGCGCCGGTCGTCCAGCCCGGCGCTATGTCCTCAGCCAGCGTGGTCAGACGCGCCTTGGCAATGACTACCTGCACATCGCCCAGGCTGCCCTGGGACAGCTGCGCGAGATGGCAGGGCCCGACGCCGTCCGCCAGTTTGCGGCAGGCCGGTTCGCCGACATGGAAGAGCGGTACCGACCCATCGTCGAGTCAGCAGGCGACAGCATTGAGGACAAGGCGGTAGCCCTTGCCGAGGCACTGAGCCTTGACGGCTTCGTGGGTTCCACCCGGGAAATCGGCCGCAACGCGCCGAACGCCGCGATGCTGAGCATCCAGCTGTGCCAGGGACACTGTCCCATCCAGGAACTCGCAACGCGCTTTCCGGACTTCTGTGATCAGGAAACCGCGGTGTTCGCCCGGCTCCTCGGCGTGGACGTCCGCCGGCTCTCGACCCTCGCAAGCGGCGGCCACGTCTGCACAACCCACATACCGATTGGCCGAATTGCACGCGTGAGCGGATCCGGCGGCCAACTACCCGACAGCGCCGTCCCGGCGTCGCACCCATACACGACAAACGTCTCCAACCATCAGCAAGGAAGGCCGTGATGACGGATCAGACAGAGAAGGCATTGGTTCCCGACGCCGTGCCGGCAGGAGTGATCAGCGACATCCTCGAGAGGAACCCGGAGCTCCACGGCATCGGCAACTACGAGTATGGCTGGGCCGACAAGAACGACGTCGGCGCCAACGCAAAGCGCGGTCTCGATGAGGAAGTCGTTCGCGACATCTCAGCCAAGAAGAGCGAGCCCGAGTGGATGCTCGACATGCGGCTCAAGGGCCTGAAGTACTTCGACCGCAAGCCCATGCCGGCGTGGGGCGCGGACCTGTCGGGCATCGACTTCGACAACATCAAGTACTTCGTCCGCTCCACCGAGAAGCAGGCGGGGAGCTGGGAAGAGCTCCCCGAGGACATCAAGAACACCTACGAGAAGCTCGGTATCCCCGAGGCTGAGCGTAACCGCCTGGTTTCAGGGGTCGCGGCGCAGTACGAGTCCGAGGTTGTCTACCACCAGATCAATGAGGAACTTGAGCGCCAGGGCGTCATCTTCATGGATACCGACACGGCGCTGCGCGAGCACCCGGAGTTCTTTGAAGAGTACTTCGGCTCGGTAATTCCTGTGGGTGACAACAAGTTCGGGTCACTGAACACCGCCGTATGGTCCGGCGGATCCTTCGTCTACGTCCCGCCGGGCGTTCACGTGGAAATCCCGCTGCAGGCGTACTTCCGGATCAACACCGAGAACATGGGCCAGTTCGAGCGGACGCTGATCATCGCGGACGAGGGCTCCTACGTTCACTACATCGAGGGCTGCACGGCGCCGATCTACACGTCCGATTCGCTCCACTCCGCCGTCGTTGAGATCATCGTGAAGAAGAACGCACGCGTTCGCTACACGACCATCCAGAACTGGTCCAACAACGTTTACAACCTGGTCACCAAGCGCGCCATCGCGCACGAGGGCGCAACCATGGAGTGGGTGGACGGAAATATCGGTTCGAAGGTCACCATGAAGTACCCGGCCGTGTACCTTGTCGGCGAGCATGCGAAGGGCGAGACTCTTTCGATCGCGTTCGCAGGCGAAGGCCAGCACCAGGACACCGGTTCGAAGATGGTTCACATCGCTCCGAACACCAAGTCCTCGATCATCTCCAAGTCGGTTGCCCGCGGTGGCGGACGCGCCGCCTACCGTGGCCTCGTGCAGGTCCGCGAGGGCGCGAAGCACTCGGCGAACACCGTCCGTTGTGACGCCCTGCTGGTCGACACGATCTCCCGGTCGGACACATACCCGTACGTGGACATCCGTGAGGACGACGTCACGATGGGCCATGAGGCCACTGTCTCCCGCGTGAGCGAAGAGCAGCTGTTCTACCTCATGTCCCGCGGTATGCCCGAAGACGAGGCGATGGCGATGATCGTCCGTGGCTTCATCGAGCCCATCGCCCGCGAACTCCCGATGGAGTACGCCCTCGAACTGAACCGCTTGATCGAACTCCAGATGGAAGGAGCCGTAGGCTAATGGCCGAAACCTCACAGTTGAGCCCTGAACTTTCAGAAATCACGACCGACGAGAAGGCCAGGATCGGAGCCCCGTCGACCGATGCGAAGGTGGCTATTGACGGCTTCACCGAGGAGGGCGAAAACCTTTCTCCGCTGAACACAGGCACTGAACAGCATGGCGCACGCCGGCACAGCCACGGCGACGAGCCGGTAGTGCCGGAGGCTTCGCGCGGCGAGCGTCTCAAGTCCTACCGTTTGGCGGATTTTGCGCCGCTGACAGGCCGCGAGGAGGACTGGCGGTTCACCCCGCTCAAGCGTCTTCGCGGATTGGACAGCGACCCGTTGTCCGGCCAGGGCCCCACCGTCACCGTAACGGGTGCCTCCAATGTCCAGATCGAGACCGTCGGCCGTGATGACGCGCGCTTCGGTTGCGCCGCCGTCCCTGAGGACCGGGTCTCCGCTGCCGCCTGGGAAGCTGTCACCGCCGCAACCGTGATCACCATCCCCGAGGAGACAGTCGCTGACTGCGAGGTCACCGTGAGTGTACGCGGCAACGACAACGCCGCTTCTGCACAGCACCTCATCATCGACGCGCGCAAGTTCTCGCGCGCAGTGGTGGTCCTCGACCACCAGGGCAGTGCTGTTCTCGCCCAGAACGTCGAAATCCTCGTCGGCGACGGCGCTGAACTCACGGTGGTGAGCGTCCAGGAATGGGACGACGACGCCGTTCACGTCTCCTCCCAACAGGCAAAGGTGGGCCGCGACGCGCGCTTCAAGCACGTGGTGGTCAGCCTCGGCGGCGACCTGGTGCGCCTGACCCCGTCGTCGTTCTTCACCGCCCCCGGCTCCGAAGTCGAAATGTACGGGCTGTACTTCGCCGACGCCGGGCAGCACCTTGAGCAGCGTCTGCTGGTTGACCATGCCGTTCCGAACTGCAAGTCCCGCGTGACCTACAAGGGTGCACTGCAGGGCAAGGACGCGCACACCGTGTGGGTGGGCGACGTCCTCATCCGCAAGGAAGCTGAGGGAACGGACACTTACGAGGTCAACCGCAACCTTGTGCTGACCGACGGAGCGCGCTCGGACTCGGTGCCGAACCTTGAGATCGAAACCGGTCTGATCGAGGGTGCCGGCCACGCCAGCGCCACCGGCAGGTTCGACGACGAGCACCTGTTCTACCTGATGGCCCGCGGTATTGATGAGAAGACCGCACGCCGGCTCGTGGTGCGTGGATTCCTCAACGAGGTCATCCAGCAGATCAAGGTGCCGGTTCTGGAAGAGCGTCTCACTGAAGCTGTGGAACGCGAGCTGGCTGCAGGGAACATCTGATGAGCGAATCACCGACAAACGGGGCGCCGAAGGGCGAGATTGTCTGCAACGTGAATGATATTCAGGTCAAGCAGGCACTGCGGATCCTGATCGACGATTATCCGGTAGCGATCGTGAAGGACTCCGACGGCGGTATCCACGCCATCGGTGACACCTGCTCGCACGCCGATATCTCCTTGTCAGAGGGCGATGTGGAGGGTTGCAGGATCGAATGCTGGGGACACGGGTCCCAATTCGATCTGCGCAGCGGCATGCCGCTCCAGCTCCCCGCCTACGAACCCGTGCCGGTGTTCGCGCTTGAGATCCACGGAGACGAGGTCTACGTGGATATCACCACGGTGACCAACTCCGCGCCGGTCCCCAATCGCGCCTGAACAAACACGCAGCTAAACTTTCGAATATTTGAGCAACCCTGCGCATGCAGGATGCAAAGGAGAATCCACAGATGTCCACCCTTGAGATCAAGGACCTGCACGTCAGCATTGTGACGGAACAGGGCACCAAGCCCATCCTCAAAGGCGTCAGCCTGACCATCAACACCGGTGAGATCCACGCCATCATGGGCCCGAACGGTTCCGGCAAGTCCACCCTCGCGTCGACGATCGCCGGCCACCCCCGGTACACCGTGGACAGCGGCTCAATCACGCTCGACGGCGAGGACGTCCTGGAGATGAGCGTTGACGAACGCGCCCGCGCAGGCCTCTTCCTCGCCATGCAGTACCCGGTCGAGGTCCCAGGCGTCACCATGACCAACTTCCTGCGGACTGCCAAGACGGCACTCGATGGTAAAGCCCCGAGCCTTCGCCACTGGACCAAGGACGTCAAGGAAGCGATGACTCAGCTGCGCATCGACGCCGACTTCGCGCAGCGCAATGTCAACGAAGGTTTCTCCGGCGGCGAAAAGAAGCGTGTGGAGATCCTCCAGCTCGAGCTCTTCAAGCCGAAGTTCGCCATCCTCGACGAAACCGATTCCGGCCTCGACGTCGATGCGCTGAAGGTCGTCTCCGAAGGCGTCAACCGTGAGCACAGCGGGGGCAAGATGGGCACGCTGCTCATCACGCACTACACCCGCATCCTGCGTTACATCAAGCCGGACTTCGTGCACGTCTTCGTTGACGGTCGGATCGCCGAGGAGGGCGGCCCTGAGCTTGCTGACCGCCTTGAGGAAGAGGGCTACGACCGCTTCCTCGTGCCCGGCGCGGCTACCGCCGGCGCCTGATTCACTTCCAGAAAGAAAGGCTCCTCCGCATGAGCGATGTGAACGCAGCACAGACATCCCTTGAGGACGTCGAAGAGGCGCTGAAGGACGTCATCGACCCTGAGCTCGGCGTGAATATCGTCGACCTGGGTCTCCTGTACGGCCTGAAGTACGCCGAGGACGGCGCGCTGCTGATCGACATGACCCTCACCACGGCAGCCTGCCCCCTCACCGACGTAATCGAGGAGCAGGTCGGTGAGGCGCTTGACGGAACAGTCGACGACTGGAGGCTGAACTGGGTGTGGATGCCGCCGTGGGGACCGGAGCGCATCACCGAGGACGGTCGCGATCAGATGAGGGCCCTCGGCTTCAACATCTAACCGATTCTCATAGCGGTTCCTTACCGGAGGGACGGCAGCGCACCGCGCCGCCGTCCCTCCGGTCTGTCGAGGATAGGTAAGAATCAGGCACCGACTTCAAGGTGTATCTGACGGAAGACGTCAGCGACCCTGTCCGAGAACAGGACGAATCTGACCTCCACGACGTCGCCGTCGTAATTCGCCATGGCCTTGAACGCGATCCTGGCCACTGCTTCCGGGTCCCAGCCATAGATGCCGGCGCTGATCGCAGGAAAAGCAACGCTTTGCGCTCCCAGCTCGTCCGCAACTTCAAGACTTCGCCGGAAACACGACTCGAGCAGCGCCGGGTCCGTCTGGCCCGCATGTCGGTTTGGACCGACGGTGTGAATGACCCAGCGGGCCGGCAGCCGGAATCCGGGAGTACCAACCGCCTGCCCCACCGGCAGACCGTCCGGCAGATAGTCACGCCGAACGGTGCGGCATGCCTCGAGGAGTTCCGGCCCCGCCGCGGCGTGGATGGCACCGTCGACTCCGCCGCCGCCGAGCAGCGAGGAATTGGCGGCATTGACGACGGCGTCCACCTCCTGGGTGGTGATGTCGCCCTCGACAATCTGCACGTTTACTGGCACCGCGGCCACGCACCGTTCCGCAGAGAGCCGCAATGAAGCGATTTCAAAGTCCTGAACATGTGCACCAATGTACTAACGTTTGCCGTACCGCCAGAAGAGGGAGCCTCCCTACTCATGCCCTTCATCAACCGCTTGCTGCACTGGGCCCGTACTGAGCCTGAACGTGCCGCCGTCGTCGTCGGCGACCGGCGGCTGACTTACGGCGAGCTGGCCGGCCGCGCGGCCGCCCTGCAGGTCTCCGCAGGCGGCATGACCGCCATTCAACTCCAGGATCCTGTCGACTTCGCCGTCACGTTCACCGCCGTCGTCGGACGGGGCGGATGCGCCGCTATCCTCGATCCCGCCTGGCCCGAGAGCCTGCGCTCCCGCGTTTTGGAAGCACTCCGTCCTGATGCAGTACTCACCTCAATACCTTCGATGGATGCGTCAGGTTCCCTGCCAATGGCCGACCCGCCTGCCGATGCACGCTTCTACTGCGGTTTCACTTCGGGCACGTCGGGTGTGCCGAAGGGGTTTGTGCGCACCTCCGGTTCCTGGTCGCGGTCACTGCAGCGCAGCGTCGACTGGTTCGGCATCACGCCCGGCCTTCGCGTCCTTGCGCCGGGTCCCCTGGCGGCAAGCCTGAGCCTTTACGCCCTCGCCGAGTGCCTCTACGCGGGTGCGACCTTTCACACTTTGGCACCGGGAAACGCAGCGGCTAAGGGACCCCGCATGGCGGAAATTCTACGGTCCGGGAACATCGAACACCTCGTCGGAGTTCCCTCCGCCGTACGGCTCGCCCTGGAGCGTGTGGAGGATGGACTGCCGCACCTGCACACGGTGGTCTCGGGTGGCTCCAAGCTCTCCGCTGCGGAGACCAGGATCATCCTGCGCGCGGCGCCCGCTGCTCGCATCTTCGAGTATTACGGCGCATCGGAGCTGAGCCTCGTCACCGTGCGGGGGGTTGACGGTGGTTCCGGCGACGACGTCGGACACCCGTTTCCGGGGGTGCAGCTCCGGATCGACAGGGATCGGGACGCGGATCGGCACGGCAAGGCGGGGACCGTCCTGGTGCGGACCGACACTGCCATCGAGGGCTACCTCTTCGGTGACGACGGACGCGCTTTCCAGCGGCACGGCGACTGGTTCACCGTTCAGGACAGGGGCTGGATTGACGACGACGGCGCACTCCACCTGACCGGCCGGCACGGCGACATGGTGGTGGTTGCAGGAACCAACGTGTATCCCGCCGAGGTCGAGGCAGCGCTGGCGCAGGAGGGCTTTCCGACCGCCGTCGTGCTGGGGGTTCCGGACGCGCGGCGGGGCTCTTCGCTTGCCGCTGTCATCGAGGCCCAGCCGGATGACACAATCGATGCGCATCGGCTTCGTTCCCGTTTGAAGGAGCTGCTGCCTGCGGCCCAGGTGCCGGGCTCGATCTTCCGCATTGGGCGCCTGCCGTTGACGGCAGCGGGCAAACCGGACCGGGCGGAGCTGGAAGCCGCGGTGCTCGCAGGGGATGGTGTCCTTGAGCCGATATTCTGATGACCGGCCGCCCGGGAGCCGGGCAGCAGTCGTCCTGTGCCGCCGCACGCCGTTCGGACGCCTTCGTGGCGTGTTCTCGACCACGGAGGCCCACGACCTGCTCGCCGCCGTCCTGCCTGCCGTGCAGCGGGACGCCGGATTGGCGGCGGGCGACATCGACGACGTCATCATCGGCAACGCCACCGGCGGTGGGGGTAACGTCGCGAGACTCGCCGCGCTCACGGCGGGCCTTCCTGCCGAGGTGCCGGGTCTCACCATCGACCGGCAGTGTGCGTCGGGACTCGATGCCATTGTGATTGCCTGCCGGTTGGCTGAATCGGGAGCCGGCTCCTGGTTCATCGCCGGGGGAGTGGAGAGCTGCAGCACCGCACCCCTGCGTGCCCACCGGTTGACGTCGCTGCCCGGGGCGCCGGACTTTTACGCCCGCGCCCGGTTTGCGCCGGACGCCCACGGGGATCCCGACGCCGGCCAGGCGGCCGAGAATGTCGCCTCTCATTTCGGCATCGACCGCCGGCAGCAGGACGAGTACGCCTTGCTCAGCTACAACCGCACGGAGGTTGCGCTTGCGGGTATGGCAGCGGAAATCGTTCCGGTAGCAGGGTGTGCCACGGACGAGACACCGCGCCGCGGGATGTCAGCGAGGCTCCTGTCCCGCTTCCCGCCCGCGTTTAATTCGGCGGGGAGCGTCACCGCAGGCAATTCGTGCGCTGACGCGGATGGCGCGGTGGTCGCCGTGGTCACAAGTGTGGAGCGCGCGCGGGCCGCTGGCTTCGGCACGGTGCTCGAATTCCACGGCTCAGCAGCCGCCGGCGGCCCACCTTCACAGTTTGGGACCGCAGGTGCCTATGCGGTGCGAAAGCTCCTTGACCGGCTCCATCTGAAGCCGGACGCTGTCTCCACGTGGGAGTACAACGAGGCGTTTGCTGCACAGGTGCTCGCCTCTGCTCAGCTGATCGGCGTTGCGCCGGGGAAGCTCAACCTGCATGGTGGTGCCCTCGCCTACGGCCACCCGTACGGAGCCTCCGGGGCGATGCTCGTCGCGAACCTCCTCCGGCAAGTATCCGCGACGGGGAATAGAGCGCACGACGGCGGCTGGTCGGTAGCGGCCGTCAGCGCCGCCGGCGGCGTCGGCACGGCAGCCGCGTTCCGTGCAGTAGAGCTGCAATAGACGCTCCCGCCGGCCTACGCGCGGTCGGTGGCCTCGTCGTCGTCCCCGGTTGTGTCTGCCAGCCCGCGCGCGGCGAGAGCCTCGCCGGTCTGCTGGGCATACGCCACGGCGCCGATGAAGACGGGAAGAATGAGTGCGCGCGGATTGCGCTCGAGTCCGCGCGCCCGGGCGGCGTCACGGGAATCTTCCGCCGCCCCTACCAGATAGGGGATGCTGCGCAGCATCAGTGCAACGGTGAGCCCGAAACGCTCGGGGTCCGCACCCAGCGGCCGCAGCGGGCGGGCCAGTGAGACCAGACCGTCGAGGAGGCGTTGGCTCTCGGTCGTCAGCGTCACCAGCAAGGCAGCGAGGACGCAGACCACGATGTTCCCCACCACGAGAAACGCCGTGAGGGGGCCCGCATTGAACCACTGGAACGCGCCGAGGATCAGGATGAGGGGCCACATCCGGGTGAGGGGCTGCACCAGTTCCCGGAAGGTAAGACGGCCGCCGACCAGATAGGCCAGGACCACCACCGCAAGGCCGGCGATAGTCGCCCACGCGGAGTTGAGGGCCAAGACCGCCATCGACAGGATGGCTACCGGCACGAACTTCGCCCACAGCGGAGCGGCGTGCAGCAGTGACTTACGCTCCACATAGGCGCCCAGCAGGCTGGCGTGCCCTCTCACAGCGGTCCTTCAACGACCGCACCATGCAGGCTGAGGTTGCGGTAGGCAGCAACGGCGTCGGCAGGCGGGCCGTCAAAAACAATCCGGCCCGAGTCCACAACCAGGGTGCGCTCTGCTTCCAGTGCGAAGTCGAGCGAGTGGGTGGTGAAGATGACCTGCTGGTCCAGGCCGCGGAACAGTCGACGTACGCGCTCTTCATTGCGAAGGTCAAGGAGGGTGGTCGGTTCATCAGCAACCAGTACCTTCGGGTCGCACGCCAGCACCACGGCGAGGGCAAGGAGCTGGCGCTCACCGCCGGACAGGTCATACACGCTTTGATCCGCCAGATGGAGGAGGCCGAACCGGTCAAGGACCTTCTCAGCTGCAGCGCGACGTTCCCAGCGATGACGGTACCGGCGCCGCAGGGACAGCTCCACGTCTTCACGTCCCGTGGGCATGACCAGCTGGGACAACGGGTCGGTGAACATGAACCCCACGCTGCGTCGAACCGCCGAGCCCTTGCGCGCCGTATCCTGTCCATCCACCCGAACGCTGCCGGACGTGGGCAAAACCAGGGAATTGATCAGTTTCAGCAGGGTTGACTTGCCTGACCCGTTTGCGCCGATGATGCTGATGCGGTCCTCAACCAGCGACAGGTGCAGTGGCGCCAGAATCTGTCGCGTTGCCGGATGCTCCGCCTGTACCGCTGCGCCGTCGAACTGGATCATGAAGATCAGACCCGGCTTGCCGGACGGGACTGGAGGCGGGGAAACGCCTTGACGACGCTGAGACCGATTGCGGCTGCGGCAAGATTTTTCAGGATGTCTCCCGGAAGGAAGACGACGTCGGCGGCGATGGCGGCGGCGAGGTCCAGTTTCGCGTTGATCATCATGCCGACGATCCCGAAGGGGTGGGTGATGGTGAGGCTCGTGACAGTACACGCAGCAAACAGAGCAAGGAAACGGTAGCGGGTCACCCGGCGGAACACGATCCGTGCCAGGAACCCGACCACGAATGCCGCGATCGGGAAGGCGATGATGTAACCGGCTGACGGGCCGAAGAGCACCCCGATCCCGCCGCGGAACTGGCTGAAGATCGGCAGGCCCGCGAGCGCGACGGCGACATACAGGCTGAGCGCTGCACCAGCCCGCCAGGGGCCCAGCACAATACCGGTCACCATGATCGCCAGGGTCTGGAGCGTAATGGGCACGCCCACCTGACCCACCGGGATAGCGGGTAGGATGGCACTGGCGGCCACAACGGCTGCGAAGACCGCGATCAGCGAGAGATCGGTTGCATTCCAGGAACGACGAGTCCGCCCCGAAGTATCGGCGGATGTGGAGTGCGGGGCCGGATTCGTCTGTTGCATCGTGAAGCTTTCTGTGAGATCTACACAACGGTGAGCTGTTACTTACCGAGATTAGTGCGGAGAGAAGCAAACACTTTTGTAGGATTCCTACAAATATTAATGCCCGGCCCTCGATGCCGGAACAGGAAAGGCCCAGCCACCGTGATTACCGTGTCGAATCTTGAATTGCGCGCGGGCGCAAGGCTGCTCATGGACCAGGTCTCCTTCCGGGTGGACCGGGGGGACAAGATTGGACTCGTCGGCCGCAACGGCGCCGGCAAGACCACCCTGACCAGGGTGCTGGCGGGCGAAGGCCTGCCCGCGGCAGGGGCGGTGACCCGGTCCGGGGAAATCGGCTACCTGCCCCAGGACCCGCGCACTCCGAATATGGACCAGCTGGCCCGCGACCGAATTCTCTCTGCCCGTAACCTGGATGTGGTTGTGGGAAAGCTCCGCGATACGCAGGACCAGATGGCCAGCGAAGATCCCGCGGTTCGCGACAAGGCCATGGGCCGATATGACCGCCTCGAGGCGGAATTCCTCGCCCACGGCGGTTACGCTGCCGAAGCTGAAGCGGCCGCCATCTCGTCGAACCTCGCGCTTCCGGAACGAATCCTCAACCAGCCGCTCAAGACCCTTTCGGGCGGTCAGCGCCGACGGGTCGAGCTGGCGCGCATCCTCTACTCCGGCGCGGAAACCATGCTCCTCGACGAACCGACCAACCACCTCGACGCCGATTCCATCACCTGGCTGCGGGACTTCCTGAAGAACCACCAGGGAGGGCTGATCGTGATCAGCCACGACGTCGACCTGCTTGAGGCCACGGTCAACAAGGTCTTCCACCTGGACGCCAACCGGTCCACCATCGACCTCTACAACATGGGCTGGAAGCGGTACGTCCAGCAGCGTGAGACCGATGAGCGGGCGCGGAAGCGGGAGCGGGCCAACACCGAGAAGAAGGCGCAGGTGTTGATCGATCAGGCCAACAAGATGCGCGCCAAGGCCACCAAGGCGGTCGCCGCCCAGAACATGGCGAAGCGGGCCGAGCGGATGCTCTCGGGGCTCGACGACGTCCGCGCGCAGGACAGGGTCGCAGCGTTGCGCTTCCCGGAACCGGCGCCGTGCGGCCGCACGCCCATGACTGCCGAAGGCCTGAGCAAGTCCTACGGCTCGCTCGAGATCTTCACCGACGTCGACCTGGCCATCGACCGTGGATCCAAAGTTGTGATCCTCGGCCTGAACGGCGCGGGCAAGACCACACTGTTGCGCATGCTTGCGGGCGTCGACCAGCCGGATACCGGAAAGATCGTTCCGGGCCACGGGCTGAAAGTGGGCTACTACGCGCAGGAACACGAAACGCTCGACACCGAGCGAACCGTGCTTGAGAACATGCGTTCTTCGGCCCCTGACATGCGTGACGCGGAGGTCCGCGGGATCCTCGGGTCCTTCCTCTTCTCGGGCGATGACGTCGACAAGCCGGCTGGAGTCCTCTCCGGTGGTGAGAAAACCCGCCTGGCCCTCGCGACCATTGTGGCGTCCTCCGCGAACGTGCTGCTGCTTGATGAGCCGACCAATAACCTGGACCCCGCGAGCCGCGCCGAAATCCTTGGAGCGCTGCGAAACTACTCCGGCGCCGTCGTGCTCGTCAGCCACGATGAGGGTGCCGTGGACGCTCTGAACCCGGAACGTGTTGTGCTGCTGCCCGACGGTGTCGAGGATCTCTGGAACGACGACTACCTCGAACTTGTGACCCTCGCCTAAAGACCCCGCGCGTCGAGGATGGCGTCCTCTTCCTCCTCGGAGGACGGCCGCCGTCGTGCTCGTGCAGGCGCAGGCTGCGCATCTTCGTCCTCGTGGTCGATGCGGTACTGCTGCCGCGCCGCATAGCCGAGCCCGACGAACAGCAGCACGCCGAAGGCAAACCACTGCATGGAGTAGGAAAGGTGCGGGCCCAGGTCAATGGTCGGTTTCGCGGGCGCGACAGGCGTTGTGGCCGGGGCCGGCGTTTCGCTCGCCAGGAGTCCGTACGCTCCCGTGGCAATCGGGTATTCCAGCTGCTCCCGGTAACCGGCCAGGTCGATAGACGCCAGTTGTCCCGCCGGCGCTGACCGGTCCAGCGCCGGCTCAGCCGGTCGGATACGCGCGACGACGGTCACCTCGCCGACCGGTGCCTGCGGCACCGTATCGGGGCGGCCTGCCTGGTTGTTACCGATGGGCAGCCAGCCGCGGTTTATGACGACGGCGGTCCCATCCTGCAGCTTGAGCGGAACCAGGACCTCGTACCCCGGCCGTCCGTTCAGCGGCCGGTTGCGGACGATGCGCTCATTGGCATGGTCGTATTCCCCGACGAGTGTGACGGGGGCCCATTCGCGTGTCTCCTCAAACGAGGCAAAGAGCGCGGGGGAGTAGGCGATCGGTGCCTGGTCGTAGTTGGCCGCCACGGTATCTACCGTGGCGGCTGCTTGGTCCCGCCGGTCGAGCTGCCACAGTCCCAGCGCGGTGCAGGCTGCAGCGAGCACCAGAACGAGCGCCAACCAGCCGAACCAGCGGGGTGCCGCCAGGTATTTCAGTATGTTCACGACGGCGCCGTACTGCCTTCCAGGGGCAGCGTCTGCTTCCAGAGGCCCCGGGTCGTGAGGTATTCCTGAAGCCACTCGCGGTGTTCAGTGCAGGCCAGCCATACTTTCCTGCGTTCCGGCGTGTGAATACGGGGGTTGTTCCAGAGGAGCTGCCAGGACGCGTTCTGCCCGCACGCCTTACGCGAGCAGATGGGGTCTCTGTTCGCACTGGAAGCTGCCGCCGCTGAAGGGGCTGCGCCGGGCAACTGGTCGAAAATGCTCACGTGGTCCCTTCCTTCTCCTGTGCTTGCTGGTCAGTATCTGGTTCTTCCGGGATGATCTCACCCTCCAGCGTGACGAACTCCTCGTTCTGGGCCACGGGTTGGGGTGACTCCAGTTCCGGCGCCGGTGCACGGTCCAGCAATGAGTCGCTGTGGGCCAGATTACTGGTGTCGCTTCCGCCGTTCGCGATGATCACCGCGAAATAGGGCAGGAACACCGCGCCCGCGATCATCACCCACTGCAGCCAGCCCTCCACCACGAAGACGAGGATCAGGCAAATCATGCGGATCCCCATGGAGACCGAATACTTGATCATGCGCTGACGCATCTCATCACTGTGCGCCTCTCGGGCATCACTGATGTTATGGACTTCCGGGCGGCGCTTGGACTGATGGCTCAGCTTGATCATGACACTCCAAAGGGGACTCTTACATTGTCTCACTCCGTTAGCCGTTGTTAAAGTTCCCGGCTTCGCCGTTAGGATCGAACGGACGCAGGCACCGCCCATCCGAAAGGACCCTCCGTGCAGGAACAAGACACCGCTGGAACGCCCGAAGAGAAGACCGGACGCTGCGTCCTGGTGACGGGGGGTAACCGCGGCATCGGACTGGCGATTGCCCAGTCTTTTCTGGCTAACGGTGACCGTGTGGCAATCACCTACCGCAGCGGGGAAGTTCCCGAGGGCATGCTGGGGGTAAAGGCCGATGTCACGGACGCCGAGCAGATCGACGCGGCCTTCCGCGAGGTCGAGAATGCCCACGGCACGGTTGAGGTGCTCGTAGCCAACGCCGGCATCACCCGGGACACCCTCCTGCTGCGCATGAGCGAGACAGACTTCACGGACGTCATCGACACCAACCTCACCGGGGCCTTCCGCGTGATCAAGCGGGCCTGCAGGGGGATGGTCCGCCACCGCACCGGCCGGATCGTCCTCATCTCGTCCGTCTCCGGGCTCTATGGAGCACCGGGGCAGATCAACTATTCCGCTTCCAAGGCCGGTCTTATCGGAATTGCACGCTCCCTGACCCGCGAGCTCGGGTCACGCGGGATCACCTGCAACGTGGTTGCTCCGGGCTTCATCAACACGGACATGACGGCCGCCCTTCCGCCCGAAACCCAGGAGAACTACCGTTCCTCCATCCCGGCAGGCCGCTTCGCAGAAGCAGACGAGGTCGCGAACGTTGTCCGATGGGTTGCCAGCGACGAAGCAGCTTATATCTCCGGTGCGGTCATCCCCGTGGACGGTGGACTCGGAATGGGCCACTGACTCCACTGAGAGGCTAAGCCGCTCACCGATCTTCAGAAGCTACAGGCAGAAACGAATCAAGGAGGCTCCCACACATGGGCGCACTGGACAGTACAACGGCAATCGTCACGGGATCCTCCCGCGGAATCGGCGCGGAGGTGGCGAAGCTGCTCGCTGAGCAGGGTGCCGCCGTCGTCGTCAATTATCGGCAGAAGGCGCCCCGTGCCAACAAGGTGGTAGCCGGAATTGAGACCGCCGGCGGCCGGGCCGTTGCCGTCGGGGCGGACCTCACAGCGCCGGACGGCGCCCAGGCTCTGGTCGATGCAGCGGTGCACAATTTCGGCGGGCTCAACCTGCTGGTGCTCAACGCTTCCGGCGGAATGGAAACCGGCCTCGGCGAGGACTACGCGCTCAAGCTGAACCGGGACGCACAGGTAGGCATGCTCAGCGCTGCGCTTGAGGTGATGCCCGCGGGTTCCCGCGTGGTCTTCGTCACGAGCCACCAGGCGCACTTCATCAACTCGGTTGCCACGATGGATGCCTACGAACCTGTTGCACGCAGCAAGCGGGCCGGTGAGGACGCCCTCCGGGACATGATTCCTGCGCTGACCGAACGGGGCATCAGTTTCGTCGTGGTTTCCGGCGACATGATCGAGGGCACCGTTACCGCCACGCTGCTCGACCGCGCCGCTCCCGGCGCCATCGAGGCACGCAGGCAGGAAGCCGGGCGTCTGTACACCGTCGAGGAATTCGCGGCGGAAATCGTCGCCATGGCCACCGCGGACGTTCCCACCGGTCACACCGAGTACGTGGGCGGCGCAGAGCACTTCGCGCGCTAGCTATACCCGCCGCTTCCGGTCAGAGATGTCTACAGCCGCACGAAGTGGCGGACCACATCCAGGTACGGGAAGTTGACCGCAACATCCGCAGCGGCCCGGACAGCGGGCTTGGCGTTGAACGCAACGCCAAGCCCCGCCGCGGCCAGCATGTCGAGGTCATTGGCGCCGTCGCCCACCGCGACCGTGCGCTCAAGCGGTATGCCGGCCGCCTCAGCCCAGGTCTGAAGGCAGCGCTCCTTCTCCGCCCGGTCAACGACGGGGCCGATCACCGAACCCGTCAGCGTTCCGGCATCCACACCGAGCTCGTTGGCCTTTGCATGGGTCAGCTTGAGCCGCGCAGCCAGCGGTTCAAGAATCTGGCTGAATCCGCCGGAAACGACCGCCACGAGATGCCCCGCACTCAGGAATGCCTCCACGAGGTGCTCCGCACCCTCGCTCAGCTCTATCCGTGTCCCGACGTCGTCGATGACGTTTTCCGCGAGCCCGGCAAGCACCGCCACCCGGGCGTGCAAGCTCTGCGCAAAATCGAGTTCACCGCGCATCGCGGACTCCGTGACCGCAGCGACTTCCGCCTCCCGGCCGGCATGGGCTGCGAGGAGCTCAATGACCTCCTGCTTGATGAGCGTGGAGTCGACATCCATGATGAGCAGCTTGGTTCCCTCGCCGAGGAGCGCCGGGGGCACGACGGCGATGCCGATCTCGTCCGACACCAGCGGGGCAACCGCAGTCCGCAGCGTGTCGATGCCGTCGTCGGAACTGACAATGAGGCTCGCGACCTGGTACCTGCCGGCGTCGTCATTGTTTTCTCCGACGACGACGGCGCCCGTTGCCTGCAGCGCGCGGCGCATTTTCGAGCGGTGGGATTCCTCCAGATGGGTGCCGAAGCTGACCACCCTGAACATCTCGGTCACGTGCGCCAACGGCCTTTCGTAGAGCTGACTTTCACCTGTCATTATGGTGCCCGGCTCGGCGGCCGTGAAACCGGCGACTCACCGGCCCCGGGGAGCCGGCGTCTGTTCGCGGTCCATTTAACGTTCAGGGCACCTCTTGGCCTAGTGTCTACTGTCATGAGTGATGTTCTGGAACTCTCCGGGGTGAGCCTTGTCCGCGGCGGGAAAGCGCTCCTGGATGACGTTGACTGGCAGGTCCGGGAAGGCGAGCGCTGGGTGGTCATGGGCCCCAACGGTGCGGGGAAGACTACCCTGCTGCAGGTCGCCGGCGCGCGGATCCACCCCACCCGCGGCGTGGCGGGGATTCTCGATGAGGTGCTCGGCGCCGTCGACGTGTTCGAGTTGCGGCCGCGCATCGGTCTGGCCTCCGCAGCGCTGGCCTCGCAGATTCCGGAACACGAAACGGTTCTCAATGTCGTGGTGACGGCCTCCTATGGTGTAACCGGCCGCTGGCGTGAACAGTACGAGAGGGTGGACGAGCGCCGCGCCTTCCGGCTGCTTGATGCCTGGGGTGTATCCACGTTCATGAACAGGCCTTTCGCATCCCTGAGCGAGGGCGAACGCAAGCGCGTCCAGATTGCACGGGCGCTGATGGTGGACCCGGAGCTCCTGCTCCTCGATGAACCTGCAGCCGGTCTGGATCTCGCCGGGCGCGAAGACCTGGTCGCCCGGCTCAGTGAACTGGCCGCGGATGAGGAGTCGCCGGCGATCGTCCTGGTGACCCATCATCTCGAGGAAGTGCCGCCCGGTTTCACGCACGCCATGCTGATGCGCGAAGGTGCGGTAGTGGCAGCCGGGCCCATCAGCGAGGTACTGGTGGCGGAACACTTGAGTCATGCGTTCGACATGCCCCTTGAGGTCACCCAGCGGGACGGCCGATACAGCGCCGTCGCGCGGCCCTAGCGCGGGGTAACACCTTCGTGGACCTACTGCACGATGGGCTGATCCTGCTTGGAGGCCTGTGGGCCGGAACCATCAATACCATCGTGGGTTCGGGAACGCTCGTGACCTTCCCAATCCTGGTTGCCCTCGGCTACGCACCGGTGACCGCCACCATCAGCAACGCCATGGGACTCGTGGCCGGAAACGTTTCCGGTGCATGGGGGTACCGCGAGGAGCTGAAAGGCAACGGACGCACACTCGCGGCACTGCTGCCCGCCTCGCTGATCGGCGGCATCACCGGTGCAGCGCTGCTCCTCAATCTTCCGGACACTGTCTTCGAGATTGTCGCGCCGTTCCTGATCGTGGTGGCTCTCGGCTTCGTGATTTTCCAGCCCAAACTCCAGCGCTGGGTGCGGCGCCGCGCTGAAGTGAAGCCGCCCACCCGCTCCCATCCACTGGCCCTGACCGTGCTCGTATTCCTGGCCGGAGTCTACGGCGGGTACTTCGTGGCGGCGCAGGGCATCCTTCTGGTGGGCATCCTGGGTGTCTTCCTGCACGGCACCATGCAGGCAGCCAACGCGATGAAGAACGTCCTCGTGCTGGGCGTAAACCTGATCGCCGCAATCTCCTACATGATTTTCGCCTTCGACCGGATCGTGTGGTGGGTGGTCCTGCTCATCGCTGTCGGATCGCTCATCGGCGGGATCATCGGTTCGAAAGTCGGAAGGCGGCTTTCTCCGGTCGTGCTGAGGAGCGTCATCGTGGTGCTCGGGCTGGTGGCTCTTTACACGATGATCGCGCGGCTGGTGAGCTAGCGTGCCGCTGGAGCGTCTCGTGGACGCATCAGACCCACGGGTCAGCGACTACACCGGCCTCACGGACACCCAGCTTCGCAGGCGCCGGGAGCCGGCGGAGGGTCTCTACATCGCCGAGAGCACTAAGGTCCTCCGGCGCGCCATCGACGCCGGACACACGCCACGGTCCTTCTTCCTGACGGACAAATGGCTGCCGGATCTCGAGGATGTCCTCGCCCGTTTCCCCGATGTGCCGGCATACGTCGGCTCTGAGTCGGTTCTGGAGGACATCACCGGCTTCCATCTCCACCGCGGAGCACTGGCGGCCATGAACCGCCCTGCCCCGCTTCAACTGGACGATGTGCTGCAGAACGCGCATCGCGTAGCCGTCCTCGAGGACATGGTGGACCACACCAACCTCGGAGCGGTTTTCCGTTCAGCTGCGGCGCTCGGAGTGGACGCGGTGCTCGTGACGCCGCGCTGCGCTGACCCCCTGTACCGCAGGGCGATCCGGGTGAGCATGGGGACTGTTTTCCAGGTCCCCTGGGTGAGGCTGGAATCCTGGCCGGGGAGTATCGGGACCCTGCGCCGTTTCGGGTTCCTGGTGGCGGCGCTGGCCCTTGAGCCCCGGTCGATCGAGCTGCAGGAACTGTCCCGGCGGAACCCGGACCGGCTGGCACTCATTCTTGGGACGGAGGGCGAGGGCCTGTCGCGGCAGACCCTCGAAGAATCGGACCTCAGCGTCCGCATCCCTATGAACCCGGCAGTGGATTCGCTCAACGTGGCGGCGGCAGGCGCCGTCGCTTTCTGGGAATGCCGACCGGTCGCGGGCTGACCACCAGCGGGGCTTTCGCTGTTCCGGCGCGCGTGCGGTAGAGTTGGTTGCTGGCCCAAGGGCCGCCAACTTTCAAACCACCGGTGTCTGGCAAAATCCAGGCAACTACAGAAGGTACCACTATGAAGTCTGAAATCCACCCCAAGTACGCATCGGTCGTTTTCCGCGACCTCGCTTCTGAGAAGTCTTTCCTGACCCGCTCAACCGTCACCTCTGACAAGACGGTCGAATGGGAGGACGGCAACACCTACCCGCTGGTAGAGGTGGAAATCTCTTCGGAGTCGCACCCGTTCTACACCGGCAAGCAGCGCATCATGGACTCGGCCGGCCGCGTCGAGCGCTTCAACCAGCGCTTCAAGGGCTTCGGCAAGAAGTAGTTCGTCCTGTGGTTTACTACTGGGCCCGAACCGGAATATCCGGTTCGGGCCCAGTAGTTTAAGCCCATGTAACCGAACCAGGGAGCGGGAAGATTATGGAGCAGGCGCCCGTGCGGGGGCACCACGGGGAATACAAGGTCCCCGGCGGCAAGCTGGTCGTGGTCGACGTCGACGTGGTCGAGGACAGACTTAGCGGGGTATCGGTGAACGGGGATTTCTTCCTGGAGCCGGACGAGGCCCTCGACGATATAAACGCCGCCCTCGAGGGCCTGCCCGCCGGGACGCCGCCAGGTGACCTTGCAGCAGCGGTCAGGCAGGGGTTGCGCCCGGATGCCCAACTGTTCGGCTTCTCTCCTGAAGCAGTAGCCACGGCCCTCCGGCGCGCAGTCGGAAAGGCCACCGCGTGGGCGGACCATCAGTGGGAAATCATCGGTCCCACCCCGCTCCCGACGGCGATGCACGTTGCCATGGACGAAGTGCTGACCCGTGAGGTGGGTACGGGTCAGAGGAACCCGACGCTGCGCTTCTGGGAGTGGGAAAGCCCGTCGGTGGTGATCGGCAGCTTCCAGTCCGTGCGCAACGAGGTCGACGCCGACGCCGTCCGTCGCCACGGCGTGAGCCTGGTCCGCCGCATCAGCGGCGGGGGAGCTATGTTCATGGAGCACGGAAACGCCATCACCTACTCGCTCTACCTTCCGCAATCGCTTGTGGACGGAATGAGCTTCGCTGATTCCTACCCGTTCCTCGACGACTGGGTGATGGAAGGGCTGAAAAAGATCGGTATCTCCGCGTGGTACCAGCCGCTGAACGACATCGCGACGGATCTCGGCAAGATCGGCGGCGCTGCACAGAAGCGGCTGGGCAACGGCGGGATGCTTCATCACGTGACGATGTCGTACGACATAGACGCGGACAAGATGCTCGAGGTGCTGCGGATCGGGCGCGAGAAACTTTCGGACAAGGGAATCAAGAGCGCCAAGAAGCGGGTAGACCCACTCCGCCGGCAGACCGGACTTGCCCGGGAAGAGATCATCCGTGTGCTCAGCGATACCTTCCGCGAACGCTACGGGGCGGTGGATGGAACACTGCAACCCGCGGAGATTTCAGCGGCGGAGTCGCTGGTGGAAGAGAAGTTCGGAACCAACGAGTGGCTCTTCAGGGTTCCCTGAGTCGGCTGCCTGGGCGCGCAGTGCGCGCACCAGATGATCGCGCTCCTCCAGCACAATGCGCCGCAGCGACTGCGGAGCATCAGCATGTTCGTTGAGCCAGGAGTCAGTCAGGACCAGAACCGGGTGGGCCTCCGGTGCGCTGCCTGCCTCGAGGTCCTGGTCGCCCGGATACAGCCCGCGCACAATCCGGGCCGACATCTCGATCGGCAGTTCGCGCCAGACACGGTCAATCTCCCGGAAGTAAGCATCCACGTACGGTTCATGCAGCGATGCGGGACCCTCCTTGAAGCCGGTGATGGTGGCGCTGAGAAGCTCGTTGGACAGGCGATTCCCGAACACCGCCTCCTTCCAGGCCTTGGCCTTGACAGCAGCGTTGGGAAACGCGGTGCAGGCGGTGGTGAAGCCGGTACGTCCCGACGCAGTATGGTCGCGCTGCAGCGCAGCTTCAAGCTCGTCGACCGTTGCCAGGTTCTGGGCGGAGAGGGCCTGCCAGAACTGCCATCCCAGTTCGTCGTCAATCGTCAGGCCCTCAACCGGGTCTGTCCCCTCAAGCAGCGCACGCAACAGAGGCCCGTGCGTTGCGGTTTTCCGGGTGATGGCAGCGAGGGCCCGCGCCCACACCAGTTGATGGTCGGAACCGGGTTCGGCGGTCCTCAAACCGTCCACCAGGAAGGCTGCGAACCGCTCGCGCAGGGCCGGCCGCACTGTCGCAGGTGCGAAGCGTTCGATTGCCTGCCGCGCGTTTTGCAGCAGTTGTTGAAGAATGCCGATGGCCTCTTCGCCGGGCGCTGTCCGCTCCACCGCCTCCACGTAGTCCGCTGCGCTTAGCAGGGCGTCCCGGGTCGAAGACCACAGCGCGGCCAGGCATACTGCCCTCGCCAATGGTTCCTCAAGTCGATCGGCCGATGACAGGAGTGTCGCCAGGGAACGCTCATCGAACACGAGCTTCGCGTAGGTGAGGTCGTCGTCGTTGATGAGCAGCAGATCGGGTTGCGGGAGTCCCTCGAGTGCGGCGATTTCGGTGCGGTCCCCGTCCACCAGGACGCTGTGGGAGCCGGTGCGTAGCAGGCGGCCGTTCGGGTCCAGGGAGTAGAGCCCCACGCGGACACTGTGCGGGAGCGGGGCGGCGTTGAAAGTGACAGGGTCACGCGCCTCCTGGAGGACCGCCACTGAGGTGTACACGCCGTCGTCGTCCGTTTCCACCTCGGCCGTGAGCTGAGGCACCCCGGAGGTCTGCAGCCACCGCCGCGCCCAGTCCGACATGTCCCGGCCCGAGGCGGCGCTCAGTTCTGCCAGGAGGTCGTTGAGTGTCGTATTCGAGAAGGCGTGATTGCGAAAGTAGGACTGCGCCGCGGAGGCAAATGCGTCGAACCCGGCGTAGGCGACAAGCTGTTTGAGCACCGACGCGCCCTTGGCATAGGTGATGCCGTCGAAGTTGAGCTTCGCCGCCTCCAGGTCGACTATGTCGGCGACGATCGGATGGGTGGACGGCAGCTGGTCCTGAAGATACGCCCATCCCTTCCTGCGGGTAGCGAAGGTGACCCAGGACGTGGCCGAATCGAGTGCCTCGGCAACGGCGAGCGCGCCCATGAAGTCGGCGAATGATTCCTTCAGCCACAGGTCATCCCACCAGGTCATGGTCACGAGGTCGCCGAACCACATGTGCGCCATTTCGTGCATGATCGTGTTGTCGCGCGCCTCGTACTGGGCGTGGGTCGCCCGCGATGTGAACACGTAGGACTCGGTGAAGGTCACCAGACCGGGGTTTTCCATGGCGCCGAGGTTGTATTCCGGGACGAACGCCTGATCGTACTTGCCGAACGGGTAGGGATAGCGGAACAGGTCGTGGAAGTAGGTGAGTCCGCGCCGGGTGGTGTCGAAGATGCGCACCGCGTCGAGGTGGTCGCTCAGCGACCGCCGGCAGAAGAGGGATAACGGAATGGTCAGCACCTGGCCGTCGCCGACGATGCCGGTCCATTCGTCCGTCACGGAGGCGTACGGGCCGGCCAGCACGGTCGTGATGTAGGTGGAAATGCGCTCGGTCGGCTGGAAGTGCCAGGTGGCTGAGCCGTCGTCGTGTTGGTCACAAGCGCTTTCGGCCCCGTTCGACGCAACGGTCCACGACGCGGGAGCGCGAACGTGGAAAGTGAACGATGCCTTGAGATCGGGCTGTTCGAAGCATGCGAAGACGCGGCGTGCGTCGGCCGGTTCGTACTGGGTGTAGAGGTAGGTGGCACCGTCGGCGGGGTCCTGGAAACGGTGCATCCCTTCACCGCTGCGGCTGTAGAGTGCCGTTCCCTCGACGACCACCGTGTTGTGCGCCGCCAGGTTGGGCAGAACGATGCGTGCTCCGTCGACTGCTTCAGCCGGGTCCAGGGAAGTGCCGTTGAGGGTGACCGCGTCCACGCCGGAGTGGATGAAGTCGAGGAACGTGTCGGCGCCGGGCGATGAACATGCAAAGGTCAGGACTGTTCGAGAAGCGAACCCGGTGCTCTCATTGTCCTCGGCCGTGCGCAGGTCCAGAGTGACGTCGTAGCTGTGGATGCTGATGATTGCTGACCGGCGCGCCGCCTCATCGCGACGCAGATTCTCGTTGTGCACCGGTTTATTCAACCACGGCCCGCGTGGCACGGGCCGACCGGATGGGGCGGCCTGTTCATGACACGGCCGTACACCGTGCCGGTAGGTATTCGCGCCCGATGCATGGCAATGTGGAGCCATGTCCGAGCTCTTTGCAGACTACGCAACCGCCGCCCGCCGTTCTGTCGCCTATGACGAAATGTTCGACGGCGTGAACCAGGCGCGCGCCGAGTATCGGCCCGTGGCGGCCGCCCTCGGGGAGCTCAACCTTGCGGACGTGACCGCTCGGGCGGATTCGATGGCGCGGACCTTCCTCGACCGTGGCGTGACGTTCGATTTCGCGGGGGAGGAGCGGCCTTTCCCGCTCGATATCGTGCCGCGGGTCATCGCTGGTTCGGACTGGGAGGAGCTTGAGCGCGGCGTCGCCCAGCGGGTCCGCGCGCTCGAAGCGTTCCTGAACGATATCTACGACAAGATGACCGTGGTGAGCGACGGCGTCATTCCCCGTCGCCTGATCACCTCGTCGGCACATTTCCACCGGGAGGCGGCCGGCTTCGACCCCGCGGGCGGGGTGCGCGTACACATTTCCGGTATCGACGTGGTGCGCGATGACGAGGGCACTTTCCGCGTTCTCGAGGACAACGTCCGGGTGCCCAGTGGCGTGAGCTACGTGCTGGAGAACCGGCGCGCCATGGCCAAGGGCCTGCCTGAAGCGTTTGGCCAGCAGCACATCCGCCCTGTCGAGGAATATCCTCGCCGCCTGCTCGCCGCCCTGCGGAAAACGGCGCCGCCGGGGGTGGAGGATCCAACCGTCGTCGTGCTTACGCCGGGCGTCTTCAATTCGGCATATTTCGAACACACACTACTGGCCGGGCTCATGGGGGTGGAACTGGTCGAGGGGCGCGACCTCATCTGCAGAGGCAACCGGGTGTACATGCGCACGACCGCCGGCGAACAGCGTGTGGACGTAATCTACAAACGCATCGACGACGAGTTCCTCGACCCGCTGCAGTTCCGCGCGGATTCCGTCCTTGGCTGTCCCGGGATAGTCAATGCGGCGCGTGCCGGCATGGTGACCATCGCGAACGCGGTAGGCAACGGCGTCGCCGATGACAAGCTGGTCTACACCTACGTGCCGGACCTGATCCGCTACTACCTCAGCGAAGAGCCGATTATCGCCAACGTTGATACGTTTCGTCTCGAGGAGCCGGAAGCCCGCGAGGAGGTGCTCGATCGGCTCGACGAACTGGTCGTGAAGCCGGTGGACGGATCCGGCGGCAAGGGTCTGGTCATCGGCCCCGACGCGTCGGCAGATGAGCTCGAGGCCCTCCGCGGCCGCATCCTCGCGGACCCGCGAGGCTGGATTGCCCAGCCTGTCCTGCAGCTTTCCACGGTGCCCACCATGTCCGGTGGGCAGTTCAGTCCCCGCCACGTCGATCTGCGTCCCTTTGCAGTGAACGACGGCGAGAACGTGTGGGTCCTTCCCGGCGGGCTGACGCGGGTGGCGATGAAGGAGGGCTCCCTCATCGTGAACTCGAGCCAGGGTGGCGGGTCTAAGGACACCTGGGTGGTCGACGGCCAGTCGGACAGCGCCCCGGCTCCTTCGGAAGTGGAGCCCCGACAGGAGCGGGTCAGCGTCTGGCCCGTTGAGTCCGGCTGGCGGGATCGGCAGCCGGAGCAACAGCAACAGCAACAGCAGCACAATGGCGAGGGAGAGGTGCCGGCCGATGCTTAGCCGAATCGCAGAGTCCCTGTTCTGGATTGGTCGGTACGTCGAGCGTGCTGACGGCACCGCCCGGATCCTCGACGTCCACCTTGAGCGGCTGAACCAGATGCCGCGTCCCGTCCAGCGGGACGTCTCACGCCAGCTGCTCGGAGTCATGGGTAGCCGCCCCGATTCCGAGGACTTCGGCCTGCCCGAGCTACTTGAAGCGCTGGCGTTCGACCGGAGCAGCACCACCTCGATTGCCGGTGCCCTCGGCGCCGCACGCGAGAATGCGCGCCGAGCCAGGGAGACGGTATCGGGCAGCGTATGGGAAGGCCTGAACACCACCTGGTACGGGCTGACCCAGCACCGGAAGGACGTGGTGGGCACCTACCGCTTCTGTCACTGGGTCATTGAACGCACCGCCATGGTTCGAGGGCTTTCGGACACCACCATGAGCCATGACGAGAGCTGGCAGTTCCTTGTTTTGGGAAGGAGCCTCGAACGGGCGGACATGACCGCCCGAATGCTCTCGACAAGGGACGTCCATGCATCCGGTTTGTCCTGGGTGAACATGCTGCGCTGTGCCGGCGCATACGAGTCCTTCCTCCGCACCCGGCGCGCCTCCTTCGGCGAGCAGCACGCAGCGCAGTTCCTGCTCCTGGACCGGCTGTTCCCGCGCTCGATCGTTTATGCACTGAGCGACGCCGAGAAATGCCTGACGAACCTGAATCCCGCCTACCAGCGCGTCGGCTTCATCAACGACGCCAGCCGCATCGTCGGCCAGGCACGTACTTTCCTCGAATTCCACCAGACGGATGACCTGATGCTGGAGTTGCCCGAGCATATGGAAAGAGTCCAGAAAGCGTGCGCACGTGCCTCCGATGCCGTCTCGCGCACATACTTCTCGCAGGAAGCGGAGCTGTCCTGGGTTGGGGAGGTCTCATGACCCGCTTGCTGATTGAACACCGGACCGGTTACGACTACCTGCGCCGTGTGTCGCTGTCCTACAACGAAGCGCGCATGACGCCGCTGACTGATTCGCAGCAGGTGGTGCTCGAGTCCACCATCGCCCTCAATCCGTCCGGCGCCTCGATGGCCACCTACCGTGACTACTGGGGAACCCGTGTCACCTCGTTCGACGTGCACGTTCCGCACGACCGGCTGGAGGTATCCGCCAGGACGCTGGTCGAGGTGAGCCGTACCGAACGCATCCCGTCTCCGGAGGAAGTGACGAGCTGGGAGCAGCTAGCGTCTGACGCCGTCGTAAACGACTTCGCCGATTGGCTTCCCGACACACACCTGACTGAGCCGGACGCTGAGATTCGCGCCCTGGTGAAGGATGTCGTCGCGGGGCAGGATCCGCATGCCGCCGCGCATTCGGTCTTCGACTGGCTCAAGGGTGAGATGCAGTACGTGCAGGGGGTCACCGGTGTGCAGTCCAACGCGCGTGAAGCGTGGGCCGAACGCCAGGGCGTCTGCCAGGACCTTGCGCACGTTGCGATCGGAGCGCTGCGGAGCCTCGGCATTCCGGCCCGGTACATCTCGGGGTATCTCCACCCGCGCAGGACTGCGGCCGTCGGCGAAGCGGTAGCCGGCCAGTCACACGCCTGGGTCGAGTGGTGGGACGGCGAATGGCGCGGCTGGGATCCGACCAACAGCGGCCCGGTAAGCGACTTCCACGTTTCAGTTGCCCGCGGCCGTGATTACCGCGATGTCTCGCCGCTGAAGGGGATCCTCTCCGGCGGCGGCGGGTCGACTCTCAACGTGACGGTTGAGATCACCCGCGTCGCCTGACCGGACGGAGTGCCGGATGCCCGGCGGTGGGGGTACCGGTTCTCCGGTTAACCCTCCACCACCTGGCCCTTGCTGAGGATGGTAAGACCTGAATCGGTTACCGTAAAGCCTCGGCTGAGGTCGAGCTCGCGGTCGATACCGATCTTTGCGCCCGGCGGAACGTAGACGTTTTTGTCGATGATCGCCTTGTGAACCACTGCTCCTGCACCGATCGTCACGTGATCCAGCAGCACCGAACCGGTCACGTCCGCCTCTTCATCGACGAACACATCCGTGGCCAGAACCGACCCCTGCACGGAGCCGCCCGAGATGACCACGCCGTTGGACACGATGGAATCGTGTGCAACCCCCGAGACGCCCGTGGCGCTGCGCACGAACTTGGCGGGCGGGGAGATGCTCTGGCGGGTGTAGATGGGCCACTCAAGGTTGTAGAGGTTGAACAGCGGCAGTGGAGTGATGAGGTCCATGGTGGCGTCGTAGTAGGAGTCGAGCGTCCCGACGTCGCGCCAGTACTGGCTGTCCCGGTCGGTTGAGCCGGGAATGTCGTTGGTGGTGAAGTCATACACGGCCGCATCCCCACGCTCCACGAAGTGCGGAATGATGTCGCCGCCCATGTCATGTTTGGTGTTCAGTCGTGCGGCGTCGATCTCCAACGCCTCGATCAGCGCATCGGTGTTGAACACATAGTTACCCATGGAGGCCAGGAAACTGTCCGGGTCATCGGGAAGACCCGGCGTGGAGGAGGGCTTTTCAACGAAGGCAGAGATGCGGCCGGGGTCCTTCGAATCGACCTCGATCACGCCGAACTGGTCGGCGAGGTGCAGCGGCTGGCGCACTGCCGCGACGCTCACCGAGGCACCGCTCTTGATGTGCGCCTGGACCATCTGCTCGAAATCCATCCGGTAGACGTGGTCGGCGCCGATCACGACCACGATGTCCGGGCGGGCATCGTGGATCAGGTTCAGGGACTGGTAGATGGCGTTGGCGCTGCCCAGGAACCAGCTCTTGCCCCGCCGCTGCTGGGCGGGCACAGACGCGATGTACTGCTGCAACTGGGTGGACATCCGCCAGGTCTCGGAGATGTGCCGGTCCAGGCTGTGCGACTTGTACTGAGTGAGCACTACAATCTGCAGGTAGCCGGAGTTGACCACATTGGACAGGGCGAAATCTATCAGGCGGTAGCTTCCGGCGAACGGAACTGCGGGTTTTGCCCGGTCCGCTGTAAGCGGCATGAGCCGTTTTCCTTCGCCGCCTGCCATTACCACCGCGAGCACTTTTTTGGCTGCCACGGTTATTCCCCTTCCGCTCGTCCTTGAGTATGACCTCTTGCGACTCACACTAGAGGACTCGCCCGGCCTGCACTACGTTGGAAACGTGCGAATAGACATTGTGACGAAAGAGTTCCCGCCCGAAATCTACGGCGGCGCAGGTGTTCACGTCGCGGAACTGGCCCGCGTGCTTGCCGGGCGTGTCGAGCTGGACGTGCACTGCTTCGGTGCGCCGCGTCCCGCCAATTATCATGGGGCGCGTGTGAGCACCTACGGCGTGCCGGACGGACTCATCGAATCGAACGCCGCGGTCCAGACCCTGGGAACCGATCTGTCCATCCTGCAGGGCATCAGCGGCTCAGACCTTGTGCACTCCCACACCTGGTACGCCAATATGGCCGGCCACCTTGCCTCGCTGCTGCACGGAATACCGCATGTGCTCAGCGCTCACAGTCTGGAGCCGTTGCGTCCGTGGAAGGCGGAGCAGCTCGGCGGCGGCTATGCCCTTTCCTCCTGGGTTGAGAAGACAGCGTACGAGGCAGCTGCCGCTGTCATCGCAGTCTCGGACGGTATGCGCCAGGACATCCTGCGCTGCTACCCGGACGTTGATCCGGCGCGCGTCCAGGTAGTCCATAACGGTATTGACACCGAAGCGTGGACGCCGGACCGCAATGACGACGCCATCCGGGCGCTGGGCATCGATCCTGCCCGTCCGAGTGTGGTCTTCGTTGGCAGGAATACTCGCCAAAAGGGCGTGCCGTACCTGTTGCGCGCCGCTGCGAAGCTTTCCGCCGATGTCCAGCTGGTGCTGTGCCTCGGCGCCGCAGATACGCCGGAACTCGCAGCAGAGACTGCGCGCCTGATCGACGACTTGCAGGCGAGACGCGGTTCGGTGATCCTGATCGAACGCATGCTTCCGCGGGACGAGCTCATCCAGGTGCTCAGTCACGCCACTGTCTTTGCCTGCCCGTCAATCTATGAGCCGCTTGGGATCGTTAACCTGGAGGCCATGGCGTGCGGAGCAGCCGTTGTTGCAAGTGCAACGGGCGGAATTCCGGAGGTGGTCGACGACGGCGTCACCGGCACTCTTGTTCCCCTCGAACAGGTCCAGGACGGCACAGGGACTCCGCTGGACCCGGAAGGGTTCGTGAACGATTTCGCCGACGCCCTCAATGTGCTGGTTGCGGATCCCGAGCGCGCCCGCGCGATGGGCAAGCGCGGACGCATTCGGGCGGAGGAGCACTTCTCGTGGGACTCCATCGCGGAGTCCACACTGAATGTCTACCGTTCGGTTCTCTAGCCCGCTTCGGCCTTCCTTGCGATGAGGATTTTCTCGTCCAGCGGTGCATCGGGGCCGGCCCGCCGGATCCGGGCGTAGTTGCGGGACTCTTCCTGCCGCTCGTGTTCGGCGCCGGTCGCGATGGCTGCGCGGAGGTGTTCCGGACCGTAACCGAACGCGTCGACCAGGTCGACGGCGTGGCGGCGCAGCTTCAGGAGCAGCCGGTTGATGTACGGGCCAAGCGTCCGGGCGCGCTGGGCCGAGAGCCGGCCGTTCATCAGGTACCAGCCCAGATTGTCCTCGATGAGGCAGAGCCCAAACAGGTCGCGGAGCCAGGTCAGCACCTGCCGTGTGCCGGTGTCTTCGGTCTCGGCGAGCGCCGCCGTGAACGCCTCCCACTGCAGCAGTTCCGCGTGGGCACGTGCCGCCTGGATCAGTTCGTGTTGGTGCTGGTTGAACACTGCGGCAGCCTGCGCCGGCGGGAGTCGGCGCGCGCCCCGCAGGGCACCCGCAAGTTCACCGACCATGGCGTCAACACGTCCACAGAGAAGCTCGTGCTGGGTCTCCTCATCACGCAGCGCGATCGCCGACTTTCGCTCGGAACCGGTGTCGACGACGGTCTGCAGCACTCGGCGCAGGCCTGTTCGGTGCAGGGTGCGGTCGGCGGCCTGGGTTGCTACGAACCTCGCCAGTACACCGAAATCGACGCCCTGGAACTCCTTGGCATAGTCGGCGAGCAACCGCTTGGCAACGAGCTGGAGCAGGACATTGTTGTCGCCCTCGAACGTTGTATACACGTCGAGATCGGCGCGCAGGGAGGTGTACCTGTTCTCTGTGAGGAAGCCTGCTCCTCCGCTGGCTTCCCGGCATTCCTGCAGGGTGTCGAGCGCGTGCCAGGTGGACAGCGGCTTCAGCGCCGCTGCGAGGGTCTCGAGATCCTGGCGGTCCTCATCCGTGTCATGCTCACCCGAGAACACACCGTCCAGTTTCTCGAGCAGCTCCTCATGCGCGAATGATGCGGCATAAGTGGTCGCGAGGAGGGGGAGAAGGCGGCGCTGGTGGAGCTGATAATCGAGCAGAACCTCCTCGGACAACTCCGAGCCAGTGGTGAACTGGCGGCGCTCAACCGAATACTGGATTGCCGCCTTCAGCGCCAGTTTGCTGGCTGCGACAGCAGCGCCGTCCAGGGAAACCCGACCCTGCACGAGCGTTCCGAGCATCGTGAAAAACCGGCGGCCCGGTGATTCGATCGGCGAGGTGTATGTCCCGTCTTCGCTGACGTTCCCATACCGGTTGAGCAGGTTCACCCGGGGGACCCGCACGTGGGTGAAGTGCAGCCGTCCATTGTCGATGCCGTTCAGTCCGCCCTTGAGCCCGTCGTCTTCGCCGCCGATTCCCTCCAGGAAATTCCCCTCGTCATCACGCAACGGCACGTACAAGGCATGGACGCCGTGGTTCACACCGCGGGTGATCAGCTGGGCAAACACCACCGCCGCCTTGCCATCTTTCGCGGCGTTGCCGATGTAGTCCTTCCACGCGGCGCGGAACGGCGTGTGGAGTATGAACTCGTCGCTTTCCGGCTCGAATGTAGCGGTGGTGGCGATACTGGAGACGTCTGATCCGTGCCCGGTCTCGGTCATCGCGAAGCAGCCGGGAATGTCCATATCCATGATGCCCGGTATCCACTGCCAATGGTGCTCCTCGGTGCCAAGGTGCAGTACGGCGGCTCCGAACAGTCCCCACTGGACACCTGCCTTGATCTGGAGCGAAGGGTCTGCGACAACCAGTTCCTCGAATCCGGCAATATTGCCGCCGTGGTCATCGGACCCGCCCAGCGATGAGGGAAAGGCGCGGTGGACTGCCTTGGTCTGAACCAGGAGATGGAGTTGGTCCAGGCACCGCTCACGAGCCTCCGCACAGGAGGCACCTTCCACCTTGTGGAGTGCCGGGTCAGCGACCAGCGCGCGCGCCGTTCGGCGGGTGTCCGCCCATCGCCCCAGCAATTGCTCGCCAAGTGCTGCGACGTTCACGACGGCGGCGTCGTCGTCGTGAATCGGAAGGGTTGCGGGTACCGAGAATTCGGGACGCGTTGTTGTTTGGGTCATGAGTCGTCCTTCGAACGTGGGCTGCGGAGGGGAGTATCGGCGAGGGAGACCTGCGGCACGGCTGCTGCGATCCCATCGAAAAGCCAGGTAGTGATGGCGTCCGCGAGGTCGGATTCGCTGGGGCGGTCGGGGCCCGAAGGCATGGAAAGCCATTGCTCTCCGGCGGCGCGGACCATGCCGATCGCCGCACGGGGCCACAGCGCGAGCGGCCGCGGCACGGTAGCTGACGGCTCCTCAGCAAGATAGCTCTCCATGGGGCTGGCAAGCATCGCGGAGATCGCGTCGAAGAAGGAACTGAGCGTAGAGGAGCCCTCAAGCGCAGACCCGGGTTCCGGAGCTGCCTGCGTAACGAAAACGTAGACGTTCGGCGAGGACTCAGCCATTTGGAGATACGCCGAAACCATGGCCCGCAGCCCCTCCCTGGGGGTGCCGGCTTTCCTAGCGGCTTCGATCAACTGCTCCTGCATCCGCCCGACAACAACTTCGCCCATGGCGCGCTGCAACCCGGCCTTATCTCCGAAATATCGGTAGAAAACCGACTTCGAGGTGTCCGCTGCGGAAGCGATGTCCTCCATGGAAGCGCCGGGACCGATCCGGTGTACTGCCTTACGGGCGGTCTTTATCAGCGCGACCCGCCTGGCTTCGCGATGCTTTGACCACCTGCTGGCTCTCCCGTCAATAGCGGAATGCCTCACGGGTGCTATCAGCTGATTCACGATACCCAGCGTATCAGGTACGCTGGGTATCGATAACTGGCATCAGCATGCCCCCAGACGCGGGCTTGCAGGGTTCCGCCCTCCGATCCACGCACACGCGCCAGCCAAGGAGCAACAGTGAACACTCTTCCCCTTCAACCGAACCCCACACCGGAGCGCAATGGTGGCAGCACGGGGCAGCCAAGGGCCGCCGTTGTCATCGGGGGAAACCGAATCCCGTTTGCCCGTGCCGGGGGACCGTACGCTTACGCCTCCAACCAGGACATGCTGACGGCGGCGCTGGACGGCCTCGTCGCTCGATTCGGCTTGCAGGGCGAACGGATCGGCGAGGTCGCCGCCGGCGCCGTGCTGAAGCATTCCCGGGACTTCAATCTCACCCGGGAGGCGGTGCTTGGCTCCGCGCTCGCCGCCGACACGCCTGCCTACGATGTGCAGCAGGCCTGCGCAACCGGCCTTGAGACCGTCGTCGGACTGTCCAACAAGATCAAGCTTGGCCAGATAGAATCGGCGATCGCCGGCGGGGTCGATTCCGCTTCGGACGCTCCCGTGGTGGTCAGTGAAGGGCTGCGGCGGGTGTTGCTCAATCTTTCACGCGCGAGGAGCACACCCCAGAAACTCGCCGCTCTTAGCAGGCTCCGTCCGGCAGATCTCAAGCCCAATGCACCCACAACCTCGGAACCGCGGACCGGACTGTCCATGGGGGAGCATCAGGCGATCACCACCGCGCGCTGGGAGATCAGCCGCGAGGCGCAGGACGAGTTGTCGCTGGCCAGCCACAAGAACATGGCATCTGCCTACGACCGTGGATTCTTCGATGACCTTGTCACGCCCTTCCGGGGGGTGTCCCGGGACGGCAACCTGCGGGCGGACACCTCCCTTGAGAAGCTGGCATCGCTCAAGCCCGTATTCGGCCGCAATCTGACGGCCGAGGCGACTATGACCGCCGGCAACTCCACCCCGTTGACTGACGGCGCAGCGGTGGTGCTGTTGGGCTCGGAGCAGTACGCAAGAGAGCACAACCTCCCCATGCTGGCAAATGTCGTGGACGCTGAAGCAGCGGCTGTGGACTTCGTGAATGGCAAGGAAGGACTCCTCATGGCGGGGGCCTACGCCATGCCGCGATTGCTGGAGCGAAACAACATGACCTTCGAGGACTTCGATTTCGTCGAGATTCACGAGGCCTTTGCCAGCACCGTTCTCAGTAACCTCGCCGCCTGGGAGGACGACGACTTCTGCCGCACCCAACTCGGGTTGCCGGGGGCCCTTGGAAAGGTTGACCGCACCAAGCTCAATGTCAACGGCTCATCACTCGCCGCTGGGCACCCTTTCGCAGCAACCGGTGCGCGCATCGTGGCGTCGCTCGCCAAGTCGCTCGCTGAAAGAGGTTCCGGGCGAGGGCTCGTCTCCATCTGCGCCGCCGGTGGTCAGGGCGTAGTCGCGATTCTGGAAGCACGCTGATCATGGCGGACACTTACCTCAAACTCGTCAATGCCCAGCCCTTCGGCAGGGTCGCCAAAGCGGCCGGTCTACCGCGTCCCGTCCCGTTGCGCCGATACGTACCGGGGGCACCGCTTGTTCCGGGACCCGTTCTGGTGCTCGGTGGTTCTACTGCCACCCAGGCCATCGCGTCGACCCTGCTCGGGTGGAACCAAGATGTACGCAGGCACGTACCGCCGAAAGAGAAACTGGGGGCTGCCGTCGTCGTGCTCGACGACCTCGCACACCCCACCGACCTCTCGAGTATCTTCCTTGAGCTCGGCTCGGTACTCCGTCAGCTCCTCCCCGGTGGGCGCATCATCACCGTCTCCCGGCCCGCGGGGACCAGCGGCCGGCCGGAGACTGCCGCCGCACGGCACGCAGTCGATGGCGCCCTTCGGAGCGTCGGCAAGGAAGTGCGGGGAGGTGCGACGGCGAACGGCATCCTCCTCGGTGCCGGAGTCGAGGCGACCGCGCCCGGTGTGAGTGCAGCCCTTGAATTCCTGCTTTCCGGCAAGAGCGCCTATGTCGACGGGCAGTTCCTCCTTGTGAGTTCCGCTGATGGGGAAGAACGCCTGAGCCCTGAGGCGCCGCTTGCCGGTCGTACCGCAGTGGTCACTGGAGCAGCCCGTGGAATCGGGGCGGAGATCGTCAGGGTACTCCGGCGCGACGGGGCACAGATCATCGCCGTGGATGTGCCGGCGGCGGGGGAGCAGCTCGCTCGCGTGGCGAATGATGTCGGCGGCACCGCCCTGCAGGTCGATGTCACCGCGCCCGATGCCGCACAACGGATCCTCAACCACGCTGCGGTCCGCTACGGAGGTCTCGACATCATGGTTCACAACGCAGGCATCACGAGGGACCGGCTGCTGGTGAACATGGATTCGGCCCGCTGGGACTCGGTCCTGGCTGTCAACCTGGAGTCGCAACTGCGGATCAACGAGCAACTGCTGGCGTCGAACGATTTCAGCACGGACGGCAGTATTGTGTGCCTCGCATCGACAAGCGGGATCGCCGGCAACCGCGGTCAGGCAAATTATGCCGCGTCCAAGGCCGGGGTCATCGGCATGGTCCGCGCAACGGCCGACGGAATGGAAGGCTCACAACGCAGGATCAACGCCGTGGCCCCCGGATTCATCGAGACGGATATGACGGCGAAAATCCCATTCGCCACCCGCGAACTCGCGCGTCGCCTCAGCAGCCTGCAGCAGGGCGGCCTTCCGTTGGACGTGGCTGAAGCGGTTTCCTTCCTCGCTTCCCCCGGTGCTGCCGGAATCAACGGCCAGGTGCTGCGCGTCTGCGGGCAAAACCTTGTGGGTGCGTGATGGACCGTGTGCTTCAGACCCCGCCGCGCCTTACCCCTCTCTATGCGAAGGCCCTGGCCCGCTCCGCACGTGAGAGTCTGCACCGAAAAAACGGCGTCCTCGGCCTGCCGGGCGCCACGCATCGGCTTGAGAACCTCACGGCATCGCCGGAGAAGGTCGGTGAATTCCAAGAGCTGATGGGCCGGCCGCAGGGCGAGTTTCTGCCTTCCGGCTACATCCACATCCTCACGTTTCCGGTGGCCGTCAGCGTTCTTGCGCGCCCGGATTTCCCGCTGCCGCTGCTCGGCATGATCCACCTCCGCAACGAGATCCATCATCTGCGTCCGATCGCGCTCGATGAACGCCTGAGTGTTACCGCATGGGTGGAGAACCTGCTGCCGCATCGCAGCGGCACCCAGGTAGACGTGGTGGTCGATGTTGAGAGTGCTTCCCAGCCAGTGTGGAAGGGCCGGTCAACCTACCTGGCGAAGGGTATTCATTCGGCCGTCACCGGCTCGGATTCCGTGGCCGCGGCTGCAGAGTCCGGGAATGGAACGGAAGAACCGCCGGACTACCCAACGGGCGAATGGTCGTTGGCCAAGGACGCCGGGCGCCGGTATGCGGCGGTGTCCGGGGACTACAACCCGATCCACCTGAGCGTCCTGTCAGCGAGGGCTCTGGGAATGAAGCGACCGATCGCCCACGGGATGTACCTCGCCTCCCGTATGGCAGCGGACGCAGGTCCGGGAGAGGCATCACCCTTCCGCTGGACCGTGGAGTTCCGTGCGCCCGTCACCCTGCCGTCAAGGGTATTCATCTCTGCAGACGTGGACAGGTCTTCCACTGCCCAGTGGCAGAGCGCGAGCGTGACCGCGTGGGATCCGCGCCGCCCTCGTACGCATTTCTCCGGACGCCTGGAAAGGCTGGACGGCGACACGATTGCGAGATAGCTGCATGACCACTCCTTGAAGTCCGCGGGGAAGCCAGCTCCTTCGTGTAGCCGAAGGAGCCGCCTCCGGCCCACCTACACTGATCTCATGAATGACGACTCCAGGCTCGGTCTCGCCCGTGACCTCGATGCTCAAGATCCACTCGCGTCGTACCGGTCCCGCTTCGAAGGTCATGACGATACAGCGATTGCGGCGTACCTCGACGGCAACTCCCTCGGCCGGCCGCTCAAGGTGACGACCGAACGCCTCACGGAGTTTGTTCGTAAGGAGTGGGGCGGTCGGCTCATCCGCGGCTGGGATGAGCAGTGGCTGCAGCTCCCGCAGAAGGTGGGGGACAGGATCGGCCGCATCACCCTTGGCGCTGAGGCAGGCCAGTGCGTAGTGGCTGATTCCACCAGCGTGCTGCTGTACAAAGTCATCCGCGCCGCCCTCGCGGCACGGCCTGACCGTACCGAGATCGTCATTGAACGCGACAACTTCCCCACCGACCGCTTCATCGTGGAGGGCATAGCGACCGACCGCGGGTTGAGCATTAGCTGGGTGGACGCAGCTTACGACGCCGGCCCCGCCCCACAGGAGGTGGGTGAGGCACTCGGCCCGAACACGGCCGTCGTCGTCCTTAGCCATGTTGCTTACCGTTCCGCCCACATTGCCGACATGGAGGCGATCACCCGGCTGGCTCACGATGCCGGAGCGCTCATTGTGTGGGACCTCAGCCACTCGGTGGGATCAGTCCCGGTGGAACTGGACGCCTGCAGGGCAGATTTCGCCGTAGGTTGCAGCTACAAGTACCTCAACGGCGGCCCGGGGGCGCCCGCGTGGGCGTACGTTGCCCGGCGGCATCTCGCCGACCTCTCTCAGCCCATCCAGGGTTGGCTGGGAAGCGCAGACCCGTTCGGGATGGGATCGGGTTACCAGCCGGCGGAAGGGATCCGCCGCATGGTGTCCGGTACTCCGCCAATCCTTGGAATGCTTGCGCTGCAGGACATGCTGGATGTCCTTGAAGATGCCGGCATGGAGGCAGTCCGAGCGAAGTCGGTGAAGCTCACGTCCTTCGCGATCGACACCGTAGAGGAACTGATGGGTGCCGATGAAGTGAAGGTTTCTTCACCTCGTGATCCCGGGCAGCGCGGAAGCCACATAACGATCGATCATCCGTCATTCAAAACGATCCTCCCCGCGCTTTGGAGCGGTGGCGTCATCCCGGACTTCCGTAACCCCCACGGACTCCGTCTGGGACTGTCGCCGCTGTCGACGTCGTTCGAGGAGACGTTTGTCGGTATTCGGGCGATCGCGGAGAAGCTGCAGTGAGCGCCCCGATTAAACTCTTGGGCCATGATCGTGTTAGAGTTTTTCTCGCTGCTTTCGAGAGTTTTGAAGCTCGAAATCACCACCTGCGCGGGTGGCGGAATGGCAGACGCGCTAGCTTGAGGTGCTAGTCCTCTTATTGAGGGTGGGGGTTCAAGTCCCCCTCCGCGCACAACAAAAACCCCGGTCTTCCGGGGTTTTTTTGTGCCCAAAACCATGCTCGGTCCGTGTCCAACCACGCGGGTGCTGATAGTTGTCCGCTGACGCCCACAGAGTGTCCCCGTGTCAGACCGGCCCTGTCCGCCGTGCGGTTACTGAAAGGTAACCTCAAGAGCACCTCAAGTATCTCCATCAGATGGAGAAGTGCTTGACCGCCTTGCCAATAGCGGTGGATGCTGAAATCCTGCATCGGAGTGGGACTAGTTTTTGGGGCGGATATGGGAACAATCAAGTGCAAGACCTGTCCGGGTACATGGACGGTTTCAACGACGAGGACCGAAACGGTCATTGCGCAAAACCACACCTACCTGCATCCCGGACACAGGACGGTCACCGTCTGGGAGGCCCCACGCGAAGAAGCCGAAGCCTCCTAGGGGCCGCGCCGGGAACGTACCGAAACGCATCCGCCCGATGTGACGAATGACGGGTGCTGTCTGTTCCCGGACTTCCCTGATTACCGGGCTGTCGAAATTCCCGCGCCGATAATCGCGCCGCCAACTCGTGCATCGCCGCGACGACCTGCTGGGGCGCTCGCCGGCCTGTGAAATACTTGCTCCCCCGTGCACCTAGACAGGCTGGAGAGTTGCCGCAGCGCGCCCATGTAATGCCGGACTTGAAGAAGGAATCCCCGATGGCCATCACTGACTTTGAGCGGTACCCCCTGACGTTCGGGCCGAGCCCGATTCATCACCTCCCGCGGCTCACTGCCCACCTGGGCGGTGCCGAGATCTGGGCGAAACGAGAGGACGTGAACAGCGGCCTGGCCTTCGGCGGCAACAAGACCCGCAAGCTGGAGTACTTCATCCCGGATGCGATCGCGCAGGGGGCGGATACGTTGGTGTCCATCGGCGGGTATCAGTCGAACCACACCAGGCAGGTCGCTGCTGTGGCGGCGAAACTGGGCATGAAGGCGCGACTCGTCCAGGAGAACTGGGTCGAATGGCCGGACCCGCTGTCTGATCGCGTGGGAAACATCCTGCTCTCCAGGATTATGGGCGCCGATGTGCGCCTCGACCGCGCCGGATTCGACATTGGAATACGCAGCAGCTGGCAGAACGCCATTGAAGAGGTCAAAACGGCCGGGGGGACGCCCTACGCCATTCCCGCCGGCGGTTCGGACCATAAACTCGGGGGACTGGGCTTCGCGAACTGGGCGTATGAGGTCGAAAAGCAGGAGTGCGAACTCGGTGTTTTTTTTGACACCATCGTCGTCTGCACGGTTACCGGGTCCACTCACGCAGGCATGATCGCAGGGTTCGCCGGCCAGGACCGGCCGCGCAGGGTAATCGGGATTGATGCCTCTGCGACACTCCAGAAAACGCGGGAGCAGGTTGAACGCATCGCACGGAATACTGCGGAGCTGATCGGGCTGGGCCGTGAACTCCGTGACGACGAGATCAACGTCATGGAGGGTTGGGCCGGGGACCTCTACGGGATTCCCGTCGAATCCACCCTGGAAGCAATAAGGCTTGGCGCCTCACTGGAAGCCATGATCACTGACCCGGTGTACGAGGGCAAATCGCTGGCCGGGCTGATCGACCTGGTGAAGAGCCGCGACATCCCGGCCGGCAGCAATGTCCTGTACGCCCACCTCGGCGGTCAACTCGCACTGAATGCGTATAGCGGGCTGTTTCGCTCCTAGCAGGTGCTACCCGGAAGCGGCACCAATAGCTGAAGCCTGTCGTCCCCAAACGAGAACACCCGCTCTCCGCAGGAAGCGGTGAGCGGGTGCAACCGTGCAGCGTGCAGGTCCTACTCAGCGGCAGGCAGCTCGGCGTCCGGCGTTTCTTCGAGGTAGGTCGCCTTCCAGGCGCCGTCGGAGTAGACAACGGTGGCCGAGTAAAGGGAGCCGGCCGAATCAAACGGACGGGTCTCCTCTACTTCGCCGGCCTCGTTGAATGCCGTGTAGGCATCAGGGTTGACGGGAATCAGTGCGTCAACCTCCACGCCCTCGGCAACCTCGTCGGCAGGAGTCGTAACGAGGATCTGCTTCACTTTGGGTTGCCCACCCAGGACCCAGCCGCCATCGTCGTAGATGGCCTTGACTGTTTCCGCATCAGCAACCGCTGCGTCTGCCCCGTCGAAAGTGGCGAGCAGCGGTTCGATATCACCGGTCTGCAGAGCGTAGGACTTGAGTTGGAAGACATGGTGCAGGAACGCTTTCGCCCCGTCCGCGGTCGGCGAGCTCATGAGGTCGTTGACTGCCGGCTCGGCAATATTTTGCGCGGGTGCGGTCGAGCTTGCAGGCGCTGGCGCCGGATTCGATGGTGTGGCGGCGGAGTCGGTCGACTCACCACAGCCGGCCAGCACAGCGAGGGCGACGGCGGCGGTGGCCGCGATCTTGATGGTCTTCATGTTCTCCCCAGGGAAGGTAATTTACGCGCCTGATTGGCGCCGACGCCCAACAGACTAGCCGTAGCCTGAGGCAACAAGAGTCAAAGAGGCGCCCAACGTGGTGCAAATCACAGCAATCGGAGATCGACTGCGCCTGGCATCGGTAGGCTGGTCCTACCTACCTACTACCAATGGAGGTCTGCCATGGGCGTCGCCCCTGAAGATGAAGTCGTCCGGATCTGCCGCGACCTCATCCGAATCGACACCTCGAACTTCGGCGACAACGAAGGACCGGGGGAGCGCAAGGCGGCCGAATATACGGCCGGGCTCATCGAAGAAGTTGGCCTGGAGGCGCAACTGTTCGAATCAGCTCCCGGGCGGGCTTCGGTTCTGACCCGGATTACGGGCAGCGACTCGAGCCTTCCCGCCCTGGTGGTTCATGGGCACCTGGACGTAGTTCCCGCGCAGAAGGAGGATTGGAGCGTCGATCCTTTCAGTGCAGAGGAGCGCGACGGACTGATCTGGGGTCGTGGCGCGGTGGACATGAAGGATATGGACGCCATGATCCTCTCGGTCCTTCGGTCCATGCAGCGCGAGGGCACCCGGCCCAAGCGCGACCTGATTTTTGCATTCTTCGCCGACGAGGAAGCAGGGGGAAACTACGGCGCCTCGTGGCTGGTGGATAACAAGCCGGAACTGTTCGACGGCGCGACGGAAGCTATCTCGGAGGTCGGAGGCTTCTCTGCAACGATCGGTGGTCAGCGCACGTATCTGCTGCAGACGGCGGAAAAGGGTATCTCGTGGCTTCGTCTGGTTGCGCACGGCCGTGCCGGTCACGGATCCCAGATCAACACCGACAACCCGGTCACACAGCTCGCCCGGGCAGTGGCGCGGATCGGCGAGCACCAGTGGCCCGTCGAGTTGACGCCCACCACGCGCCAGTTCCTGGACGGCGTCACGGAACTCACCGGCGTCGAGTTCGACGCCGACAACCCCGAGACAATCCTGAAGGAACTGGGCACAGTTGCCCGCTTTGTGGGCGCCACCCTGCAGAACACCTCCAACCCGACTGTCCTGAAGGGCGGCTACAAGCACAACGTCATTCCCGGCAGCGCCGAAGCGCTCATTGACGTCCGCACGCTCCCGGGGCAGGAGGAAGAGGTACTGGCGACCATCAAGTCCCTTGCAGGAGAGTCTGTGGACGTCACTTACGCCCACAAGGATGTTTCCCTTGAGGTGCCGTTCGCCGGTAACCTGGTTGACCGCATGGTGGACTCGCTGCTTGCTGAGGACCCAGGTGCCAAGGTTCTGCCATATACGCTTTCAGGCGGCACCGATAACAAGTCGTTGAGCCGGCTCGGCATCACCGGCTACGGCTTCGCTCCGCTGCGGCTGCCCGATGATCTCGACTTCACGGGCATGTTCCATGGCGTGGATGAAAGAGTTCCCACCGACTCCCTCCGCTTCGGGGCGCGTGTGCTTAACAGGCTGCTCACGAACAGCTGATGTTATCCGTCGCCGAAGAGATCCTTCCCGCAGACCTTCTTGACCGTTTTCGCGCGCGCTGTCGATTATGACGCCCGCAACGTGTTCTGCCGAGAGGATTTCGACGAGCTCGTCTCACGCGGCTATCTGCGTCTCTTCTGCGCCGAGCACGACGGCGGGGCAGCCGTGGGCATGGCGGCGGCGGTTGCGTGCCAGCGAAGGCTGGCGGCGGCGGCTCCGGCAACCGCCCTTGCGGTCAATATGCACCTGGTCTGGACAGGGGTAGCACGGCTCCTTGAGCAGGGTGGCGACTCATCGCTCGGCTTTATTCTCAGCGAGGCCGCCGCAGGTGAGGTGTTCGCTTTCGGTCTGTCCGAGCCCGGTAATGATGCAGTGCTGTTCGATTCAAGGACCGTCGCTGAGCAGCGGGCGGACGGTGGTTACGCCTTCACCGGCACCAAAATCTTCACCAGCCTCTCGCCTGTGTGGACGCGCCTCGGCGTCGTCGGCAAGAGTGCGGACGGGGAGGGTGAGGAGCTCATCCACGGTTTCATCACCAGGGGCTCGGCCGGCGTCGAGATTGTCGAGGACTGGAACACCGTCGGGATGCGGGCGACGCAATCGCACACAACACGTCTGAACGGCGTCGTGATCCCACAGAAGCGGATCTTCCGGCACTTGCCGGTCGGACCAAACGCGGACCCGCTCGTCTTTGCAATTTTCGCCGCGTTCGAGACGCTGATCAGCGCCGTCTACGCCGGCGTAGCGGACCGCGCTCTTGAGCTGTCGGCGCAGGCTCCGCTTCAGCGCCCTCCGGGGTTGGACGGCCTTCCCGTCGCATCGCGACCCGGGGTGCGGGCAACGGTAGCGGACGCGGGAATGAGGTGGGAGGCACTCGACGCCCATGTCCGGATGCTTACCGCAGACCTCGATGCCGGCGTCGATCACGGGGACCGTTGGTTCGCCAAGTTGGTGTCCCTCAAGATTCACGCCACCGGGGTCGCCCGCGAGCTGGTGGACGCTGCGGTGTCATTATCCGGCGGCAGGGGCTACTTCAACGACAGCGAAATCAGCCGCCTGTCGCGGGACGTGGCAGCTGGTTCCTTCCACCCCTCCAGCCTGGAGTCAGCGCGCCGGACGGTCGCGAGCGCATGGTTGGGACCGGAACAGCAGGATTAGTGCCTGCTGATCAGGCCGTACGCTGCACCCGCAGCACCTTTCGCCTGAGCCAGAACCTCCGGTGGCCGCCGATATAGATACAGCTACGCTCCAGTTCCCACTTGCCGTACTCCGCGTGCTCGGTGAGGAGCTGGCGTGCCGCAGACAGCGGTTCGCCCGCGCTGATGGTGACTACGAGGTACTCATACTGGCGGCCGTAGTCACGTTCCCGAATGGCGGTTGAGTTCAGAAATTGTTCGCGCATTTCCCTCCAATTTGCTTCACTTTACCGATAACGTCTAGACCATGAGCATCGATCCGCGTGTCGCATTGCAATCGCTGGTTTCCGCACTGGAAGAACACCTCGCCGCGGCAGCATCGCGCAGGGGAGACGATGACCCGGCAGTCGAGTCTGCCTATCTTTCGATCGCGGATTCCTTTGAGGCCTACGAGGAATCGCTGTACGACGCTTACGGTGAAGTGACCCCGCTCGTCATTTACGAAGACGACGAAGAGGAAGAAGTAGAAGGGGAAGCAGTCAGCGGTTCCTGACTGACTTCCCACCACCTGATCAGCTAGCGGGGCGCAGAGATCTCGTCGAGCGCCTCCGATATCTGCGCGGGCAGCGGTTCCTGCGAGCATCCCAGAAGTTCCTTCAACTGTGCTCCCGTACGTGTCCCGAGCAGAGCCGAGGCGACCGATGGCCGATGAAGCAGCCAGCGAAGCGCGACCTCCGCAGGTGAAAGTTCCAGTCCGCGGGCAGCAGTTGATACCGCATCGGTGATTCGAGCGGCCCGGCCGGCCAGGTACGGTTCGAGGTACCCGGCCCAGTCGTCCGACGCAGCGCGGGAATCGGCTGGCAGCTGCGAACGGTATTTCCCCGTCAGTGCACCACGTCCGAGCGGTGCCCAGGCGAAAGTTCCCACAGCGTATGCGCCCGACGCCGGCACCACTTCGTCCTCGGCACGTCGGTTCAGCAGGGAATACTCAGTTTCATGAACGGAGACTGGGAAACCCGCTGTGGAACACAGCCGGGCCAGTTCCCAGCCTGTGTAGTTGGTCACACCCACATAGCGGGCGCGCCCCGAGCGGTAGGCACACTCCAGCGCGGCCAGAGTCTCGTCGACAGGTACCTCTGCGCCAGCCGCCGGGGCCATCCAATAATCGACGCTGTCCGTTCCCAGCCGTGAGAGGGAGGCGTCGAGCGAATCAAGCAGACCTTTGCGTGAGGCGTCAAGACGGCCCTCGGACCAGTGGCGCGGAATGCCGCCGAGTACGGCAAGAACCACCTCGGAACGGGCAACAACGTCGCCCAGCAGTGAACCGAGTACAGCCTCTGCCTGCCCGTCAGAGAATCGTGCGGCAGTGCTTACCAGGGTTCCGCCGGCTTCCACGAACAGGCGTAACTGCTCCCGCGCTGCTTCCTCATCGACGTCGATGCCCCAGGTCATTGTTCCAAGCCCGAGCACGGATACCAGTTGCCCGCTGCCACCCACTTTTCGCCACTGCATACGCCAAGCCTAAAGCCTGCGTTCGAAACGGTGACGTAGGGTCTTAACTTGTGAATTGGATAGAAGCGGCCGTTCTGGGCCTTGTTCAGGGGCTTACCGAATTCCTGCCAATCTCATCGAGTGCACACCTGCGGATCGCCGGAGAGCTGCTTCCGAGGGAACAGGACCCGGGGGCCGCCTTCACCGCCATCACCCAGCTTGGAACCGAAACCGCGGTGATTGTCTACTTCTGGCGGGATATCCTCCGCATCATCAGTGCATGGTTCGGTTCCCTTACCGGCAAGGTTGCGCGCGATGACCCGGATGCTCGGATGGGTTGGCTCGTTATCATCGGCAGCGTCCCGATCGTCGTCCTTGGGCTGCTGTTTCAGGACCAAATTGAAAGCACGTTCCGGAGCATGTGGCTGGTGGCCACAATGCTGGTGATTTTCGGCGTGATCCTCGCCACAGCAGATGCCGTCGGGCGGCAGCGGCTCACCCTCGACCGCCTGACGTACAAGCACGGAATCCTGTACGGCCTGGCGCAGGCGCTGGCTCTCGTTCCAGGTGTGTCACGCTCAGGCGGAACGATCACTGCCGGTCTGCTGATGGGCTATACCCGGGAGGGTGCGGCCCGATACTCGTTCCTGCTCGCGATTCCCGCAGTTTTCGGCAGTGGCCTGTACCAGCTGTACAAGAGCGCCGGTACGCCGGGCCCCTACGGTGCCCTCGAAACGCTTCTCGCAACAATCATCGCGTTCGGGGTGGGGTATGTGATCATCGGTTGGTTCCTCAAGTTCGTATCGACCCGAAGCTACGGAATCTTTGTGTGGTATCGAATTGGACTCGGATTGGTGATTTTCCTGCTCCTCGGCTTCGGTGTCATTTCCGCGTAGCGATCCCTCCTGGTCCTCTGGGAGGTCCCATCGAAAGCCAAGTCCCGACCCCGTAAGGTAGAAGCGTGATTTCCTGGAATTCCCGGACCGTTCCGAGCCTGCCCGGCAGCCCACCGCCCATCCGCCTCTGGGACAGCGTGCGGGAAAATCTTTCGGAGATCGCCACGGGATCCAGGCAGGGACTGTACGTCTGCGGGATTACGCCGTATGACGCCACGCACATGGGTCACGCAGCAACTTACGTGGCATTCGACATGCTGAACCGGCTCTGGCGCGATGCGGGCTACGACGTGGATTATGTCCAGAACGTCACCGACGTGGACGATCCGCTGCTGGAGCGCGCCACTGCGACCAACGTTGACTGGATGGATCTGGCGCGTTCGCAGACGGACCTCTTTCGGACGGACATGGAGGCCCTCAACGTTCTGGCACCTTCCCATTACGTGGGGGCGGTGGAGTCGGTGGCGGCCATCGTCCCGGTGGTCGAAGACCTCCTTAAGCGCAACCTTGCCTACCGCGTGCCGGGATCTGAAACGGATCCTGACGGAGACGTCTACTTCTCGGTGGACCGCGCTGCACAGCTGTCGGCAACTTCCGGCGAAGCTCAGTGGAAGCCGGGCTTCATTTCCCACCTGAGCGAAGAGGAGATGATTCCGACCTTCGCTGAGCGAGGCGGCGATCCAGCCCGACCCGGCAAACACAACCCGCTGGACCCGCTCCTGTGGCGCGTTGCCCGGCCGGGAGAGCCCTCGTGGGACGGTGCTTCCCTCGGCTCCGGACGGCCCGGATGGCACATTGAATGCTCCGTGATCGCGCTCCAGCACCTGCCGGCGCCCTTCGCAGTCCAGGGCGGGGGAGCAGACCTGATGTTCCCTCACCACGAAATGAGCTCCGGACATGCCCAGGCGGTTTCCGGTCTCCCGCTCGCCCGTCATTACGCGCACGCAGGCATGGTCGGGCTCGACGGCGAGAAGATGAGCAAGTCCAAGGGCAATCTGGTGCTTGTGTCGGCGCTGCGTGAAGCCGGCACTGATCCTGCCGCCATTCGCCTCGCGATTCTCGCCAATCACTACCGTTCTGACTGGTCGTGGACCTCGGAGGGCCTCGACGCCGCACATTCCCGCCTCGACACCTGGCGTGCCGCTGTTGCCGGGGCGACCGTGGAGTCCGTTCAGGATCTCCTTGCATCGCTACGAGGAGCGCTGGCGAACGATCTTGATGCTCCGGCCGCACTGCAGGCGGTGGACCGGTGGTGTGCCGAGACGGCACACCTCACGGGAACCGACGACGGCGCTCAGTTGGCTGCCGACGCATTCGATGCGCTGCTGGGCATCCGGTTGAAAGACTAGTCTTTCCGTCGTTTCTTGAGGTAGCGCTCGAATTCGCGAGCGATCGACTCGCCGCTCGCCTCGGGGAGGTCCGCCGTGTCTTTCGCTTCCTCCAACTGCCGCACGTATGCTGCGACCTCCGGGTCTTCCGTGGAAAGTTCGTCGACGCCTCGCTCCCACGCTTCAGCTTCCTCCGCCAGCGCGGCGGTATCCAGGCTGACGTGAAGCAGTTCTTCGAGGCGATTCAACAGTGCCAGCTGTGCCTTCGGCGACGGAGACTGACCGACATAATGGGGGACCGCCGCCCACATCGACAGCGTCGGGATGTCAGCGAGCTGGCCGACCTCCGCAAGAACCCCCACAATTCCTATGGGGCCCTCATAGGTTGAGGACTCTACGTTGAGTGACTCACGAATCAGGTCATCGTCGGAGGAAACAGTGACCGGAATGGGACGGGTATGAGGCACATCCGCGAGCAGGGCACCGACCAGCACAAGGCAGTCCACGTCGAGTTCCTTCGCCATACCTACGAGTTCCGCGGTGTACGCACGCCACTTATAGGAGGGCTCGACTCCGTGAACCAGGATGACGTCGAGATCGCCACCCGGGACTGAAGCCCTGCTGATGCGCGTGGTAGGCCATTTGATGCGTCGCTGCCCCGAACTGTTGCGTTTGATGACTGGCCGGGTGAATTGGAAGTCGTAGAACTCGTCAGCATCGATGGTCGAGATTTTTTCCCCGCCCCACTGCTTGCCGACAAACTTCAGGGCATCGCTCGCTGCCTCACCGGCGTCGTTCCATCCTTCGAACGCGGCAAGCATGACCGTAACCCGGCGCTCGCCATCCCGCTCGGGAAAGAGCCCGGGAAGGCCGTCAGGAACGCCCTGGGTCTGGTTGTCTTCGAACGTACTCACCGTTTCACCCTAGACCTCCGCCGCGGCCGTTGTCAGGCGTACCACGCGTCTTCGCGTAGAGCGGACCCGCCGGTCGGCCCTGCGTGGCCACGTAGACTTGGGGCATGGTCACCCCTTCCAGCGATACGGCTGTGCCCTCAAATATTGAACAGCGTGCTGAGCACGATGCGCCCGCGATGCTTGACCTGCAGGCGGTGCTCTGGGACATGGACGGCACTATCGTCGATACGGAACCGTACTGGATTGAGGCCGAGTATCAGCTGGTTGCTGCCCATGGCGGCTCCTGGTCGGAAGCGCAGGCCGAGGGGCTGGTCGGACAGGCACTTACCTTTTCCGCCGGCGTGTTGCAGGCCGCAGGCGTGGATCTCAGCGTACGCGAGATCATCGATACGCTCACGGAACAGGTGACCGCAAAGGTGCGCGAGTCAGTGCCATGGCGGCCGGGTGCGCGCGAACTTCTGCTCGCCCTCCGCGATCAGGAAATTCCCTGTGCAATGGTCACGATGTCGGAGCAGCAGCTGGCCGCTGAAGTGGAACGCCATTTGCCGGCCGGCACCTTCGAACTGCTCGTAACCGGCGATCGGGTCGCGAAGGGTAAGCCCGATCCTGAGGCTTACCAGGCGGCGTTTGATGAGCTCTCGAAAGCCCGGTTGCTGAGCAAGGATCGCGTCATAGCCATCGAGGATTCCCTCCCGGGGGTCACTTCGGCCCGGGCAGCCGGAGTGATCACCCTCGGCGTGCCCCACTTCGTTGCTTTGCCCCCAGACGCCGCAGACCACCTGTGGCCCACCCTCGCCGGCCGCAGCGTCGAGGACCTCGAAACCCTGGTTGGGTCCTATTCCGACCGTGCCGGTGGCAGGCGGACCGCGTGAACGAGCCACGGCAACCTGAGGCAACCCGGCAGGACGGTATACCGCTGGGGCGCATCCTCGGCATCCCTGTTGTGCTGGCGTGGTCGTGGTTCATCATCGCGGCCTTCGTGGTCATAGTCTTCGGGCCTCAAGTGGCAGAGCTGTATCCGGCACTGGGCCTCGGTGCCTACGGCGTTGCTCTCGCATACGCAGTACTGCTCGCTGGCTCAGTCCTGATCCATGAACTTGCCCATGCGCTGTCTGCACGCCGTTTCGGGTGGCCGACCACGCGTATCGTCCTGAACCTTTGGGGCGGCCATACGCAGTTTGAGAATTTCGCTGCAAGCCCCGGGCGCTCACTCATCGTTGCCCTTGCAGGTCCTGCGGCGAACTTCGTGCTTGCCCTTGCCGGATGGGGAGCGATCGTACTCATAGAGCCTTCCGGAGTGACCAATCTCCTCGCCAACATCCTGGTGTGGGCAAACTTCCTCGTTGCGGCGTTCAATGTACTGCCGGGCTTGCCGCTCGACGGCGGTCGGATCGTCGAGTCCGCGGTCTGGCGGGCTACCGGCAGCCAGGAAAAAGGGACGGTGGCAGCCGGATGGACGGGCCGGGTGATCGCCGTCGGCCTGGTCGCAGCCGTCGTTCTTGTGCCGCTCCTGATCGGCGTCCGGCCCAGCGCTATCACGGTGATCGTCGCCGTCGTGATGGGCGGTTTCCTCTGGCTGGGAGCCAGCTCTGCGATTGCCAACGCAAAAATGCGCCTGAGGCTCCCCGAGGTGAGCGCGGGCAGACTGAAAAACCCGGCCGTGGGCATGCCGGCCGGTACCACCGTGCAACAGGTCAAGCGTCTGCTCACTGACCGGCCGGGCGTCGACATCGTTCTGACCAGTCCGAACGGCCTGCCGGAAGCCGTCGTGGACCGCGGGGCACTGGCGGCAGTGCCGGACTCCCAGGCAGACGCGACACCGGTGAACGCCGTGGCCCGCGCGCTTGCCCCCGGGGCGTATGTTCCGGAGTTCGCCGAAGGCCAGGAACTCGTACAGTATCTAGCCCGGCTCGCGGGCAGCGAGTATGCGGTGACGGACAGGCAGGGAACGGTCACCGGTCTGCTGCACCAGTCCGTCGTCATCGCGGCCATCACCGGCCGCTCTCATCCAGGCAGTAACTGACACCCAAAGCACGCGGGCGCCTTCGGGCTGCCTCAGCAGAACCACCGGAGGACCTTATGAACACCAGCCAGTTCGAGACGGAGGCTGAACCCCAGTCTGAGCACCACGCGGCACAGCAACCCCACGGAGCAGCGGCGCGCCGTGGACCCCTGCGTCCCGGTGAGCGCGTGCAACTCACCGATGAGAAGGGACGGATGAACACCATCACCCTGACTCCCGGCGGTGCGTTCCACACACACAGGGGTTTCCTCAGCCATGACCAGCTGATCGGGGCGTCCGAGGGGACGATCGTTACCAATACCACCGGTGCGCAGTACCAGGCGCTTCGCCCATTGCTCTCCGACTTCGTGCTCTCGATGCCGCGTGGCGCTGCCGTGGTGTACCCCAAGGACGCGGGCCAGATCGTCACAATGGCCGACATCTTCCCGGGGGCACGGGTGGTGGAAGCTGGCGTCGGCTCAGGAGCGCTGTCCATCTCACTCCTGCGTGCCGTCGGTGACAGCGGGTACCTGCACTCATTCGAGCGGCGCGAAGAGTTCGCGGACATCGCGAAGGGCAACGTAGAGACGATCTTCGGCGGCGAACACCCCGCCTGGCAAATCACGCTCGGTGATTTCCAGGAGCAGGTCCTCGAAGCAGAGGAGCCCGGAAGCGTCGACCGCGTTGTCCTTGACATGCTTGCGCCCTGGGAGTGCCTCGACGCGGTCGCCACGGTGCTGGCGGCAGGAGGGGTCTGGATCAACTACGTCGCTACGGTGACCCAGTTGTCCCGTACGGCCGAGGCAATACGGGCCGATGGCCGATTCACCGAGCCGGAAGCGTGGGAATCTATGGTGCGCGGGTGGCATCTGGAGGGCCTGGCGGTCCGACCCGATCACCGAATGGTGGCACACACCGGTTTCCTGCTCACCACACGGCGGCTTGCGCACGGTGTGACCGGTATCAGCACGAAGCGCCGACCGTCGAAGACCGGTTTCAGCGAAGAGGACCTCAATGCGTGGACCCCGCAGGCGGTGGGGGAGCGGGCGGTATCAGACAAGCGGCTTCGGCGGGTAGCCCGGGATGCCAGTTCCACCATCCAGCGCGGCGCGCTTCCTCCCGAGGAGGCACAGGCGCGGCGCGACTCCCAGGGTACCGAACAGGCTGACTGAGCCGACCTCAGCTGAAAGTGACGAAGTTATCACTTTCAGCCTAATCCGATGTCCACTGCGCTATGGTCAAAAGAGAACGCAACAGCAACGGAGAAGGTGGCGATCGCGGTGGATACATCGAATAACGACTCCGGAATGCCCCAGTCAGCGCCGGAACCAGCCCGCACTCCCACTGAAGGGCAGCTTGCAGTCGCCCAGCGCCAGATCAACGTTTTGCGTGACAAGCTGCGGCATATCGACCGGCAGTTGGCGTCCGCAACCCAGAATAACTCCAAGCTCGTATCGGCATTGGAGGCCGCACGAACCGAGATCGTCCGGTTGAAGGGTGCGCTGGAGAAGGAAGGGGCAGCGCCGTTCAGCTTCGCAACCGTCATCGAGGTGAACGAGCGTACCTCCCAGATTGGGGCCAACGGTGCGGAAGCCGCGCTGCAGGACAGCGCGGACATCTTCCAGTCGGGCCGGAAGCTGAGGGTTGCCGTCAGCCCGCTAGTCAACGTTGACCAGCTCATGCCTGGGCAGGAAGTCCTGCTCAACGAGTCCCTCACGATAGTTGCAGCGCTTTCTTTCGAACGTTCCGGCGAACTTGTGACCATCAAGGAGCTGCTGGGCAAGGACCGGGTGCTCGTGATCGGCCGCGCTGACGAAGAGCGCGTCGTCCGCCTGAGCGGGCCGCTCCAGCAGCAGAAGATCCGGGTCGGGGATGCTCTGTCCGTGGATAACAGGACCGGCTACGCCCTGGAGAAAATTGCTCGCAGCGAGGTCGAAAACCTCGTCCTGGAAGAGGTGCCGGACATTGCGTACGAGGATATCGGCGGGCTGGGCCCGCAGATCGAGCAGATTCGCGACGCCGTTGAGCTGCCCTTCCTTCATCCGGACCTGTACCGCGAGCACGGCCTGAAGGCACCAAAGGGCATCCTCCTCTACGGCCCGCCCGGGTGCGGTAAGACGCTCATTGCCAAAGCAGTCGCCAACTCGCTGGCGGCGAGGGCTATTGAGCGGACAGGCTCTGAGGAAACCCGCAGTTACTTCCTCAACATCAAGGGGCCCGAGCTCCTGGACAAGTATGTCGGTGAGACAGAGCGACACATTCGGCTCATTTTTGCCCGCGCTCGGGAAAAGGCATCGGACGGTTCGCCCGTGGTCGTCTTCTTCGACGAGATGGACTCCCTGTTCCGCACCCGCGGCACCGGCGTTTCATCCGACGTGGAAACCACCATCGTTCCGCAGCTTCTCAGCGAGATCGACGGCGTGGAGAAACTTGAGAACGTGATCGTCATCGGCGCATCCAACCGCGAGGACATGATCGACCCGGCTATTCTCCGGCCCGGGCGGCTTGATGTGAAGATCAAGATCCATCGTCCCGATGCGGAGGGCGCAGCGGAGATTTTCGCCAAGTATGTTACCGGCAATCTACCGTTGCACCGGGATGACCTGGCTGAGTACGGCGGAGACATTACAACCACCATCCAGGCGATGATCCGCCGCACGGTGGAGAAAATGTACTCAACGGAGAAGTCAAACGAGTACCTTGAGGTCACCTATGCCAACGGGGACACGGAGATGCTGTACTTCAAGGACTTCAACTCGGGTGCCGTCATCCAGAATGTCGTGGATCGCGCCAAGAAGAGCGCCATCAAGGATCTCCTGCTGAACGGGCAGAAAGGCTTGCGCATCGAACACCTTCTGCAGGCCGTGGTGGACGAGTTCCGCGAGCACGAGGACATGCCGAACACCACCAATCCGGACGACTGGGCGCGCATCTCGGGCAAGAAGGGCGAACGTATTACGTACATCCGGACGATCGTGCAGGGCAAGGCCGGTCAGGAACCTGGCAAGACAATCGAGACTGCGGCCAACACGGGGCAGTATCTGTGACAGGAAATCCCTCCGAATCTGCACCAACGACCGATCTGCCGCCCCTGACCGTACACCGGGTCATGGGCACCGAAACCGAATACGGCATCATTGCTCCCGGGATCTCGGACGCGAATGCCACTGTGCTTTCAACGCAGGTGGTGAACGCTTACGCGGCAACCCTGCGGGAAGGCCTGGGCAACCTCGCCGGAACCCGCTGGGACTATACGGATGAAGCTCCGCTGTCCGACGCCCGCGGATGGCAGGTTGGCCGCACCTCCGCTGAGCCCTCGCAGCTCACCGATGAGCCGCCCGTCCTGACGGCAGAACAGGTCGCGCTCGTGGACCAGGGGACCGGTGACCCCGCGGAAGATCCCGCGGTACTGATGAATCTCGTCCTGAGCAACGGAGCCCGGCTCTATGTGGACCATGCGCACCCCGAGTACTCAAGTCCGGAAGTGACGAGCCCCCTCGATTCCGTGCGCTGGGACCGTGCCGGCGACGTCGTGGTGCAGCGGGCGATGGCGCGTATCGCTGCGACGCCCGGTTTTGCGCCAGTGGTCCTCTACAAAAACAACACGGACAGCAAGAGCGTCTCCTACGGATCCCACGAGAACTACCTTGTACCGCGGAGCGTTCCCTTCAGCAGGATCGCTACCGCGCTGATTCCATTTTTCGTGACCCGGCAGGTGATTTGCGGAGCCGGACGGTTGGGTATCGGCGCCCTGAACCAACAGCCCGGCTATCAGCTCAGCCAGCGGGCAGACTTCTTCGAGAATGAGGTGGGTCTGGAGACAACCGTGCGCAGGCCGATCATCAACACCCGGGATGAACCGCATGCAGTCGCCGAAAAGTACCGCCGTCTGCATGTCATCATCGGGGACGCAAACCTGAGCGAGGTGTCCAATTACCTGAAGCTGGGCACAACCTCGCTGATCCTTTCACTGATCGAAAATGAGCTCCTTTCGGTCCCTGCTATCGCGGAACCCGTCCGGGAACTCCAGGCTATTAGTCACGACCCGACGCTGCGCCACCTCGTCACTCTTTCTGACGGCCGCAAGGTTACAGCCCTCGATATTCAGGAGAAGTACCTCGAAGCAGCGCGTAGCGCGGTGGACCACCAGGGCGGCGGGGATGAGCAGACTGCAGACGTGCTGGGCCGTTGGGAATCCCTGATTGCCGTGCTCCGCCGGGATCCCATGGAGGCTGCACGGCAGGTGGACTGGGTTGCTAAATTGAAGGTCCTGCAGGCCTACCGGGACCGGGATTCTCTCGAGTGGAACGATCCCCGGCTCGCGTTGATCGACCTGCAGTACGCGGACCTCCGACCGGACAAAGGCATCTACTACCGGCTTGCAGCCCGGGGCTCAATGGAGCGGCTGGTGAGCGACGACGACGTCGTTGCGGCCGTCGCAGATCCGCCACGGGACACACGCGCCTACTTCCGCGGTCGCTGCATCTCCTCTTTCCCGAAGGAGGTGGTCGGCGCGAGCTGGGACTCAATTATCTTTGAGCTGCCTTCACAGCGCAGACTGCAGCGAATCCAGACCCGCGAACCCCTTCGCGGAACAGCAGCACTGACGGAGGAACTATTCTCAGGTTCGCGGACGGCTGAGGAATTTGTCTCCCGCTTACAGGGCGGTCCGGAACCCAGCATGGCACCATAGAAGTAGCCGACAACAGGCCGAAGAGAAGGGCACTCATCATGGCAACACAGGATCAGCGGAATACCGGATCGCGCCCCGAAGAGCAGGACGAGGTCAGTCCCGACCTCGCGCCAGCCCCAGCCGCCGGCCAGTCGCAGGACAATGCCGAGACAGAAGGAGTCGATGATCTCCTGGATGAGATCGACGGTGTCCTGGAGTCCAACGCGGAGGAGTTTGTCCGGGGATTTGTGCAGAAGGGCGGACAGTAACGCATGCTGCCGGAAGACGCGGCCGCAACCATAGGCCGGGCCGCATCCACCTCCTTCTCTGAGTACATAGCCGCGCAGAACCCAGCCGCACTTCCCTCTGGCCGCGACGCAGGAAATCACTCCGGCGGCGCAGACCTTGCTCCGCACGCCACAACGATCGTGTCGCTGACCTATGCCGGCGGCGTCCTCATGGCCGGTGACCGCCGGGCTACGATGGGCAACGTCATTGCCAGCCGTCACATAGAGAAGGTGTTCCCCGCGGACATGTTCTCGGTCCTCGGAATCGCCGGAAGCGCCGGAATCGCTCTTGATATCACGCGTCTGTTCCAGGTTGAGCTTGAGCACTACGAGAAGATTGAAGGCACCCGGATGAGCCTCGACGGCAAGGCAAACCGGCTTGCCGCCATGATCAGGGCGAACCTTCCCCTTGCTCTCCAGGGTCTGGCCGTTGTTCCCCTGTTCGCGGGGTTCGACACCACGCGCAGGGTCGGGCGCCTCTTCTCCTATGACGTCACCGGCGGGCGTTACGAAGAGCAGGAACACCATTCGGTCGGATCCGGGTCTGTCTTCGCCCGGGGTGCTCTGAAGAAGCTGTGGAAGCCCAACCTCGGAGAGGACGCGGCGGTGAAAGTCGCGGTGGAGTCCTTGTATGACGCCGCTGATGACGATTCCGCGACCGGCGGCCCCGACGTCGTCCGTCAGCTCTGGCCGGTGGTCTACACCGTAAACGGAGCAGGAGCACGGCGTATCCCCGAGCGGAGCCTTGCCCAGGCGGCCGAGGAGATCATTGCATCGCGATCGGTATCAGGGCGGGAGGCCTAACGATGACTCAGCAGTTCTACGTCTCGCCGGAACAGCTCATGAAGGACCGCGCCGATTTCGCGCGGAAGGGCATTGCACGCGGTCGTTCCGTTGCCGTCCTCTCCTGCAGGGAAGGCATCGCGCTGGTGGCGGAGAATCCCTCACCGTCGCTGCACAAGCTAGGAGAAATCTATGACCGCATCGGGTTCGCTGCGGTGGGGAAGTACAACGAGTTCGAGAGCCTGCGGCAGGCAGGCGTTCGATACGCGGATGTCCGTGGCTACTCCTATGACCGCGAGGACGTCACAGCGCGAGGTCTCGCAAGTGTCTACGCGCAGAGCCTCGGTGCGGTGTTCACCGCCGAGAGCAAACCGTTCGAGGTCGAACTCGCTGTCCCTGAAGTGGGCATGACGATCGCCGAGGACCACATCTACCGTTTGACCTTCGACGGCTCCATTGCTGATGAGACCGGGTTTATCGTGATGGGCGGCCAGGCAGACGCCGTCGTTGACGCGCTTAAGGGCCGCTGGAGTGCTGAACAGGACTTCGGCGAGACAATCCGCGCCGCTGTCGACTCCCTTCGGGAGAGCGGCGGAACAACCCCCGAACCGCGAGTGCACCTCGGCTCCAAGACCCTTGAAGTAGCCGTTCTGGACCGAGATCCGCTCACCACCCGGGGGAGTGTCCGGGCGTTTCGCCGCATTTCGGGACACGAGCTGGACGCCATGCTGAACAATGAGCGGGTGTCGCTGTAATGGATCGCCGGATCTACGGGATCGAGACGGAGTTCGGGATCGCCTACTCCGGTCCGAATTCGCGGCCCCTGTCTCCCGAGGAAGTTGCCCGCTACCTCTTCCGAAAGGTGGTCAGCTGGGGACGTTCTTCGAACGTCTTTCTGACCAATGGGTCCCGGCTCTACCTGGACGTGGGATCCCACCCCGAGTACGCCACTGCCGAGTGCGACGACGTCGCACAACTAATCGCGCACGATCGAGCCGGCGAACTCATCCTCGAGGACCTGATCGCCGAGGCCCAGCGCAAACTCGGTCAGGAAGGCTACGACGGCCGGGTCTATCTATTCAAAAACAACACAGATTCTGCGGGTAACTCCTACGGCTCCCACGAGAATTACCTCATCCCACGCAAACTGGAATTTTCGCGGTTGTCCGACATCCTGATTCCGTTCCTTGTGACGCGCCAGCTCCTGGTCGGAGCCGGGAAAGTTCTGAAGACCCAGTCCGGCTCCCTTTACGCCTTCTCCCAGCGGGCGGACCACATTTGGGAGGGTGTTTCTTCGGCGACAACCCGTTCCAGGCCGATCATCAACACGCGCGATGAACCGCACGCTGATGCTGAGTTCTACCGTCGGCTCCACGTCATCGCCGGTGACTCCAACATGTCGGAGACGACCACACTCCTGAAGGTCGGGTCCGTTGACCTGATCCTTCGCATGATCGAAGCAGGAGTCATTATGCGGGACTTCCGGCTTGAGAACCCGATCCGGAGCATCCGCGAGATTTCCCACGACCTCACCGGCAGGCAACCGCTCAAGCTGGCCAACGGCAGGCGGGTGTCTGCCCTTGACATCCAGCATGAGTACCTCAACCGTGCCCGCTCCTTCGTTGAAGCGGAAGGCGCGCATACACCGCACCTTCCCCGGGTACTGGAGCTGTGGGAACGTACCCTGCGGGCAGTGGAGACAGACAACCACGCGTTGATCGATCGGGAGGTTGACTGGGCAATCAAGAAGAAGCTTGTTGACCGCTATATGGAACGAAACAACCTGGACCTGGATTCTGCGCGGGTTGCGCAAATCGACCTGACCTACCATGACATCTCGCGGTCACGCGGCCTGTTTTTCATGCTGCAGGCACGCGGAGAAACGGCGCGGGTGGTGGACGATGTCGACATCAAGGCTGCCGTGGACATCCCCCCGCAGACCACCCGCGCCCGGCTGCGTGGGGAGTTCGTCCGCCGCGCGAAGGAAGCCAACCGCGACTTCACCGTCGACTGGGTGCACCTGAAACTCAATGACCGTGCGCAACAAACTATCCTCTGCAAGGATCCTTTTGCCTCCGAAGATGAGCGGGTCAGCGCTCTGCTGGAGCATCTGTAAGCGTCGTTACGTTCACCGGCCTAGGAGAAATCTCCCAGCCCAACCCGTTAGGGTAGGTAAAGTCCGGTGCCGAGAGGACGACCGGCAGGATCGCGGAACCGCGTTCTCCACTCCACTTGAAAGAAATACCGTGCGAAAAGTATTAGCATTCCTGCTGCCCGCAATGCTGTTCCTGACCGCTTGCGGCGGGCCAACCACCCCTGCGGATTTTGGAGCAGACGGCAAGTCCGCCGGTGTAGCCGACACCCTGGAGTCCGTTGAGGTTTCCGACGCCGGCCCGGACACCGCGCCCGAGGTTGAGTTCGATGCACCGCTTGACATCGCAGAGCAGGGCGCACGCGTCGTCGCCGAGGGGGACGGCGCCGTTATTGAGGCAGGCCAGAATCTCCAAGTTCATGTCCTCTCACTCAATCCTGAGGACGGCAGCGCACTTCGGGACTCCTATGAGGAGGGCGCCCCGCAGGGCTTGCCCCTCGACGACCAGCTTCAGGAGGTCTACCCCTCGCTGTACGAGGTCATGGTGGGGTCGACGGTCGGTTCCCAGATTGCGTTCGCTATCCCTGCTGAGGAGGAGCAGCCCCAGTCTCAGAACGTGCTGCTCGTACTGCAAGTTATCAGTGCCGAGAATCCCCCGAGGAAGCTCTCCTCGGAAGAGGTTGCGGAGCTCGAGGAAGCAGGGCAGCTTCCCACCGTGACGCTTGACGGCGAGGGTGTTCCCTCGATCGAGTTCCCGGATAATGAAGCCCCGTCGGATCTCGTCGTCAAGGTCATCGAAGAGGGGACCGGCGAGGAGATCACCGAAGCGGACACCATCGCCGCAAACTACACCGGGTGGTCCTGGCAGGGCGAGCAGTTCGATTCCAGCTTTGATCGAGGCGAGCCGACGGAGTTCCCGCTCAACGGGGTCATCCCGGGCTGGACCCAGGGTCTGTCCGGCTTGAAAGTCGGCTCCAAAGTCCTGCTCGTGATCCCGTCGGCCATGGCCTACGGTGACCAGCCCGCCCAGGGACCGGCGGGTCCGCTCGCCTTCTACGTCGAAATCGTCGAAAAAGTAGCCGCAGAGTAAGTAGTAAGTAAAGGAGCCACCATGTCGTTCGGACAGCGCGAATACGACCGCACCAAGCCCGAGGTCGATTTCCCCGGCGAAGCCCTGCCTGAGGACCTTGTCATCAAGGACCTGATCGAGGGCACAGGGCGGGAAGCTCAGGCGGGGGATACCGTCTCAGCCCACTATGTCGGAGTGGCATTCTCCACCGGAGAGGAGTTTGACTCCTCCTGGAACCGCGGCACGCCGCTGGACTTCCGCATCGGCGTCGGGCAGGTCATCCAGGGATGGGATCAGGGAATCTCGGGCATGAAGGTCGGCGGCCGACGCCGTCTGGAAATTCCACCGCACCTCGCGTACGGAGACCGCGGCGCGGGTTCCGCTATCGCACCCGGCGAATCTCTCATTTTCGTCGTGGACCTCATGGGCGTTCGCTAACACCATTGATAGAAAGGGCGGGCAGCAAACACCGAAAGGGAATGCTGCCCGCCCTTCGTCGTCTTCCCAGTGTTCCCGAGAAGGTATCCTTGCCACCGTGTCAGCGAAACGTACAGAACGCCTGCTCACCCTGGTGATGCTGCTCCTGTCCTCCCGGCAGGGGTGGACCAAGGAGGAGCTGTTTCGTGAGATCGAACAGTACGACCAGGCATCCACCGTGGCCGCGCGTGAGAAGCTCTTCGACCGCGACAAGGCAACGTTGCGCGAACAGGGCATCCCGCTTGAGTCATTCACCGAGGACCGCCTGTTCGAGAATGACAATGCGTCCACCCGCTATCGGATCAACGCGGAAGACTACCGTTTGCCCGGCATGAGCTTCACCGCGGCAGAGTCAGCGGCACTCACCATCGCTGCAGGCATGTGGGAGGAAGCCTCGTTGGGTTCCGCGGCATCGCGGGCGCTACGGAAGCTCCAGGGCAGGGGAGTAGGCGCGGAGTCGGCCTCCCGGTCGTCGATCGAGGCGCGGATCCGAACGAATGAACCGTTCTGGGACGAACTCTGGCAGGCCACCACCGGGCGCCGCGTCATTCGTTTCGGGTATCGGGCGGCGAGCACCGGCGAAGAGCGTGATCGCACCGTGCAGCCCTGGGGAATGGGCAGTCGGTTCGGGCACTGGTACCTGGTGGGCTTCGATATTGATCGCCAAGCGGAGCGCTGGTTCCGCCTCACCCGAATCACCACGCCGCCCACCACACAGGCCGGCACCTACAGCGTGCCCCCGGACTTCTCGATGTCTGCTTCCCTCGCCACGCTCACTGCGGATGCGCTGGGCCAGCGCGCGGCCGTCGCCGTCAGGACGGGAACCTGCCACATCCTAAGGGCACGGCCGGGTGCTATTTCGACGGTACGAAGCGACGGGTGGGACACTCTCGAGTTCAGCTATTCGGATGAGGCTACGGCTGCCGGTGAGATCGCATCCTTCGGCCCGAACGCCGTAGCACTCTCCCCGGACTCGCTCGCAGCGGAAATACGACGTCGGCTGAAAGGGGCAGCGCGTGCGCTGCGGGAGGTGCCGCCGTCGTTTGCTTTCGACGGGACAGTAACCCGGTCTGCGCCCGTGCGGCCCGGCGGTTCGACGGAGGATCGCCTGTTGCGCCTGCTCGATCTGGTGCCTTACCTGCTGAACCACCCCGGAGTCGAGGTCGCCATTGCGGCCCGGGACTTCGGCGTGTCACCGGCTCAATTGATCAGAGATGTTGAATTGCTCTTTGTCAGCGGTCCGCGCTTCTATCCGGACGGCCTGATCGACATCCAGCTTGAGGACAACCGAATCCATATCACCGACCCGCAGTCGCTGGGTGATCCGATCCGGTTCGGCCTCGATGAGGTGTGCGCCCTCCTGGTGGGACTGGACACGCTGATCAACCTTCCGGGCCTGCCCGATGACTCTGCGGTCCGCTCCGCCCGGGAGAAACTCCGCGCTGGAGCAGGGGACGCAGCGCGAATGAACGACTCGATCGCAACCAGGATCACCGAGGACGAGGTTGCCCCGGTCCTTGCGACAGTGCGCGCGGGGATCGAACAGCACAGACAGCTGCACTTGCGCTACGTGGTACCTGCCCGGGATGAGGTGACCGAGAGGTTCATCGAGCCGCTGAGGGCCTTCCTTCACGAGGACGCCTGGTACCTCGATGCCTGGTGCCACAGTGCAGGCGGCCGGCGTAACTTCCGCCTGGACCGCGTGCAGCACGTCGAGCTGACTGAGCGGCCGACTACCGTCGAGGCGGAGTCACCGTCCGTCATCTTCGACCATTCCAGCGCGGACCGCGCCGTCGTACTCCTCCTGGGTGCGGGCGCGCGCTGGATCGCCGAGTCGTATGCCGCCGAGCTCACCGCGCAGACAGGCGACGGCAGGCTGGCTGCGGAGATCAGGGTCGGCACAACCACGTGGCTGCCGGGGCTCGTGGCGAGTCTCGGCGGTGAGTGCACCGTGGCGGAACCGGAGGCAGAGCGGGAGATTGCCCGTGAATTCGTTGACGCTGCACTGGCCGTCCACCGGCAGCGCACCGGCAACTAGACTGGCCGTATGGAATGGTGGACGTGGATTATTCTGTGGGTGGCGCTTGCCGCGCTGACACTTCTCTTTCTGGGTTTCCTTGCCTGGCGCCTGTTTCGCGGCTTCACCGCCCTTATGGACGAAGCAGGACGGGCCTCCGAGCTGTTGACGCCTGATTTCGACGCTGCGGAAGCCGGAGAATTGCGGCCCGTCCCGCTTGCGGTTTTCACGTCGCCGGCAGTTGTTCGGGCTGAAAATTCCCTCGCCTCCCGGGCGCGCGCTTGGCAGCGGCTGGAGCGCAGGGTACGACGGCGGTCCCTTCGTGGACAGCCTCAGCTCCTGCGTGACTTACCGCACCTATGACCTAGACTTGAACGTAGACTCACCGAGAGGACATTTAGTCATGCAGATCCAGGGTTGGCACATTCTTATCATCATCGTCATTGCGATTCTGCTGTTTGGTGCGCCCAAGCTTCCGGGTCTGGCACGCAGCGTCGGCCAGTCGCTTCGCATCTTCAAGTCGGAGGTTCGACAGATGAAGGAAGAAAACAACTCCGATGACGCGGACGGGTCCTCGCCGGTCGAAGGGCGCGTGGTGAATCAGCCGGGCCACGACGAACCCCGGCGCAGCCACGACGATCCCCAGCATGGGACCACCCGCTCCTCGGGCCCGGGTAGCACGTCCTCCACCAGCTGAGCACCATGCCGCGGGTGAAAGGGCGCAAAGCGAATCCCGAAGGGCGGATGGCGCTCAAGGAACACCTAATCGAGGCGCGTAACCGACTCTTCAAATCGGCCATCGCCGTTGTTGTGGGCACCGTCATCGGATTCTTCATCTACAACCCGGTGCTTGAAGCGATGGCAACACCGGTGCGCAATATCAACCAGATCGACGGCAGAAACGCAGCGCTGAACTTCGACGGCGTCGGGTCTCCCTTCGACCTGATGATCCAGATCTCGGTCTTCCTCGGTCTCGTCATCGCCAGCCCGGTGTGGCTTTACCAGCTGTGGGCGTTCATCACCCCCGGGCTTCGCTCGAAAGAACGGCGCATTGCGCTCGGCTTCATCGCCGTCGCTGTCCCGCTGTTCATCGCGGGTCTCTATCTGGCCTGGCTGATCCTGCCGAGTGCCGTGCGAGTGCTGACCGACTTCACGCCGGAAGGCTTCGCGAACCTCATCTCCGTCCCCGTGTACATAACCTTCCTGCTGCGGCTGATGCTGGCCTTCGGCATCGCCTTCCTCCTGCCTGTGGTGCTGTTCGGACTGAACCTGGTGGGCATCATCAAGGGCAAGCAGGTGCTCAAGTCCTGGCGCATCACAGTGTTCCTCATCTGCCTCTTCGCGGCGATGGCGGCACCGGGCGGCGATGCCATGAGCATGTTCTACCTGGCCATACCGCTGTTGCTGCTGTTCTTTGTCGCCATTGGCTTGTGCCTCCTTAATGACAAGCGCCGCGACAAACGGAACGCGGCGCGGGAGGCAGACATCGAGGCAAACGCGGACACCGCATCGAGGATCGACGGAATCTGACGCCTGCTCCGAATGCAGTAGCCGGACGTCCGGAGAGTCTAGGCTTGAACCATGACCTCCCCAGCCGAGCGGTATCAGGCAGCGCAGGCGCGTAACCGGTATGAAAAAACCCGTCTGCATCAGTTCGAACAGACGCTTGGTTTCGACCTGGACGAGTTTCAGCGGGACGCCTGCACCTCCCTGGAGGCCGGCAGGGGAGTGCTGGTGGCGGCGCCTACCGGTGCAGGCAAGACGGTCGTCGGGGAGTTCGCGATCTTCATGGCACTCAGCCAGGACCTGAAGGCTTTTTACACGACGCCCATCAAGGCGCTCAGCAACCAGAAATACGCTGAGCTCGCCGCCCTGCACGGAGCTGACCGTGTTGGACTGCTCACCGGAGACACGAGCATCAACTCGGAAGCTCCCGTCGTCGTCATGACCACAGAAGTTCTCCGCAACATGCTGTACGCGGACTCTGACACCCTGGCGGGCCTGGGGTACGTCGTCATGGACGAAGTGCACTACCTGGCGGACCGGTTCCGCGGCGCGGTGTGGGAGGAAGTGATTATCCACCTGCCGACCGAGGTCAAGGTCGTCTCCCTGAGCGCGACCGTGTCCAATGCTGAGGAGTTTGGAGCCTGGCTCCATACCGTGCGCGGCCACACCGACGTCGTGGTCTCGGAGCACAGGCCAGTCCCGCTGTGGCAGCACGTGATGGTCGGTCAGCAGTTGCTCGACCTTTTCGCGGGCGAGGTCGCTTTCGACGAAGCGGCCGCCGAGGGATCGTCCAGCGGAGCCGAGGACAAGTTTGCAGTGAACCCGGAGTTGCTGGACCTCGCCACCACTGAAACACGACTGAATCAGAGGGCGCGTTGGGGAACAGGCGCCAAGCGCGGGCGAGGGCAGAACCGCTACCAGCAACCGCAGACAGCTGTGCGGCGGGCAAGCCGGCCACAGGTGATCACCGCCCTTGACCGGGGCGGGCTCCTCCCCGCGATCACCTTCATTTTCTCGCGTAACGGCTGTGAGGCGGCAGTCAGCCAGTGCCTTGACGCGGGACTATGGCTCACCACCGAATACGAGCGCGGCATCATCAGCGACCGGATCGAGGAAGCAACCCTCGACATACCCGAGGAAGACCTGGAAGTGCTGGGCTTCTGGGCCTGGCGGGAAGGGCTGATCAGGGGATTCGCAGCGCACCATGCGGGGATGCTCCCGACTTTCAAGGAAGTGGTCGAGAAGCTCTTCGAGGAAGGGCTGGTCAAAGCGGTTTTCGCCACCGAAACGCTGGCGCTCGGCGTCAACATGCCCGCCAGATCCGTTGTGCTGGAGAAGCTCGACAAGTTCAATGGGGAAGCCCACGTAAACATCACGGCGGGAGAGTACACGCAGCTCACGGGGCGGGCAGGCCGGCGCGGCATCGATGTGGAGGGCCACGCCGTCGTACTGTGGCAGCCGGGGACCGACCCGGGAGCGGTGGCAGGATTGGCGTCGCGCCGCACCTATCCGCTGAACTCCAGCTTCCGGCCCACGTACAACATGAGCATCAATCTGATATCCCAGTTCGGGCAGCACCGGACGCGGGAAATCCTGGAAACCTCCTTCGCACAGTTCCAGGCCGACCGTTCGGTGGTGGGCCTCGCCCGACAGGTCCGTACGCGCGAAGAATCCCTGAAGGGTTACGCCGAGGCGATGACGTGTCACCTCGGCGACTTCTCGGAGTACTCAGCAATCCGCCGGGAACTGTCCGATCTCGAAGCTGCCGCGTCGAAGGCCGGTTCCCGTAACCGTCGAAGCGCCGCAGCAGCCTCGCTGGAAGCGCTTCGCCCCGGCGATGTCGTCGACATCCCAGCCGGCCGGATCACCGGTTACGCGGTTGTGCTCGCCGGAGATGCAGCCCGCGATCCACGCCCCACCGTCCTCACCCTGGAAAAGCATGTGCGGCGGCTGTCGGTTCAGGACCTCGACGGGCCTGTGGAGGTGCTCTCGCGGGTTCGGGTTCCGAAACAGTTCGATGCGCGCAAGCCCAAGGACCGCCGGGATCTCGCTGCTTCCCTCCGGAACTCCCTGAGCGACCGGCGGCCACCCACCACGAGGACGCCGGTGGAGTTCCCGACCGTCGGCACCGAACGCCAGGAGAAAGCCATCGCTGACCTGCGCCGACGGTTGAGGGCTCACCCCTGCCACGGCTGCAGCGACCGGGAGAATCATGCCCGGTGGGCTGAAAGATGGTGGAAGCTTCGGCGGGAGACAGACCGATTGGCCCAGCAGATCCAGGGCCGCACGAACACCATCGCGAAGACGTTCGACCGGGTCTCCGAAGTTCTCCTCAGCTACGGGTACCTGCAGGAACACAACGAGCACGGCTTGGCGATCTCGCCTGCGGGGCAGAAGCTTCGCCGTATCTATGGCGAGAAGGATCTCCTGATCGCGCTGTCCCTTGAGCACGGCGCCTTCCAGGATCTCGATGCGGCCGAACTTGCGGCGCTGGCCTCCGCACTGGTCTACCAGGCCAAACGGGAGGAACGCGGCCTTCGCCCGCGCATGCCGTCGGTCTCGCTGGAAACTTCCATCGACGTTGTGATCCGCCAATGGTCCCGACTAACCGACCTCGAGGAGCAGTACCGCCTGTCGGTCACCAGCGAACCCGATTTCGGGCTGGTTTGGCCGGTGTACAAGTGGGCACGCGGCAAGGGGCTTCAGAGCGCGCTGCAGGGCACCGACCTCGCAGCAGGCGACTTTGTGCGCTGGGCCAAGCAGATCATCGACCTCATCGATCAGCTGGCGAAAGTGCCCGACCTGCCGCCCGGATTCCGCCGGCTGTGCATCGACTCGATCGAGCTGATCCGGCGTGGCGTCGTCGCCTACTCCGCTGTAACCGAATAGCCCTTCCTCGTTCTCAATCCGAAAGTAGTTACACGCCTGTGTCACCACATGACCCGAAGCCCATCCTGTACCGCAACGGCTCCGTGTACAGCGCCGCTGATCCGTTCGCCACTGCCATGCTGGTCACGGGCGATACGGTGGCCTGGGTCGGGTCCGAGCACGCGGCGGCTGCCCTGGCGGACAGCACCATGGAGGTGGTCGACCTGCAGGGAACGCTCATCGCGCCCGGGTTCGTCGACTCGCACGTACACACCACCGAGACGGGCCTCGCGCTCACGTCACTCGACCTCAACGGGATCAATAGTCTCGGTGAGCTGCTGGACCGAATCGCGCAGGCGGGCGCGGGTACGACAGGAACGATCATGGGCAACGGTTGGGACGAATCACGGTGGTCCGAGCGTCGCCCGCCAACTGCGGCTGAACTCGACAATGCCTCCGGTGGACGCGACGTCTACCTGGTCCGCGCTGACGTCCACTCCGCCGTCGTCTCCGCGTCACTTGCCCAGCGGCTTTCCCTGGATGCCTACGACGGGTGGGACGACGGCTTCGTGGTGCGCGACGCGCACCTGGCTGCCCGCAGTGCCGTCCGGAACCTGGGGGCCGATGAGCGGAAGGACCTACAGCGGACAGCGCTGAATCACGCAGCGGCCAACGGGATTGTTGCCGTGGTTGAAATGGCCGCCCCCCACATCGCGCCCCGCGAAGACGTCCTGTCGCTGTTCGCGCTCGAGGGTCCGCACCCGGAGATCCTCGCGTACTGGGGGCAGTCTGCGACGTCTGAAGAGGAGATGCGCAGCATCCTTCAAGGCTTCGGCGGGCAGATTCTGGGGCTCGGCGGAGACCTGAACGTTGACGGTTCGATCGGCTCACACACGGCGCGCATGCGGGTTCCCTATGCTGATGCGCCGCACTCCTGCGGAACCAGTTTCATGAACGCCGACGACGTCGCAGCGCACCTCGGAGCAGCGACGGCGGCCGGCAGGCAGGCCGGGTTCCACGTCATCGGTGACGAGGGACTGGATACGGTCATCGCCGCGCTGGAGAAGACCGCTGCTGTTCATGGAATCGAGAGGGTGCGAGCCTCGCGGCACCGCCTGGAGCACGTGGAAATGGCCGATGACGCAGCTATCCGCAACCTGGTGCACTTCGGTGCCATCGTGAGCGCCCAGCCGGGCTTTGACGCGCTGTGGGGGGCTCCTGGCGGATTGTACGAACAGCGTCTCGGCCGGGACCGCTACATCCCGATGAACAGGGTGGGAAGCCTGCTGAGTCAAGGAGTGCCGGTGTGCCTTGGGTCCGATTCGCCCGTCACGCGTATGTCGCCGTGGCAGTCAGTCCGGGCCTGCATAGCGCACGCCAGCCCGGAGGAACGGATCTCGGCGCGTGCTGCTTTCCTGGCGCACACTCGCGCCGGGTGGCGTGCGGTGGGAGCAGAGAACCCGCTCCTCGGTCAGCTGGTTCCCGGCGCGCCAGCCTCCTACGCCGTGTGGGAGGTGGAAGAGCTGATGGTGCAGACGCCTGACAGCCGGGTGCAGTCCTGGAGTACGGATCCGCGGGCCGGTACGCCGCTGCTCCCTGCGCTGGATGACGGAAAGGAGCCACGCTGCCTGGAAACGGTGCACTGGGGCCGGCAACTCTATAGCTCCGATGTAGTCGTCGCCCGGTAAACGCCATCCAAAGACCAATCCGCTTACCGGCCGGCACTTCGGCTGACCTGCGCAAACGAATGAAGCAGCAGGTCAAACGGCTGTTGACACGTCCTGCACAGGCCGTAAGCTTTTAGGTCTACGGGTCGGGGTCCGGCACTCCCGGACAGACCTGACCGAGCCACCGCATACGTGACGCCAAGGGGGACCGAAACGTAAATGTTAGGCTCTTTCGCGCGGTGGAAGGCTCGGTACTCACAACGGGTAGGTTTGCACGTCAGTAGAAAACAGCGCCGATCGGTTGATCACTGCTGGCCCGAAGGCGTGCGAACCTACCCCCAGAACCGGGCTCTGAGGCACCTTCGCACTGATGCTCTCTAGTACGCTCGCTGCCGGAGGTGGAGGCAACGCCCACGGGGTGAAAGGGCTGCTCGAGTCCTCGGCCTATACTGGTAAGCCGGTCCGGATACTGAGCTGCTGCGCCATGCGCACCTGCCCCATCGAAAGGTTCATGAGTGCGCGTTGTCACCATCATTCCTACCTACAACGAGCGCCAGTCACTCCCTCTGACTCTTGACCGGCTCCGGGCAGCGGTGCCCCACTCAGACGTACTGGTAGTGGACGACAACAGCCCTGATGGCACTGGAGAGCTGGCCGATGCCAGAGCGTCCAGCGACACCGCCGTGCACGTCCTGCATCGTCAGGGTAAGGAAGGTCTCGGCGCAGCATACATCGCGGGTTTTCGCTGGGCTCTTGAGCGTCGGTACGACGTCATCGTCGAAATGGATGCGGACGGTTCCCACCAGCCGGAGCAGCTTCCTGCCCTCCTCGACGCAGTTTCCGGCGCTCACCTGGTGATTGGCTCTCGCTGGGTTCCCGGTGGATCCGTGGTCAACTGGCCGTTCCACCGGAAGATGCTCTCCCGTGCCGGAAGTCTGTACTCGCGCACGATGCTGGGACTGTCTGTGCATGACATCACAGCCGGCTACCGTGCGTTTCGGCGCGAGACCCTCGAAAGCATAGACCTCTCCACTGTGGATTCTGTCGGGTACGGGTTTCAGGTCGACATGACCTTCAGGGTGGCAAAGAAAGGACTCCGCATCGTCGAAGTACCGATCACGTTTGTCGAGCGTGAGTATGGGGATTCCAAAATGAGCGGCAATATCGTTTTTGAAGCCATCGCCAGTGTCACCCGCTGGGGCCTGGCCGCCCGATGGCGCGCGCTGACAGGCCGGCTCTCAACAGGCCGCAAGCCAGCAGATAGGTAGGTAAGCCAGCAGAGCAATGGAGGGATTTATCGCTTCGTATATGTCCTGCTGACACCAAAAAGCCCGGGTACTTCCATGAAGTACCCGGGCTTCTTTTGAAATAATCAGGCGGAGCGGCGCTCTCCGCGGCGCTCCCTGAGGATGTTGAGGCGATCTTCAAGAATCTGCTCCAGCTCCTCCATGGAACGACGCTCCAGCAGCATGTCCCAGTGGGTGCGAACCGGCTTGTCTCCGGACGTGTCGGGACGCTCTCCATCAACGAGCAGCGCCTCCTTGCCCGTTTTGGAGACCCACACCGGGGGAATCTCCGCTTCGGCGGCGAACGTCACGAAGACCCGCTCTCCGTCCTCGCAACGGTACTCAATACGTTGCCGGGGTGCCGGCTCGACGCCGGATTCGGTCTCCATGCTCTGGGCGCCAAGGCGCATACCCCGCAGGCTACGGTCGCTCATCTTTTCTCCCTAACTACGTATGGCATCCTGGACTTCCAGTTGCCCCTGCTGCACACCCAGCGGATGCGCAACACCACGACGTTCACGCCGCGTTACCACAGGTATAACGCCGGTGGACCGCCGTCTGTTCCCGGCGGCGCTTCATCCGGCAAACACCCAACTATACCGAACGCGGGATGAATCACCCAATTCGGGTGCTGCTAGGAATCGGAGAGACCGACGTAGACGTAGGGGAGTCAGGACCGAGAGTTGTCCTCAGCAGTAGCGGTGAGGGGGGAGCTGCGCTCGGAGTTCTCACCGTCCTGGGCACCGAGCACATTCCCGATACCCTTGAGCGCTTCCCCTACTTCGCTCGGAATGATCCACAGCTTGTTCGAGTTGCCCTCCGCGAGTTTCGGCAATGTCTGCAGGTACTGATAAGCGAGGAGCTTCTGGGTGGGGTTGCCCTTGTGAATGGCGTCGAAGACTTTCTGGATAGCCTGTGACTCGCCGTCGGCCCTCAGGATGGCGGCCTTGGCATCGCCTTCGGCAGCAAGGATAGCCGCCTGTCGCTGTCCTTCAGCAGTAAGGATCTGCGACTGCTTGGTTCCTTCAGCAGTAAGAATGGCAGCCCGGCGGTCTCGTTCTGCACGCATCTGCTTCTCCATGGAGTCCTGGATGGAGTGCGGCGGGTCGATCGCTTTGAGCTCTACCCGCGAAACCCGAATGCCCCATCGCCCGGTGGCGTCATCGAGGACTCCCCGGAGCTGGCCGTTGATTTGGTCACGCGAGGTCAGGGCCTCTTCCAGATTCAGTCCACCAACAACGTTTCGAAGCGTCGTGGTTGTCAGTTGCTCGACCGCTTGAATGTAGTTGGCGATCTCATAAGTTGCGGCGCGCGCGTCTGTCACCTGGAAGTAGACCACCGTATCAATGGACACCACCAGGTTGTCCTCGGTGATCACTGGTTGCGGAGGGAACGAAACAACCTGCTCGCGCAGGTCGAGCAGCGGCAGCAGCCGATCGACAAACGGGATGAGGATCGTTAGCCCCGGCAGGAGCGTCCGCTGGTACTTTCCGAGTCGTTCAACCACACCTGCTCGAGCCTGCGGGATGATCCGCACGGATTTCACCAGGATGATCAGAACGAAAACGATCAGAACAACCAGGACGATGGTGAGTCCGATTGCGCCTGAATCTGTGAACATGGTTCCCCTTGTGTTGTGGATGGTGCCGGATCTCGGCTCAGGACGAGGTGATCGGATCGCTTCCGGTCTGGTGAATACCGACGACGACGGCGGTCGCCCCGTCGATACGGGAAACCGTCACCTGGCTTCCTGCGGGCAACGATGAACCGTCGGCGCTGCGAGCAGTCCAGGTATCACCGCCGATCTTGACTGTTCCGGACCGCCCGGTTACAGGTTCCAGGGCGAGGGCGGGCTCACCGATCAGTCGGTCGATATTGCTCGCCTGCTCGGCTGAACCGCCTTTCAGGTGCTTCAGCGCCACTGGCCTGACCAGCAGGACCATCATGAGCGAGACCACGCAGAAGATGAGTACCTGGATGAAGAAGGTGGTTCCCGCTAATGCGCCAACGAGCCCCGCAAGCGCACCGGTCGCGAGCATGAGGAAGAAGAGGTCAAGGGTGAGTGTTTCAACAGCGGCCAATCCGAGCATGAGCACGAGCCACAGGATCCAGGTGTTCTGTACAAGCCAATCGAACATTGCGTTTCCCCTCGGTGTCGACACCTGCTGACGCTGTAACCGTATGCATGGTGCCTATTACCATCATGCCAAACCGGCGCAGGGGAATATAGCCCTACGGGAATATCCTTCGTGTAACGCTCGCCGGATTGGTCCAGGCAGCGACTTACCCCTCTGAGCTACCCATGGGGCGAACGCGGCGTCGGAACGCCTGAACGGTGAAAGCCGCTGTAACCGGCAGGCTTCCCGGAAGCGCATCAACGTCGACAGAGCCTCCGTGGTGTCCGGCCGGCCCCATGGCCGCCACATTGCGCACATCCCCGGGCGAGAGGACCATGGTGAATTCGACGACCCTGGTTGACGCCACCTCGAACGAGTCGCCCAGGCTGGCGGCGACACCCTCGTCCTTACCGGGGCGTATTCCGAGGAGGCCCGCGATCTCTGCGATCTCCTGCAGGTGTTGGGGCAGGGGAGTAACAACCAGCAGGATTCCCCCGTCTCGCAAAACGCGCGCAAACTCGCCGGGATTGCGCGGAGCGAAGATATTGATGAGCAGGTCCACGCTTCCCTCTGCGACCGGCAGCGGTCTCCAGACGTCCCATACAAGGCAGAGTGCACCGGGGAGAAGCCTGGCTGCACGCCTCAGCGCGAACTTGGATATGTCGAGTGCGACAGCTGCAGACGGCGGCATCCGTTGCTGTAGAGCGTCCAGGTAATAGCCCGTGCCAGCCCCGACATCAAGGATCACCGGCCGGTCAGCGGCGAGTTCAATTGCCGCTTCGCACACCGCGTGCGCAAGGGGCAGGAAGTGTCCACTGCCGAGGAAATCAATCCGCGCCTGGACCATCTCTGCGTTATCTGCCTCGAAGCCGGTTCCCCGTCCCGTCAGAAGGTTGAAGTAACCCTGTCTCGCGGCATCGAACCGGTGGCCTTGTTCACACCGGAGAAGACTTGGTACGCCGTCGTTCTCCGAGGTCGGCGGCCAGTCGGAAGGCTCCGCAATCAGTCGGTCCTGACAGACCGGACAGAGGAGGACAGATTCCGCGAAAGGCGACACTGGACCATCCTAGGTGCGCCCTTCCACTTTGAGCAGCGGCACCTTGGAGGCATAGTCTCGGTTTGTGAAACCAAACACACTCAACCTGTTGAAATCAGTGGGCACACCCTCGCTCCATCCGGACGCCCGACGATGCGTAGTCTCCGTAACCCGGCCGGATTACGACGCCGACGCTTACGTCGGCCAGTTGTGGGAGGTGCCTTTGGCTGACGGTTCGCCACGCCGCCTTACACAGGGCTTCCGGGACACCACCCCGAAATACTCATCGGACGGCGCAGCCATAGCCTTTCTAAGGGCCGTCCAGGACGGCAAGCCGCAGCTGTTCATCACCGACAGCAGGGGAGGGGAGCCGCTGCAGCTGACGGACCGGCCGCTCGGCGTGTCCGGCTTCGAATGGTCCCCCGATTCCCGGCACCTCGTCTTCAGCGCCCGTGCACCCGAAGACGGTCGCTGCGGCACGGTGGAGGGTATTTCAGCCGGCCAGGAGGACCCGCGGCTAATCAGCGGGTACAAGTACCAGATGAACGGGGTCGGCTATACGGGGGACAAGCGGACCCAGCTGTTCCTCCTGGACGTGCCGTCGCTGGGGAAGGAGCCGTTCGTCCAGCCGGTGGGACGTGCAGCACGTTCAGCGGAGGAGGACACGCCGTCGGCATTCTCCGAACCGAAGCAGCTCACCGACGCGGATGCGGACCACTCTGGACCAAGGTTCTCCGCTGACGGATCCCGCATCCTGTTCAGTGCATCGCTTGAACCTGACTCCGCGACGAACCTCCGCTCGGATATCTATTCCATCGCGCTGGACGGATCCGACCGGGAACGTCTGAGCAATTTCACGGACGAGTTGCTCAGCTGCGGCAACCCCGTCCACAGCGAAGACGGCCGATGGCTCTTCTACCTCGGAAGCTCGCTCTCACCCAGCGGCGTCGATTTCGTTGCCCGCAACACGGCTCTGTACGTCGCGCCGGTCGAGGACCCCGCTCAGGTACGACTACTCACTGACCCCGACACCCTTGATCTCGGCGAGGTCGGCGAAATCGTCCCGGCGGGGGCCGACAGCGTTCTCGTCTTCAACCGCAGTCGCGGCGCCGGTGACCTGCATCGGGTCGATTCGGAGGGAGTCGTACAGACCGTAGTGGACGGCGAGTACATCGTGACCGGTGCCGCGAGCGTCGCCGGCGCCGTCATCGTCGCCTACACCGATCCACGCACCATGGGTGACGTTGCACGCATCGACGGCGGGGCGCTGACGCGGCTGACGGACTTTTCCGCTGAGCTGCGCAGCGAAACCACGGTGGTCGAGCCCGTCGAGGAAACGTTCGCCGCACCCGACGGATATCCGGTGCACGGATGGGTTCTGGTGCCGGAGGGCGAAGGGCCGCACCCGGTTCTGCTGAACATTCACGGCGGACCGTATGCGCAGTACGGGTGGGGTTACTTCGACGAGGCGCAGGTCTACCTGGAAGCCGGATACGCGGTTGTCATGTGCAATCCCCGCGGCGCAGCAGGTTACGGCCAGGAACACGGCCGTGTAATCAAGGAAGCCATGGGGACGGTGGACATGCAGGACGTCCTTGCCTTCCTCGAGGGAGCGGTCCAGAAGTACGACCAGCTCGACGGCGACAAGCTGGGCGTGATGGGCGGTTCATACGGCGGCTATCTCACGGCCTGGCTGATCGCCAATGACCACCGGTTCCAGGGCGCCATTGTGGAGCGGGGTTTCCTTGACCCTGAGTCCTTCATCGGCTCCTCGGACATCGGGTGGTTCTTCTCGGAGGCCTACACGGGTGAGGACCCCGAGAAGGTTTTGGCGCAGAGCCCATATGCGCACGTTGAGAAGGTGCGCACTCCCACCTTCGTCATCCATTCGGAGGAGGATCTGCGCTGCCCGCTCGAACAGGCGCAGCGCTACTACACGGCCCTGAAACGTCACGGCGTGGAGACCGAAATGCTGATTTTCCCGGGGGAGAACCACGAACTATCGCGTTCCGGCACTCCCTGGCATCGCCGTCAGCGGTTTGAACACATCCTGCGGTGGTGGGCGGAGAAGCTGCCCAGCAAGAAGAACCAGCCGGCCTGACCGGTAGTAGGCAGGGCGCACTAGAAGTTGAGCGCGCGCTGGGCCAGTTCGATTCCGGGCTGCGCCCAGCGCTCGCCGTACGCGGCGCTGCTTACGAGCGACCGTGTGTTTGCCTTGTCGATGTAGATCATCCCGTTGAGATGGTCGGTCTCATGCTGGACGATGCGGGCGGGCCACCCGGTGAACTGCCTGGTGGCGTGCAGCCCGTCAGGAGTTCGGTAGTCGAGCTGGACCGTTCGGTGCCGCGTGACCACGGCCTGCCAACCGCTGAAAGACAGACAGCCTTCAAAGAACGACGCCGTGTCGCGCCCCACCGGTGTGTACGTCGGATTGATCACCGCGAAGTAGGGCAGGGGCGGGCGTTCGCGAAGCTCGGCAATTTCCTCCGGCTGGGGGATGACATCCTCGATCACCGCTAGTCGCAGGGGGATTCCGAGTTGCGGCGCAGCCAGTCCGACTCCCGGCGCGTCATGCATGGCCTTACGCATGATGGCAAGGAGCCCGGCAAGCTCTGTGTCATCGAGTTGGCCGTCAAACGTCGCGGCGGGGGTCCGCAGCACCGGGTCGCCCAGCTGGACAATCGGCGGCTGCTCCTGCTCAACGACGTTGCGGACCAGCGCCCGTATATCCTCGCGCGTGTAATTATCCATCGCTCCATCCTAGGTTCGCGTTTCATCGCGGGGGACGGCGCGCGGCACGCTGTAGAACGCCAGCAGAACCGCGACGGCGTTGATCCCGGCGAGAACCAGGAAGGCGCGGGAGTAGCTTCCAAAGATGGCGGCGAGCCCGGCTCCGGCCCAGGGCCCCAGCGCTGTGGCGAGGGTGATCGGCGAGGCCACAAGTGCTGTGAGGCGCCCGTAGTTGGCCGACCCCCAGCGATCAGGTACGGCAGTTGCGTGCAGCAGGGTGAATATCCCGCGTGCCACACCGGCCGCAAGGGCGATCAGTAATGCGGCGGTGAAGGTTTCCGTTAAGCCAAGAAGCGCGGTCGTGAGCGTTGTTGCGAGCAGGACAAGCGCCGTTCGGAGCCGGAGCGGAAGCCGCTCGAAAAGGCTGTAGCCAAGCCTGCCGAGCACCTGTCCGATACCGCCGACTCCCAGCGCTGTCGCCGCGAGGGTGGTGTCGATCCCGCGCTCTGTCAGCAGCGGAACAAGATTGACGACGGCGGCGAATGACGCCAGGGCAGCCAGGCTCACAGCCGCGATGAGGGCAACGAAGGGCACGCTCCGGATGATGGCCGCAGGCGGGCTATTCGTGAGCGACGGCTCATCGGAGCTGTCGCGGTGCGGCTCCCACGGCCTACGGAGCCCGAAGAAGTGCGCCGGAACGGTCACCACAAGAAGCACGGCCGCGAGGATCAGATAGGTGGCGCGCCAACCGACGCCAGCGGACAGCACGGCAGTCAGGGGTGCAAAGACGGTGCTGGCAAGCCCACCCACGATGGTGAGGATTGTCAGTGCGCGCGTACGGCGGTTGGTCCACCACCGAGTGACGGCCGCGAACGCCGGTGGATATAAAACCATACCCATGGCAATGCCCGCCAGGATCCAGCCACTGAAAAACATCTCCAGGCTGCCGGCCGTAGCGACCAGGCACATTGACGGTACGGCCAGAACGGATCCCGTGGTCATTACGGCCCGCGGACCGCGGCGATCCAGAACGCGTCCAACCACCAGTCCAGTGAGCGCCGAACACGCGAGGCCGACGGAGAATGCTCCGGTGACTACCGGCAACGACCAACCGGTGGTCGAGCTGATCTCACCGGCAAGTACCGGGAAAGCGTAGAACAGGATGCCCCAACTGGTGATTTCCGTCAGGCACAGGACAACCAGAACGCTCCGTTTGGATACGGGTGGTCTGCCCTTTCCGGACTGTCTGCGTAAGTTGGCAGCGGGACGTTTAGAAGTAGGGCGAGTGCGTCTCGTCACTTGAGAGCCCTGGGTGAGCGGGACCGAATCATTGCTTGGAAGCACCCAAGTTGGTGTCTGTGGACCGCAGCCAGGTGGTGAGAACCTCGCAGGCGAGCTCGAGGTTCCCCATTTGGCAGTGCTGGTCGGCCTGCTCGGCTCGGGTGAAAGTGCGGGTCGTGACACTTCGGGCCGCAACGAGCGCTTGAGCCTGAGCGTGGGTCAGTGCTGGTGGTTGGAAGGCGTCGTGTTCGCCGCACATCAGCAGCACATCCTGGTTCACCCGCCCGCTGTCGAGGTGGTCGGCATTCATGCCCAGAAACCACTCGGCAACATCGGCCGGGTCATCGCTGTCGAGCATGTACAGGACGCGCTCGACAACAAAGCGCAGGGTCGGCGACAACCGCGCACGTGTACGCACACTCCAGCGCATGAAGCGCCGGTGCTGCACCATCGTGCGAACCGGGACGCGCAACACGGACGGGACCAGGTGAAGCCAGTCGTACACAGGCGGCCAAGCAACAACACGGCGAATGCGGGGTTCGCGTCCTGCTGCATGCAACGCCCAGTGCCCGCCCATCGAGATACCGACCAGGGTTGCCCGGTCGAGGCTGAAGTGGTCCAATATCGTCCCGACCGGCTTTTCCCAGTCGTGGTCGAAGGTGAGCCCGTGCAACGCTCGCGCGCCACCTTGTCCCGGCCCTTCGAAGGCAATCACGTCGAAGCCGGCAGCAGCGACACGCTGACAAATGGGGAAGAACTCTTCGATCACGGAGTCGAACCCGCCGAGCAGCAGCACCGTCTCGCCGGTTGGTGTCCCGGTAGCCGGGAGCGAATAAGCCGGCAGTGCCGCCTCCGCATAGGGAATCTCATGCCGCACGAGGAGAGCATCGGCGAATGCGGTGTCGAAGAGCTTCAGAAAGCGGCGGTAGCGATTCGTTTTCTCCGCGGACCGGGGCGACGTGAAGAATTCAGCGATCCTTGCATAACCGGCCGCGTTCCGGGGCCGGGCCTCTGTGGCTGCACGGCTCGACAAGGCCTCGAAGACAGTGACGCAGTCATCGAATGACCGTACGCTTGCCGCGGCGTCAACCAACTCCTGGCGGTCGGCGAAGCCCAGTGCGTGCGCCCGGTTGAGCTGATAGTTGACGAAGTCCCGCCGATGGAACCGTTCGAATCCTTCTGGGAACGCCACAAGTTCGGGATCGCTCACATCGCCAGCGTACTCTTGGCGGCGCGGGCGCAGTAGGTTAGCCGCTTTTGGGGAAAATTCAATCCGCATAAAGTGCCGATAATCGACATTATGTCAACTAGCGGTTCGGAAGGACGAGAGGGACCACCGGATACATGCTCCCCCTCACCTCTTCATACAAATTCCCAGAAGACCCTACGCCGACAACTCACAGGGGTTTTCGTTATTGCTGGGGACTGCCTGCAATGTTGATCAGCCAGGCGACTCCGAACTTGTCGGTACACATTCCGAATCGATCACCCCAGGGAGCAACCTCGAGCGGAACGGTGACTGTGCCGTCTCCGGAAAGGCGGTCCCAATAACCGCGCAGCTCGTTCTCGTCCTCACCGCTAAGGGAAATTGAAAACGTATTGCCCGGGTTGTATTCCATGCTGTTCGGGGTGTCAGCCGCCATGAGGACCATTCCGTTCTCGGTGGTCAACATCCCGTGCATGATCTTGTCCAGCTCGCTCTCATCCTCCGTGGCATGAAGATCCCGGAAGGTGCTGAGGGTGAGTTCACCTCCGAAGACGGACTTGTAGTAGGTCATGGCCTCCCTGGCTGTGTCACGGAAGCCAAGGTACGGGTTCAGGCGTGTGCTCATATCGGTCTCCTCGTGTCGCATCGGTTGGGCGACCGGTGCCTCTCGTGTGTGACACGCTTGCGGTGCGCTCCGTCACCATAATGCACCACGGGGGTTTAGAGTCCCAGTACCGCCGCTGATCCCCCGGCATCAACGGCAATCCGCGGGTCAGGCGTTGGCGAAGCGACGCGCGGAACGCTCTTTCGCCTTTGCTGCTTCTTCGTCCCGGTCTTTCGGCGGCGACGTGGTGACCAGCTCGGACAGCAGCCGCTCGGTGATGAATCCGATTTCCTCAACGGCCCTGTCAAAGGCCTCCTGGTTTGCCCGGGAGGATTTAGTGACACCGCTGATCTTTCGGACGTACTGAAGGGCTGCCGCGTGCACTTCTTCACTGGTTGCTGCCGGCTCAAAATTGTGGAGCGTCCTGATATTCCTGCACATGTCTCAAGGGTAGATCCGGGGTCGCGTCCATGGAACAGATTTGCGCGGGTTCTTCCCGTATCGGCCGTCATTGGCAGGAGCCGGTTCCACCGTGGGAACCAGTAGGCTGAACCCATGACGAGCGTGAGGGTCCGCAGGCGTGATGAGGACGGACGGGGCTATGGAGCCTGGCTGACCGCCGACGTCGTGCTGATCATGTTCTTTGCGCTCCTCGGTCACCTTTCCCATTACGGGACGCTCTCCGCCTCCGGCATCGTGACGACCGCACTCCCCTTTATCCTCGCGTATCTAACAGCTACGGCGATTCTGCGTCCCTGGCATCGTCCCATCGCGCTGTTGCGCACCGCGTGTCCCCTCTGGGTCGGCACGGCCGCCGGCGGCCTGGTCCTTCGCGTTCTCTTCGGAGAGAGCGCGGCACTGTCTTTCCAGATCGTCGCGGTTTGTGTACTGGGACTGTTCCTCGTCACCCCCCGGACAGTCGCCGCGCTGGCGCGCAACCGTCGTCGTAGTCATCCGACCGTCCCTCAATCCCCCAGCCATAACCAAGGAGCAGCCACATGATCACCGCTTTTGTACTCATTCAGACCGATGCCTCCCGGATCCCTGAGTGCGCCCAGGAGATCTCGGAACTCGAAGGCATCAGCGAGGTGTATTCAGTCACCGGCGAGTGGGACCTGATCGCCGTTGCACGGGTAAATCGCCACGAGGAACTTGCGGATGTTATTGCTGACCGGCTTTCCAAGGTGGAGGGCGTCGAATCGACCACCACTCACATCGCATTCCGGTCCTACTCGAATCACGACCTCGACGCCGCTTTCTCCCTCGGCTTCGAAGGCTGATCCGGAATTCAGCTGCTGGTGACGGCAACCCATCGATCCAGCGCTGCCTGCGCGGCGCCGGAATCGATGGCTTCCTGAGCGCGCCGCATGTTCGCCCTCATTCGTTCCACGAGCGGCGCGGAGTGCTCGGTGTCCAGTGCTGTGAGCCCGGCTGCCGCATTGAGTACGACGGCGTCGCGCACCGGACCCTTCTCCCCCGCCAACAGAGCCCGCACCACTTTTGCGTTGCTTTGCGCGTCCGAGCCCCTCAGTGCCTCAACTGTCGCGACTGGGAGGTCAAAGTCTTCCGGATGAACCGTGTGCTCTGTGATGACGCCGCCGCGCACCTCCCAGACAGTCGATGAGCCGCTGGTGGTCAGTTTGTCCCGACCGTCGCTACCCCGAAAAACAAGCGCACGAACTCCCCGGGCGGCAAGCACGCCGGCCATCAGCGGAGCCATCCGCTCGCTTGCACAGCCCAGCGCCTGGGCTTCCACGCCTGCCGGATTGCTGAGCGGGCCGAGGAAGTTGAAGGCCGTGGGAACACCCAGTTCCCTTCGCGGCACAGCGACGTGCCGCATTGATGGATGAAAGACCTGCGCGAAGCAAAAGGTGATGTTGGCTCGCTCCGCCGAGCGTGCGACGTCCTCCACGGAGAGGTCCAACCGGACCCCCAACGCTTCGATGACGTCCGCGGCTCCTGAGGACGAGGAAGCACCGCGGTTTCCGTGCTTGATCACCCTTGCGCCTGCACCGACAGCAACCAGCGAAGACATGGTGGAGATGTTCAGGGTGTTCAGTCCGTCTCCCCCAGTGCCCACAATGTCCAGCGCCGGTCCTGCCACCTCTATACGATGGGCCCGGGCCAGCATGGCTTCCACCAGTCCGGTAAGCTCCTCGACTGACTCGCCCTTTGACCGGAGGCCCACGAGGAACCCCGCGATCTGGGCGTGCGAAGCGATTCCTTCCATGATGGAATCCATCGCCCATCGGGCCTGCGGGGCCGTGAGATCCTTTCCCTCAATGAGCTTCGAGATCAGCTGCGGCCAGCTTGTTGCAGGGGCTTCGGGGGCGGAAATCGCAGTCACTCCCCTAGGTTATCTACGAATTGTAGAAAGTCATCACGCTATTACTCCCGCGCCATTACGGGCAAGTCCAGCGCTGGAGGGTGCGCACGGGCGCGCCGACGCCGTTTCGCATTGGTGAAGTGGGAACTTTTAGAGACATAATGTCAGGGTGACGACAGCGACCCATGCCCCCAGCTCCACTGCGCATCCAACACTCAACCGGCCCAACATGGTTTCGGTTGGCACGGTTGTATGGCTATCCAGTGAACTCATGTTCTTTGCCGGACTCTTCGCCATGTACTTCACATTGCGCTCCACATCAGGCGAACTTTGGGCTGCCGAGACCGAGAAGCTCAACGTGCCCTTCGCCTTGATCAACACCATCATTCTGGTGTCGAGCTCTTTCACCTGCCAGATGGGAGTGTTCGCTGCTGAGCGCCTCCAGCCGCGCAGGGTCGGAGGAATCTTCAACTTCACCAGATGGGGAATGGTCGAGTGGTACCTGCTGACCTTCCTGATGGGTGCAGTCTTTGTCGCTGTCCAGGCATACGAGTACGCCGAGCTGGTCGCCGAGGGTATCACCCTGTCCGCCAATGCCTACGGCTCGTCTTTCTACATCACCACCGGCTTCCATGGCCTGCACGTGATCGGAGGCCTGATCGCGTTTCTGTTCATCATTGGACGGGCGTACGCAGCCAAGCGGTTTGGTCACTTCGAAGCAACATCGGCCATCGTCACCTCGTACTACTGGCACTTCGTCGACGTGGTGTGGATCGGGCTGTTCATCATCATCTACTTCTTGAAGTAGATTTCTCTTGAACCCTTTTCTACCCGGGGTAGAATTAGCGTGGCGGTCGCGACGGTGGCTGACACCAATCGTGGAACGTACCAAGGCAATACAGAAGGCAGGAAACAGGACGTGAAGGCACTTTCGCAGAGGCGGCGTCACCCCCTGGCAGCGATAGCGCTGCTGCTCATGGGCTTGTTGCTAACAGGCGGCATCTACGCCGTCGCGAGCGACGCGAACGAGGCCAAAGCACAAACCTCGTTTTCGGCCAGCGACATCGAGGAAGGCGAGAAACTCTTCATAGCCAACTGCGCAACCTGCCATGGCATGGGCGCCGTAGGTACGGAGGACGGCCCGTCACTCGTTGGTGTGGGAGCCGCAGCTGTTGACTTCCAGGTCGGCACGGGGCGCATGCCGCTTCAGATGCAAGGGCCGCAGGCGCTGCAGAAGCCCGTTCAGTTCACTGAAGAGCAGATTCAGCAGATGTCCGCCTACGTGGCCTCACTTGGTGCAGGTCCAGCCATCCCGGGTGAAGACCTCCTCGACACCTCCGGCGAGGGTATCGACCCCGCTGCCGGCGGAGAACTGTTCCGCGTGAACTGCGCCATGTGCCACAACGCAGCAGCGGCCGGCGGTGCTCTCACCCGAGGGAAGTTCGCGCCGACGCTCGAAGGCGTCAGCGAGAAGCACATTTATGAGGCCATGGTTACAGGCCCGCAGAACATGCCCGTGTTCAGTGATGCGAACATCACGCCCGAAGACAAGCAGGACATCATCGCCTTCCTGAAGACCATCGAAGAACAGGGCTCGCCGGGCGGAGCGGACCTCGGTTCTCTCGGACCGGTCTCCGAAGGCCTCTTCATCTGGGTAGCCGGACTTGGAGTGATCATTGCCTTTACCGTCTGGCTGACATCCCGCTCCTCGTAACGGGCCCGTCGGCGCAGCAGAAGAACCAATTACACAGGATTGATGAGTGAAGTTTCTAAAGAAAGATGAGAGGGATCATGGCCGACCATAGTCACGGCAGCCCGGAAAACGCGGTTACCGTAGCTAAGCCTGGTCAGGGCGGCGTTCAGAGGTTCCAGGATCCTGGACTCCCGCCGCACCGGCCGCGTTTGGCTGACAGGGATCCTCGCGCAGAGAAGCGCGCGGAGCGTCAGGTTGGAGTGTTGTTCCTTATCTCCATGCTGGGAACGCTGATCTTCTTCTTCGGGTACTTCTTTATCCCGCTCGACCAGACAATCGGGACCCTGCGGCTCCAGAACCTTCTGCTCGGTCTGGGGACCGCCTTCGCGATGCTCGGCATCGGGGTAGGCATCGTGCACTGGGCGAAAACCCTGATGCCTGACCATGAGATCGCCGAGGACCGCCACGAGATCCGCCCCGAGGCTGACCGTGCGGATGCCGCGATGATCGTCGGGGACATCCTCGAAGAATCGGGGATCAAGCGCCGCCCGCTTATCCGGAACACGCTGCTTGGCGCCGGAATTCTGGCTATTTTCCCGGCGATTGCAATCTTCCGCGATCTCGGTCCATTGCCAGGCGATGTGCTGCGTCACACGATGTGGGACGACGGTGTGCGCCTGACCCGCGACCCGAGCGGGACTCCGATCAGAGCTTCTGATGTCACCATCGGCTCGGCGTTCCACGTCATTCCTGAAGGCTTGAACGAGTTGGAGCACAAGCTTGAGGAGAAGGCCAAGGCTGTGGTTCTCCTGATGCGCCTGGACCCGGAAGACCTGAACCCTTCGCCGGGTCGCGAGGACTGGGCTTACGAAGGCATCGTTGCTTACTCCAAGATTTGTACCCACGTGGGCTGCCCTGTAGCCCTTTACGAGCAGCAGACTCACCACCTGCTCTGTCCGTGCCACCAATCGACCTTCGACGTCACGCAGGATGCCAAGGTTATTTTCGGCCCGGCCGCCCGCCCGCTCCCCCAGCTTCCCATCTCTGTGGATGAGGAAGGCTATCTTGTGGCGACGAGCGACTTCCAAGAACCCGTAGGACCAAGTTACTGGGAGCGTGGCATATGAGCAGCTCAGCAGCCGGACAGCAGTACCAGCCCAAAACCAGCGTCGGCAAGATCACCAACTTCGTAGATACCCGCGTTGGCGGGTCCGCCATTGTGAAGGAGTTCGGGCGGAAGATCTTCCCCGATCACTGGACGTTCATGTTTGGCGAGGTCGCGCTCTACTCGTTCGTGATCCTATTGCTTTCAGGTACCTTCCTGACTTTCTTCTTCGACCCATCGATGGCCGAAACGCACTATGACGGAAGCTACGTACCGCTACGGGGCATCGAAATGTCCATGGCATACGCCTCCTCCCTTGATATCTCCTTCGATATCCGCGGCGGGCTCTTCATGCGGCAGGTCCACCACTGGTCGGCATTGCTCTTCGTCGCGGCAGTGTCCGTGCATATGCTCAGGGTCTTCTTCACCGGTGCTTTCCGCCGGCCGCGTGAGCTCAACTGGGTCATCGGTGGGGTCCTCCTCATCCTGGCGATGGCTGCAGGTTTCACCGGCTACTCACTCCCGGACGATCTGCTCTCCGGTAACGGCCTCCGCATCATCGACGGCGTTGTGAAGTCTATTCCGGTTGTCGGTACCTACATCAGCTTCTTCCTCTTCGGAGGTGAATTCCCCGGTACCGTGATTATCCCGCGCCTCTATGTGCTTCACATCTTGCTCATTCCGGCACTGATTCTCCTGCTGATCGCTATGCACCTTTTCCTGGTTGTCGTTCACAAGCACACGCAGTTCCCCGGCCCTGGCCGTACCAATGACAACGTAGTGGGCTACCCGGTTGGTCCCGTTTACGCGGCCAAGGCAGGCGGTTTCTTCTTCATCGTCTTCGGTATTATCGCGGCAATCTCCGCCGCGTTCACTATCAACCCGATCTGGAACTACGGACCGTATGATCCCTCCCCCGTGTCCGCCGGCACCCAGCCGGACTGGTACATCGGATGGGTTGACGGCGCTCTGCGGCTCATGCCCGGTGTTATCGGCAACTTCCCGTTCGAGTGGACCATTCCGTTCCCCTGGGGTACGAACACGCTCTCGATGAACGTACTGTTCCCGGCACTCGTGCCGGCGGGCATTGTGTTCACGCTCCTGTTCGCTTGGCCCTGGATTGAAGCCTGGGTAACCAAGGACCGCCGTGAGAAGCACCTGCTTGACCGGCCACGCAATGCTCCTACCCGCACCGGCATCGGTGTCGCGGGTGTCGTCTTCTACTGCGTCATGTGGGCAGCAGCCAGCTCCGACCTGATTGCAACGCACTTCATGGTTTCGCTCAACGACGTGACCTACTGGCTGCGTGCTCTGGTCATCATCGGTCCGTTCATTGGCTTCATTGTCGCCCGGCGCATTGCACTCGCTCTCCAGCGCAAGGACCGCGAAATCGTGCTGCATGGACGCGAAACCGGGCGCATCGTACGGCTTCCCCATGGCGAGTTCATTGAGGTTCACGAGCCCGTAGATGAGTACAAGCGGTATAAGCTGGTCAGCTTCGACTCCCCCGAAGCCCTGGCTGCCCAGCCAGACGTCAACGGCCACGTATCCAGGAATGAAAAGAGCCGCGCGTGGGCGTCTCGGTTCTTCTTCGAGGATCGCGTTGCGCCTGTTACGCCGAGGGAACTCGAGGAGGCACACTCGCACGGCCACCACGGCGAGGTCGCCGGCGAACACGACAAGGCTTCAATTTCCAGCCACTAGTCGAGTTGGCAATTACCAAAGGAGCGGGGTGCACGGATTGTGCGTCCCGCTCTTTTGTGTCTGGTCGGGGCGCCCCTGTAATCACAGACAGAGGACCTTTCCAGCCTAAGCGGCCTTCTAGCTGAAGCGCTTGGCCGTGTATGTCCTCGGCGTCCGCACACCGGGGCGCTGGAGCGGAACCCACAGTTTGTACCTATCCGCCCGGTAGTACGAGACGGAATAGTCCACCATCGCGCGGGCAACGTAGGCGTGCCGCTGGATCTTCAGGAGCGGCGCACCCATCTCCACGTTCAACAAGCGCGCAATGGAGGGCGAGGCAGCAGTGGCTTCCACCGTGTCTTCCCCCCACTCCATCACTAGCCCGTACCTCTCGCTGAGCACGTTGTACAGGGAGGTGGGTGGATCATCATCAAGGATGCCAGGTACACGGTGAGCCGGTATGAAGTTTTCGTCTACGCTCATGGGTTCGCGATCCGCCAGGAGCTGGCGCCGGAAGCGCACAACGGGCGCTCCCTGGTCGATCTGAAGCTCCCGCGCGATCAGCGGCGTAGCTGCCATCTGTTCGAAGCTCAGAACGCGAGCGTCCGGCACCATGCCTCGCCGGTGCATTTCCTCGCTGTAGGAGGTGAGCTTCATTTGTAGGTCCAGCTTCGTATGAGCAACGAACGTCCCCAGACCGACAATCCGCTCCAGCACTTCTTCCGCGACCAGCGCATCGATCGCGTGCCTTACCGTCATGCGCGCGACACCAAAGTGTTCGGTCAATTTGCGTTCCGACGGAATGGCCGTGCCCGGCTCGGCGTGCTGCAGGATGTAAGCCCTCAGCAGCTCCCGGAGCTGCACGTGTTTGGCGCCCTCGCCATCAAGCGCGGTGCTCAGTCCGCTGAGCTGATCTGGCATGGTGAGCTCCTCAATGCGCCGACAAGCGTCCCCCGTAAAAGTTGGACCGGTCTTGTTACTCAATTCTATCGCTCCGGACTTCGTACACCGGCGCGGCGATAGGGGGATCAAACGCCCGAAGGGCCCCACACACGGTGTGTGGGGCCCTTCGTTAGTGCAGCCTGCCTGCTGCTACGCCTAGTGGGCGTGGTCTCCCCTGCTGTACTCGTAAACCCAGCCGACAAGTGCGATGGCTGCGAGCCCTGCGGAGATGTAAAGGATCCACCAACCGGCGGCGAGGCCAAGGAACCCGCCTGCTGCTGATAATCCGAGCACCAACGGCCACCAGCTCCACGGGCTGAAGTGTCCCTGTTCACCGGATCCTTCGTGGATTTCAGCGTCGCGACGATCCTCGGGCCGCAGGCCAACACGGCGCCCGGTGAAGCCCAGATAGAAGCCGATCATTCCGGCGAGACCGCCCACGAGGAGAATACCGAGAATGCCTACCCATTCAGACCAGTTGGTCAGGAATCCGTAAACCAGGGATACCGGGACGAAGAAGGGTACTCCCCAGAAGAAGAGCCGAGATTCTACCTTCACTTACGCGTCCTTCCGATCAGCGGATCCGAGCAGCTGACCTGCCGGTGAACTTGGGGTATGCCATTGCGCGAGCTCTGGGTGGTGCAGGTCCAGCGCGGGCCGCTCAGAACGGATGCGGGGCAGCGACGTGAAGTTGTGCCGCGGCGGCGGGCAGGAGGTTGCCCACTCGAGCGATGCACCGAAGCCCCACGGATCATCAACCTCTACCTTGGTTCCGCTCCGCCACGTCACGTAAACGTTCCAGAAGAACGGAATCAGTGAGGCGCCGAGTACGAACGAGGCGATGGTCGAGAACTGGTTCATTGCGGTGAACATGTCCTCGGGCAGGTAGTCGGCGTACCGGCGGGGCATGCCGATGACACCGAGCCAGTGCTGGATCAGGAACGTGCCGTGGAAGCCGAGGAACAGGAGCCAGAAGTGAATCTTACCCAGGCGTTCGTTCAGCATCTTGCCGGTCCACTTAGGCCACCAGAAGTAGAACCCCGCGAACATCGCGAACACCACGGTGCCGAAGACCACATAGTGGAAGTGCGCTACCACGAAGTAGGTGTCGGAGACGTGGAAGTCCAGCGGCGGTGAGGCCAGGATGATTCCGGTCAGCCCGCCGAAGAGGAAGGTCACAAGGAATCCGAGGCTCCACAGCATCGGGGTCTCGAACGTGATCGATCCCCGCCACATAGTGCCGATCCAGTTGAAGAACTTCACGCCGGTAGGTACTGCGATCAGCATGGTCATAAACGCGAAGAAGGGTAACAGCACCGCGCCGGTCACGTACATGTGGTGTGCCCACACAGTCACCGACAGTGCAGCAATGGCGATCGTCGCGTAAACAAGGCCCTTGTAACCAAAGACCGGCTTGCGGCTGAAGACCGGGAAGATCTCGGACACAATTCCGAAGAACGGCAGCGCGATGATGTACACCTCGGGATGCCCGAAGAACCAGAAGAGGTGCTGCCAAAGAATGGCACCCCCATTGTCCGGGTCGAAAATATGCGCACCGAACCGGCGGTCAGCGCCGAGCGCGAAGAGTGCGGCAGCCAAGGGCGGGAATGCCATCAGCACGAGGATCGATGTGACCAGTGCGTTCCAGGTGAAGATCGGCATGCGCCACATCGTCATGCCGGGAGCGCGCATGCAGATGATTGTCGTGATGAAGTTGACGGCGCCCAGGATGGTACCGAAGCCCGACAAGGCGAGCCCAAAGACCCATAGGTCACCGCCAACACCCGGTGAGAAGGTTGTGTTCGACAGCGGCGCGTACGCGAACCACCCGAACGACGCGGCTCCCTGCGGGGTGATGAACCCCGAAACGGCAATTGTGCTGCCGAAGAGGAAGAACCAGAAAGCCAAAGCGTTCAGCCGCGGGAAAGCGACGTCAGGAGCACCGATCTGCAACGGCATGATGACGTTAGTGAAGCCGGCGAAAAGCGGGGTTGCGAACATCAGCAGCATCACTGTGCCGTGCATGGTGAACAGCTGGTTGTACTGCTCCTTGGTCTGCAGGATCTGCATACCCGGCTCGAACAGTTCGGCGCGGATGACGAGTGCCATCACTCCGCCCAGGCAGAAGAAGACAAACGACGCGATCAGGTACATGTACCCGATCGTCTTGTGGTCGGTCGAGGTGATCCAGTTGACGACGATGCGTCCCTTGGACCTCGGGACCACCCGCGGCGCAACAGTAGTGCCGGCGTCCGTGGCGGTGTATTCGTAAGTAGACATCTAATTAATCACGCCCAATTTGCTCGTCGGCTCCACTGGGGTCCTCGCCGGTAATGGTCTGCGGATTGCGGTCATACTCTTCGCCCAACTGGCCGTCCTCAAGGGTTTCCAGATGCGCTTGGTATTCCTCTTCGGAAACAACGGCCACGTTGAACAGCATTTCCGAGTGGTACTCGCCGCACAGCTCGGCACACTTGCCTTCGAAAAAGCCTTCGCGGGTAGGGATCAGCGTGATGTAGTTCTCGCGCTCGGGAATCATGTCCCGCTTCTGGAGAAAGGCCGGAATCCAGAAAGAGTGGATGACGTCACGGGCGTTGAGGCGAAATTCAACGGTTTGGTTCACCGGCAAGACAAGCGTCGGCAGTGTCTCGGCGACGCCGAACTCGCCATCAAGCTGGGCCTGAACTCCGGCCACATACTTGTCTTCGAGCACGTAGTTGAAGTCCCACGACCACTGCTTCCCGCGGACGTCGATGATGACATCGGGTTCCTGGACCCGGGTGTCAATCGCCTGCTGGTCTCGGTCGGTGAAGTAGAAGAACACCAGCACCATGAACAGCGGGATGGTCAGGTAGAACACTTCCAACGGAAGGTTGTAGCTGATCTGGCGCGGGTAGCCGGTCTCATCCCGACGACGGCGGTATGCCACGATGCACCAGATGATCAGGCCCCAGGTAATCACGCCGACTATAAGGGCGGCGATCCAGGAGTTGACCCAGAGGTCAATGATCCGGCCGGTGTGGTTGGTGTTGTCGCGCTCAGCGGGCAACCAACCTTTTTGGACTTCTGATGAACAACCAGACAAGAACAGCGCAGCCACGACCACGAGGCTTGAGACCTTGAAAATCTTTGCGCGTCGGCTGCCGGTTCGGTCCTGCGAACTCACAGACGGCCCTTCCTTTTCTTACGTGCGGTGCCACCGACGGTGGCAGCATCTCGGTGCACGCCGCTACTCGAGCTACTGCTCAAAAGCGATGCACTTTCAGTTTTACTACTCACTGTAGAGCTTACCCGTAACGGCAGCCATCGTGTGACAACAAAGCCCCCGTCACGTACCCGTTTGGATACATGACGGAGGCTTTATCATCTCGCGGTGAGGACTCCTAGTGGAAGGAGTCGCCGCAGGCGCAGGAACCGCCTGCGTTCGGGTTGTCGATCGTGAAGCCCTGCTTGGAGATGGTGTCCTCGAAATCGATGGAGGCTCCGGCGAGGTAAGGGACGCTCATCCGGTCGACGATCACTTCCACGCCGTCGAAATCGCGAACGGCATCGCCGTCGAGCACACGCTCATCGAAGTAGAGCTGGTAGATCAGTCCGGAACACCCGCCGGGCTGCACCGCAACCCGAAGCCGAAGGTCAGTGCGGCCCTCCTGCTCCAGAAGACTCCGTACCTTATCGGCGGCGACATCTGACAGGTTGACCTCGTGTACCGGCAGTTCGGTGTCTGCGGCCGTCTCTGTGGTCGGTTCGCTTGTTGATGTGCTCATGATGTGCGTTCTCCTTAGCTTTGTGCCTACCCCGCCGGTTCCGTGCCTGTAACTACGACGACGGCATATGGCCATTAGCGCCTCGCGGCGCTGTCCGTTCCATGGTACGTCCGGTCGTCACGGCCTGCCCAGCTATGTAACGAAATGCTCTCTCGAAACATTCCGTCGCCCGGCACATGCCCTGACTGATACGTGAAGAGGTCAGCCGGCGTCGTTGAACCGCGCGAGCATCAGCGCCTCGGCGAGCACAGCGCGGCTGAACTCCCCCAGATGAAGCGATTCGTTTGCGCTGTGCGCCCTCGAATCAGGATCCTCCACTCCGGTCACCAGTATCTGCGCGTCAGGGTAGACCTCAGTCAGATCCGCAATGAACGGTATGGATCCTCCGATACCCGCCTCGACGGCTTCGGTCCCCCACGCCGTCCGCAGCGCCCACATGGCGATCTGGGCAGCAGGCCGGGTGGTGTCGGCAGAGAAAGGATTGCCGGACTCTCCGGGGGTGAATGTGACAGCGGCGCCGAACGGGGCATTGGCCTTCACATGGCGTTCGACGGCGGACATCGCCTCCAGCGGATCCTGACCGGGTGCCAGACGAAGGCTGAACTTCGCTCTCGCGCTAGGCAGCAGGGTGTTTGACGATAACGCCACGCTCGGAGCGTCGATGCCGATGATGGAGAGCGCGGGTTGGGTCCACAACCGTGAGACAAGGGAACCGGTACCCGCCAGCTGCACGCCGTCAAGAACGGACGCGTCTGCGCGGTAATCCGCCTCCGGGTACTCCACCTCGGCGGTGTCTGTAGCGAGCAGGCCTTCGATGGCGACGCTGCCGTTGTCGTCATGCAGGGTTGCGATCAACCGGGAAAGCAGCGTAGGTGCGTCGAGCACCGGGCCGCCGAACATACCTGAGTGCACCGCATGTTCGAGAACCCGAACCTCAATTGTGCCGTCCACCAGGCCGCGCAGGCTGGTGGTGAGTGCTGGTACACCGACCTTCCAGTTGCTCGAGTCGGCAACTACTATGACGTCGGACCGCAGCAGCTCGCGGTGTTCCTCCAGGAACCGGCGGAACGTGGGAGAGCCTGCCTCCTCCTCACCTTCTACGAAAAGGGTGATGCCAACGCCGAAGTCATCACCCAGGACATCGGAGACCGCACGGAACGCGGCAATGTGCGCCATGATCCCGGCTTTGTCATCGGCTGCTCCCCTGCCGTACAACCGGCCTCCACGCTCCTGTGGAGCGAAGGGCTCGCTCTCCCACAGCTCCCGCGCTCCCGGCGGCTGCACATCGTGATGCGCATAAAGCAGAATGGTCGGCTTCCCCTTGGCAGCCGGGCGCCGCGCGACGACGGCAGGACCGCCGGGTGCGCCATCGTTGTCCACTCGCAGGATGCGCACGTCCTCGATACCTGCGGAACGCACGAGAGACGCGACCGCTTCCGCACTGCGGTCAAGTTCCGCAGGGTCGAACGCTTCCCACGCCACTCCCGGGATGGCGACAAGTGACTTCAACTCCTCGACTGTCTGGGTGAACGCGGAGTCGACGCTGGACCGCAGGGCATCAATGATCGTGTCCGACAGCGCCTCAGTAGATAGCTTGCTCATGCCACCGAGCCTACACACGCGGGCGGAAATTGCTGCCCCGGGGCCGGGTATCCTAGAGGGGTGTTTGGACGAAAAAAAGACGCTGCCGTTGTTGAGACCCCCGCCGAGCGAGCTGCTGAGGAGCAACGCCTGAGGGCGGTGGGCAAAGGCGCCCCGACGCCGAAGCGAAGTGTCCAGCAAGCAGCGCGCAAGCGTCCGCTCGTGCCCAACGACCGGAAGGCAGCACGAGAAGCCAACCGCCTGGCCCGACGTGAGGAACAGATGCGCATGCGTCGCGCCCTCGAGAACGGCGATGAACGGCACCTGCCGTTCCGGGACAAGGGCCCTGCCCGCCGTTACGTCCGCGACTACGTGGATGCACGGTGGAACGTTGCCGAGTTCCTGATGTTCGCGGCGCTGGTCTTCGTCTTCCTCAGCTTCATCCCGAACCTCACGCTTCAGGGTTACATCATGCTCACCTTCTGGGTGATCATCGTTGCCGTTGTTATTGACTGCCTGCTCCTGCGCCGCAAGCTCAAGAAGCTCCTCGCTGAGAAGTTCGGCGAGCCGGGGCGCGGTGATCTTTGGTACGGCATCTCGCGCGCCATGCAGATCCGGCGTCTCCGCCTGCCCAAGCCGCAGGTAAGCCGCGGCCAGTACCCCGCCTAGCCGGACCTTCTACCGCGCACTTCACGTCCGGCAGTTCGCATCAAACGGCAGTTCGCATCGAAGCGCCCAGCTTCAGCGGCCGGCGGTTATCAACGGCTCAGCGCAACGCGGTCTTTCAGCGCGCGGTTGATTGACGCGGCCCAGAACGGACCTTCGTAGAGGAACCCTGTATAACCCTGCACAAGGGTGGCTCCAGCCTCCAAGCGCTCAGTGACGTCCTCGGCGGTTTCCACCCCGCCCACCGAGATCAGGGCAAGATCCGGACCGGCGGCCAAACGCAGGCGTTTAAGGACTTGCAGCGAACGCTCCTTGAGCGGCGCACCGCTCAAGCCGCCGACGCCGCACGCCATCACGGCTTCGTCGTCGGTAGTGAGTCCTTCACGCGTAATGGTGGTGTTGGTGGCGATGATGCCGTCCAGTTCCAGCTCCAGGGCCAGGGACGCAACCTCGTCAATATCCTCGTCGCTCAGGTCAGGAGCGATCTTCACCAGCAGCGGGACGTGGCGGCCCGCACTCTCATCCGCTGCTTTCCGGACGGCTTTCAGGAGCGGCCGGAGGGAACGAACACTTTGCAGTAACCGTAGCCCGGGTGTGTTCGGTGAACTCACGTTCACCACCAGGTAGTCGGCCAGCGGAGCCAACGCCTCCGCGGAGATGCGGTAGTCGGCAATGGCGTCGCGCAGGTCGACTGTCTTAGTCTTGCCGATGTTCACCCCTATGACCGGGCGCTGTGTGGGATAGCGTCGCTCAAGAGTTCGCCGTGCTGCCGCGATCCGTGGCGCAACGGCGGCTGCGCCGTCGTTATTGAATCCCATCCGGTTGATGACCGCACGGTCCTTCACCAGGCGGAACAACCGTGGCTTCGGGTTGCCCGGCTGGGCCTGCCCCGTGATCGTTCCGACCTCTATATGGCCGAACCCCAGATCCGTGAGGGCGGCAATGCCGTGACCCTCCTTGTCGAAACCGGCGGCCAGACCGAACGGGGAGGGAAAGGTGACGCCGAACGCCGTCGTGCTCAGTTCCGGAGCCGGCTGCGTGATGCGGCGCAGCACGCTGCCCGCGGGCGTCTTGCCTGTCCACCGGATCAGCCGGAAGCCGATGCGGTGCGCGCGCTCAGGGTCCATGCCGCTGAAAACGACGCGAAAGAAGACGGGATAAATACGCATGGTTCAAAGTTGCCACGGGGCCTGCCGCTTCACCAAGTTGATGGTTGGATCGATATCCTCGATTCATGGGCATCATCTGGCAGCCGGACCATCTCGGTGACGGCTTTGCCCTGACGGAGCTTGACCTCGGTGCAGATGAGGAGGGCCCCTGCGTTGCAACGCTTGTCTCCTACACCCCGCCTCCGGTTGAGACGCCGACCGACTTCCTGAGTACAGCGCAGCGGATGCTGAGGCTTCCCGGCCGGCGCGGTGAGGCCGCCGAGCCGGTCCAGGCGGTACTGTATCTTCACGGTTGGAGCGACTACTTCTTCCAGCACGAATTGGCGCACTTCTTCACGGAACGGGGTATCGCGTTCTATGCGCTGGACCTGCGTAAATACGGACGAAGCCTCAGGCCGTGGCAGACACCCGGGTATGTAACGGACCTGTCGGATTACGACCGCGACATCGACGCCGCTCTGGCCGCCCTCGCGGAGGACATCGAAGCCGGCACCGGGGCACCGCCGTCGGGGATCACCCTCATGGCGCATTCCACCGGAGCTCTGGTCGGATCGCTGTGGGCTCACCGTTTCCCCGGCCGCGTCTCGAGCCTCATTCTCAATAGCCCGTGGCTGGACATCCAGGGCAGTGCGATCCTGCGCACCACCACCCAGGGCCTGCTGGAACCGATCACCCGGTTCAGACCGAAAGCCCGTCTCAAGTTGCCGGAGTTCGGCTTCTACTGGCGGAGCATCAGCAACCAGGCCGACGGCGAATGGGAACTGAACGGTCAGTGGCGGCCGCAATTCGGGTTTCCCATTCGGGCGGGTTGGCTTACCGCGGTGCTGACCGGGCACGCGCAGGTGCGTCGGGGGCTCTCGATCGACGTCCCGGTCCTGGTGCTGGCCTCCTCGAGGTCAACCATCAGTCCTGTGTGGAACGACGCAATGCTCTCATCCGACAGCGTGCTTGACGTGACCGTCATGACGCAGCGTGCGCTCCAGCTTGGACCTCACGTCACGGTCTGCCGGTTCGACGGCGCCCTCCACGACACGCTGTTGTCACCGGCACCGGTGAGGGAGAAGGTATATGCCGAGCTTGATCGATGGATGAGCTGCTACAGCAAGCCGGCGGCGGAGGGCGAAAGTCAGGCCCGGGCCCGGTCAACCGCCCCGCCGTAACGGCGGTCACGGGCGGCATACTCCTCAACCGCCTTCCAGAGGGTGCGACGGTCGACGTCGGGCCACAGGACATCCATGAACACCATTTCAGCGTAGGCCGACTGCCAGAGCATGAAGTTGGATGTGCGCTGCTCGCCCGAGGTCCGCAGGAAGAGGTCGACGTCCGGCAGGTCCGGTTCGTCCAGGTACCGCTGGATTGTCCTTTCCGACACGGATGACGCCTTGAGGCGCCCGGCCGCCACATCCTCGGCAATGGCGCGCGCAGCGTCGGCAATCTCCGCCCGTCCTCCATAGTTCACGCACATGGTGAGGGTACAGACCGAGTTGGAGCGGGTGCGTTCCTCCGCCACCTCAAGTTCGTTGATGACGGAGCGCCAGAGACGCGGGCGGCGGCCGGCCCACCGTATGCGCACTCCCCACTCGTTGAGCTGGTCACGCTGCCGCCGCAGGACGTCACGGCTGAACCCCATGAGGAACCGCACCTCGTCCGGGGAACGCTTCCAGTTCTCCGTGGAGAAGGCATACACGCTCACATGACGCACACCGATGTCAATGGCACCTGCCACCACGTCCAGCAGTGCCGCTTCACCCGCCCGGTGTCCCTCGGTACGGGGCAGCCCGCGCTGATTGGCCCAGCGCCCGTTCCCATCCATGACTATCGCCACGTGCGCCGGAACCAGTTCGGCGGGGATCGCCGGCGGGAGCTCACCGCTGGGATGGGGCCACGGCTCCAACGGCTCTCTTTGGGATGTTGTCACACACGCTCCACATGTTTGAGGGACTTGACTGCTCGTTCCAGATGCCACTGTACGTAGGCGGCCACCAGTCCCGCACTTTCCCGCCGCGCGAAATCCTCGGCGGCGTCGGCTACTGCCCAGTCGCCCGACAGCAGGGCGCCCAGCAGGGCCATGGCATCGGGTGACGGTGACGCCGCGCCCGGCGGCCGGCACGCGGCGCACACAGCTCCGCCCAGGGCGGCTGAAAACGCCGTATGCGGGCCGGCTGCGCCGCAGCGCGCGCAGTCGGTGAAGCTGGGTGCCCAGCCGGCTGTTGCCAGTGCGCGGAGCAGATAGGAGTCCAGGATCAGTTCCGACGGATGGAGCCCTCTGCTCAGAGCCGACAGGGCACCGATAACCAGACCGTACTGCGCCCCGGCGGATTCGCCGTCGGCGTCCGTGAGCTTCTCAGCCGTTTCAGCTATTGCGGCTGCTGCCGTATAGCGGGAATAGTCGGCCGCGATACCGTGTCCATAGGCACCACGCGTCTGCGCCTGAGTGACGACGTCAAGCGTGCGTCCGGCGACGAGTTGAAGATCCACCGTCATGAAAGGTTCGAGACGTGCCCCGAACTTGCTGCTCGTTCGTCGAACACCCTTCGCAACTGCCCGGACCTGGCCGTGCTCACGGGTCAGGAGCACAATGATGCGGTCGGCTTCGCCGAGCTTATACGTACGAAGGACCACGCCTTCCGTAAGGTAGGTCCGCGACGCGAATGATCTGGCCACGTTCTATTTTCCCATCCGGCGGGTTGGGTGCAGCCCTCGCCGCGCCCGGCCCCCGAGTTCGTCTCCAGGAATCCTAGCTAAGGTCCCGAATGGCACGGTTGACCGCAGAAACGACCGCCTTCAGCGATGCCATGGTCGAGTTGGAATCGATGCCGATGCCCCAGAGCACCCGCTCCCCCACAGCGCACTCCACATACGCGGCAGCGCGGGCATTCCCGCCCGAAGAAAGCGCATGTTCCGTGTAATCAAGGACGCGTACGTCCACGCCGTCCTGACCGAGGATGGATACGAGCGCGTCGATCGGCCCGTTGCCCTGCGCGGTGCGCCGCTGCTGGACGCCGTCAATCATCAGCGTCGCCGTCAGATTGAAGCGCCCGTCCTCGGACGCGTCGGTGTTGGTCGAGGTAAGTACATAGTGGCCCCAGGAGCCGTTACGCGACGGCAGGTACTCGTCCTGGAAGATCTCCCACAGCGCGGCCCCGCTGACTTCACCGCCCACGGTATCCGTGCGGCGCTGTACGACTCCGGAGAATTCGATCTGTGCCCTGCGCGGCAGGTCCAGGCTGTGCTCGTGCTTGAGCAGATAGGCGACGCCGCCCTTGCCGGATTGCGAATTTACACGGATCACGGCCTCGTAGGAGCGGCCGATGTCCTTGGGATCGATCGGCAGGTACGGCACCGCCCAGGGGATTTCCTCGACCGTCTTTCCAACGGCAGCAGCGTCCTCCTCCATCCGCTCGAAGCCCTTCTTGATGGCGTCCTGGTGTGACCCGGAGAAAGCGGTGAATACCAGGTCTCCACCGTACGGTGAGCGCTCGGGCACGTTGAGCTGGTTGCAGTACTCTGCCGTGCGGCGGATATGGTCCATGTCCGAGAAGTCGATCTGCGGATCAATGCCCTGCCCGTACAGGTTCATCCCCAGCGTCACGAGATCGACGTTCCCGGTTCGCTCCCCGTTGCCGAACAGGCATCCCTCGATGCGGTCAGCACCGGCGAGGTAGCCGAGTTCAGCCGCTGCTACACCGGTGCCGCGGTCGTTGTGGGGGTGAAGGGACAGGATCACGGCGTCCCGGTTGGCCAGGTTGCGGCACATCCATTCGATGGAATCGGCATACACGTTCGGCGTGGCCATCTCAACAGTTGCCGGCAGGTTCAGGATCATCTGCCGATCGGAAGACGCTTCGAAGACAGCAGCGACCTCGTTGGAGATGCGCGCGGCGAATTCGAGCTCAGTGCCGGTGAAGGATTCCGGGGAGTACTCATAGGTGATATGCGTGTCACCCATGTTCTCCTCGAACTTCCGGCACAGCCGCGCACCGGTCAACGCGATATCGACGATGCCGTCCATGTCCTGGTTGAACACGACACGGCGCTGGAGCACTGAAGTCGAGTTGTAAAGGTGCACGATCGCACGGTCCGCGCCCTCAAGGGACTCGTAGGTCCGCTCGATCAGATGCTCACGCGCCTGGGTGAGCACCTGGATAGTGACGTCGTCGGGAATGCGGTCGCCCTCGATGAGCTGGCGGACGAAATCGAAGTCGGTCTGCGACGCCGAGGGGAAACCGACCTCGATCTCCTTGTAGCCCATCTTGACGAGCAGGTCGAACATCTTGTGCTTGCGCTCGGGACTCATGGGGTCAATAAGCGCCTGGTTGCCGTCGCGGAGGTCGACGGCGCACCAGCGCGGGGCCTTCGTGATGATTTTGTCCGGCCAGGTCCGGTCCGGCAGTTCCACGGTGATCTGATCCTGGAACGGAACGTACTTGTGGAACGGCATTCCGGCGGGTTTCTGTGCGTTGCGCATGGCGGTGGTGGCCTTTCCTTGGGTGAGCTTCTCAGGCTCTGGCTTCACAGGATGGCGGCCGGCAACACAAACTCCGCAGCGGGGGTTCGGCCTGCGATCGGGTAGTCAGCGTGTGACTAGCCGGTCGGTTGAGCCCCGCCACGGCAGCTAAGAAGGAGCAGCTCTGCGCGCACAATTCAACACTAGCACGGCCCCTAGGATGAGAAGACGCACCAACCAAGGAGCTTCCATGACCGCAGCAGGCATTAATCTCGCGAACGTCGATTCCACCGTTCGCCCGCAGGATGACCTCTTCCGCCACGTCAACGGCGTATGGCTTCGCAACACGCCCATTCCTGATGACCGGGCTCGGGAAGGCTCGTTCTCCCAACTCGCGGATGCAGCGGAGCTGGCCGTGCGCGCCATCGTCGAGGATGCCGCGGCGGACAAGGAGGACGACGGCGACCGCTTCCGTATCGGCGCCCTGTTTGCGGACTTCATGGATACCGCGCACCTCAACAGGGAGGGTGCAGCGCCGGTCCAGCCGCTGCTCGCCGCCATTGACGCGGCCAGCACGATCGAGGAGTTCGTCAGGCTGGACGCTGAACTGACGCGCTCCGGCGCAGCAGGGATAGTTCTCCCCTACGTGAGCAATGATGCAGGCAACCCTGAGCGTTATCTGCTCCACCTCTACCAGTCGGGCCTCGGGCTGCCCGACGAGTCCTACTACCGCGAGGGAAAATTCGAAGAGGCACGCCTGGCCTACGTCGAGCTGCTGCACCGGCTCTTCGAGCTCGCCGAATGTCCGGAAAGCCGGGCAGCGGCAGCCGGCGTTTTCGACCTCGAAACAAGACTGGCGTCGTCGCACATGGACACCGTGGCCCGGCGCAATCCGCAGGCTACCTACAACCTTCGCCGCATCCCGGAGCTGAACGCCCATGCCCCGCTTTTGGGGAGGTGGCTCACGGAACTGGCTGCCGGCGTCGGGCTTGGCGACGAGGTGATCTTGAACCAACCGGACTACGTGGCAGGGCTGATGAATGCGCTGGACGAGGTCCCCCTGCCCGTATGGAAGAACTGGCTCGCCGCAAGGGTACTGCTGCATGCAGCCCCCTTCCTCAGCGACGAGTTTGTGGACGCCCACTTTTCGTTCTACGGAACCAAGCTCAGTGGCACGCCGCAGCTGAAGGAACGCTGGAAGCGCGGTGTTGCGGTTGTCGAAGGCGCCCTTGGCGAGGCGGTAGGCCGCGAATACGTTTCTCGTCACTTTCCGGAAACGCACAAGGCGACCATGCAGGATCTCGTTGACAACCTTCTCGCCGCGTACGGCGAGCGGATCACCCGGCTGGACTGGATGAGCGCTGACACGCGCCAGCGGGCACTCGGAAAGCTGCGGCTCTTCACGACCAAAATCGGTTACCCGGAGCGCTGGATCGACTATTCGACTCTGCGGATCACTCCCGGCGACCTTCACGGCAACGTGCGGAGGGCGACCGAGTTTGAGACGAACCGGCAGCTGGCCAAGCTCGGCGGTCCCATCGACCGTGGCGAGTGGCACCTCACTCCGCAGACAGTCAACGCCTACTACATGCCGACCATGAACGAAATAGTCTTCCCCGCCGCAATCCTGCAACCCCCGTTCTTCGACGCCGATGCGGACCCCGCCGCGAACTACGGGGCGATCGGGGCCGTCGTCGGTCACGAGATCGGGCACGGATTCGACGACCAGGGGTCGCAGTTCGACGGGACGGGAGCCCTGCACAACTGGTGGACCGAAGCGGACAGAACGGCGTTCGAGGCACTTACCGGCCAGTTGGTCAGTCAGTACGCTGAGCTGGCGCCCACCGAGACGCCGGATCACCCGATCAACGGAAAGCTCACCCTTGGCGAAAACATTGGAGACCTCGGCGGACTGGGAATCAGCCTCGCAGCATATCTGATCAGCCTCGACGGAGCGGAGCCGCCCGTCATTGACGGCCTGACAGGCATCCAGCGATTCTTCTACTCGTGGGCCGAGTGCTGGCGCCAGAACATCCGTCCGGAGGAGGCAGCGCGCCGCATCGCGATTGATCCGCATGCGCCGAATGAATACCGATGCAATCAGGTGGTGCGCAACCTCGACGAATTCCACGACGCGTTCGATGTGACGCAGACGGACGGACTCTGGCTCGCTCCCGAGGACCGCGTCAGGATCTGGTAGCCACCGTCAGGACTGGCAGGTGACCTGCGCGGCTGTCTGGCCCCGCAGGTCGCCGGCCACACCCTCCGTCTTGATTGTCTTTCCCTCGGTGAAATCACTGCCGACGGAGAGCTCAAGCCCGACAGTGTCAGCGCTTGGAATCACCTGGACTTCAGTCAGTCCGAACAGCTCGGCGATCACAGGCGCAATTCCCTCGTACCCGGGACCGACGAACAGCTGGGTAGCCGGGCGATCATCGGCGTCCGCGGCGGCCGCCTGGGTGTACCCCTCCTCAAGAAGTACATCCTGAAGTTCCTGCCCGCGCTCCGATTCCCCGGACGCGTTGAGCACGGTGATGGGAACCAGCGCGGGATCGAATCCGAGCTCCTCCGCGGTCGGCGTCGGCTCGGGCTCCTGTGTGGGCTCAGGCTCACTCGACGGGTCGGTGCTGGGGCTCGGACTCGCTGAACGCGAGGGCTCCTGGACGGGCTCGGTGATGTCGCGGTCGGCGCGGAGGGCCTCAAAAAGATCATCTGCCTTGTCCTCGTCCAGCACGAGGCGGTTCACATTGGCTTCGTACGGAACGACCGGGACAGTCACGAAAGCGACATTGCCCAGATCGACCTCCTGCAGCCGGCCGGCAAGCTTGAGCAGTTCGGGGATTTCGCCCAGGCCGTCGTCGACCGTGAGGTTTTGGGTAACCGCTTCGGCGATCGAGTACAGGCGCGGAATGTTGGTCAGCGTCCCTTCCTCTTTGATCTTCCGTGCCAGCGAGGCAAGGAAAGCCTGCTGGGCGCGGATGCGCCCTTCATCTCCCCCGGTACCGAAGCTATGCCGTGTGCGCAGGAATGCCAGCGCCTGCTCGCCCTCAATCTCGCTGGTGCCGGCGTCGAGCTTCAGCCCGGAATATTCGTCGTCGACTGCTTGATTCACACAGACTTCTACTCCCCCGACTGCCTTCGACAGCTCGGTAACGGCCTTGAAGTCGGCCATCATGAAATGGTCGATCTGGAGTCCGGTGACTTCGTTGATGGCCGCCACCGTGCAGCCGGGACCGCCGTTCGCGAGGGAGCTGTTGAGTTGACCGAGCGCCCTGGAGTCGCTGCTCGCTCCGGTGTCGGGATTGAAACATTCCGGCAGCGGCACCAGCAGGTCACGGGGGAAACTCACCATCGTGACATTGCTTCGGTCTGCGGACATGGTCATGAGCATCATGACGTCCGCCTGGCCCTCTTCATCCTCCGGATCTTCGTCACCGCCCTGCCCCGCGCGGGTGTCACTGCCGATGATGAGGATCTGGACAGGATCCCGGCTCAGGTCCACCGGCAATTGCGTCTCACCGCCGGCCCCGAGGTTCAGGCGTTCAGTGGCGACGTTTCCCTGCAGGCGAACCACGGAAAAGGCCACGATTCCGACGGCCGCCACGAGCACGGCGACAAGCGAGATCGCCACGATCTGCAGGACGGACGGCCGTACCCTGCCGAGATGCCGTCCGCCGGCCCCCAGCCGGATGCCATCCGGGGAGCCCGTCTGCTCACCGCCGGATTCACTCATGACGCTCGGCCCTTTCGAATTGATTCTGAGACTTGCTGCCCCTGCGAGCGGGACATCTGTAGCTCAACGAGCACCTGCTGCCCGAAGTGCCCGGACTGCGAGCGGCCCGGCAGCGGCTAGAAACCGAGCTTCACGAGCTGCCTGGGATCTCGCTGCCAGTCCTTCGCTATCTTTACGTGCAGGTCGAGGTAGACCTTCGTGCCCAGCAGGGCTTCGATCCCCTTCCTCGCCACAGTGCCCACCTCGCGCAGCCGCGCCCCGCCCTTGCCGATGATGATTGCCTTCTGTGACGAACGCTCCACGTAAAGATTGACCCGGACGTCGAGCAGCGGGTTGTCTTCCGGGCGGCCTTCGCGCGGAACGATCTCCTCCACGACCACGGCCAGGGAATGAGGGAGTTCGTCCCGTACCCCCTCGAGGGCAGCTTCCCGCACCAGTTCGGCGACCATGACGGCCTCAGGTTCATCGGTCAGCTCACCATCAGGATACAGCGGAGGAGATTCCGGCATATGGGAAGCGAAGACGTCTGCCACGGTGGTGACCTGGAAGCCGTCCACCGCCGAAACAGGCACGACGTCGGCCCACCCCTCTTCTCCGAGCACTTCCCGGCCCAGTTCGGTCACCGCGAGCAGCTGGCGCAGCAGCGCCTCTTTGCTGACGAGGTCGGCCTTTGTGACCACTGCGATGATCGGCTTCCCCTTCAGCTGCGCCAGTTGTGCCGAGATATAGCGGTCGCCCGGTCCAACCTGCTCGTTTGCGGGGAGGCAGAAGCCGATGGCGTCCACCTCGGCCAGGGTGTCGGCAACGAGGTCGTTGAGGCGCTGGCCGAGCAGGGTGCGGGGCCGGTGGAGACCCGGCGTATCGACGAGGATGAGCTGTGCATCTTCGCGGTGCACAATGCCGCGGATGGTGTGGCGGGTCGTCTGGGGTTTGGCCGAGGTGATTGCGACCTTGTGTCCGACCAGCGCGTTGGTCAGGGTCGACTTTCCGGCGTTGGGCCGACCGACCAGCGAGATGAAGCCCGCCCGATACTGCTGGGTGCTCATTTGTTGTCCACCGTTTCCCTCGAATCTTCATTGACCTGGTCTGCGTGCACGTCCTCGTCCGAGGGCAGTTCCACCCTCCAGGCGAGGATGTGCGAAACGCGGTTACGGCGCCCCTCAACCCGCTCTGCACGCAGGGCAATATCGCCCACCTGAACCTCGCTCCCGACAATCGGCACACGACCGAGGGTCTTGGCGAGGAGCCCGCCCACCGTGTCTACCTCATCATCCTCGAGGTCCATGTCGAAGAGCTCGCCCAGGTCATCAATGCTCATGCGGGCGCTGACACGGAAGCCGCCCTCGGGCAGTTGTTCCATCTCGGGAACTTCGGAGTCGTACTCGTCGACGATCTCGCCGACGATTTCCTCGATCAGGTCCTCAAGCGTCACGAGACCTGCGGTGCCGCCGTATTCGTCGATGACGATGGCAACATGGGTGGATTCCCGTTGCAGTTCCTGGAGGAAATCCCCGACCGGCTTCGACTCGGGCACGTATCGCACGTCGCGGCAGACTCCGTCCACGGGGTCCTGGTCACCACTATGATCCGCGTTCAGCACCGCGACGACGTCCTTCATGTACAGGATTCCCCGGACGTCGTCGGCGTTGTCTCCGATGACCGGAACGCGAGAATACCCGGAGCGGAGAAAGAGAGACATCGCCTGCCGGAGTGTGGATCCGGCCTCAATGGAGACCATGTCGGTGCGCGGGACCATCACGGACCGCACCTTGGTGTCTCCGAGCTCGAAAACTGAATGGATCAGCTCGGCTTCACTGTCCTCGATCATTTCGGCCTCGCTCGCCCGCGAGAGCAGCTCCCGGAACTCTTCCTCCGTGAAGAATGCTGCCTCTGCTCGGGCTGACCCGGGGGAGATAGCACTTCCGACGCCGACGAGCCAGCGCGGAATGGGTCCGAGGACGGCGCGCAGGACGCCCACCATCCGCGCAGTGAGCGGTACCAGTGTGGCCGCGTGGGTTCGGCCGAGCTGACGGGGCGAAACTCCGACGAGAACAAAGCCGAGACCGGCCATCGTCACCGTGGCCAGCAGACCGGCAATCCAGATGTTTTCCAGCACATCGGCGAACAGGAGGGCGACCGCAACCGCCGCGGCCATCTCGAACCAGACGCGCCAGAAGCGGAGTGCATGCATATGCGCCACCGGAGATTCCAGGATGCGCCGGACGGGCTCTCCCATCGGTCCGTTGAGATGCGCCTCGGCATCCTGGCGTGGCAGAAAACTGAAGGCCGCCTCTGCGGCAGTTACCAGCGCGGCAATAAGTACGAAGACGATTGCCATCAGCGCCAAAAGGAAAACGATCATCGGCTGGACTGGTCCGTTGCTGCGAGGACGGTCACTGGGTTGTTTCCGTGGGGGCGGTGCCGCCGAGGAAATCAGCGAGGAGCTGGCGCTGCAGGCCAAACATTTCCTTTTCCTCTTCCGGCTCGGCATGATCAAAGCCCAGTAGATGAAGCATGCCGTGGGTGGTGAGCAGGAGAAGCTCCTCGCCGATACTGTGTCCGGCATTGGCGGCCTGGGTGCCCGCTACCTCAGGGCACAGGACAACATCACCCAGAATGCCCGAGGCAGTGGGACGGGCAGCCGTACCCGGCCGCAGCTCGTCCATCGGAAATGACAGAACGTCAGTTGGTCCCGGCTCATCCATCCACTCGATGTGGAGCTTCTCCATGGCATCAACGTCCACAAGAATGATGGACAGCTCAGACTCGGGGTGCACATAGAGCCGTTCGAGCACGTGGCGGCCAAGCCTGACCAGGGATTCTTCGTCCACCTCGACACCGGACTCGTTGTTGACCTCAATGCTCATTGCGGCCCGTCTTGCCGGGGCTTCGGCGGCCATTCAGGGCAACCCGCTGGGATTCATCCCATTTGCTGTAGGCGGACACGATGTCCCCGACCAGGCGATGGCGCACTACGTCGGTGGCGTCCAGCGGAGAGAAGGCGACGTCGTCGACCCCCTGCAGGATTTCGCTCACGACGCGAAGCCCGGAACTGGTCCCGCCCGGCAGGTCCACCTGGGTCACGTCGCCGGTGACCACCATCCTGGAACCGAAGCCCAGCCTGGTGAGGAACATCTTCATCTGCTCAGGAGTGGTGTTCTGCGCTTCATCGAGGATGATGAACGCATCATTCAGGGTACGGCCGCGCATGTAGGCGAGCGGTGCGACCTCGATTGTTCCGGCAGCCATAAGGCGCGGAATGGAATCGGGATCCATCATGTCGTGAAGAGCGTCGTAGAGCGGGCGCAGGTACGGGTCGATCTTGTCGTTCAGCGTTCCGGGGAGGAATCCCAGCCGTTCCCCCGCCTCAACAGCCGGACGGGTAAGGATGATCCTGTTGACTTCCTTGTGCTGAAGAGCCTGAACCGCCTTGGCCATTGCCAGGTAGGTTTTGCCGGTGCCGGCCGGGCCGATGCCGAAGACGATGGTATGCGTATCAATCGCTTCGACATATTTCTTCTGGTTGACCGTCTTCGGGCGGATGGTACGGCCGCGTGAAGAGAGGATATTCATCGACAGGACTTCGGCCGGCTTCGCAGCGCCCTGCGTCTTGAGCATGAAAAGCAGCTGCTCCAACACCTGCGCTGTCACCGGTGTCTGGCTGGCGGCGAGGGTACGTATCTCGCTGATCAGGCGCTCGGTGCGCCCAACGTCCGTCGCGGGACCGGTGATGGAGAGATCATTGCCGCGTACGTGGAGGCTTACGCCGGGGAAAGCTCCCTCGATCATGGCGAGAGCCTCGTCATTTGCGCCGAGAGCCTGCACCATCTGGTCGGCTGAATCAAACTCGATGACCCGGCTGTCCAGGCCTGCTGCCCCCATACCCACTGCAGAATCCGTCATATTATCGGCCCGTGGGCCTTCCATCTCTCCTCGTGTCGCCGGAATTTCCGGTTAGGTGCTGGTCCAGGCCTTTGAAGAAGCCTTCTACTAGCGTACCGCCGCAGGCCTGTTACCGCTCGCATCCACTTCGCGAGAAACCGTTCACCGGCTGGGCGGACAAAATATCTCAGGAACGCAACGGCCCGATATCAATCGCGTCTCAGTCCTGTGGCGATTGGGGAAAACCGGCCGGTAGCGCACACTTCCTATGCCAAGCTGGATTACTGCTGCGCCGGGCAGCTCCGGCTCCTACTCTCATCATCCCTGATGGTGAGATTTGAGCCCGGTGCTGGAACCCCAGCCATTGGACACTGTAAACGGAGAGGAGATGGGAACGCATGGCCGCCATCCCTCTTTCTGGACAGACGAAGGTGCGCCGCTGGAAGGTATCCGTACTTCTCGCGACGGCGCTGGGACTGCAGGCCTGCACTATCGGAGGCCCGCCCGAGTCGACGGCGGAGATCGCGCCTCAGTCAGAAGTGCTGCTGGAATCCGCGGCGAGTATGCCGGAGCTCGCTCTGCGAAGCCCCGAAGCCACAGACGCCGCTTCCCTCCTTCCGGTCTACTGGCTGGGAGAGGCGAACGGACTGCTTTACCGCGAATTCCTGCCGGCCGAATCGACAGGAGACCCGATCGCCGCTGCAGTCTGGGCGATGACCAGCGCTGAGCCGCTGGACGACGACTACTACAGCCCCTGGCAGAATGCCTCCGCTGTCAACACCTCGATCTCGCCGGACAACGTCATCACGGTGGACATTTCCTCCGATTCATTCACCACGGAGGTCGACGCGGAGACGGCTGTGCAGGCAGTGCAGCAACTCGTTTACACCGCGACAGCCGCAGCAGCCAATTCCGGCCTGATTGCCAGCGGAAGTCCGAGCAGCGTTCGCCTGCTGGTGGACGGCAAGGCGGGCTACAACGCATTCGGACATATCGCGCTGGGTTCCGTTCTGCGGCGGGACGTCAGCGCAGTGGCGCCTGTCTGGATCATCAACCCGCAGGAGAGCTCGGTCCGCACCGATCGGACTGTCATCATCCAGGGCAGCACGACCACGACGGACACAAGCCTTCAGTGGAGGGTCCGGCGCGTGGACGGGGGCGGTGTACCCGCTGAAGATGTTGTCGACGGAACCGTACCGGTGGAGGCGGGAACGGGCGCGGTAGGGCTGTATGAGTTCAGTGTGGCCCTGGAACAGGGAACCTATCTCGTTGAGGTGTACGAGGCGTCGGAGACGGATCCCGGATCCGGGCCTGCTGCCGACGACGTCGCCGATGACAAGCTGGTCAGCATCCGCTGACCGCCGGCTATCAGCCGCCAGCTGCCGGAAATCCGAGGGCTACCAGCGGCCGGAGAGCTGGTTGAGCACAGCAAGCGCTGCCGGCCCGGCCGTCGAGGCGCGCAGGACATTATTTCCGAGTTGCACCGGCAAGGCTCCGTGCTCGGCGAACAGCTCGACCTCGTGCGGGGCGACTCCCCCTTCCGGGCCCACGATTACGGCCAGCGTCCCTTTTCTGCCTCCCGGGTCACGGTTCCAGTAACCCGCGAGAGATTCTTGCGCTTCCTCGTGGAGCAGGATCGGGTGATCAACGCTGTCAAGCCATCGCCCGAGGCCCCGGCTGTCCAGCACATCGAGGACGTCCGGAACCCGGGTGCGCCGACTTTGCTTCGACGCGGTGCGGACCAGGGCTTCCCACTTCGCGCGTCCCTTTACAGCTTTGTCGGCACGCCACCGCACAATGCTGCGGTCTGCCTGCCAGGGCAGAACAGCGTCAACGCCGAGTTCGGTAGCTGCCTCGACTGCCAGCTCCGCGCGGTCCCCCTTCGCCAGGGCCTGGACCAGGACAATGCGGATTTCAGGGAGTGGATCGAAGGAGATCCTGTCCACCGTTACTACGACGGCGGCAGGCGCCGCATCGACGACGGTGCAGCTCAGACGGCGCCCCTGCCCGTCCACCACGTCGATCGTTTCTCCGGGAACCACACGCTTCACGGTTGCAGCGTGATGGGCTTCCTGACCTCGCAGGGTGATGCTTGCGCCGGTGACAGCGCTTTGAACGTCTTCGGGTTGACCGAAGAAAGCCTGGTTGGTCATTGTCCGGGCTACCGCTCAGAGATTTCCGAGGCGCTCGCGCAAGCGGGCGAATACCCCTGATCCGCTGCTGGCCAGCTGACCTTCGGCGAACTGTTCGCCGCGCATTTCCGCCAGACGTCGAAGGAGCTCCTCCTGAGCGCCGTCGAGGTTCCGGGGGGTCTCGACGCTCAGGTGTACCAGGAGATCTCCCCTGCCATATCCGCGCAGATGCGTAACTCCAAGACCTTTGAGCGCGATCACTTCGCCGGACTGGGTACCGGACTTGATCGTGAGTTCCTGATCACCGTCGAAGCTGGTCATGGTCACGGTGGTGCCGAGAGCTGCCGCTGTCATGGGCACGCTCAAGGTGGCGTGGAGGTCGTCGCCCTCCCGCAGGAAAGTCGGGTCGCTGTTGACCCGGATTTCGACGTAAAGGTCCCCCTGGGGGCCGCCCGCCGTGCCTGCCTCCCCCTGACCCGAAAGCTGGATTCGCGTACCCGTTGAAACACCGGCGGGCACCTTGATCGTCAGGCTGCGGCGTGATCGTATACGCCCGTCCCCGTTGCACTCGTTGCAGGGGTGCGGGATGACGGTTCCGTACCCCTGGCAGGTGCCGCAGGTCGCCGTCGTCATAACCTGGCCCAGGATGGACCGGACCGCGCGCTGGACCTGCCCGGACCCACCGCAAATATCGCAGGTTCTCGGCGACGTCCCGGGCTGTGTGCAGGATCCGTCACAGGTGGGGCATACTGCCGCAGAGTCCACTTCGATCTTCTTGTTGGAGCCGAAGACCGCATCCTTCAGATCGATACGGACGGCGATGAGGGCATCCTGGCCGCGCTGGGTACGTGACGGCGGACCGCTGGGACCGCCTCCTCCGAAGAAGGTCTCGAAAATGTCGTGGAAGGCGAAGCCCGGGCCGGCATAGCCGCCGCCGAACCCGTTGTCGGTGCCGTTTTCGTTTCCGGTGGTGTCATAGACGCGCCGCTTCTGCGGATCCGAAAGCACCTCGTATGCGCGGGTGACCAGCTTGAACTCCTCAGCCGCTTCAGGGCCGACGTTGACGTCCGGGTGGAGTTTGCGGGCGAGCTTGCGGTACGCCTTCTTGATTTCTTCGCCGCTGGCATCGCGTGCAACGCCAAGGACATCGTAGTGATTACTCACTCCTGCACATCACTTCCTGTTATCTCACCGCGTGAGCGGCTGCTGTTCATGGGATCCGTCATCCGGTCACGATTCATCGAGGATGCGGGAAAGGTAACGGGCTACCGCTCTGACGGCAGCCATGGTGGTGGGGTAATCCATTCTGGTGGGTCCGAGTACCCCCACCTTCGCCAGCGCGTCCGGTCCGTAGCCGGTGGCAATCACGGACGCCTCGGCGAGACCGCCGTAAGGGTTTTCCCGACCTATGCGGACAGAGACACCGAGGGCGTCCTGCTCCATCTCCGAAAGGAGGCGAAGCATGACTACCTGTTCTTCAAGTGCTTCCAGGACGGGGCCGATGGTGAGGGGAAAGTCCAGCGTCGAACGGGCAAGGTTGGCCGTGCCGGCCAACACAATGCGATCCTCGCGGTTGGCAGCCGACAACTGTTCCAGACCGTGTGCGAGTGCCTGGCCCAGCGGCTGCAGCGCTGGGGAAAGCTCCGCAGCGCAGGCGCCAAGTTCCTGCGGTACCGATGGGAGCCGCACGCCCGACACCTTCTCAAGGAAGCGCTGACGCAGCTCGGCAAGTGCAGTCTCGGTCGCATCGGCGGGGACGGGCACTACCCGCTGCTGTACCGCGCCGTTGGTGGAAATGAGCACCACGAGTACGCGGGTCGGTGCGAGCAGGACGAACTCGATGTGGCGGACGGACGCTGCGCCCAGGTGCGGGTACTGCACCACGGCCACCTGATTGGTGAGCTGCGCGAGCAGTCGAACGGTGCGGTCCAGGACATCATCGAGATCTTCCGCGTTTTCGAGCAGCGCCCGGATAGCCCGCTTCTCCGGTGCCGACAGGGGCTTCACCTCGGCGATCCGGTCAACGAACAGGCGGTATCCCTTATCTGTGGGGATACGGCCCGAACTGGTATGGGGGGCGGTAATGAGGCCTTCTTCTTCCAGAAGCGCCATATCGTTGCGGATAGTCGCCGAGGACACACCCAGCTTGTGGCGTTCAACCAGAGCCTTGGAGCCCACCGGCTCACGGGAATGAACGTAATCCTCAACGATGGCTCGCAGGACTTCAAGCCGCCTGGGCTCACTCATGTTCACCTCCGATGTACTTCGCTGCCCGCTTCTTGAGTTAGCACTCAACACGCCTAAGTGCCAAGTCTAATACGTCTGAGGCGATTGTTAGCATTGGCTCTGCCTGTCCGGACGGCAGGGATTTGCGGAAGCGAGAGAAGTCACATGTCTTATCACCAATGGGGCGCACAGGACCTCTCCCAGCCCCGACGCGCCGTAATTGAGAAGATCGAGGCCCGCCCCGGCGTCGTTCTGGAAGATGTCCAAAGCGGGTTCGTGGGCGAGATCCTACGGACCGAGAAGTCCGGCGGGATGCACGTGATGATCCTGGAGGACCGCCGCGGCAAGCGGCGCACATTCCCGCTCGGATTCGGTTTCCACTACGAAGGTTCGCCCGTTGAGCTGATTCCTGCCCTGAAGCAGGCCGCGGTATCACAACGGACTGCTTCAGGTTCCGTTCGGGTTGCGGGCCAGCGGGCACGCACTGCACGGGCGAGCAGGATCTGGGTTGAAGGCCGCCACGACGCCGAACTCGTGGAAAAAGTATGGGGAGACGACCTGCGCGTCGAGGGCATCGTCGTCGAGCCGTTGCACGGAGTCGATGATCTTGCAGGCGTGGTGCGTGATTTCGCACCGTCCAGCGGCCGCCGCCTGGGCATCCTTGTAGACCACCTTCTGCCGGGTACCAAGGAAGCCAGGATAGCGGCCGAAGCCATGAAGGTACCGGGTGCTGCGCACAACGTGCTGATCGTGGGACACCCCTACGTTGACGTCTGGCAGGCCGTCAAACCCCGGGCACTCGGACTCGAAGCGTGGCCGGTCATTCCCCGCGGCGAAGACTGGAAGACCGGGATCCTGAACCGCCTGGGCTGGCCGCACTCCACCCAGGCAGATGTTGCGGCCGGCTGGAAGCGCATCCTGGGCGGAGTCAATACCTATGCTGATCTCGAGCCGTCACTGCTGGCCCGCGTCGAGGAAGTCATCGATTTCCTTACCATACCGGGATCAGACGCATAGGCGCCGGGCACCGACAGGTGTGGGCGACCCCGTGCGGCCTGTCCACCAAGTACCCTTAGGAAGTAAGTTCTGCGCGAATGCGCGGTGAAGTCCTCCAGTTTGAAGGAAGTTTCGTTGTCTAACAGCGCAGACCGGCACAGTGACGCGTCGTCACGCCCTGCACCCCCGGACAATGTCCCCGCATTCCAGGGTGCCAGTCCCAGCGCTCCACCGCTGACTCCGGCGGAGGACCGGCAGTGGGCAACGCTCGCCCATTTCCTCGGCATCCTGGGCTTCGTCCCATCGCTGATCATTTTCCTGATCTACCGGGACCGCGGGCCCTTCACGGAGCAGGAATCGAAGGAAGCGTTCAACTTCACCTTCCCCCCGAGCATCGCTGCCGCGGTCTGCCTGCTGTTGTCCCTGCTACCCGGAATCGGCGGGATTTTCGCAGTCCTCAATGCCCTCATCTGGGTGACCCTCGCCGGGTTCGCAGTTGCGGCAGGAATCCACGTGAACCGCGGCCGGCCGTATCGCTACCCGTTCAACCTGCGGATCTTCCACTAGAAGATCAGTCGGGCAGGAGGCGGCGAACGACGGCGTCAGCAAGCAGCCGCCCCCGCCCGCTCAGGCGCACAGTCCCCTTGAATGCCGCGCTGGGCTCGATCAGTCCGTCGGCAATCAGTCCGGCGACCGCACGGCGTCCCTCCGGCTGCAGTGCGGTGGTTGGATACCCCTCGGCAAGCCTGCTGCGCAGGAGGACATCCTCGACATAGCGGGCGTTGTCGTCCAGTATCTCCCTGCCCGCAGCGGGTGAAGCGTCCGAGCCCAGACGCTGGGCGTAGGCAGATGGATGCTTTACGTTCCACCAGCGCGTTCCGCCTACATGAGAATGGGCCCCCGGACCGGCACCCCACCAGTCATGCCCTTTCCAGTAGGCAATATTGTGGCGGCACTGATCCCCTTCGGTACGCGCCCAGTTGCTCACCTCATACCAGGACATTCCAGCTGACTGGAGCATCTTTTCGGCAAGTTCGTACTTGTCGGCGTGGTCGTCGTCGTCGACCATTGGAACCTCACCGCGCCGCATCCGCCTCGCCAGCGCAGTGCCGTCCTCAATGATGAGAGCGTATGCGGACAGATGATCCGGCTCGAGGGCAAGCGCGGCTTCGAGGGAGGTCTGCCAGTCCTGGAGCTCCTCACCGGGCGTGCCATAGATCAGATCAAGGCTTACCTTCAATCCGGCAGCGCGCGCCCACTCGACCGCAAGGGGCACCCTCGCCGGTGAGTGGGTCCGATCCAGTACGGCCAGCACGTGCGGCACCGCGGACTGCATGCCGAAGGACACCCGGGTGAAACCCGCACGGGCCAATTCCTCGAGCGATTCGGGAGTTACCGAGTCGGGATTTGCTTCCGTAGTCACCTCGGCTCCGGGTGCCAGGCCCCAAACGTCCTTCGCGGTCTGCAGCACCTGCGCCAGTTCCTGCGACGGCAGGAGCGTGGGCGTTCCTCCACCGAAGAACACCGTACTCAGCGGACGCTCGGCAACGCCGGAAGCGGTCAACACCCCGGCAGCGAAGTTGAGTTCCCGCTGAACAGAGAGCGCATAGTTGGCCTGCGACGCTCCCCCGCCAAGCTCGGCCGCTGTGTACGTGTTGAAATCGCAGTAACCGCAGCGGACAGCGCAGAAGGGTATGTGCACGTACAGCCCGAAGTCACGATCGATCGCACCGGCCGCCGCCGCCGGAGGCAACACGCCGTCGGACGGAGCCGGGTCTCCGAGCGGCAGTGCGCTAGGCATGGTTGCCCTCCCGGCGGAGTACTGCAGTCACTTCTTGGCTTTGTCCTTCGACTCGTCCGACGACAACGCTGCGATGAACGCTTCCTGGGGAACCTCCACACGGCCCACCATCTTCATGCGCTTCTTGCCTTCCTTCTGCTTTTCCAGAAGCTTGCGCTTCCGGGTGATGTCACCGCCGTAGCACTTGGCCAGAACGTCCTTGCGGATGGCCCGGATGTTTTCCCTCGCGATGATGCGCGCGCCGATCGCGGCCTGAATGGGGACCTCGAACTGCTGCCGTGGAATCAGTTCGCGCAGCTTTCCGGTCATCATGACGCCATAGGAATAGGCCTTGTCACGGTGCGTAATGGCGGAGAAGGCATCAACCTGCTCTCCCTGGAGCATGATGTCGACCTTGACCAGATCAGCTACCTGATCGCCGTCGGCCTTCCAGTCCAGCGAGGCATACCCGCGGGTCCTGGATTTGAGCATGTCGAAGAAGTCGAAGACGATCTCGGCAAGCGGGAGCCGGTAACGTATCTCCACCCGATCCTCCGACAGGTAGTCCATTCCGCCCATGACGCCGCGCCTGCTCTGGCACAGCTCCATGATGGTGCCGACGAACTCGTTGGGCGCGAGGATTGTCGCAGAAACCATCGGTTCGCGGACCTCCGCGATCTTGCCGACGGGGTACTCGCTGGGATTGGTGACGTGGACGATGTTCTTGTCCTCGAGCGTCACTTCATACTCGACGTTGGGTGCAGTGGAAATGAGGCTCAGGTTGTATTCCCGTTCCAGGCGTTCGCGGGTGATCTCCAGGTGGAGCAGACCGAGGAACCCCACGCGGAAACCGAATCCCAGCGCGGCGGAGGTCTCCGGCTCATACACGAGGGCGGCATCGTTGAGCATGAGCTTTTCCAGCGCATCACGAAGCACCGGATAGTCAGCGCCGTCCAGAGGGTAAAGACCGGAGAAGACCATCGGTTTTGGATCCGCATAACCGCTTAGGGACGCGGCTGCAGGCTTGGCCAGGTTGGTGACGGTGTCCCCGACCTTGGACTGGCGGACGTCCTTGACCCCGGTGATGAGGTAGCCCACTTCGCCAACCCCCAGTCCCTTGGACGGCGTGGGCTCCGGTGAACTGACACCGATCTCGAGGAGCTCATGGCTGGCACGCGTCGACATCATCTGGATGCGTTCACGCGGGCTCAGGTGTCCGTCGACCACCCGGACATACGTCACGACGCCACGGTAGGTGTCGTAAACCGAGTCGAAGATCATGGCCCGGGCCGGTGCATCAGCGTCGCCCACGGGCGGGGGCAGGTCACGGACAATCTTGTCCAGCAGCGCTTCGACTCCGACGCCGGTCTTTCCTGAAACCAGCAGAACGTCCTCGGGCTTGCCGCCGATCAGGTTCGCCAGCTCTGCCGCGTACTTCTCGGGCTGGGCCGCCGGCAGGTCAATCTTGTTCAGCACGGGAATGATCGTGAGATCGTTTTCCATCGCGAGGTAGAGGTTGGCCAGGGTTTGCGCCTCGATCCCCTGTGCGGCATCCACCAGGAGGATTGCCCCCTCGCACGCGGCCAGCGATCGTGACACCTCATAGGTGAAGTCCACGTGGCCTGGAGTGTCGATCATGTTGAGGGCGTGGCTCACGCCGTCAAGTTCCCAAGGGAGTCTCACGGCCTGTGACTTGATGGTGATCCCGCGTTCACGCTCGATATCCATGCGGTCCAGGTACTGGGCCTTCATGTCCCGCTGCTCCACCACGCCGGTGAGTTGGAGCATGCGGTCGGCCAGTGTGGATTTGCCATGGTCGATATGGGCGATGATGCAGAAGTTCCTGATGATCGCGGGATCCGTGGCGGAGGGCACCGGAGCGGTGCGGGCCATGGGTGACACTCGGTACCTCTTACTTTGTGGGACTTCGGGATGTCCGCGGGAGAACGACGACGCCGGCGCCGCAGACCGCGCGGAAATGTGCAGATCCCATTCTCCCATGGGGACGTCTCGAGCCTGCAATCTGGCGGGTACGCTGGCCCCATGTCATCCCTCGGGCAGTCACTGTTCCGTTTTGCTGCATCGGCATTGAAGTCGATCGCCACCCGTCCGCGCCGAGCCCGCAGCGCTCCTCAGGGCCGCTATAACCCGCAGCCCGGGAACACCGCCGATCCCGGGGAGATCGTCTGGACGTGGGTGCCGTACGAGGAAGACCCGAGCCAGGGTAAGGACCGGCCCGTTCTGATCATCGGGCGCGACGGCGGTGCTCTCCTCGCTCTCATGCTCACCTCTCGGGACCGAAACAACGCCGAGTACCAACATGATGGATACGTTGATATCGGGAGCGGCGCGTGGGACAAGCAGGGCAGGCCCAGCGAGGTCTACCTGGACCGTCTACTCACGATCAACCCGCGGGACGTACGGCGCATCGGCGCCACCCTTGACCGTCAACTCTTCGATAACGTCATGTACCGGCTGGAACGCGCGTCCGGACAGTAAGACTGTCAACCGCCGTTCGCGAATCGCCGACCAGGGCTCTGGAAGCGAGGGCCCTCGAGTTCTGGTAGCCTATATAGCTGTGTGTCCGCGCAGGTCGACGGGCACTTCGGCTCGGTCGCCACGGTATCCCCACGCCGCTCAGTCTCTGGCCGCACCGAAAATCCCTCACGACCAGTCCGCAATACAAAGAGAGTCTTATACGTGGCAAATATCAAGTCCCAGAAGAAGCGCATTCTCACCAACGAGAAGGCGCGTCAGCGCAACAACTCGGTCAAGTCCGAGCTGAAGACGGCCATCCGCGCCGTCAACACCGCTGTCGAGTCCTCCGACAAGGATGCAGCGGTGGCTGCGCTCGCCGTTGCCGGCCGCAAGTTGGACAAGGCCGTAAGCAAGGGTGTTCTGCACAAGAACAATGCAGCCAACCGCAAGTCGGGAATCGCCAAGAGGGTTAACAACCTCGGCTGATTGCCCTTCAGTTTCAGCGTGCTGTGGCCGGCCCCCAGGGGCCGGCCACAGCTGTTTAACCTGTGTCGCCGATTCAGCTGTCAGGCCGCGGCTAACTCCATCAGCGGGATCCGCCCGTTGCGGATCCACCCAGTGCTATGGCCGTGACTGCGCGCTCCACCGCGTAGATTGGATCCTTCGCCTCACCCTTGACCTGGGCATCAGCTTCCGCGAGGACCTGAATGCAATGGTTGAGACCCTCGGGAGTCCACCGTTGGGCTTCGCGCCGCGCCTGGTCCACCTGCCAAGGTGCCATGCCTAACTCCTTGGCCAGCTGGGCAGAACTGCCCCTGACTCCATAAATCTTCGCGACGGCGCGGAGCTTCATGGCCAGTGCCGCAACCAGCGGCACGGGGTCGGCACCGGTCGAGAGCGCATGGCGAAGCATGGCGAGCGCCTGTCCGCCGCGGCCGGCCAAGGCGGCGTCAGCCACTTTGAAACCCGTTGCCTCGATCCGGCCGCCATAGTATTTCTCCACCGTTTCTGCGGAAATCACTCCGTCCGCATCCGAGGCGAGTTGATGGCAGGAGGCCGCCAGTTCGGAGAGGCTGGACCCCACCGCGGCGACGAGTGCGCGCACTGCCTCAGGCTCGATGCGGCGCCGTGCGGAACGGAACTCCGCGGCAACGAATTCAGCCTTGTCGGAGTCCTTCTTCAGGGGCTGGCACTCGACCAGGACCGCCTTTCCTGCCTTCAGTGCATCGAGCAGCTTCTTGCCGCGGGTACCACCGGCATGGTGCATGACGAGCACCACATCCGGGGCGGGATCTGTGATGTAATCCAGCGCGTCCTGCAGAAACGCATCATTCATCTGGGCAAGCCCTCGGGCTTCGATGATCTGCGTGCCCCCGAAGAGCGACGGACTGCCCAGCACAATCAGTGATCCGGCCTCATACTGCGCGGCGTCCAGACGGACTGTCTCGGCGTCGGGCTCAGCTTCCCGCATGCGCCGCCGAACGGATTCGAAGCCGCGGGAGGCGAGGTACTCTTCCGGACCGAGCAGCAGGATGACAGGTGCCGGGGCAACCTCGCGCCAGCTTGTAGCAACCGAAATTGCAGGGCTTGGGGACACAGACGGGCTCCTGATCATGAGGAATGGGCTGGCTCAACTTTGCCATGGGCGTGCGGAGCATCCAAGCTCAGCGCGTGGCCTTGATCTGCACGGCATTGCCCTCCAGGGAAAGCAGGATGGTTCCGCTCAGGTCTGTACGGAGAACTTGCACACCCGCCGCCTCGAGCGCGTCGAGTGTTTCGGGATGCGGGTGGCCATAGTCGTTCCCGCTACCGACGGATATGAGCGCCAGTTGCGGGGCGAATGCATCGATCATGCTCGCTCCACCATTGCGGGCGCCATGGTGCGCCACCTTCAGGACGTCCACCCCAACGTTAGTGAGCTTGGCATGGCCGGCCAGGAAGCGGCGGGCGGCATCTTCCTCGAGATCACCGGTGAACAGTATGTCGAGACCGGGGCTTCCCCGGTCTCCGGCCGCCGTCACGAGCACAACGGCGGAGGCATCATTCTCGGAGGTCATGACGGGTCCAGGCTTGGGCCACAGGACGGTCCAGTCAACGTTGCCAACGCTCCCTGTAACCCCGGCGCTTACCTGTTCGCCCGTGATGCCGACGCGGGCTGTCACCTCGGACACGATGGAAGGCAAGGACTCCTCGGCCGTTGAGTAAAGCAGGCGGTTAACCGAGCGGTCCTGGAACACCCCCGCAATTCCGCCGTAGTGGTCCTCATGGAGGTGGGTCAATACAAGCACGTCGACCGTATCCACACCCAGACGGTCGAGACAGGCATCCATCAGTGCGGCTTCAGGTCCGGCGTCGAACACCATGGCGCTGCGCGGACCGGTCCTGACGGCAAGCCCATCTCCCTGGCCAACGTCGCACGCGACGACCGTCCAGTCCTCGGTTTGATGACCGTAGGCGCCGTTCCACACCCAAAGGGCGGCGACACCGAGGATGCAGCCCCCCGCTACCCAGACCGCGGAACGCATCACCGGGCGGGACGTGACCGTTCCTGGCCGCCCGGCGCATTCACTGGCAACCGCCTGACGTGCTCTGATGAGTACAGCCCGCGTTCCGGCAACAACCTCCGAGCCCTGCGCCACAGCCGCCAGCACGACGGCGCTTGCCAGCGTTGTCAGGGCCACGCCCCCAATTCCGGCCGGCCAGGGTATCGCCGCAAACGGGGCGGAGGCGAAGAATCGAGCGATTTGGGCGACACCCGCTGCCACCCATCCTGCCCCGACTGCAAAAGGCATAGCTGCCCATGGCGCCAGTGCCACGAGTACAACCGACACCATCCCGGTGATGGTGATGAAGGGAACCAGCGGTGAGGCCGCGATGTTCGCAGGCAGCGAGTACGTCGGCAAGCTCGGCTGAATGAGCGCCAGCACCGGAGAACAGAAGAGTTGGGCTGAGAGTGGAACGGCAACCAGCTGCGCTGCCCACGTCGGTAGCCATACCGCCAAATGCACCGCAATGAGCGGACCGACAAGCACCAACCCGCAGGTGGCGGCAACGGACAGGATGAACGCGTATTCGACGCTCAGCCAGGGGTCCACGGCCAGCAGGGCAGCAATGGAAAGGAACAGCAGTGTCATGGAAAGCCGGCCGCGTCCGCTGAGAACGGCGAGCACACCGATCGCGCCCATGACGGCGGCCCGGAGGACACTGGGCTCCGGCCGGACGAGCAGGACGAACCCCACAAGAGCTGCAATACCGGCGACGGCGGCGGCCCACTGTGGAAGCCTGCATCCCCTGCAGAGGACAAAGACGAAAGCGAGCACGTAACTGCAGTTGGCCCCCGATACCGCCGTGAGATGAGTCAGGCCGGTTGCCTTCATCGTCTCCACGAGGTCCTGGCTCACCGAGGATCGGGCGCCGATGACCATGCCCGGCATCAGACCATCGTCAGGTACACCAGTGGAAGAGGATAGAGACAGGAATTGCTGCCTTAAACGCTCAATTGGTGATCCTGCCGCGGGCTGCTCCTCGAGCCGTGCAGGGCCTCTCGTCGCGATCAGCAGTGCTTCCGCACGATCGCCCGGATCTGTGGCCAGCGGCTTCCCTGCCGTCCGCACGACGTCCCCGTGAGTGATGGAGCTCCACTCCGGCCCGCCAAGCACCACAACCGGCGTGCTTGAGGTAAATCGCGATCCGTTGAAGGTCCCATCGAGAAGCTCCGCTTCAAGGAGCCATCGTGGAGCCCCGTCCGGACCGGCGGTTGAGGCTTCCCGCGGATCCGCGGTAGCCCGAAGTGTGGCCGTGACCTGTGCCTGGGCTGAGATGGCGGCGCTCAGTGAGGGAGAGTAGCGCTGTTCCAGGTGCGCGGCTGCGGGAACGCACACCATGGCTGCCACAGCGAGAGCAAGGAGTAACACCTGCGCTGCCGGGTTCTTTCTCCTGCTCACTACAGCGAGGGCGGCGCAGCACAGGGTGCCCAGCACAAGCAGGCTGCCGAGCAGCAGCGCACCCTGTGCGTCCAGCCGGATCGCGAGCGCCGCAGTGCCCCACGCAGCAGCCGCCGCCGGAAGAAGCCGGAGGTCCCGCGCGGGACTCTGCCTGGCTTCGACTGGCTTTGTCCGCCCCTGGGCAGCCCGTCCAGTCCGTCGTCCGCTCTCCCGTCCCTGCTGTGCCGCCCCGGCGTGCAGGGTGTGTGCCTGCGTGCGGGCTGCGGAATGGACGAAGCGCTCCCACGGCGCTGACTCGGTGCGTCCCATTCAGACCGTCACCAGCGGCAGCAAGGATTCGAGCATCGCCGGACCTATTCCGGGCACGGCGTCAAGGTCTTCCGGCTGCGCGAAGGGGCCGTGCTGGGCGCGCCACTCCACAATGCGCTCGGCCAGGACCGGCCCTACCCTGGGGAGCTCCTCCAGCTCGGTGACATCGGCGGTGTTGAGATTCGTGAGTCCGCTCCCGGTCGCGGAGTCCGGCGCTGGGGCAGCATCAACCGGCGGTACCGGTTCTCCGACGCGGGGAATGACGATCTGCTGCCCATCTTGAACTACGGCAGCGAGGTTGACAGCAGCGAGCTCCGCGTCCGGCAGCGCCCCTCCGGCCTTCTCCAACACCTCGAAGACCCGTGACCCGGCAGCCGCCTCTACGACGCCGGGTGCCTGCACCGCCCCAGCAACATGTACGACGACGGTCCCTGCGTCTGCATCATCCGCCCCCTCGCCCTCGCCCGGCTGGGGAACTGCCTGCTCCCCTTCCGCAGGTGGAGCAGCTTCAGCGGAAGGGTCCGCGCCGGCCGGCGCGCCGGTCGCCGAGGGCGGGCCGATCGGAACTACTTCAGTGGATCCACGGTCGGCGTTGACAAATTGCCAGCCTCCGACCGCGAGGGCGCAGCCCGCAGCCAGCAGCGCCGCACGGCGCGTAGCTACCCAGCGTCTGCCGGCACGCCGACGTTGGCTATCCTCGGGACCGGCGCCGTGTGCGGGAGGATGGATGGGATCAAAAGGACCTTCGTCATACGCGCGGTCCTCACCGTTGTGAATCTCTCCCCAGTCCCGTTCGGCGTCCGAATCCGGCGCGCGACTGAGTTGGAGGACACGCTCCAGCCGGTCCGGGGCCGAGGTGCGCTCCCCCGTCGCCCAGCGGTGCCTTGCCATGGGATCAGCATAGGGACGCAACCTTCCCTGGCGGCCGCACCCGGTCCTTATGTGCACAATCCGCATTCATCCCTGCGAATGTGGAGCGAAAGATCAGGCGGGCGTCGGTATCAACGGATCGGAGATAGCGACCGCCAGAACGCCCAGCCCGGTGTGGGCGGCGAGAACGGCCGGCAGCTGCGTCAGCACGGCATCGGCATCCTCAGGCACACGGGAGGCTGCGGCTTCCGCGTCCGCCCGGTTGCCAAAATAATGGAACGCCGCAATGCTGCCGCGCGGCCGGCGCTGAAGGTCTTCGCTCACCAGTTCGTCGAGGCGCTGCCTGGCTCGCACGGCGGTGCGCACCTTCTCCAGGGGCTCGATTGCTCCGTTCCTGACGGTCAGAAGCGGTTTTACCGCGAGCAGGTTCCCGAAGAACCCCGCCGTCGCGCCTATCCGGCCGCCCCGGCGCAATTGCTCAAGGCTCGGAACATAGAACAACAGGCTTGTCCGCGCGAATGTAGCTGCGGCGCGGTCGGCTGCCTCTAATGCGGTGGCTCCGTCCTGCAGCGCGAGGACCGCTGCGGCGACCCCGCACCCCTGCGCCATTCCAACGGTCCTGCTATCGACCACGTGAACAGGCACGGACACTGTACGCGCTGCCCAACGTGCGGCCTCAACCGTTCCGGATAGTTTCCCGGAGAGGTGGATGGAGACGATCTCGTTCGCCCCCTCCCGCTCCAGGCGCCTATACACGCTCTGGAAGTGACCCGGCGACGGGCGCGACGTTCGCACTTCCGACCCCTCGGCCAGCGCTACCGACAGCGGCTCCAGCAGGTTATCCGCGCCCTCGCCGTAATGGCGGTCAGAGATGATCACCGGCATGGGGACAATGGTGACGCCCGCGGCAGGACCAGACCCGGTTATCCACGCAGGAGGGAAGGCGGCAGCGGAATCCGTGACGACCGCCGTCGTCGGTTCAGGCGTTGGTCCTGTCCCGACGATGGTGCGGCTCGCTCGGCGATCAAACCAGGCCACGGTGAGATTCTCTCCCCGACCGATCAGGCCGGAACGATGTTCACCAGTTTCGGCGCCCGGACGATGACCGTCCGGATGTCCCTGCCCGCCAGCGTCCGCTGCACCTGCGCGGTTCCGAGTGCCAGCTCACGCAGGGCATCTTCGGTGATGTCGGCCGGTACTTCGAGGCGGTCGCGCACCTTACCCTGTACCTGCACAATGGCCGTGACCGTGTCCTGAACCAGCAGCGACTCATCCACAGCGGGCCAGCCGGCCGCCGCCACCGAGGCGGGGTGACCGAGCCGTTCCCACAGATCCTCTGCGGTGTACGGCGCAAAGAGACTCAGGATGATGGCGGTGGTCTCCGCTGCCTCACGGACAGCCGGATCCGCGCCTCCAACTCCCGAGTCGATCGCCTTGCGGGTAGCGTTCACCAGTTCCATGACCTTCGCGACCACGACGTTGAACTTGTTGTTCTTCAGCAGGTCTGCGGCATCTGCCACGGTCCGGTGCGTAACCGAACGCAGCGCCCGGTCCCCCGACTCTGGATCAGCGCCCGGTTCGGACGTTACGTCGGCACCGAGGCGCCAGGCACGGGCGAGGAACTTGGCCGAACCCGACGGCGATACATCGGCCCAGTCGACGTCATCTTCCGGTGGGGAGGCAAACACCATGGTCAGCCGGATTGCATCGACGCCGTAACGGTCGAGCTGTTCGCCCAGGTTGACGCCGTTGCCCAGCGATTTGCTCATGGCCTTGCCGCCGTTGAGGACCTGGCCCTGGTTGAGCAACGCCGAGAACGGCTCCGTGAAGTTGACCAGGCCCAGATCGAACAGGACCTTGGTGAAGAACCGGCTGTAGAGCAGGTGCAGGATGGCGTGCTCCACACCGCCGACGTACTGGCCGACCGGCAACCACTGGTTGACCTTCCCGGAGTCGAACGGCGCGTCCGTGGACTGCGGGTCGACGAATCGGAGGTAGTACCAGGACGAGTCGACGAATGTGTCCATCGTGTCGGTATCCCGTGTGGCGGGTCCTGAGCACTGCGGGCACTGCACGTTGACCCAGTCCGTCGCAGCGGCCAGCGGTGACGTTCCCTTGGGTGCCAGGTCTTCCCCGCGAAGGTTGCTGGGGAGGCGCACCGGCAGCTGCTCATCAGGAACCGGAACCTCACCGCATGCCGGGCAGTGAATGATCGGGATGGGCGTGCCCCAGAAGCGCTGCCGGGACAACAGCCAGTCCCGCAGCCGGTAGTTCACTGTGCGCTCGCCTGTGCCCTGGGCCGCGACGAGTTCGATCGCGCGCTGGATGGCTGCCTCCTTGCCGAGCCCGTTCAGCTCGTCGGAGTTGACCAGCGTCCCCTCGCCGGTGGTCGCCATGCCCGTGACCGCCGGGTCCTCTTCGCCTGTGTCCACCACCATGCGGACGGGCAGGTCGAAGGCACGCGCGAAGTCGAGGTCCCGCTGGTCATGGGCGGGAACGGCCATGATGGCGCCCGTACCGTAGTCCGCGAGTACATAATCTGCCGCCCAGACGGGCAGCTTCTCGCCGTTGAGGGGATTCACGGCGTAGCGCCCGGTGAAGACGCCGGTCTTCTCCCGTTCGGTGGACTGGCGCTCGATATCGCTGAGCGCATTCACGCTCTCCCGGTATTCGGCGAGGGCGGAAGCATGCTCGGGGGTGGCGAGGTCAGCGGCCAGCTGTGCGTCGGCGGCAACAACGAAGAAGGTGGCGCCGTGCAGGGTGTCCGGCCGGGTGGTGAAGACGGTGACGTCGGTCGCCGGCAGGTCGCCGTCGGCTTCGATGGTGAAGGTCACGTGGGCACCTTCAGAGCGGCCGATCCAGTTCCGCTGCATTGCCAGCACCCGGTCCGGCCAGTGTCCCGTCAGGGGCCCCATGTCCTCGAGCAGCCGGTCGGCGTAGTCAGTGATGCGGAAGTACCACTGGTTGAGGCTCTTCTTGGTGACCGGGCTCCCGCACCGCTCACAGGCACCGTTCACCACCTGCTCGTTGGCGAGCACCGTCTGGTCCCTGGGGCACCAGTTCACCGGGTGGTCCTTGCGGTACGCGAGACCCTTCTCGAAGAACCGCAGGAAAAGCCACTGTGTCCACCGGTAGTACTCGGGGTCCGAGGTGTGAACCCGGCGGGACCAGTCAGCACTGATGGCGTAGCGCTTGAAGGACGCTGCCTGCGTGTCGATGTTCGCGTAGGTCCACTCGCTGGGGTGCGCGTTGTGCTTGATCGCCGCGTTCTCGGCGGGCAGCCCGAAGGAGTCCCAGCCGATCGGGTGCAGGACGTCGTAGCCCAGCTGACGCCAGTAACGGGCGACGACGTCTCCCATGGCAAAAGCTTCCGCGTGTCCCATGTGGAGGTCGCCGGAAGGATAGGGGAACATGTCGAGAACGTAGCGGCGTTCCCTGCTCCCGTCGTCAACCGGGGTGAAGGTGTCGAGCTTCTCCCACACCGAGGGCCATTTCGCTTCGATATCCGCGAAACTGTACGCGCCGGCGTCCGACTCTTCGGTCGTGGGATTGATACTCACTGTTTCTTGCCCTGTCTGTTGATCACTGGTGACCGTCTTCAAATTCGCTCCGCTGCTCCCCTGAATGTGTCTGTGAAACCGAATCAGGTCCCGGACATACAAAAGCCCCTCGACACAGGAGGGGCTGCCGCGCGGAAATGCGCGGCTAGGTAAGGAGCAGTTGGGCGAACATGGTTCAACCTTAGCGCAGTTTGGTATGGGCAGCGTGCTGCAAGAGTTACCATATTTCCATTGGGCGCAGATTTCTGTTATCGCACCCAGCATGCCGAGGCGGAATGCGCCCGCGGCTGATCGGCCAGCCACCCTCAGGAGGTGGACTGCGATGCAGTTACCTGGCCCGTCGTCGTTAGGTAGACGAAAAACAATGACACAGACCATTCCCACCGCAGATCCATTGCCGCAGACCCTCGGCGATGATGCGGTTGCCCTCGTCCGGCGATGGCTCCATCTGGATGACCACGACGGCAACGCTGAGCGGGCGGTAAGCGCCGGCGCCACACGCGGGTCGAAGTCGGCGCAGCTTCTGGCGGAAGTCCTCAAGGATCAGAACGGCCTGGATTTCACGATCGGTTTCGTGGACAGGGTGATTCGTCCCGAGGACCCAGCCGTTGCAGCGCGAAACCTCGCGCAACTGGCCCGGAAGGCGCCGTCGTTTCTGCCCTGGTACATGAAGGGTGCGGTGCGGCTCGGCGGCGTCATGGCCCCGGTTCTGCCACGGGTCGTAGTGCCCGTCGCGCAGCGCGTGCTACGCGAAATGGTCGGCCACCTCATCGTTGACGCCCGTCCGGCTCAGCTCGGCAAGTCTATCGCTGCCCTCCGCGGCGAGGGCGTCCGGCTGAACATCAACCTCCTCGGTGAAGCTGTCCTGGGTGACAAGGAAGCAGATGCCCGGCTCAACGGAACCAGGGAACTGCTGGCGCGCGACGACGTCGACTACGTCTCCATCAAGGTCTCCTCCGTGGTCAGCACCTTAAATCTGTGGGATTTCGAGGGAACGGTTGAGCGGGTCGTTGAGCGGTTGCTTCCGCTGTACCACCTTGCGGCCTCATCACCGGCTCCCAAGTTCATCAACCTCGACATGGAGGAATACCACGACCTCGACCTCACGGTCGCGGTATTCAAGCGCATCCTTGAGAAGCCGGAACTGCACAATCTCGAGGCAGGGATTGTGCTGCAGGCATACGTGCCGGACGCACTCGCCACTCTCCGGGATCTCACTGCGTGGGCGCAGGAACGGCGTGCCGCCGGAGGGTCGGCCATCAAGGTTCGACTCGTCAAGGGCGCCAACCTCGCAATGGAACTGGTGGACGCGGCCGTCCACCACTGGGCGCCCGCAACCCTGCCGAGCAAGCAGGCCAGCGACACCAACTACAAGCGTTGCCTGGACTGGGCGTTGCGTCCAGAAAATGCCGACGCGGTTCGGCTCGGCGTTGCCGGACACAACCTATTCGACATCGCCCTGGCGCGCACCCTCTCGGTTGCACGTGGGGTCGAGGACCGGATTGAGTTCGAGATGCTGCTGGGTATGGCTGAAGACCAAGCCGCAGAAGTCCGCAAGGAGGTAGGCTCCCTGCTCCTCTATACGCCCGTGGTGAAGCCCGCGCAGTTCGACGTCGCCATCAGCTACCTGATCCGCCGCCTCGAGGAGAACGCGAGCCAGGAAAACTTCATGAGCGCAGTCTTCGAGCTCACGAAGAGCGAGGAGCTTTTCGAGCGTGAGAAGAACCGCTTCCTCACCTCTCTCGCGGAACTCGATTCCACTGTTCCGGAGCCGAACCGGTCGCAGACCCCGGACCGCTTCACCGCAACAGGCCCCGGCGAGTTCGAGAACCAGTCGGACTCCGATCCCTCGCTGCCCGTGATCCGTGAGTGGGCCACCAACGTTCTCAGCCGCGTTCCCTCGTCCGCCCTCGGCGTTGCGCTGGTCGAGGCATCCACGCTTGAAACCAACGACGACGTCGACGCCGCCATCCGTTCCGCACGCGCCGCCCAGCGCGATTGGGCCTCGAAGTCGGGAGCGGAGCGGGCAAAGGTGCTGCGCAGCGCCGCCGCGGAACTCGCCGCCCGACGTGGTGACCTCGTGGAGGTGTCGGCAAGCGAAACCGGAAAGACAGTGGCCGAGTCTGATCCGGAGATCTCGGAGGCGATCGACTTCGCCAACTATTACGCCCTGCTCGCCGAAGAACTCGACACCGTCGAAGGTGCACGCTTTGTACCGTCGACGTTGACCGTCGCTACCCCGCCGTGGAACTTCCCCGTCGCCATTGCGGCCGGTTCTGCGCTCGCCCCGCTGGCTGCCGGCAGCGCCGTCATCCTCAAGCCGGCACCGCAGGCCAAGCGGTGCGCGGCAGTCATGGTGGAGGCGCTTTGGGATGCAGGCGTACCCAGGGACATCCTCGTGTTCGCTGACGTCGCTGAGGGACCGGTCGGGCAGCACCTGATCTCCCATCCCGACGTCGACCGGGTCATCCTTACGGGCGCGTACGACACCGCGAAGCTCTTCAGATCCTGGCGGCAGGACCTGCCGCTGCTGGCCGAGACGAGCGGGAAGAACTCGCTCATCGTCACGCCCAGCTCGGACCTGGACCTGGCCGCAGCCGACGTCGTCCGGTCCGCATTCGGCCATGCCGGCCAGAAGTGCTCCGCCGCGTCGCTAGTGATTCTCGTAGGCTCTGCCGGTACATCAGCGAGGTTCCGCAACCAGCTGGTCGACGCCGCGGCTTCCCTGCAGGTCGGCTACCCGGAAGATCCGGAGACCGAGGTGGGCCCGATCATCGAGCCGGCCGAGGGCAAGCTCAAGGATGCCCTCACTACGCTCGGCGACGGGGAGTCCTGGCTCGTCAAGCCCAGGCAGCTTGACGACACCGGCCGGCTCTGGAGCCCGGGCGTACGCACCGGTGTAAAGCCCGGCAGCTACTTCCATATGACGGAGTTCTTCGGCCCGGTGCTCGGGATCATGCACGCCGACACGCTCGAGCAGGCTATCGAGTGGCAGAACGCCAGTGCCTACGGTCTGACCGGCGGCATTCACACTCTGAACCCCGATGAGGTGTCACAGTGGCTTGACTCGGTCGAGGCAGGGAACCTGTACGTGAACCGTGGGATTACCGGCGCGATCGTTCGTCGACAGCCGTTCGGAGGCTGGAAGCGGTCGGCCGTCGGACCGGGCGCCAAGGCGGGCGGACCCAATTACCTCATCCACCTCGGCACCTGGGAGCGCGAGGAACTGCACCCGGGGAATGTCCATGCTCCGCTGAGCGAACCCGTTCGCCGGCTTCTGCACGCAGCCGACGTGCCCGACGGCGATCGGGGCTTCCTCGCACGCTCTGCTGCGGACGACCAGCGTCACTGGGCACGTACCTTCGGCACCCATGAGGATGTCTCAGCCCTCGGCGTCGAGCGGAATGAGTTCCGCTACCTGCCGGTGCCGGTAACCGTACGGCTCAATGAAGCCGGAACCATGAGCGACTTTCTCCGTGTGGTTGCGGCTGGAATGAGAAGCGGATCGGCCATGTCGGTTTCGACGCCGGAGCCGCTGACACCGGCCCTCGCAGCGGTCCTGTCCGCCAACAATGTCAGCCACCGTGTGGAGGACGACGACACGTGGCTGGCGGCAGCGCCTTCAGCAAAGCTCGGTCGCGTGCGTCTCATCGGAGGCGGCTACTCGGAGCTCTGTGCGACAACTGATGGCGATCCGGACGTGTCGATCTACAGCGGGCCGGTTACGGAGGCGGGCAGGATCGAGCTTCTGCCGTTCCTGCGTGAGCAGGCAGTGACAATCACGGCGCACCGTTTCGGTAACCCGGACAACGTCTCAGGGGAAGTACTGCGCTAGCCGCCGCACTCCCCCACGTACCCAGACGAAAAGAAGGGCGGAGCGGACAGTGTCCGCTCCGCCCTTCTTTTCTGCTATTGCGCCTTAGCTGACGTCCTCGTCTACCCAATCGAAGGTCTTGGTGACGGCCTTCTTCCAGTTACGCAGCTGGCGGTCGCGTTCGGCGTCGTCCATGGTTGGATTCCAGCGCTTGTCTTCGGACCAGTTGGCGGCCAGTTCGTCGGTGTCTTTCCAGAAGTCGACGGCGAGACCAGCAGCGTAGGCGGCGCCCAGCGCGGTGGTTTCGGTGACTTTCGGCCGGATGACGGGGATACCGAGGATGTCAGCCTGGAACTGCATCAGCGCGTCATTGGCGACCATGCCGCCGTCGACCCTGAGGTCCTCCATGTTGACACCGGAATCGGCATTGGCGGCGTCGAGCACTTCGCGGGTCTGGAAGGCAGTTGCTTCGAGCGCTGCGCGGGCGATGTGGCCCTTGTTCACGAAGCGTGTGAGGCCGACGATCGCGCCGCGGGCGTCCGAACGCCAGTACGGCGCGAAGAGGCCGGAGAACGCCGGGACAATGTAGACCCCGCCGTTGTCGTCAACGGATTTGGCGAGCTGCTCAACCTCGGGAGCGCTCTTGATGATGCCGAGGTTGTCCCGTAGCCACTGGATGAGGGAACCCGTGACGGCGATTGAGCCTTCGAGCGCGTAGACAGGCTTGGCATCGCCGAGCTTGTAGCAGACGGTCGTTAGCAGGCCGTTCTTGGAATGGACAATTTCTTCCCCGGTATTGACGATCATGAAGTTGCCGGTGCCGTAGGTGTTCTTTGCACCGCCCTTCTCGAACGCCGCCTGACCGAAGGTCGCAGCCTGCTGGTCGCCAAGGATTCCCGCTACCGGCACCTCGCGGAGGAGCTGGGAGCTGTGTACCTTGCCATAGACCTCGGAGGAGGACCTGATCTCGGGCATCATCGAGGCGGGTACGCCGAATGTGTCCAGGATGGAGGAGTCCCAGCTCAGAGTCTCGAGATCCATGAAAAGGGTGCGGGAAGCGTTGGTGACGTCGGTGATGTGCACGCCGCCGTCTGTGCCGCCCGTGAGGTTCCAGATCACCCAGGAGTCGGTGTTACCGAAGACGAGGTCGCCGGCTTCAGCCTTCTCCCGGGCGCCTTCCACGTTGTCGAGGATCCACTTGATCTTGGTTCCGGAGAAGTAGGTTGCCAGCGGCAGGCCAACAGTCTGCTTGAACCTTTCCACTCCACCGTCGGCTGCCAGTTCGTCGACGATCGGCTGTGTGCGGGTGTCCTGCCAGACAATTGCGTTGTACACCGGCTCACCGGTGTTTTTGTCCCACACCACTGCCGTTTCGCGCTGGTTTGTGATGCCCACCGCGGCAATGTCATGCCGGGTCAGGTTTGCTTTTGAGAGTGCGTTGCCGATGACCTCGCGGGTGTTGTCCCAAATTTCGCGCGGGTTGTGCTCCACCCAGCCTGCTTTGGGGAAGATCTGCTCGTGCTCCTTCTGCCCGGAGGAAACGATGTTTCCCTGGTGGTCGAAGACGATTGCGCGGCTCGAGGTGGTTCCCTGGTCAATGGCGATTACGTACTGCGGCATTACTGCTCCTCTTTGAGTGTGGTGCTGTTGTATGCGACGGCGGTGTCCCCGGATCGGCCGGGACCACCGGTTGGTTGTTGCTCAGACTCCCGGGTAGGTGATGAGCATGGCGCCAAGACCACCCAGCAGGCCACCGATGATCGGTCCTACAACCGGAACCCAGGCGTAGCCCCAGTCGCTGCCTCCCTTGCCCTTGATCGGGAGGAATGCGTGCGCGATGCGGGGGCCGAGGTCACGGTTGGGGTTGATGGCATACCCGGTGGGTCCGCCAAGCGAGGCACCTATACCGACGACGAGAAGGGCGACCGCGAGCGGGCCCAGGCCTGAGGGGGTTGAAGCGAACGCCAGGATGACGAATACGAGAACGAAGGTACCGATGATCTCAGTCACCACGTTCCAGGCGTTCGACCGGATGGCAGGGGCCGTCGAGAACACGCCGAGCTTGTTGGCGGGGTCCGGCTCAGCGTCGAAGTGCTGCTTGTATGCGAGCCAGCAACCCACGGCACCGAGGATCGATCCGAGCATCTGCGCGCCAAAGTAGGCCAGTGCATTGATGACGTTCTTGTCGACGCCGGGAGCGAATTCCCCGACGTCCGCGTTCACCCAGAGGCCGACCGTGACAGCGAAGTTCAGGTGGGCTCCTGAGAGCGCCGCGACGAAAACACCGGCAAAGACGCCAAGGCCCCAGCCGAAGTTCACCATCAGGAACCCTCCGTTGTTGCCCTTGGTTCCCGCCAGCGCGACGTTGGCCACAACTCCTGTACCAAGCAACAGCAGCATGAACGTGCCGAACATTTCGGCGACGAATACTTCCAGAGACATCTTTGACTCCTCTACTTATTCAAACGGTAGGCCACGTTGGCCCCGGTGCCGTGATGGTCGCGGCACCGCGCTACTCCTCCGGCAGAATCTGCCGTTGTTTTCCAGCTGCCCGCGGGCGACCGGAGGTTGCTGGATGCTTACGCAACCAAGCTATGCACACTTACCTTGTGTTGTTCCTGCAATATTCGGCGGGTATCTTCGACTTCGTTCTTCCGGTCGGACGACGACCATCCGAGGAGACCGCCCAAAACATCCGCAAGTTCATGGATGAGCTCGGCACTGGCGAGCCCGTCGAAGGCCAGCGCGGTCCGCCGGATCAGGACGTCGGAAATGTGCTGCACCTGTTCGTGCCGCACCATGTACTCGAGTTCGCGGGTTGAAACCTCCTTCGTGGTGTGCAGGTGGATGTCCTCACCGGCCGCAATGAAAGCGGCGACATCCGCCGCCCGCGTGCCGTACCGGCCAAGCAGGAGCCTGACCCGATCGGCGGGCAACCCCGCGCCGTTGGCTTCGATCCAGGCAGCGACGTCGAGCGGCTGCTGGGGGAACCCCAGCCCACCCCCGATCGGAAGAGCGGAAGTGGATACAGTCCTGCTGCGCTGCAGCAGACCGAGGACCTCGTCCGCGAGGTGTTCCGAGAGCGCGCGGAAGGTGGTCCATTTGCCGCCGATGAGGCTGAGCATGGGGCGCCCGGCAGTGGTTCCACGTTCGATCCGGTAGTCGCGGGATACGAAGCCGGGCTGCGTGTCATCGTGACGGGGCAGCGGGCGAACGCCGGAGAAACTGTAGACGATACTGTCGCGCCCGACCCGTACCGTGGGAAACACGTGATGAATCAGATCGAAGAAGTAGTCGATCTCGGCATCGGTGCAGACAGCTGGGGTATCCATATCCGTGTCGATGTCGGTGGTGCCGACCAGCACACGCTCACCCATGGGATAGATGAGGACGATGCGCCCGTCCGAGTGCTCGAAGAAAATCTCCCTCCCCGCACAGGCAGCCAGCAGCTCCGCGTGGTCGAGAACGATATGTGACCCCTTGGTCCCACCCATGAAACGGGTCGGCTGTCCCAGCGCGCTGTTGGTGCCGTCCACCCATGCGCCTGAGGCATTGACGACGACGTCCGCCTGAACCGGAAAGACGTCACCGGTGAGTTCGTCGCGCAGAACGATGCCCTCAGCGTTGCTTCCCACCGCGCTGACGTAGTTGATAGCACGGGACCGGGGATTCGCGGCGAGTCCGTCCCTGAGGACGTCGAGGGTCAGACGCTCGGGGTTGTGCACCGAGGCGTCGAAATAGGTGGCGGTGTACTTCACGTCCGGGCGGAGCTTGGGAAGCTGAGCCAGGGAGGACTTTCGCCCGACGAACTTGTGGCGGGGCACGGTGCCGCCTGCGCGGGAGAACGCGTCGTAAAGCGTCAGCCCTGCCTTGATCAGAACGGCGCCGCGCTCGCGGTGTGCACCCTGGCGGTGGGTCAGGAATCGCAGCGGGGCGGAGAGGATGCCGGAGAAGGTGCTGAAGACCGGGATCGTCGTCTGGAGCGGTTTGACGTAATGGGGCGCGAGCTTCAACAGCGCATTGCGCTCGACGACGGACTCACGCACCAGTCGGAACTCGCCGTTCTCGAGGTAGCGGATGCCGCCGTGAATCATGTGGGAGGACGCTCCTGAGGCACCCTGACAGTAGTCACCCCGTTCAATGAGCGTGACGTCGATACCCTGTAGCGACAGGTCCCGGAACGTCCCAACCCCGTTGATGCCGCCGCCGATGATGAGGACGGACGTATTCGGTCGATTCTTCAGCTCCTGGACGCTGTCGCGGGCTTGACGGTTTTGTTCGGCCGACGGCGTCGTCGGCCCGGTGCTGTTCCTCACGGGCGGCGGGGCTCCTCAACTAGTGGTCAAATCGGGTTCCGCAACCTATTCTTTGGAGCGTTGGGAATATTCGTCAACCACATTGCACAAACGTGCAGACTCTCCCGGAGAAACCAGTGAACACACCTGCACGAACCACCCCGGACCGGGAAAATGTCCCATCCACCGAGCTCGCGCCGCCCCGCAGCCGCGACGCCCTGCGAGCCGCCCAGATGTACTACCTGCAGGACCTGACCATGAACGCCATCGCGCGGGAACTGCGGACTTCGAGATCCACCGTGTCGCGGCTTCTTTCCATGGCCCGCGACACGGGCCTCGTCCAGATCCAGATCAACAATCCCCTCGACCGGGCGCCCGCACTTGAACGGGAGATCGGGACCCGCTTCGGTGTGGAAGCGCATGTGGTTCCGGTGACGGATCTCGTGAGCGATTCGGATGCGCTGGACCGGGTCGCCATCCAGGCTGCCCGGACCCTTGGTCCGCTCGTCGATTCGAACGCCATCATCGGCGTCGCCTGGGGGTCGACAATCAGCGCCGTGAGTCACCACCTGACGCGCAAGACCACGCACGACAGCACTATCGTTCAGCTGAACGGCGCGGGCAACACCCAGACCACGGGTATCACCTACGCCAGCGAAATCCTCCGGCGCTTCGGTGCCGCCTATGGTGCGCGGGTTGAGCAGTTTCCGGTCCCGGCTTTCTTCGATCACGCCGGGACGAAGACCGCGATGTGGGCTGAGCGCAGCGTCAGGCGGATCCTCGACCTGCAGGAGCGGATGACCATGGCGATCTTCGGCGTCGGATCAACCGGCTCCGGTATACCCAGCCATGTGTACGCCGGCGGCTACCTCGACGAGGAAGATCTCGACATCCTCCGTGAGCACGATGTCGTGGGCGATGTGGCCACCGTCTTTTTCCGTGCAGACGGCTCGCACAGCGACATTGTGCTCAATGAACGAAGCACCGGTCCGGACCTGGCGATGCTTGCACAGGTGAGTCGGCGCATCTGCGTCGTGTCCGGTGAGTCGAAGATCAACGGTCTGCGCGGAGCGCTCGCGGCCGGCCTGGTCACCGACCTGATCCTGGACGAACGGTCGGCACGCGCGCTCGTCCGTCAGACGTAGTCCGGCGCGTGCCGGCCTCGACCGCATCTGCCCGACACGCTCGGTAAAGTCAGAGTATGCATAAACCCGGCAAGGTATCTCTCTCCAACGGCGTCCTGCTGGACCGGTTGGGTTACGGTCTCTATAAGGTTCCCTCGGAGGATGCCCACGGACTCTGCGCCCTTGCGCTCGAAGCCGGGTACCGGTTGCTCGACACCGCGGCCATGTACGGCAATGAGGAGGGCGTGGGCCATGCCCTCCGGGATGCCGTCAGTGCCGGCTATGTTGCTCGCAGCGACGTCTTCGTGACCTCAAAGGTCTGGAATGACAGCCATGGTTACCGCGCCACCCTTGCGGCGTTCGAAGACTCCCTCAAGCGCCTCGGTCTTGACTACCTGGATCTCTACCTGATCCATTGGCCGTGCCCCGGCAAGGATCTGTATGTCGATTCCTGGCGGGCGCTGGAGGAGCTTTATGCCAGGGGCAAGGTCCGGGCGATCGGTGTATCCAACTTCCAGCGCCACCACCTCGAGAAGCTCATGTCCCAGACAGAAGTTGTGCCCGCAGTCAACCAGATCGAGTTCCACCCGCTCCTCCAGCAGCAGGGGCTCAGGGAGTTCAATGCCGAAAACGGCATTCTCACCCAGGCGTGGAGCCCGCTCGCCCGCGGGACACTGCTTACCGACTCCACCATCACGCACATCGCCGCGAAACATTCCCGTTCCCCGGCACAGGTCATCCTCCGCTGGCATCTGCAGATCGGTGGGACGGCGGTAGTCAAGGCGAGCACGCGGGAGAGGATCGCGGAGAATCTTTCCATCGACGACTTCACGCTCGATGCCGTCGACATGACCGCCATCGAACAACTCAACACGGACAGCCGAGTCGGTTCCCACCCGGACCTGGTCAACTGAGGTGGTAATCCTGACACGCACCGCGACGGTGCGAACACTGTACCTGGACGGCAAGCGTCAACGGTTCTGGGATTTCCCCGCGGCTCGTGAGACCCCTGACGCCCCTCCGATCTTCATGGTGCACGGGTTCCGGGGTGACCACCACGGGCTGCTGCGCATCATCGAGGCGCTTCCTGCCCACCGCGTAATCGCACCCGACCTTCCGGGCTTCGGTGAGTCCGAGCCCCTGGGACGAACGCACGATGTGGCGGCTTACGCAGCATTCGTCCGGAACAGCGTCGAGAAGCTCGCCCTCGGTCCGGAGACGGTCCTCGTGGGGCATTCCTTCGGATCCATCATTGCAAGCAGGGCAGCGGCGGAAGCTCCGGACGCTTTCGCTGCTCTCGTGCTGATCAACCCGATCAGCGCACCGGCCCTCGAAGGCGCAAGCCGGATTGCCACCCGACTGGCCGAGCTGTATTACCGCCTTGGAGCGGCCCTACCCGAGCAGGCTGGGCAGGCGCTGCTGCGCAATCGGGCCATAGTGCGCGCAATGAGCGAGCTGATGGCGAAGACACGGGACCGCCCGCTGCGCCGGTGGATCCATGCCCAGCACCGTGCCTACTTCAGCGCCTTCGCCTCGCGCGATGTAGTGCTACAAGCGTTCACAGCGTCGATCAGCGCAACCGTGAGGGACAGCGCCGCCCGGTTGCGGCTGCCAGTGCTCCTGATCGCTGCGGAAAAGGACGATCTCGGCACGGTGCAGACGCAACAGGAGCTTGCGGCGTTGATTCCCGATTCCACGCTCGTGGTCCTTCCGGGGGTGGGTCACCTCATCCACTACGAAACGCCGGATACCGCCGCCGGGCATATCACCGATTTCGTGAATGCGAGGACTCCATGAAAGTTGTGATCGACGCCAGGTTCACCCGCTTTGATCACCATGACGGCATCAGCCGCTACGGCGCCAGCCTGATAGAGGCGCTCTCGCACCGCACTGACGTGACCATGCTCATCCACGATCGCCGCCAGCTGGCACTGCTGCCGGACGTACCGCACGTGTTGATTAACAGCCCCCTCTCCCCCGCTGAGCTGTTCGTGGCCCGACGGATCAACCGACTCAACGCCGACGCAGTGTTCTGCCCCATGCAGACAATGGGGTCCGCCGGCCGCCGCTACCCGCTGGTCCTCACACTGCATGACCTCATCTACTACCAGAACCGCACTCCCCCGGGGTTCCTTCCGCTGCCTGTCCGGCTTCTCTGGCGGCTGTACCACCTGGCCTACTGGCCGCAGCGGCTGCTGCTGAACCGTGCCGACGTCGTCACCACCATTTCGGAGACCACGCGCAGCCTGATGCAGCGACACCGGCTGACGCAGCGCCCGATCCGCATAGTCGGCAACGCGCCTCAGCCCGGAGCGACGCCCCGGTCGACGGACATTCCGCCCGAGAAGTCCGTGCTGTACATGGGCTCGTTCATGCCCTATAAAAACGTCGAGACCCTGCTGGCGGGAATGGCGGGGCTGCCCGATTACACACTTCACCTCCTGAGCCGGATCACGCCCGAGCGCCAGCGTGAGCTGCAAGCTATTGTTCCTGCCGGAGCCACAGTGGTCTTCCACAATGGTGTCAGCGACGATGAATACGAAGGGCTGCTGCGATCCGCAACGGCCCTTGTAACCCTTTCCCGTGCCGAGGGTTACGGACTTCCCGTCATAGAGGCGATGGCGCTCGGCACACCCGTAGTTGCGGCGGATACACCGATCTTCCGTGAGGTCGGGGGAACAGCAGCGCTGTATGTCGACCCTGACTCCCCCGAAGAATTCACCGGCGCCGTGCAGTCGCTCGATGATCCGCTGCACTGGAAAAGCGCGTCCATAGCTGGCCGTGCGCAGGCCAATACCTTCTCCTGGGAGGCCTCAGCGGACTCACTCGTCGCGGCCCTTGAAGAAGCCGTCAATCTGCATGCCCGGCGACGCGGCCGCACCGCACCGGTACAGAGGCACTAGAGCACGTCGATGCCGTCCACCCGCACATGCACCGGCTCAGTGGTTCGTCTGGCCGAGAGGGAGGCCCGACGGGCGCGCAGGGCGCCGACCACACTGGCAGCGTCCCGGTAGCGGAAGAACAGCAGGGTCCGATGTGAACCGGCTGCTGACTGCTGGCCCGGCTTCTGCGCGGCCGGTGGCCCCGCCGCCGCACGCACTGCCGTCGGTCCCACCATCCTGCACGACGGCGGCACGTTCAGTCCGTCAATGAAGGCAGCCAGTGCTTCCATCGAGCCGGTCAGCGCTGCGTACCGCACCGCCGGCGGCAGCCCCAGCTCAGTTCTCAGAGCAAGTTCGCGTGCTGCGGCCCCGGTTGGGTCCCAACGAACGAGGTGCCCGGCGGCGGCGTCGTCGTCTGCGGTCACCACTACAACACCGCCCGCCGATGCGGGCCGGGCAAGCACAGCCGCGTTGAACCAGCGCTGCAGCGTGCTCTCAAGGGAGCGAAGGGATTCCCTGCCGAGGAGGGCATTCCCGTCCAGCAGGAGCACCGCGGCGTAGCCTGAAGCGCAGACCGGCTCGGCACCCGGCGTTGCCACGACCACCCGGGGAGAATCGTCAATCTCATCAAGAATGTGGTCACCGGATGAGGAGACGACGACGGCTCCGGGAAATGCCCGTCCCAGCTCATCCGCGGTCCGGGCGGCGCCGCTCACTGTGGAGCGAAGCCTGCCGCCGGAGCAGTGCGGGCAGCGCCACGCGTGTTCGGGACGTCCGCACCAACGGCACGCGACCGTTGACCCGCGGCCGGACTGCGCCAGCGGACCGGCGCAGTGTCTGCACCGTGCGGGTTCCCGACAGTCCTCGCAGGCCAGCGCGGGCGAGAAACCGGTTCGCGCCACCTGAATCAGGACGGGCCCGCGCTGCAGTCCGTCGCGGGCTGCGCGCCAGGCCACCGGAGGAATGCGGACCTGGTGCGTCAGGGGTTCCCGGTCTGCGTGGTACGTGTCCGCTGAGTGGAGGACACGCGGTGTCAATTGCCGGACGGTCGGCCTGTCCGCCTCAATGGACTGTGCCCACCCGCTGTCGACCAGCCTCTGGGATTCAACGCTTCGCGAGGCCGAGGCAAAGAGCAGGGCACAGTCCTGCAGTTCGCTGCGCAGCAGAAGCACGTCGCGGGCGTGCTGGTACGGGGCACGTGGTTCACTGTGGGATTCATCGCCGTCATCCCAGAGGCATACGAGTCCCAGATCCTGTACCGGCGCATAGGCTGCCGACCGCGTCCCCACTGCCACCCGGACCTGCCCGTGCAGGAGCCTGAGGAAGTTGCGGTAGCGCGGAGTGGGGCCGTCTTCTGCGGTAAGGCGGACAAAGCTGTCCGGACCGATGCGCTCCTGCAGCGCCTCTTCCACCCGCATGAGGTCGCGCTGGTCAGGAACAACGACGACGGCGCCGCGCCCCACCGTCCAGGCTGCGTGGACCGCTTCAGCCAGCTCCTCCGGCCAGCCGGCCGGCCCATAACCGGCCAGTGTCGTCAACACCGCACGTGGACTCTCACCGGCGGCAACCCGGGACAGGAACGGGTTGCCATTGGCATACCGGGCGAAAAGTGAGTCCCCGCCCTCTTCACTGTGGCTACCGGCGGCGGCGCCCGCGACCTGGTCGGCGCTGAATTCCTTCTCCACGCGGGCCACACGCGGTGGCACCGCCGATCGAAGGACGTCGCTGGTGGACCCGGCGTACCGGGCAGCGACCGCGGCAGCCAAGGCCAGGATCTCGGGGCTGGCAACCGGCTGACCGGAGACCACCTTCGTCAGGGGCAGCAAACGCGCGGGGCTGTCGGAGACAGCTCGACGCTCCACCAGGAACGCCGCGTGCTCGCGGCCCGCGAACCGGACTTTCACCCGTGCGCCGGGGACGGCGTCGTCGTCGTAATCCGCGGGCACGAGGTAATCGAACGGACGGTCCAGATGCGGCAACGGTGAATCGATGATGACCCGGGCGACGGGCAGCCCGGCGGCAACGGGGGACTTCCCGCGGGGTGCTGCCGGTGCAGTGAAGCCCTGCAGCAGCGACAGCTGCTGCCCATTGTTGGAACTCATCGGCTCGAGGCGGTTCCTAGGCGTTGAAGTAGCTCTTCAGTTCATCAGTGCGGTCGGTGAGCTCCCAGTTAAAGCCCTCACCCTCGCGCCCGAAGTGCCCGTGTGCGGCGGTCTTCTGATAGATCGGCCGGAGCAGATCAAGCGAATTGATGATGGCCAGGGGACGAAGGTCGAAGATCTCTGTGATGGCCGAACCGATTGCGGCGGGATCGACCTGCTCGGTTCCGAATGTCTCCACATAGATGCCGACCGGGTGCGCCATGCCGATGGCATAGGCGATCTGGATCTCCGCGCGGCGGGCAAGCCCGGAGGCGACCACGTTCTTGGCCACCCAACGCATGGCGTACGCCGCCGAGCGATCCACCTTTGACGGGTCCTTGCCGCTGAACGCACCGCCGCCGTGGCGTGCCATCCCGCCGTAGGTGTCAACGATGATCTTGCGCCCGGTCAGGCCGGCATCACCCACCGGCCCGCCGATCACGAACTCTCCGCCGGGATTGAGGATGTGCCGGACATTCGAGATATCCAGGTGGGAGGTCGAGAGAACCGGCGCGATCACGTGTTCCACCAGATCGGAACGCAGGGTCTCAAGATCGACACCCTGCGCGTGCTGGGAGGAAATCACCACCGAGTCCACACTGACCGGCTTGTCGCCGTCGTAACCGATCGTGACCTGCGTCTTGCCGTCCGGACGGAGGTAAGACAGCGTGCCGTTCTTCCGTACGTCGGTGAGCTGCTCGGACAGCCGGTGGGCCAGCCAGATGGGGGTGGGCATCAGGACGGGCGTCTCGTCGCTGGCATACCCGAACATGATGCCCTGGTCGCCTGCGCCCTGCGTATCGTAGGCATCGGTGCCGGTACCCTCGCGCGTCTCGAGTGACGTGAACACACCGGAGGCGATCTCCGGCGACTGCTGGCCTATGGACACCGATACACCGCAGCGCGCGCCGTCGAACCCGTTCGCCGAGGAGTCGTAACCGATCCCGAGGATGGTCTTGCGGACGATCTCGGGGATTTCGACGTAGGCGTCAGTGGTGACCTCACCGGCGACGTGGACAAGGCCCGTGGTCACGAGGGTTTCCACCGCCACACGGGAGCGCGGATCCGCTTCCAGCAGCGCATCCAGGATGCCGTCACTGATCTGGTCACAGATCTTGTCGGGATGGCCCTCCGTCACCGATTCCGAGGTGAACAATCGCAAGGAAGGGCTAGGCGTATGGGGTGAATTCACGTGATCACTCTACTTGGTCGGGTGAGGTATCCAGCGGCTTGTGTGACCGGGCACTACGACGACGGCGGTCTGGCGGCGGGAGCGCCGGGAGCCCTCAGGTGGTCTGGCCCGCGGGATCGAGGGCTGCGGCGACCCGTGCGACAACCACTTGGGCAACGCTGGACTTGCTGCCGCTGATGGTCTCCGGTTCAGCGCCTCCCGCATCCAGGATGGTTATCTCGGTGGAGTCCTGGCCGAAGACAAGGGTCCTGCCCACCCGGTTCAGGATAAGCAGGTCGCAGCCCTTGCGTTCGAGTTTCTGCATCCCGTGCGCGAGCGGTGTGGTGTCGTCGTCACCGGTTTCAGCTGCGAACCCCACGATCACCGTGGGTGAGCCAAGCGCGCGCCGCTGCTGCACGGTCTCGACGAGGATATCGGGGTTCCGGATAAGCGTGATGACGGGGTTTTCGCCGTCGTCGCGCTTTTTGACCTTGGTGTCCGAGACGGTTTCAGGCCGGAAATCCGCAACTGCCGCCGCCATGATGAGGGCGTCCGATTGCTGGGCCAGCTTCAGCGTGGCCTCCCGCAACTCTTCGGCGGTCTCGACGATCGTCAGTTCCACACCCGCCGGCAGCGGCACCTCCATATGCGCAGCGATGAACTGGACCGTCGCGCCTGCCTCGAGAGCGGCTTGGGCCAGAGCCACACCCTGCTTTCCCGAGGACCGGTTGCCGAGGAAACGGACCGGGTCGAGCGGCTCGCGGGTGCCGCCGGCAGTGATGGTGACGGTGCGGCCGGCCAAGGGCCGGGCGGCGGGATCTCCAGGTGCTGCCACTGCCTGCAGCGCGGCGGCGAAGATAGCTTCGGGCTCCGGCAGCCGGCCGGGGCCGCTGTCCGTGCCCGTAAGGCGGCCGGTGGCCGGCTCCAGTACGACGGCGCCGCGTTGCCTCAGCGTCGCGACGTTGGCGACGGTGGCCGGATGCTGCCACATTTCCGTGTGCATCGCCGGTGCAAAGACAACCGGTGCGCGGGTCACCAGGAGGGAGCCGGTCAGTAGATCGTCAGCCATACCGGCTGTTGCACGGGCCAGCAGGTCAGCGGTCGCGGGAGCAACCACCACCAGATCGGCTTCCTGACCCAGGCGGACGTGGCGCACCTGGTCGACGGCGTCGAAGACGCTGTTGCTGACCGGATTACCCGAGAGCGCTTCCCAGGTTGCTGTTCCCACGAAGCGCTGTGCTGCCTCGGTGGGTATGACCGTCACACTGTGACCGGCTTCAGTGAACAAACGCAGGAGGGACGCCACCTTGTAGGCGGCGATCCCTCCTCCAACTCCCAGGACGATACGCACGTCGGTGTTTTTGCTGCCCGTCGGGGCTTACTCCGAAGCTTCGGCGGGGGCCGCGACGAGCATGCCCTCGTTGATCTCGCGCAGGGCGATGGACAGCGGCTTCTCGTTCAGCTTCGTCTCAACAAGCGGACCAACGTACTCGAACAGGCCCTCATGCAGCTGCGAGTAGTATGCGTTGATCTGCCGGGCGCGCTTGGCTCCGTAGATCACGAGGGCGTACTTCGAGTCCGATGCCTCCAGCAGGGAGTCGATCGGCGGGTTGATGATGCCTTCGGGGTGAGTAGACACAAAATCTCCAATAGTCGCTGGGCCGTAAAGCTACTGCGCGTGCTTTAGTGCGAGTGCGCGGTCAGGCCCATCAATGAAACAAGCTCATCTGCTGCACGCTGAACGTCGTCATTAATCACGGTGTGGTCAAATTCCGGTTCGGCAGCAAGTTCCAGTTTAGCGGTTTCAAGGCGCTGCTGCTGTTCCTCGGGAGTTTCGGTGCCCCGACCGACGAGGCGACGCACCATTTCCTCCCAGCTGGGGGGCGCAAGGAACACAAAATTGGCATCCGGCATGTTCTTCTTGACCTGCCGCGCTCCCTGGAGATCAATCTCCAGCAGAACGGTCTTTCCAGCTTCCATGGCCGCAATCACCGTGCGCCTCAGTGTGCCGTAACGGTTACGCCCGTGCACCACCGCCCACTCCAGCATCTGGCCGCTTTCCACGAGGAGGTCGAACTCCTCAGGTGAGACGAAGTGGTAGTGGACGCCGTCCGTCTCACCCGGTCGGGGCGGACGGGTGGTGGCCGAGACGGACAACTCCACCTCGGGGTAGTTGTCGCGGATGTAGGTTGAAACGGTCCCTTTGCCCACAGCCGTTGGGCCCGCAAGCACGGTCAGCCGCGGCTGATTCACGAATACTTCCTTCTCTAGTGGCGATTGTTCGCCGGATGATGCATCAGATGCTCAACGAGAGCCTTGCGCTGGTGGATGCCGAGACCCCGAACCCTCCGGGTGGCAGCGATTCCGACGGCGTCCATAATCCCTGCGGCCCGCTTCTCCCCCACGCCGGGTAATGCCTTCAACAGGTCCAGGACCCGAAGCCTTCCGATGGCTTCGTCCTGGCTGGAGCCGTTGATAACGTCAGCGACGGTGATCTCGCCGGACTTCAGCCGGGACTTCAGCTCCGCTCGGGCGGCCCTCGCCGCCGTTGCTTTTTCCCGCGCCAGTGCTCGTTCGCTATCAGTGAGAGGCTTCAGGCTCACTCGGGCTCCCTAGGCAGTTGAACCGTCGGCCAAGCACCGGCAGTCACGGGTCTGGAGTTTGGGCTTGCACTGAACCTATCTGCTCGGCTGGCCGAAAATCAATCCGTCCCAGAACGGCCGTCGCCGGACAGGTCCACCGAACGCTGAGTCGCCGTGATGGCCTCGCGCAGTCCCTCGACCGTGGGCCCTGCACTAAGAATCTCCCTGCTCGAATTGGGCAGGACGATACCTGAGGCACCGGCGAAGGTGTCGCGAAGCTCCTGCCGCCCGGCACCCTGCGCCCCTACTCCGGGGGCAAGGATGGGGCCGTTCAGCGCCGTGAGATCAAGGCTGAGGCGCCGCACGGCTTCCCCGGCGGTGGCACCGATCACCAGGCCGACCGAGCCGGGGACGCCGCCGTCGTTCTCGGCTGAGGCCGCCTCGACGATCCGGCGGGCAACTGAATTCTCGCCGCCCACGTGCTGCACCGACGCGCCTTCAGGGTTGGAGGTCAACGCCAGGACGAACACCCCGCGGCCCGACTCCCGCGCCGCAGTCAGCGCCGGGCGCAACGACTCGAAGCCGAGGTAGGGACTCAACGTGAGAGCATCAGCTGCCAGGGCGGACCCGTCGCGCAGCCAGGCGTCGGCATAACCGGCCATGGTCGACCCAATGTCTCCGCGCTTGGCGTCGGCGATGGTCAGGACCCCGCTCTCGGCGCTGCGGGCCAGCAAACGCTCGAGCGCAGCCATTCCCTGCGAACCGAATCGCTCGAACAGGGCGACCTGCGGCTTGATGATCGCAACCCTGCCCGCGACGGCATCCAGCACCGTCGCGGAGAACCGGTCGACGCCGGCAGGCGTATCGGGAAGCCCCCACGCCGCAAGCAGCGCCGGGTGCGGATCAATTCCCACACACAGGTTCCCGAAACGCCCGACGGCGGCATCCAGCCGCAGACCGAACGTCACCTTATGCTCCAACCGGGTCAGGAACAGCTTCCCCGCGGATGGCGCGCGCGTGGTCCTGCAGGCTGGTGACGGACCACTGGTAGGTACGCAATGCCTCGATCGCCTGGACCGCCGCATTGAACTCGGCGACGGTGGTAATGCACGGAATGCCGATCGACGTGGCTGCGGCGCGCAACTGGTACCCATCGCTGCGTGCCTCACCGCCCGACGGGGTGTTGAACACCATGTCGATTTCACCGCCAATCACCAGATCCGCGATCGTGCCCTCGCCTTCGGCGCTGCTGCCTTCGGCGACCTTGCGGACCGGTGTCGCCTGAATGCCGTTGCGGCGCAGGACGTCGGCGGTACCGCCGGTGGAAACGATCTCGAAGCCCAGGTCAGAGAGCCGCTTGACGCCCATGATCACCGAACGCTTGTCGCGGTTGGCGACGGAGACAAACACCTTGCCCTGTGTCGGCAGGGCATTGTTCGCTGCGGCCTGGCTCTTGGCGAAGGCGGTATCGAAGTGCTTGTCGATTCCCATCACCTCGCCCGTGGAACGCATTTCGGGACCGAGGAGCGAGTCCACGACGGTGCCTTCCGGCGTGCGGAATCGGCTGAATGGAAGCACCGCTTCCTTCACCGACACCGGAGCTGACAGCGGCAGCCGTGAGCCGTCACCGGTCTCAGGCAGCATCTTGTACGCGGTGCGGAGCTGGTGGATGGTGACGCCGGTGCCGATGAGGGCGGCGGCTTTCGCCATCTGCACACCTGTTGCCTTCGATACGAACGGCACCGTGCGTGAGGCGCGCGGGTTTGCTTCAAGCACGTAGAGCACATCGGACGCGAGGGCGAACTGAATGTTGATGAGCCCCAGGACGCCGACGCCCTCGGCAATCGCATGGGTTGCCACTCGGACCCGCTCGAGCACATCGGTTCCAAGCGTGATCGGCGGCAGCACGCAGGCGGAGTCGCCGGAGTGGATTCCGGCTTCCTCAATGTGCTCCATGATTCCGCCAAGGTAGAGGTCCTTGCCGTCGTACAGCGCATCCACATCGATTTCCACGGCATCTTCGAGGAAGCGGTCGATCAGGACCGGGTGGTCCGGGGTGATCTCCGTGGCGTTGGAGATGTAGCGGGACAGGTGTGCCTCGTCGTACACGATCTCCATCCCGCGGCCGCCCAGCACGTAGGACGGGCGGACCAGGACCGGGTAGCCGATCTCGTCGGCGATGGCGCGGGCGTCCTCAAAGGAGACAGCTGTGCCGTTCTTCGGTGCAATCAGTCCGGCTTCGGCCAGAACCCGCGCGAACTCACCGCGGTGTTCAGCCAGGTCGATGGCTTCAGGGGAGGTACCGAGGATCGGTATACCGGCGTCGGCGAGAGCCTGGGACAGTTTCAGCGGAGTCTGGCCGCCGAGCTGTACGAAAACGCCCATGACGCCGCCGGTGCGTTCCTCCGCCGCGATGACTTCGAGCACGTCCTCAAGGGTGAGGGGCTCGAAGTAAAGCCGGGTGGAGATGTCATAGTCGGTGGAGACGGTCTCGGGGTTGCAGTTGATCATCACGGTCTCGTAGCCGGCCTTGCGCAGCGCCATCGTGGCGTGAACGCACGAGTAGTCGAACTCAATGCCCTGTCCGATGCGGTTCGGGCCGGAGCCGAGGATGATGATGGACGGCTTGGCGTGCAGGCCAACCTCGTCCTCCTCGTCGTAGGAGGAGTAGTGATAGGGGGTGTACGCCGCGAACTCGGCCGCGCAGGTGTCCACGGTCTTGAAGACCGGTCGGATATCGAGTGCATGGCGCACTCCACGCACCACAGCCTCCGGAGTGTGCGTCAGGAGGCCGATCTGCTCGTCCGAGAAGCCGTGCCGCTTCGCCAGCCGCAGCGTGTCAGGCTTGATTCCCTCCTTGCGGACGGTAGCCGCCACCTCGTTGAGGAGGACAAGCTGGTCCAGAAACCAGGGATCAATGCCGGTGGCCTCGTAGAGATCTTCGACGCTTGCACCGCCCAGCAGCGCACGCTGGACCTGGGAGAGGCGTTCCGTCGTCGGGCGCTTGGCGGCCTCGATGAGTTCGGGGACATCAAACTCGCTGACCGAGTCGAACGTCAGCTGTGACCCCTTCTGCTCAAGTGAACGCAGCGCCTTCTGGAGCGCCTCGGTGAAGTTGCGGCCCATGGCCATGGCCTCACCGACGGACTTCATGGTGGTGGTGAGCGTCGGGTCCGCCGCGGGGAACTTCTCGAATGCGAACCTCGGGACCTTGACCACGACGTAGTCGAGGGTCGGCTCGAAGGATGCAGGGGTCTGACGGGTGATGTCGTTCGGGATCTCGTCAAGCGTGTATCCGAGGGAGAGTTTCGTGGCGATCTTCGCGATGGCGAAGCCGGTGGCTTTCGATGCCAGGGCTGAGGAACGGGACACGCGGGGGTTCATCTCGATGACCACCACGCGGCCGGTGTCAGGCTCCACCGCGAACTGGATGTTGCAGCCGCCCGTGTCCACGCCCACCTCGCGGATGACGGCGATGGCAATGTCCCGCATGCGCTGGTACTCGCGGTCGGTGAGGGTCAGCGCGGGAGCCACGGTGATGGAGTCACCGGTGTGGACCCCTACCGGGTCGAAGTTCTCGATCGAACAGACGACGACGACGTTGTCGTTCCTGTCGCGCATCATCTCCAGCTCGTATTCCTTCCACCCGAGGATGCTCTCCTCGAGCAGCACCTCGCTGGTGGGGCTGTACTGCAGGCCCTGGCCCACGATGCGGCGCAGGTCCTGCTCGTTGTAGGCGAGACCGGAACCCAGGCCGCCCATGGTGAAGGATGGGCGCACCACCATCGGGTAGCCCAGGTCCTCTGCTGCGTCCAGCGCCGCAGCAAGCGTGTTGATGATGCGCGACCGGGCCGACTCGGCCCCGCAGCGTTCCACGACGCCCTTGAACTTCTCGCGGTCCTCGCCGAGTTCGATAGCGGCGATGTTGGCGCCGATGAGTTCCACGCCGTACTTCTCCAGGACGCCGTTCTTGTCCAGGGCGATGGCGGTGTTGAGCGCCGTCTGGCCACCGAGGGTGGGAAGGATCGCGTCGGGGCGTTCCTTGGCGATGATTTTCTCGACTACTTCCGGAGTGATCGGCTCAACGTAGGTTGCGTCGGCGAACTCCGGATCGGTCATGATCGTTGCCGGGTTCGAGTTGACCAGGATGACCCGGAGGCCCTCCTCCTTCAACACGCGCAGCGCCTGGGTGCCTGAGTAATCGAACTCGGCGGCCTGCCCGATGACGATGGGTCCCGATCCGATGACCAGGACGGAGGTGAGATCGGTTCTGCGGGGCATCTAGTTTTCTTCCTGCGCGGGGGTGGGAGCTTTGGAGACCTCTGAAGCATCAAGCTCGTTAGAGCCGCCGCCCGTGCGGGCAGCCTCGGCCATGAGGTCGATGAACCTGTCGAACAGGTATGCGGAATCGTGCGGACCGGCCGCCGCTTCCGGGTGGTACTGCACGGAGAACGCCGGCAGGTCCAGGCACGCCAGGCCTTCGACGACGTCGTCATTGAGGCTCACGTGGCTCACCTCAACCTGTCCGAAGCGCTCCTCGGGGGCGGTAACCGGCCCGTCGAGCGGCGCATCCACGGCGAAGCCGTGATTCTGGCTGGTGATCTCGACCTTGCCGGTGCGCCGGTCGAGCACGGGCTGGTTGATCCCACGGTGTCCGTAGCGCAGCTTGTAGGTGCCGAAGCCCAGAGCGCGGCCGAGGATCTGGTTGCCGAAGCAGATACCGAAGAACGGCTTTTTCGCGTCGAGGACCTGGCGCAGCAGCGAAACCTGGGCATCGGCGGTGGAGGGGTCTCCGGGACCGTTCGACATAAAGACACCGTCGGCACCTACCGCTGCGACGTCGTCGTATGTTGCGTCCGCGGGCAGCACGACTGTGCGCACGCCGCGCTCGGCGAAGTGCTTGGGAGTCATGGCTTTGATTCCGAGGTCCAGCGCAGCGACGGTGAACCGGGGCTCGCCTTCCCAGCCGTGGTCCGAAGGCTCGACGACGTAGCGGGAGTCGATGCTCACTTCTTCCGCGAGCCGTGAACCCTCCATGCTGCGCTGGCCGTTTACCTCTGCAAGCAGCTCAACGTCCCTGCGGTCCGCGTCAGCTCCGGAAAAGATGCCGGCTTTCATGGCGCCGCGCTCGCGCAGGTGGCGGGTGATGGCACGCGTATCGACGCCCTGGATCCCGACGACGCCCTGCTCGACCAGCTCGTCGTCAAGGCTTTTCTCCGAGCGCCAGTTGGACGGACGTCGTGCTGCGTCGCGCACGATGTAGCCGGCTACCCAGATCCGGCGGGACTCGGCGTCGTCGCGGTTCACACCGGTATTACCGATATGCGGCGCCGTCTGGACCACGAGTTGCCGCGCGTAGGACGGGTCCGTGATCGTTTCCTGGTAGCCGGTCATGCCGGTCGCGAAGACCGCTTCGCCAAGCGCCGTGCCGAGCGCGCCGTAGCTTTGTCCCCGGAACGTCCGACCGTCCTCAAGGACCAAAACCGCCGCGGCACCGGCTCCTGTTACTCCCGCGTGTGTTGTCACTGTACTTCCTTGCTTGTGGGGTTGTTGAGGGGATCGGTGTCCTCGATCAGTGCACTGATCGCTGCCAGGAGCTGCGTCTTGTCCGCGGCGTACCTGGTTCGGAAACCGGTATCGAACGTCTGTGAATCCATCGTCCAGGACACCACCACCAGTCCGTCCTTTTCGACGAACTTTCCGGCCATGCCCCGCTCCAGTCGCACGCCCGTCAGGTTCTTCCTGGCGATGTACACCTCGGTGTCACCGGAACGGTCGAACAGGAGGCCATGTGGGTAGACGGCGGCGGTTGCCGTTGCCTTGTTCCCGAGACCGTGCGCGGTGATGCGGTCCAGCCAGTCTCCCCCGGTTGTGGTGACCACGTACTGGCCTTCAGCGGCGTAGAGGGGCGCCCCGGGATCCTCCGGGGCGTTGGGCGGCGCCTGCACTGCTTGCTGGCGCCTCAGCCGGCTACGCCAGCCAAGAGCCATGAGACCAATCAGCAGCACGATGGCAACCAGTGAGGAAACAATGGCGGTTGTAGCTATGTCCACGCTTCAGTCCCCTTGCACATCGGGATGCGGTGTATTGAGCCGCCCCTCCAGCACCGTGGGATGCCCGGCGAAGAAGGTTGCGATGACTGCGCCTGGCAGCTCGAGGCCGGCGAAGGGACTGTTACGTCCCTTGGTAGCCATCCTATGGGGATCGACTGTCCACCGGGCGGAGGGATCCACCAGTGTGAGATTCGCCATCTCCCCGGATTCCAGCGGTGTTCCCTGCGTTGCCACCCGGCCGATTCTTGCGGGAAGGATGGACGTTGCCTCTGCGAAGCGCGACCAGTCCATCAGCCCCGTCTCGATCATGGTGTGCTGCACCACGGACAGCGCGGTCTCAAGACCCGTCATTCCCATGGCGGCCTGAGCCCATTCGCACTCCTTGTGTTCGGAAGGATGCGGGGCGTGGTCCGTACCGATGACGTCGATGGTCCCGTCGGCCAGCGCCTCACGGAGAGCCGTGACGTCGTTGTCAGTGCGCAGGGGCGGGTTGACCTTGTACACCGGGTTCCACGTGCGGACGAGCTCATCGGTGAGCAAGAGATGGTGCGGCGTGACTTCGGCAGTCACGTTGACGCCGCGCTGCTTCGCCCATCGGATGATCTCGACCGAGCCGGCCGTCGACACATGGCAGACGTGCAGGCGCGAGCCGACGTGCTGGGCCAGCAGGACGTCCCGGGCGATGATGCTTTCCTCGGCAACCGCGGGCCAGCCGGCCAGGCCCAGGACAGCGGACACCGAACCTTCATTCATTTGGGCACCCTCGGTGAGGCGCGGTTCCTGCGCGTGCTGGGCGACAACGCCGTCGAACGCTTTCACGTACTCGAGCGCGCGGCGCATCAGCACTGGATCGGAGACGCAGATGCCGTCATCCGAGAAGACGCGAACTCCCGCCCGGGATTGCGCCATGGCTCCGAGTTCTGCGAGCCTCTCCCCCGCAAGGCCCACCGTGACGGCTCCGACGGGCCGGACGTCGACCCAACCGGCACGCCGGCCCAGCGCGTGGACCTGCTCCACCACGCCGGCCGTATCGGCAACCGGCATGCTGTTGGCCATGGCGTGCACCGCCGTGTAGCCGCCCATGGCAGCCGCACGTGTGCCGGTCTCCACCGTCTCGGAATCTTCGCGGCCGGGCTCGCGGAGGTGTGTGTGGATATCCACCATGCCCGGCAGCAGGACCAGCCCGCCAGCGTCCACGACGACGGCGCCCCCTGCCGACAATGACCGTCCCCGCTCGGCGATGCGACCGTCTGCAATCAGTACATCAACGCCCGTCTCACCGCTTGCGGTCGTGGCGCCCCTGATCAGGTAACGGGTGCTCATACTGTTGCCTCCTGGGCGGGGGTTGGCTGTGCGGAGTCATCGCCCGACAGCAGTAGATAGAGGACGGCCATCCGAACAGATACGCCGTTACGTACCTGTGCAAGGACCGTTGAGCGGGGTGAGTCGGCCGCAGCTGACGAAATTTCAAGGCCGCGGTTCATGGGACCCGGATGCATGATGATCGTGTCCTTGCCCGCCGATGCCTCGAGCGTAGCCAGCCGCTCGTCGTCGAACCCCCAGGTGCGGGTGTACTCACGGGTGGAAGGGAAGAACGCGGCGTTCATCCGCTCGCCCTGCACCCTGAGCATCATGATCGCGTGGGGGCCGGTTGCAAGGACCTCATCGAGGTCGAAGCTGACCCTGCACGGCCAGTCGCCGATGCCGACAGGGACCAGCGTGGGAGGCGCAACGAGCGTTACCTCCGCACCGAGCGTCGTAAGGAGCCACAGGTTGGAACGGGCGACCCGGGAGTGCAGGACGTCCCCCACGATTGCGATGCGCAACCCCCGTAGATCTTCACCAAGGGAGGGACGACCGGCAACCTTCGACCAGTGCCGACGGAGCGTGAACGCATCCAACAGGGCCTGGGTTGGATGCTCATGAGTACCGTCGCCGGCATTGATCACAGCCGCGTCGATCCAGTCCGAGGCGGCAAGCCTCGCGGGAGCCCCGGATGCCCAGTGCCTGATGACCACAGCATCGGCGCTCATAGCCTCGAGGGTCTGCGCTGTGTCCTTGAGCGATTCACCCTTGGACACCGAAGAACCCTTGGCGGCGAAATTGATCACGTCCGCCGACAGCCGCTTCGCTGCCGCTTCGAACGAAATTCGGGTCCGGGTCGAGTCCTCGAAGAAAAGGTTGACGACGGTGCGTCCACGCAGCGCTGGAAGCTTCTTGACTTCCCTTTCACCGACCTCGGCCATTTCCTCGGCTGTATCGAGAATACGGATTGCGTCGGTGCCCGTCAGACTCTCTGTGGACAGGAGGTGCTTCATGCCGGACCCTCGATCACTACTTCGTCGACGGAGTCAACCTCGCTGATCCTCACGCGGACCTTCTCGGCGGAGGAGGTGGGGAGATTCTTTCCGACATGGTCGGCGCGGATGGGCAGTTCGCGGTGTCCACGGTCCACCAGCACGGCGAGGCGGACGATCCGCGGCCGGCCGATGTCGACGATCGCGTCCAGGGCGGCGCGGATGGTGCGGCCGGAATAGAGCACGTCGTCCACCAGCACCACAACCTTGTTGTCGATGCCGGCGGGAGGGAGCTTGGTGGGGCCGGGCGGGCGGGTTGGATGCTTGCGCAGGTCATCACGGAACATCGTGACGTCGAGGCGGCCCACCATGCGCTCGGGATCCACAGCAGGATCGGTGCGCGCAATTTTGCGCGCCAACCGCTGGGCGAGCGGGAACCCCCGGCGGGGAATGCCCAGTAGCACAAGGTCCCGGGAGCCCTTGTTGGCTTCGAGGATCTCGTGGGCGATCCGGGTCAGGGCCCGGTCAATATCAGCATCACCGAGGACCGTACGGAACACGGACCCTCCGGATTCAGGGCTGGATACACTCATGGAACGCGTCCTCCTTCTCCGCCTCACAGGACGGCCTTTAAAGGGGTTGGGTGCGGCTTCAAAACTACCATAGGCATCCCGGGCACCTATCCTGTGTGGATGAGTATGAACTCCGGGAGTGCGTACACGGAACCGGGCGGCGAGGTCCTTTCAGGAGAGCAGCCGCCTCTGGGAATGTGGCAGCAGGTACACCCCGGGCCCCCGGTTCCGCCATCCCCCGAGGTCCACGCGGGCCTGAACCCGCCTGTTAGGAAGCGTGCCTACCCGCCGCGCTACGCCGTCGTCAATGCCCTGTTGCTCATCTGCGCGGCGCTGGTCCTTGCCGGTGTGGCCGCGATGGTTGCTGCACAGCTCGGGCCCGCCGCGCTTGCTCTCTGCGCCGCACTGGCACTGGTACCGCTCACCATCTGTCTGGTCGGGATACGGTGGGTGGACCGCTGGGACCCCGAGCCCCGTGGAGCACTGGCCTTCGCCTTCCTGTGGGGTGCCGGAATGTCGGTCGGCGTCACATTCCTGCTCGGCCCCACCGTCACCACCATGCTTCTCAGTGCGGGTTTCAGCGGAGCGGGTCCCGACATTGTGGGTCCGGTCTTCCAGGCCCCGATCGTCGAAGAACTGGCGAAGGGCCTGGGCGTCCTCATCCTCGCTCTCTCCCGTCGCAGCCACTTTGACGGGCCCGTCGACGGCATTGTCTACGCCGGCACCATTGCTGCGGGATTCGCCTTCACCGAGAACGTGTTGTACTTCGGGTCAGCACTCACTGACCCGGCCGGACTCGGCGGACTGATCACGGTGTTTGTGATGCGCGGGCTGTTCTCACCCTTTGCCCACGTGATGTTTACCGGCGCGCTGGGTCTCGTACTGGGAATGGCGGTCGCGAAAGGCCGCACCAGGGGTGGACTGGTCGTTGCATTCGTGATCGGCCTTATCCCCGCGGTTGCCGGTCACATGCTGTGGAACGGCGGACTGGTGGTCCTCTTCACAGACTTCTTCTCGTTCTACTTCCTGGTTCAGGTGCCGCTGTTCATCGCTGTGATCGCGGTTGTATTCGCTCTCCGTCGCGCCGAACGCGCCGTGACCCACCAACGGCTCGCCGAATACGCCCGCTCCGGCTGGATCACGGGGCAGGAGGTAGACATGGTGGCTTCGCCGCGTGGCCGTTCATCGGCACTCGCCTGGGCCCGACGGGTAGGAGCCGCTCCCGCCATGAAAAGCTTTATCAGCACAGCGGTGCGGCTGGCTTTCGTGCGCCAACGATTGCGAGCCGGCCATGCCAGCGGTTCGGATCCGGCCCTGGAAGTACACCTGCTTCACGACCTCAACGCGGCCCGCCGGCAAATCATCTCCGCGGCGTCTGCGCGCCGATTCTGACATACCGGCGCGCTTGTCCGGACACGAACGAAGTCCGACGCTGGTCAGTCCGCGGACTACGCCAGCAGAGTGGGCTTAAGCTGCTGAAGACGGCCGAGCAGGCCGTTGATGAAGGCGGGTGACTCGTCTGTCGACAGCATGGTTGCAAGCTGCACGGCCTCGCTGACAGCGACAGTGTCCGGCACGTCCTCGTTGTACAGCAACTCCCAGGATCCGACTCGCAGAATCATCCGGTCCACGGCAGGCATCCGGTCGAGCGTCCAGCCCTGCGAATAGGTGCTCAGGAATTCGTCGATCTGCGCGCCGTGGGCCATCACGCCTTCAATGATCTCCACGGAGTACTCGTTGATGACGGTGTCCGTCTTTTCGCGGCGGCCCTGCAGTGCCTCGATAGGCGACACGGACCGCTGCTCGGCCTCGAACAGGATATCCAGCGCCCGACGCCGTGCTTTGCTACGTGCGCTCACTCGTTGACGCGTCCCAGGTACTCACCGGAGCGGGTGTCTACCTTGACCTTGGTACCGGTTTCCAGGAAGAGCGGCACCTGGATCTCATATCCGGTTTCGACAGTGGCAGGCTTGGTGCCGCCGGTCGAACGGTCGCCCTGAAGGCCCGGTTCGGTGTACGTGATTTCAAGAACAACCGACGGCGGCAGCTCAAGGTAAAGCGCTGAACCCTCGTGCATGGCGATCGTTGCCATCTGGCTCTCGAGCATAAAGTTCTCGGCGTTGCCCACGGTTGCACCCGGGACGGTGATCTGGTCGTAGTCCGTCGTGTCCATGAACACGAAGTCGTCGCCGTCCTTGTACAGGTACTGGTAGTCGCGGCGGTCCACGGTGGCGGTCTCGATCTTGAGGCCGGCGTTGAAGGTCTTGTCGACAACCTTGCCCGAGAGGATGTTGCGGAGCTTGGTGCGGACAAAAGCGCCACCCTTGCCGGGCTTCACATGCTGGAACTCAAGCACATTCCAGAGGTTGCCCTCGAGCTTGAGGACGGTGCCATTCTTGATGTCGTTCGTGGTGGCCACGGATTCTCTTTCGTCGATTGACTGATGTTTGGCTTACGTCGCAGCAGGCGCAGTGCACGACTGCTCAGGATTCGCCCGCCAAAAGACCAGAGTCCAGTCTACCCTGCCGGATGGAACCGGATCAGGAAGCGATCTCCTGGTACGCGGCGAACAGGAGTGATGTGTCCGGCACCTCAAGGATTCCGGGGCGGGCGACGCCGTCGAGCACTACGAAACGCAGCAGGTCACCGCGTGCCTTCTTGTCCCGCCGCATGCCGTCCAGGAGCGCTGCCCAGCGGTCCCGCCGGTAGGTCACCGGAAGACCGAGTGTTTCCAGGATGGCGCGGTGCCTGTCCGCGGTCTTGTCGTCAAGCCGGCCGACCATGCGGGAGAGCTCCGCCGCGAAGACGAGGCCCACCGAAACGGCTGCGCCGTGCCGCCAGGAGTACCGTTCCGCCAGCTCGATCGCGTGCGCCAGCGTGTGGCCATAGTTCAGGAATTCCCGCCGCCCGGATTCCTTGAGGTCCTCCGACACGACCGCGGCTTTGACCGCGATTGAACGCTCGACCAGTTCTCGGACGGCATCGCTGGTCGGGTCCTTGACGGCCTCAGGGTCGGATTCGACCAACTCGAGGATGCGTGGATCGGCGATGAACCCGCACTTCACAACTTCGGCCATGCCGGTGATCAGCTCGTTGGTGGGGAGTGTCTGCAGCGCGTCCAGATCGGCGAGCACACCCGCCGGCGGGTGGAAGGCACCCACGAGGTTCTTCCCCTCTGCGGTGTTGATCCCGGTTTTGCCGCCCACAGCTGCATCGACCATGCCAAGCAGCGTGGTGGGCAGATGTACCACCTTGACGCCGCGAAGCCAGGTCGCTGCCACAAAGCCGGCGACGTCGGTGACAGCACCTCCCCCGACGGCCACAATTGCGTCAGACCGCGTGAAATCATTCTGCCCGAGCACCTGCCAGCAGAACGCCGCCACCTGAATGTGCTTGCCTTCCTCGGCATCGGGGATCTCCGCCGTGACCGCGGTGAATCCTTCCGCCGCCAGCTGCTCCCGCACGGTGTCCCCTGTCGATCGCAGGGCGCGGGGATGGATCACCAGCACGCGACGGACCCGCTCGCCCAGCAGTGGTGCCAACCGGTCCAGCAGTCCACGTCCAACCACGACGTCGTAGTTCTCGGACGGGGTACTGCCTGTGACGCGGATGGCAGTAGATTCAGCGGTCATTGCCGAAGGTTCCTTCCTCAGTAAACATGGTCCGGTGCAGCTGCGTCTCAAGACGGTCAACCACGGTATCGGGTGAAGCGTCGCGTGTGTCTATCACCGCGTCCGCCAGTGCTTCGTAGATCGGGCGACGTTCCCGGTCAAGGCGTGCCCAGGTTCCGCCGGCGTCTTCGGCCAACAAAGGCCGGCCGGTGTTGCCGGCGAGCCGCGGCAGAACCGTTGCAAGATCGGCGTCGAGGAAAACCACAAAGGCATCTTTCAGCAGGCGCCGCGTGTCGTCGTGGAGAACCGAACCTCCTCCGAGGGAGATAACGGCGCCGGCACCCGCTTCAGAAAGGACTTCGCGAACGACCTCAGCCTCAATCCGCCGGAAACCGGGCTCACCCTGTTCAGCGAAGATTGCCGGTATGGGGCCATGCCGGGCGGCGATCACGGCATCTGTGTCGACGAATTGCCAGCCATGCCGTGAGGCGATCCGCCGCCCGATGGTCGATTTGCCGGTGGCCATGAGGCCGATGAGTACCAGCGGTCCATGAGCCGCCGGCAGCATCAGGGCGCGACCGAATTCAGGGACGCCGGGATGCTCTCGAGGTAGGAATCGAGGTTGCGCTTTGTCTCCTCCACCGAGTCACCGCCGAACTTCTCCGTTACCGCTTCTGCAAGAACAAGGGCGACCATAGCTTCGGCAACCACTCCGGCCGCAGGGACCGCGCACACGTCGGACCGCTGGTGGTGCGCCTTGGCGGCGTCGCCGGTACTCACGTCGATTGTCTGAAGTGCACGGGGGACGGTGGCAATGGGCTTCATCGCAGCGCGCACTCGCAGGACGTCGCCAATGCTCATGCCGCCCTCGATACCGCCGGCCCGGTTGGTTGAGCGGCCGATCCGCCCGGTTTCCTCACGGACTATCTCGTCATGAGCGGCCGATCCGCGACGTCGCGCGGTCTCGAAACCGTCACCGACCTCAACGCCCTTGATCGCCTGAATGCCCATGAGCGCGCCGGCCAGACGCGCATCCAGGCGACGGTCCCAGTGCACGTAGCTTCCAAGTCCGGGAGGGAGACCGTAGGCCAGGACCTCGACGACACCGCCGAGGGTTTCGCCCTCCTTGTGAGCGGCGTCCACCTCGGCGACCATCGCGGTGGACGTCTCGCGGTCGAAACAGCGCAGCGGGTCCTCATCCAGTGCGAGGAGATCGCGGGGTGCGGGAAGCGGCGATCCTTCCGGAACGGCAACGGAAGCAACAGCGACAGTGTGGCTGACTAGTTCGATGCCCAGAGCGGAAAGAAATTGAGCCGCGACGGTACCAAGGGCTACCCGCGCAGCAGTTTCCCGCGCACTTGCGCGTTCCAGCACCGGCCGGGCCTCATCGAAACCGTACTTCTGCATGCCGGTGAAATCAGCGTGGCCGGGGCGGGGCCGGGTGAGGGGAGCGTTACGCGCGGAATCCCTGAGAATGCCGGCGTTGACCGGATCCGCGGACATGACCTGTTCCCACTTGGGCCATTCGGTGTTCCCCACCTCGATGGCCACCGGACCGCCCTGTGTCAGGCCGTGGCGGACACCTCCGATGATCCGAACCTGGTCCTGTTCGAACTTCATGCGGGCACCGCGACCATAACCCAACCGGCGACGTGCCAGAGCGGCCTGAATGGCCTCACTGGCTACTTCAACGCCTGCGGGCATTCCCTCGATGATTCCGACCAGAGCAGGGCCGTGGGATTCCCCGGCCGTCAACCAACGCAACATACATCCATCCTGCCACGGGCCACGACCCCAACTAGCGCCGGGGAGCCCCCACCGCGTCACACATCACATTTATGACAGCAGACTCATCGCGGAAAGCATCACCGGCGAAGAGCTTCACCTGGGCCACTGCCTGGTAGAGCAACATTTCCAGGCCGGGAACGATGACTCCACCGCCGGCGGACCATGCCTCAGCGAGCGCACTGGGCCACGGGTCGTACGCCACATCAAGGAGCACGCGTGGTTCCCGTGGCTCGGGCTCATCGGCGGAAGACGGTGCGACGAACAGCTGAGCAGCCAGTTCGTCCGCGCCGTGGGGCGGCAGCGTCGAGATAACCAGCGGAGACGCACCGCACAACCCTGCGGCCGCATCGAAATCTCTCAGGTTCACATCAATGCCGAGCCGGTGACCCAGGTCCATCAGGGAGCCGGCTTTCCGCGGTGACCTGACGCAAACATCGACCTCCTGAACACCCATTTGGGCAAGGGCTGCGACAGCCGCCGAAGCGGTGCCGCCCCCACCGAGGACGAGCGCCTGCTCCGGGCGTCCGGCGCCGGCATGGCGAACCGCACGGACGATCCCCTCAACGTCCGTGTTGTAGCCCATTAGCCGTCGCAGTTCGCCATCATCCACGGGAAGCACGGTATTGATCACGCCCAGAGCGGCGGCGTCCGGCGCCACCTCATCCAGGTAACTCAGCGCCGCACCCTTGTGCGGCATTGTGACAGACAGCCCGCGCCACGCAGGGTCATCCCGGACCTCCCTCAAGATGGTTCCAAGGGATTCAGGAGCAGTATCAATCGCCGTGTAGCTGCAGTCGAAATCCAGAAGGGCGTACGCAGCGCCGTGAAGCTGAGGGGACTTCGAGTGCGCTATGGGGTGACCGATGACACCGGCCCGATATGGGGCCGGCGTCCGGTCGGGGACCACCTATTCACACCTTCCGGCGTTATCAGCGCACCATGCCTGGTACTCCTGAACGTACTGTGCATGCTCGGCAAGAGTTTCGGAGAACTTGGTCTCACCGCTGTCGAGGTTGACCGTGACCCAGTAGTAGTAGGGCACGTCCTCCGGGTTGACCGCGGCCTCGATCGCTTCCGCGCTCGGGGATCCGATTGGTCCGACCGGCAAGCCGGGAATCGCGTACGTGTTGTACGGGTTGGACTTGTCGGCCTTTTCCTCGTCGGTCAGGTTGTAGCTCTTGCGGTCAAGCCCGTAGGTCACAGTCGCGTCAGACTGGATCAGTCCGTTCGTCTCGGTATTGTCCGGACCCAACCGGTTCATGATCGAACCGGCTACCTGACCGTAATCGGCCTGGCCGGCCTCAGCCTGCACGATGCTGGCGATGGTCAGGATGCGGTACTGCTCTGCAGGATCGGTGACCCCGGCCTCTTCGAGCGCCGCGTAAGTATTGTCCACCATCTGCTGGATGACCTCGGCTGCAGTGATGTCGAGGTCGAATCGGTACTCGCCGGGATACAGGTAACCCTCCAGGCTCGGCGACCGCTCCGGAATGCCGAACTGCGTTGGATCCTTTGCCAGTGCTTCGAACTCTTCGCGGGGTATCCCGGTGGATTCCGCCAGGATATCGAAGACCTCGTTCTGCCTGAGGTCCCTGGCAACAGCGGCATAGTGAACCATCGAGTCGCCCTCGGCGAGCAGCGCTCGGGCTGCCTCCTCCGAGCTCATCTGGTACTTCATCTCATAGTCGCCGGGCTGAATCACGCGCCCGTCGGCGACACCACCGAAGGCCTTCAGGAATTCCTCTGAACTGGCGACAATGTCCTGCTGCTCAAGGCCGCTGCCAATAATCAAGGGACCCGCGCCTTCCTCGACGGTGAAGGTCACTGACCCTGTGCCGGGCCCGGCGTAGTCGGTGACTTCACCGACTCCAAGCAGACTCCTGAGAAACATCGCGACGGCGACCACCACTCCGACGAAACCGAGCACCACGATCAGCATGACGATTGTCCGGCGTCTGCGGCGGCGCTGACGCGCCTTGGAAGGAGCGCGTCTGCGGCGGGACGGAACGTCTGCCTCGAAAAACTGCTCCACCGGCTCAGGATGCTCCGGGTAGTGCTCGTCCAGATATTCGTCCGGGTGCTGCTCGGATCCGTGATCGGCTGCTGGGGAAGGAGGATGACGATGGCTCACTGCTCCTCTTTCCTCCTACTGTTGGTGTGCGAAATTTCTAACTCCTCGGATGAGGCCGGCGTCGGATGGTCATGACTCCGCCGCCGATGCTGAACGACCGGCTCCCCCACGTCCCGCTCAAGGTTTCGTTGCATATCTATGGCGTGTTGCAGTATCTCCACGGCTGCCACCTGATCTACCACCTTACGGTGTTCACGACTGTTCAAGCCAGCCTGCCGAAGCGATCTATGCGCTGAAACCGACGTGAGCCGTTCGTCCACCAGCCGGACGGGTACGTCCAGACCCGCGTCGAACAGCATCTCCACGAGCGCTGCGGCGTAGTCCCGGGCCATGGCCGTGGAAGCAGATTCGGTTCCGCTCAGGTTACGGGGCAACCCGACGAAGACTTCAACGGCCCCCAGCTCCTGGATGTTCCCGAGCAGCAGGCGCAGGTCGTGGTTCTTCCGGGTATCGCGTCGCATGGTACGAACCGGGGTCGCAATAGAACCGTCCCTGTCGCTCGCCGCAACCCCGACACGGACCATGCCGACGTCGACGCCGATCTTGACGCCGTACGGATATTCTCCGGGTGCCACAGTAAGCAGTTCTTGCTACCGGCCCGCGACAGCTGCGCGGATGGACTCCAACGCCGCCGGGACCTTTACGGGGTCGGACCCACCGCCCTGTGCCATGTCGTCCTTGCCGCCGCCTCCGCCGCCGAGGATGCCCGCAGCGGTACGCACCAGCGCTCCTGCCTTGATCCCTGCGTCGCGCGCTTCGTCGTTGGTGACCACAAGGACCACCGGGCGATCCTTGCTGACACCCGCCACAGCGACCACACAGGCACCCGCGCCGAGCCGTCCCCGCAGGTCCAGCGCGAGATTCCGGAGGTCATCCGCACTGCCGACCGTACCGGCGTCGTGAGTGATTAGACGCACGCCATCGATGTCCTCTGCCGTATTGACCAGTCCGGCAGCAGCGCTCGAGAGCTGTTCCTTCCGCAGCCGTTCCAGCTCTTTCTCGGCAGCCTTGAGCCGGTTCAGCGTTGCGCTCAGGCGTTCAGGCAGCTGCGGCGAGGGTACCTTGAGCATTTCGGACAGCTCTGTGACGAGCGCGCGTTCCGCAGCAGCATGCCTGAAGGCGTCCATACCGACGAGCGCCTCAACCCGGCGGTTGCCGGATCCGACCGACTGCTCACCGAGCAGCGTCAGCGTCCCGATCAGCGACGTCGATTCAACGTGGGTGCCACCGCAGAGTTCACGCGACCATGCACCATCGATTTCGACGACCCGCACACGGTCCCCGTATGCCTCTCCGAACAGTGCCGTCGCACCGAGTGCCTTGGCATCATCCAGGCCCATCACCTTCGTTTCGACGGCGTGGTTACTGCGGATGGCCAGGTTCGAGACTTCCTCGATCTCCGATCGCGCCGAGGAGCTGATGCCCTCGCCCCACGAGAAGTCGAAGCGCAGGTATCCGGCTTTGTTGAAGGAACCGCGCTGCAGCGCCTCAGGGCCGAGGACCTGATGAAGGGCAGCGTGAACGAGGTGCGTACCGGAGTGCGCCTGCTCCCCCGCATGACGACGCTGACGGTCGACGGCCGCGGTCACCGGGGCGTCCTGCGTGATTTCTCCCTCGCGCACCAGCGCACGGTGGACGCTCAGTCCCTTGATCGGCCGCTGGACGTCGGTGACTTCCACGGTGAAACCGTTTCCGGTGATGACCCCGACGTCGGCTGCCTGCCCGCCTGCTTCGGCATAGAACGGAGTACGGTCGAGGATCAGTTCAATTTCTTCGCCCGCACGAGCGACCGGAACTGACGCGCCGTTGCTGATGATGCCGCGCACCACCGCTTCGCTGGTCAGCTCGTCGTAACCTGTGAACACGGTTTCACCGGTTGCAAGCAACTCGTTGAACACCGTCATGTCGGCGTGCCCGGCCTTTTTCCCGCGGGCGTCTGCCTGGGCGCGTTGCCGCTGCTCGAGCATGAGCGCGCGGAATCCTTCGGCATCGACCTTCACACCGGCCTCTTCAGCCATTTCGAGTGTCAGGTCAATAGGGAACCCGTAGGTGTCATGGAGGCTGAAGGCGTCTTCGCCGGACAGCGCACGGCCCGCGCCCCTGGACTCGCGGACAGCTTCTTCGAGCCGGGCTGTTCCCGAGGCGATGGTGCGCAGAAACGCCTTCTCTTCTGCATACGCGATCCTGCTGATGCGCTCGAAGTCGCGCGCGACCTCGGGGTAAACGCCGTTCATGGCGTCACGCGAGACTGGCAGGAGGTCTGGCAGGCAGGCCTTCTCGACACCCAGCAGGCGCATGGCGCGGACTGCGCGGCGGATGAGCCGGCGCAGAACGTAGCCCCTGCCCTCATTGGACGGCGTGACGCCGTCGGTGATGAGCATCAGGGCCGAGCGAATGTGGTCAGCGACCACCCGCATCCGCACGTCGTCCTGGTGGTGAGGGTCGTCGTCGGACTCTGCACTGGTGTATTCGCGACCCGACAGTTCCGCTGCCTTGTCCAGGACCGGACGCACCTGGTCGGTCTCGTACATGTTTTCGACGCCCTGCAGCACCATTGCCAGCCGTTCGAGCCCAAGGCCGGTGTCAATGTTTTTTTGCGGCAGTTCCCCGGCAATGTCGAAATCCTCTTTGCTGCGCACAGCAGAGAGCCGGTACTGCATGAACACGAGGTTCCAGATTTCGATGTAACGGTCTTCGTCAGCCTCCGGTCCGCCATCGCGGCCGTACTCCGGGCCGCGGTCGTAGAAGATTTCCGAGCAGGGACCGCCCGGACCGGGCTGGCCCGTGTTCCAGTAGTTGTCCTTCTTGCCGAATTTCTGGATGCGCTCGGCCGGGAATCCTACTTCGTCCCGCCAGATCGCTAGCGCTTCGTCGTCTTCCTGGTACACCGTGACCCACAGGCGGTCGGCAGGGAGTCCGAAGCCGCCGTCTTCCACGCTGCTCGTCAACAGGTCCCACGCCATGCGGATGGCGTTCTGCTTGAAGTAGTCGCCGAATGAAAAGTTTCCGCACATCTGGAAGAACGTGCCATGGCGGGCGGTTTTGCCGACTTCTTCGATGTCGGCCGTGCGAATGCACTTCTGGATGCTCGTTGCGCGGTTGTACGGAGCTACTTCCCGCGCTGTCAGGTAGGGAATGAACGGGACCATGCCTGCGACGGTGAACAGCAGCGACGGGTCGCTGGATATCAGGGAGGCGGACGGCACGCGCGTGTGCCCCTGGCGCTCGAAGTAGTCAAGCCAGCGACGGGCAATCTCTTGCGACTTCATGGGGATCCTTCGGTGTTGCGCGCGGGTGGTGCGCAGCGGCGATGTCTGGTGTTCGGGTGCCTGATCGGGAATCAGAGGCGGGGCTCTGATTCAATGCCGAGGGCGGTGCGCAGATCGGTCTCGCGCTCCTGCATTCCCTGCCGGAACGCGTCGGCGAAGTCGGCGACACTGTCCGTGAGTTGCGCTACGGCGCGGTTCAGCCCTTCCGGGCCTACCACCGACTTCATCGCAGATACTTTACGTACCGCTACGGCACCGATGGCCGCGCCTGCTGCGAGCCAGAAAACCCTCTTGATCATCAAGAATTCCTTTGTTGTGCGTGCGTCTTGTGCTTCAGCTTGTGATCAGCGACTACGACGGCGGGAGGTGGGCCTGCGTCTGGAGGCCAGCGCATTGCGCACGCCGTAGGAAAACGCTGCCACCTTGATGAGCGGGGATCCGACCGTGGCCGCGACCAGCGAAGACAGGGCCGAGATGTTGGCGGAGGCATCCGACACGTTCGAGGTGATCCCGTCGACGTGCTTCAATTGCTGGTGCGTTGTGGACACTGTGCTGGTGACCTCGTCGATGAGGGGCGTGGTGCCCTCAGTCACCGAACGGATGGCCTGACGGAGCTCATCGAAGACCTTCCCGAGCTTCCACACCGGAATGGCAAGCAATGCGACCAGGACCGCAAAAACTCCAGCGGCAATAAGTCCGGCGATATCTCCACCTGACATTCGTGAACAACTCCTTAGCCTTCGCGCATGGCGGACGGCTGCCCGCAATTCCCTATGTACCTTACCTACTCAAGAGCCCGCGGCGTGCGCCGCGGGCTCCTGGTAACTGATGTTCAGTTGTACTGCCGAAACGCCGAGGTCGGCGCTGGATCAGCGTGCGTAGTATTCCACCACGAGCTGCTCTTCACAGGTCACGGGGACCTCGGAGCGCTTAGGGCGGCGAACCAGGCGTGCCTGAAGCTTCTCGAGCTGGACGTCGAGGTAGCCGGGGACAGCCGGAAGCACGTCGCGGTGGGCACCGGCAGCAGCAACCTGCAGCGGAACCATGGTTTCGCTGCGGCTGTGCACGTGGATGAGCTGGCCTTCCTTGACACGGAAGGACGGGCGGTCCACGCGTGCGCCGTCAACCATGATGTGGCGGTGAACCACGAGCTGGCGTGCCTGGGCGATGGTGCGCGCGAAACCGGCGCGCAGCACCAATGCGTCGAGACGCATTTCGAGCAGTTCGATCAGGTTCTCACCGGTCAGGCCGGAGGTACGGCGGGCTTCCTCGAAGACGCGGGTCATCTGCGCTTCGCGGATACCGTACTGGGCGCGCAGACGCTGCTTCTCGCGCAGACGTACTGCGTAGTCGCTGTCCTGCTTGCGGCGGGAACGGCCGTGCTGGCCCGGCGCGTACGGACGACGCTCCAGGTACTTCTCGGCCTTGGGGGTCAGAGCAATGCCGAGGGCGCGCGAAATGCGCACCTTACGGCGGGCACGTGTGTTGTTAGCCACGTTTACCTTTCACTGTTTGCGGCGAATCAGTCCACGACGGCGAACACCGTGTGAACTCTTTCTTGTGTCGCTGGCCTCCACGTTCGGAGAGCCGGAAGGGGCCGCTTTCCGGTACTACAGTTCGCGGGTTCTCACTTCGCCTGCACCTTTCCACTGGGCCAGATGGAAATCACCTGATGTGGATTGGACAAGGGGCATGAATGAGCCGCGACTTGCCAGTCAACGAACAATCCTAGCAGTGCTCAGCGGTTCCGAATAATGGCGCGGAGTTTCTCCAGCCGGGTGGCAACTGCGCGTTCTGTACCCCGGTCGGTGGGAAGGTAGTAGTCGGTACCGACGAGATCGTCAGGCGCGTATTGCTGGCGGGCGATCCCGTGTGGTTCATCATGGGAGTACACGTATCCCTTGCCATGGCCCAGTTGGCTGGCGCCGGGGTAGTGGGCGTCGCGGAGATGTGCGGGTATTCCCTGTCCCTTACCGGCCCGAACGTCTGCGATGGCGCGATTGATTCCGTTATAGGCGGCGTTCGACTTCGGCGCGGTTGCGATATGCACCACCGCTTCCGCAAGGATGATCCGCCCCTCCGGCATCCCGACCAACTGGACCGCCTGCGCTGCTGCGACAGCGGTCTGCAGGGCGGTGGGATCGGCCATGCCGACGTCTTCCGCAGCGGAGATCATCAATCGGCGAGCCACGAAGCGGGGGTCTTCGCCGGATTCGAGCATGCGTGCAAGATAGTGCAGGGCTGCGTCGACATCGGAGCCGCGCAGCGACTTGATGAACGCGCTGGCCACGTCATAGTGCTGGTCCCCCGCCCGGTCATAACGCAGAGCGGCGACGTCTACAGCCTTCTCAGCGTGGTCCAGGGTGATGCGGACCGGGCCGGGATGATCATCGCCATCCTCCAAATCCCGCGGCTGTTCAGCCGCCGCTTCCGCTGATTGCGCGACGCCGGCAGCTGCCTCCAGTGCTGTCAGCCCCCGCCGCGCGTCACCGGCCGCCAGCCTCACCAGATGGTCCAGGGCGTCCTCGTCGACTGTGACCTCCCCCGCGAGGCCGCGGGGGTCATCCACAGCACGTTGAAGCAGTGACCTTATGTCTTCTTCGGTGAGCGGCTTCAGCGTCTGCAGGAGCGATCGCGACAGCAGCGGGGACACCACCGAGAAAGACGGGTTTTCCGTAGTGGCAGCTATAAGCACTACCCAGCCGTTTTCGACGCCCGGCAGGAGTGCATCCTGCTGTGCCTTGTTGAACCGGTGGATCTCGTCGAGGAAGAGGACCGTTGTGATGCGGTGCAGGTCCCGGTTGGAGAGCGCCTCGTCCATTACCCGGCGGACATCCTTGACGCCGGCGGTGATGGCGGAGAGCTCCACGAACTTGCGACCGGGACCCCTTGCGATGACGTGCGCCAGGGTGGTCTTCCCTGTTCCCGGCGGACCCCAGAGGATGACCGACGTCGGGGCGCCCGTGCGCACGGCAGGCTCGCCCCCCGCCAGCGTTCGCAACGGCGATCCGGCTCCGAGCAGGTGCTGCTGCCCGACGACTTCGTCGACCGTTCGCGGACGCATGCGTACCGGCAGCGGACTGCGGGGACGGTTCCGCTCATTCCCGGCGAACGCGGCCGGCTCGTCATACGCGTCGGAGTCGAGGCTGAATAGGTCATTCACAGAGCCAAGGCTACTGTGATCCTCTGACACCGAACGCCCAGGATTCCGTAAGGAGGCGAAGTGCAGGACAACCGGACGGTACTGGTCCCGCCCGACCGCCTTGCCGGCTGGGTGAGGCGCTTCGGTGAACGCAACGGGCCCTTTCACGCCGAGCGTCCTGGCGGCACACCCGGCGTTGTAGTCCTGCGCGCTGCCAACGGTTGCACGGCCGAAATCGCCGCACCCCTGGCAGGCTCGGGCCAGGACGGGGTTCCCGAGACGGTGCATTGCGATCCGGAGAGCGCGGTGGACGAGCTGATCCGGCAGGCGTCCGTTCCGCTGACCGTGGGGCTGCTTCTGATACGCCGCGGCGGTTACGGCGTCGGGCTTGCCAGGGCCGGTGTCCTCATCGTCTCAAAAAACGGTACGCGCTATGTCCAGTCCCGTACGGCGGCCGGTGGCTGGTCCCAGCAACGGTTCGCCCGGAGGAGGGCTAACCAGGCCGATGCGCTGGTCGATACCGCAGCTGAGCGTGCGGCAGCCCTCTTCGCCCAGGATCCGCCGGACTGTCTGCAGCCCGGCGGCGACGCCAAGCTGTTCTCCGAGTGCCTGGCGCACACGAAGCTGGCCTCATACCGCGTTCTCCCCCGCCTGCCGCTCCTGCCGGTTCCCGACCCACGCCAGGATGTGCTCCGGCAGGCAGCCGCCGACACACGCAGCCTCCGGATCAGCCTGACGGGCATACCCGACAGCTAGCTCCGTGGCTCAGCTGATCAAGGCTAGACCGGTCGCGGTCAGGAGGCGGCCTGCCGAAGCCCGGCGATCGCAGCTGCCGGATTGTCGGCACCATAGACGGATGAACCCGCAACGAACACCGTGGCGCCGGCCTCTGCCGCGCGAACTATGGTTTCTTCGGTGATACCCCCGTCGACCTGGATGGCAACGGGCAAGTCCCCGCCGCGGATAGCGTCGGCGGCGCGCCGGATCTTCGGGAGCGTCGAGTCAAGGAAGGACTGCCCGCCGAACCCGGGCTCCACCGTCATGATGAGCAGCATGTCCAGCTCACCGAGCATGTCCAGATAGGGGTCGACCGGGGTTGCCGGGCGCAGCGCCATACCGGCGCGGGAGCCTGCTGAGCGCAATTCGCGAGCCAGCCGGATTGGGGCCTGCGCGGCTTCGGCGTGGAACGTCACCGATGCTGCCCCGGCGGCGGCGTACTCGGTGGCCCAGCGGTCGGCGTCGTCAATCATGAGGTGAACGTCCAGCGGGACGGGGCTCACCGCCTGAATGCGCTTCACCACCGGAAGCCCCAGGGTCAGATTCGGAACGAAGCTGTTGTCCATCACATCCACATGCACCGCGTCCGCAGTGGAGATGCGTTCCAGCTCGGACTGTAGATTGACGAAGTCCGCCGACAGAATGCTCGGGTGGATACAGCAGGCTTTCATACTCGACCTTTCGTTGAGGGTGGCGTCCTTCGTGCTGAAGCTAGACCGCTGCCCGGCGGATGAGGGCAAGGAACATGGCGTCGGTGCCGTGAACATGCGGCCACAGTTGTGCCGTCATGTCGTGGCCCGCCTGCAGGGAACCGCTCTTGCTCACACCATCGAGTACGTCACCGGCATCGATCAGCGAGAACCCGTCCCTGCCGCGAAGACCGTCCTGAACGACGGCGGTTGTTTCGGCGGGATGCGGAGAGCAGGTTACATACGCCACCACCCCGCCCGGTCGCACAGTGTCGAGTGCCTCCGACAGGAGGGCGCGCTGCAGCGGCCCCAATTCCGCCAGATCCGACGGCTTACGACGCCACCGTGCCTCGGGCCTGCGGCGCAGTGCGCCTAGCCCCGTACACGGCGCATCGACCAAAATGCGGTCGAAGCCATTCGGGTATGCCTCCCCGATGGTACGGCCGTCGCCCACTCGTACGCTCCAGACGGCGGGATCCACCGCTGCAAGCGCCTGCCGAACGAGGGCCGCACGATGTTCGGCGGGTTCGTTCGCTACCAGGGCGTGCCCGCGCTGGGCAGCGATCGCGGCGAGCAGGGCCGATTTACCGCCGGGACCGGCGCAGAGATCCAACCAGTCCTCGCTGTCGCGTCCGGAACGGTCGAGCTCGACGGCGGCCAGTGCACGTGCAACGACCTGGGACCCGGCGTCCTGCACCCTGACCCTGCCTGACCGGACGGATTCGAGCCGCCCAACATCACCAGAGGCGTAGAGTGCCGACCCTTCCACGAATTCCCCGGCGCGGGCACCGGCTTCCATAGCCTCATCGAGTGATCCGATTCCGGGCAGCGCGACCAGATTGACGATGGGCGCAGCGTTGTCTGCCTCAAGCAGGTCATCGATCTCGGAAACGGAACGCCCGTGCCCTACGAGGCTCTGCCTCATGGTGCGGACGATCCACTCCGGGTGGCTGTGTCGGAGGGAGCTGACTCGAATCGGATCCTCGACGCCTTCGGTCAGCACCTCCAGCCACTCTGCGAAAGACTTGCGGGAAACCTTCCGGAGCACCGCGTTCGTCAGCGAGGAGGGTCCGGCTCCGATCACGGCTCTCGCGAGGCCCACGGTCTGATCGAGCGCAGCGTGGGGCGGCACCCGCATGGCCATCAACTGGTGGACACCCAGACGCAGAGCGTCAAGGATAGCCGGATCGAGCTGGACGAGCGGACGGTCAACGCACAGCTCGAGGATGGCGTCGTAGGTGCCCTGGCCCCTGAGCGCGCCGTACGCCAACTCAGTGGCGAACCCTGCGTCCTGGCGGCCTAGCCGGTGCTTACGGATGCTGGCCGGCAGTACCAGGTTGGCGTACGCGTCCTCAGCAGCAACAGCACGAAGGACCTCGAAGGCAACCAGACGCGCAGGGTCCGCTCTACGGGTACGTTCAGCCGGCGCCGTCGCGGAAAATTGGCGGGTACCGGACCGGTTGCGCTCCCTCCCCCGCTCGTTGCGCCGGTTTGGCCCTCCCGGGCGATGTTCGGGTGTCATGCGAACTCCAGATCCTCTTGGCGTGCTCCGCGGAACCAGTCGGGCGCGGCTTGCATGGTACGTCCTGCGGGCTGGACTTCCGTGAGTTCCACGGCGTGTGAGCCCGTTCCCACAAGCACCACTCGGTCCCGTTCGAGAACGACGCCGGGAGGAACCTCCTGGACCTCGGGACGGAGGACCACCGGTCCAAGTTTGAAGCGCTGACCGCCCAGGAGCGTCCACGCTCCCGGTTCGGGTGTCACGCCGCTGATCCGGCGCTTGATGGCAAGCGCAGGATCACTCCACCGGATACGCCCGTCAGCGCTTGAGAGCTTCGGCGCGAGGGACACCTCCCCCTGCTGGGGCACTGCAACGGCGCGACCCTGCTCCAAAGCGGACAGGGTTTGGGCGAGAAGGACGGCACCGGTCTCCGACAGGCGCTCAAGGAGGGCGCCGCTCGTATCTTCAGGCCGGACGGCCTCCGTCAGCGTACCGAAGACGGGCCCGGTGTCCAGACCCTGCTCAAGGAGGAACGTGGAGGCACCTGTTATGTCATCCCCGTTGATCAGGGCGTGCTGCACGGGTGCGGCGCCGCGCCAGGCGGGCAGCAGGGAGAAATGCAGGTTGATCCAACCATGCCGAGGCACTTCGAGGGCACCTGGTGGAACAAGACCGCCGTAGGCGACGACCGCCGCCGCATCCAGGTCCAGCGCGGCGAGACGCGAGATGACCGGCGGGTCGATGCGGTTGGCCTTGATGATTTCAAGGCCGGCATCGGACGCTGCACGTGCAACAGGACTGGGCGTGAGGACTTTCTTCCGGCCTGTAGGGGCGTCTTCGCGGGTGAGGACGGCAGCCACCTCGTGACCGGCCCGTCGGAGTTCGCTCAATGATGGCACCGCGACCTGTGGCGTTCCGGCGAAAAGTATTCTCATGCGCCGGTTTCCTTGTGTTCCTGTGCGTGCGCACCGATACCGAATACCGATCCGACTGTTGTGGAGCGCTTGTTCAGGGTCTCCGAAGTGACCGCACTGTACTGGGAGTGCCGAAGGGCGCGCATCGCAGTACGGCGATCTTCTCCCTGCAACCGGTCGATGTAGAGACGGCCGTTCAGATGATCCGTCTCATGCTGGAAACACCGTGCAAGCATGCCCGTAGCTTCAAGGAAAACGGGGCGTCCGGTGACATCGAACCCCCGAAGCTGGACTTCATCGGCGCGTGGAAGCGCGAAACCGATACCGGGGACTGAGAGGCAGCCTTCCTGATCATCGGTCTGGAGTCCATCGGAGAGGGTCAACACAGGATTGACGACATGCCCCTCCTCCCCGTCGATTGCATACGTGAAAACACGCAGCCCCACTCCGACCTGGGGGGCCGCGAGACCTGCTCCGTTGACACTGTGCATGGTCTCAACCATGTTCTGCACCAACCGGGCCAGGTCAGGACCGTACTCGGTCACCTCTGCCGCGGGCGTCCGCAGTACGGGATCCCCGATCATCCTGATACTCAGAACCGCCATCCGGTTGTGCGTCCTCACCTGTTGTCATGGGAAATTGATTCGAAGCGGCGTCGGAGGGCCAGGTCCACTGATGGGCCGGCGCCCACTTCCAAAACGCTTGGTCAATTCTAGGCCAGGCGGGGTCCTCAGCTGCCCATCGAATGGGCCGGGGCACCTGTGTGGCCGCCGTAGCCCGGACTGGCAGCTTTCGGCTCGTGTTCCATACGGGCAGGTTCTTCCACAGGAACCACCTCAGCCGATCGGGGCGGCGGCGGCACTGCAAGGAGAGGCCGACCGGCGCCGGCAGCGTTGCCACCGGCTTCCCATGCGCGCCGGAGAGCGCAGAACTTGAACCAGTGTTCCTTGAGCACATCCGGGTTGGCGCGGTGCGCCCGCACCTCGGTCTGGCCGATTGCCACGCCGAGCAGGATGGGGTCGTTGCCGTATTTCCATGGTTCCCAGGTGCCGGTTTGTGGGTTTACCAGCGACTCCTGCGCTTTCATACCGGCAACGAGCTGCATCACCACCTTCTCATCAAGCGGTTTCACCATTCCGTCCCTGTCGGTGGCGCGGGTCTTGAAGTCGAGGATGCACAACCGACCGGCGATGCTGGCCACGAGGTCAAGGGTGCCTGCATAACCCAGTTCTGAGTTCCAGACCGTGATCTCGGGAGCTATCGGCCTGACTTGGTAGAGGTCCCACCATTCGTCGAACCGTGCAGCGAAGGCATCTTCCCCGTGCTGGGCAAGATCAGTGCGGGCTTCCTCGACGCGATGCGGTCGGCCGAGATCCCGCAAGGCCACCTGCTCACAGTAGTAGTGGACCCTTGTCCCCCGCCGCGCTGCGTCATTCCGGTAGCGTTCAGCGGCCTTCGATGCATCCTGGATGACGGCGCGCATCTCACTTGGATTTCCCAGCGATGAGGCGAGACGTGGATCCTGCGCAAGGGCACTGGCGGCCATGTACCCGAACCAGCCATCGAGCGATGAATTCTGTGCCTGCGAGATGACGGTCGTGATGGAAGGGACCAGGGGTGGCTCCGAAACGGATCTGGAATACATGCGCCCGCGTTCTGTGGCGTGCGCGAGGAGCGGCTCGGTCATGCTTCAAGTGTGTCATCCCTGTATGACACTTCTGCATCGGAGAGAATGTTCTGCGGCCCATACCGCATAACGGCGGAAGCCGGGGGAGGCGCTCCGTGCGCTTCCCAATTGGACGAACCTGTCTTCCTCCGATATTGTTTTTACTCGTTGGAAAGACGCCGAAGGCAGTAGGGAAACCTCCTGACGCTCGGCGATTTTCTCTGCGGACGTAGCTCAGCTGGCTAGAGCACCACCTTGCCAAGGTGGATGTCGCGGGTTCGAATCCCGTCGTCCGCTCGCAAGTCACTGTATTCGCTGGCTTCGGCCGGTGATCCTGCTTCGGTGGGTCACGGTGGGGTGGCCGAGAGGCGAGGCAGCGGCCTGCAAAGCCGTATACGCGGGTTCGAATCCCGTCCCCACCTCCATACGGTGAATTGCAAGACCTGGGCGATTGGCGCAGCGGTAGCGCGCTTCCCTGACACGGAAGAGGTCACTGGTTCGATCCCAGTATCGCCCACCCAGGGCGCCTCGATGAGAGGCGCCTTTTCGCGGACGTAGCTCAGCTGGCTAGAGCACCACCTTGCCAAGGTGGATGTCGCGGGTTCGAATCCCGTCGTCCGCTCTGATAATCGACAAGCAGGCTTCATCCTCCCGGATGGAGCCTGCTTGTTTTCCGGGCGCGAAACTCACTGGATAACCTTCAGCCCTATGACGCAGCCGACAATTCCAAGCACCAACAGGACCTTCAGCAGGGAAGCAGCCTCCCCGTCGAAGAGCATTGCGTAGGTGACCGTCAACGCCGCTCCGATGCCAACCCACACTGCATAGGCTGTGCCAGTCGGCAGGGTGCGCATGGCCCAGGCAAGACCGGCCATGCTCAACACCAGCGCGACCGCAAAAACAACCGTCGGACCTATCTTGCTGAAACCATCGGACTTCCCGAGCGCAGTAGCCCACACGGCCTCGAGTACTCCCGACACAACCAGTACCACCCATGCCATGGTCGATCCGCTCCTCAAGCGCCGTCTTTTCACTCGCCGGGTACGACGCACCTCGTCCGGTGCCGGCTTGGCCCGCTTAGGCTCTCATAGTGCCCCTCCCGCGGCAAGACGGATCACGCTCAGGGCGAAAGCCAGATCCCTTGGCCGCGGGTGACCGGCTCCTTATGATGGTTGATGCGGTGGAACAACCGGTTCCACAGGAAAGAAAGGAGGTGTCTGTGTCTGTAATTGACGGGCTCAAAGGCAGGGCTGGAAAGTTGAAGGACAAGACAGCCGGACTCGTGGGCAAGAATTCAGGGAAGATCAAGGAGAGCATCGGACACGCTGGCAGTTTCATTGACAGCAAAACCGGTGGCAAGTACTCCGACAAGATCGCCTCTGTTCAGTCCAAAGCCTCCTCGATGGTCGACACTGTGGACAGTCGGGACGGCCGGCGGCCGGCTGGTTCCCCCGACGCTTCCGCCCAATAACAGCCTTTAGCACGACAAGAAGGCGCCGACCCTGCCGAGAGGCAGTGTCGGCGCTTTGTCTTACCGGGTGAGGTTTCCCAGGCGTACCGGTTACTCAGGCGCCCGACTCTCCGCCCTGTCGAGCGAGCGCCGTCAAACGCGAAACCGCGCGATAGTACTTCTTCATGTGCCCGCCGGACATCATCTCCGTTGTAAAGAGGTCGCTCAAGGGGGCGCCGCTGGCGAGGATGGGCACATCACGGTCGTAGAGACGGTCAGCCAGCACAACGAACCGCAGGGCGACCGCCTGTTCCGTAATGGTTTTCACCTCATGCCACGCAACGGCGTCGATACCGTCGATGAGTTGCCGGTACCGGCTGGGATGAACGCCCGCCAAGTGCTTGATCAGGTCCCCGAAATGGTCTTCGGCGACGGTTACATCGTCCGGGAAGTTTCGTGCACGACGACGCACCTGCTGTTCTGTCAACGGAGCGGGGGCTTCGGGAAGCCCCCGATGACGGTAGTCCTCTCCGTCAATTCTGATGACGTCGAACTGGTCCGCAAGGACCTGTATCTCCCGCTGGAAGTCCACGGCGGCGAACCTGCCCTCCCCCAGCGATCCCGGCAGGGTGTTGGATGTCGCTGCGAGCTTCACACCGGCGTCGGCCAGCTCGCGCATCAACCGGGACATGAGCACGGTGTCGCCCGGGTCATCAAGCTCGAATTCATCGATGCAGACCAGCTGGTAGGTGCTCAGGGCGTCCACGGTGTGCCTGAAGGAGAGTGCACCGACGAGGTTTGTGTATTCCACGAAGGTGCCGAAGGCCTTCTTGCCCGAAGTGGCATGCCAGAGCGACGCGAGGAGGTGGGTCTTGCCCACTCCGAATCCGCCGTCCATGTAGATGCCGGCTCGGCTCTCGTCCCGCTTTGCACCGAAGAACTTGCGCAGGCCGCTCGGCTTGGGCGTATTCACGGTCGCGGCAAAGCGTCGAAGTTCCTTGACCGCCGCTGCCTGGGACGGCTGCTGGGGATCGGGCCGGTAGGACTCGAAGGACACATCGCCGAATCGCTGTGATGGGAAGAAACCGTCCAGCAGTTCATCCACCGAAACCCGGGGCGATCGTTGGGTCAGGTGCTCAATGGTGGCCACAGATGAGTGCGTCTTTCGTCAGAGGTCGTAAGGAGCACGCCGTCGGAAGACGTGCTAGGCAAGGATACGCCAGCAGCCTTCCACGCAACCGCATCACCGATGTCCCCATATACCGGGATCCGCGCTTCGCGGGCACCCCACCGGTGCTGCCGAGCACCCTCCGGGTCAGGCACCGGCAATATGGCGTCCTATGACCTGACCGGAAGCAATCGGCAGAACGCGTGGTTACGCTAGGTGGGAAAGAGCAATCGTCTATGCAGGAAGGCTCCCAACGGATGAGTGTCGCAACAGATCCCAACGAGAAGTTTGCCCAGTATGCCCACCCCGAGCGCCTCGTCTCCACCCAGTGGCTCGCGGACAATATTGATACGCCCGGGCTCGTCATTGTTGAGTCCGATGAGGATGTACTCCTTTACGAGACCGGCCATATTGAGGGCGCTGCCAAGATTGACTGGCACACCGACCTTAATGACGAGGTGACCCGTGATTACGTCGACGGCGAAGGTTTCGCCCGCCTGATGTCGGCCAAGGGCATTTCCCGGGACAGCACCGTTGTGATCTACGGTGACAAGTCGAACTGGTGGGCCGCTTACGCATTGTGGGTTTTCACCCTGTTCGGGCATGAAGACGTACGTCTGCTCGACGGTGGACGCGACAAGTGGATCGCCGAGGGCCGTCCCCTTACCACTGACGTGCTGCAGCCGGAGCTCACGGACTACCCCGTGGTCGAACGCAATGACGCTCCTATCCGGGCGTACCTCTCAGACGTTCTGGATCACTTCGGTAACCCGCTGATCGACGTAAGGTCCACTGACGAGTACACCGGTGCCCGTACGCACATGCCGGCTTATCCGGAGGAAGGTGCGCTTCGCGGCGGACACATTCCTTCGGCGGTTTCAGTGCCCTGGGCCCGGGCTGCCGCGGAGGACGGATCCTTCCGTACGCGCGACGAACTGGATGTGATATACCGCGGTGAGGCAGGATTGAATGAGGGCGACGACGTCGTCGCCTACTGCCGTATCGGCGAGCGTTCCAGCCACACCTGGTTTGTGCTCCAGCACCTGCTTGGTTTTGAGAATGTGCGCAACTACGACGGATCCTGGACCGAGTGGGGCAATGTAGTACGTGTACCGATCGTGAAAGGCGCCGAACCCGGTGTAGCGCCCGTGCCCGCCGGGCGACGGTAAGCGCGTCCAGCAAGTTGAAGTCGCCCCGGGCACATGCCCGGGGCAGTCGTGAGGATCACAGTGGAGACAACCGCATTACCCCTACAGCTCGCCGAAATCGTGGACGATTTCCAGGCACTGTCCGAACCGGACCGGCTTCAGTTGCTCCTTGAGTTCTCCCGGGGACTGCCCGCGTTGCCCGAGCACCTGAAGGACCACCCGGAGCTTCTGGAGCAGGTCGTTGAGTGTCAGAGCCCGCTCTTCCTCACGCTCGACATCGCTGACGACGCCGAGAGGTCGGTGTCCCTGTTCTTTTCAGCGCCTCCGGAGGCGCCTACAACGCGTGGTTTCGCCGGTGTCCTCCAGGAGGGTCTGGACGGGCTGCCGGCCGCCCAGATTCTCGCGGTGCCCGACGACGTCCCTGAACGCCTTGGTCTGACGCGGGCAATAACGCCGCTCCGCATGCGCGGCATGGCTGCGATGCTGGGCCGGATCAAGCGCAAGATCCGGGAGTCAGGGGCGGCTTAGCGCCCGCTTCGGCTCAGTACGACCGAACACCTGGTGGCGCAGCCAGTTGGCTGTGACATTGTGCCAGCGTTCGGAGTCCACGTTCCACTCCTTGGTATGCCGCGCCCGGTGGAAACGCTCGAAAGTGACGAACGTGGGATTTCGTTCAGCCAGCTCAGCGGAGGGCCCCACGGGAACGAATTCGTCATCTTCGCTGTGCAGTATCAGGGTCGGAACAGTCACCTGGTCGGCTCGGGAGACCCAGTCCATGCTCTTGAGGTTCACCGGTGTGGACAGTCCCGTCACGACCCGGCCGAGGCTGTTCGCGATGAGCCACTGCCCGAGCCTGCCCGCCGGTGCAGGGATACGGTTAAGCTCGGCCTGGTGGGTGAGCACATCCATCCAGTCGATCACCGGCCCATCCAGCACCAGGGCCCGGATCCGCGTATGGTACTTCGATATATCGGCCGCCTGCAGGCAGATTGCACCTCCCATCGACCAGCCGAACAACACAACGTCCTCGGCCCCGTGGTTGAACGCGTACTCCATCGCCGACTCGATATCCTGCCACTCGGTCATACCGAGCCCGTACCTGCCGTCGGCAGCGAGGGGCGCTTCGCCGTCGTTCCGGTAGGACACCAGCAGGCTGGTCATACCCAGCTCCCGTGCTGTTCGCACTGCCCGCAACCCCTCGCAGCGCTGCACTCCTCTACCGTGCACCATGATCGCCCAGGTGGCTGCCGGCGTCTCTGCACGCACCAGCCAGGCCGGGGCAGTTCCTCCTGTGACCGGCACATCGACGGGTTCGTCGGCGAAACCGAGGGCGGAAGGCGTTGGATACACAGCGCCGCTCCACCAACCGCGCACTGCTGACCGGATGTCGCCGGAGTAGACCGCCTCCACCTCACGCTGCACGGTCCCCTCCCGCGGGACGAACGACCGTATGGCACCAATCCGCGCGTGCCCACGGCCCTCGTCGAAGTAAAGGCTGTAGGTGCCTTCGACCGTGGTGTCCTCGTTGGCGGGCAGAATCACTTCCATGCCATCGCCGGTTTGGACAACCGCAAGGATCGCGAGGTTTTCGTCACGCTTGCGGGGGCTTACCACCTCTTTCGCGAAGTGGGCGGCGAGCGCGGCAGTGGCGCCCGCGATCACGGAGCTGACAGCGGCGCCGGTGCCGATTCCGAGTACCGCCCAGCGAAGCCACGCTTGACGGTCCGCAACGGCCGGAGGAGAAGTGAATGGCATAGCCCTATTCTTGCCCACATGCAGGGTGCGGAAGCGAACAATCCCACGCGGAGTGTCGTTGACCCTAGGAGGCGGCCGTGCCGGGGTCTAGGGTTGGCATATGGAGGAAACAATCGTTGTACTCGCCGAAGTCCCCCTGACCGAGGCGGACGCCGCTAATCTTTCCGCCCTGGTCGACGGCGGTGACACTGCCTATACGGTGGTGGTGCCCGAGGACCATCACACAAACGTGCTGGGTGAGTTCCTTCACCACCTGAGCCTGCTCGAAGTCAGCGAGGCGTTCCAGAGCCTTTCCCACCGCCCCAGCGACGACGAGGTTCGTGTCACAGCCGATCATGCCCTGCAGAGCTCCCTCGACGCCCTGAGGGCAGCCGGGCTGAAAGCCGATGGCCTGACGGGCCGGGGAAGCGCCGTCGACATGGTGGTCAATACGGTTCGGGAACGGGGAGCCCGCCAGGCCGTGGTAATCACGCGGCCCCATGCGGTGGCTGACACTCTCCACAGGGACTGGGCCACCCGCGCGCAGGACAAGCTTGGCGTTCCCGTCCTGCATCTTTATGCGGGCTCGGGATTTATCGGAGACTCCTAGGCGTTTACCCAGTCATGAGCACACCAGAATCCGCACCACGCACTGACAACTCCCCCATCGACAAGAGCGACGAGGAATGGCGGCGGGAACTGACGCCTGAGGAGTACTACGTGCTCCGCCAGGCAGGCACCGAGCGACCGTTCACCGGCGAATACCATGACACGCACGCGAAAGGCGTGTATCAGTGCCGGGCATGCGGCCACGAGCTGTTCACCAGTAACGAGAAGTTCGATTCACACTGTGGATGGCCCTCGTTCTGGGCGCCATTGGCCGAAGACAGGGTCCGGTATATCAAGGATCGTGCCCTCGGCATGGAGCGGATCGAGGTTCGCTGCGCCCGCTGCGATTCACACCTCGGCCATGTCTTCGAGGGCGAAGGATACGGCACGCCTACTGACCAGAGGTACTGCATCAATTCCATCTCGATGCGGCTTGTCCCCCAGAACTGACGCTCTCCTCCGCCCACGGCAGGGGCACCCGCGGACTACCTCAAGGACCGCTGTGCCTCTTGCACGATGGACCGTCGTAACACATAAGACTTACTTACTCTTGTACTTCTCAAGGATCAGCTGAGCTGTTCTGTTGTTACGCTCGTGACAACAGAACAGCTCACCTACATCTGAGGGGAAATCGTGACCCAGACGCTCGACTCCGACGTCCGCCGCCAGCCATCCAACAGCCCGGAGAACCTCCCGGCATGGAAGCAGCTCAAGCATGCGGCAGGCTCGCTGCAAACGCTTCAGGCGAAGGACGGATCGATCGCAGAGCCGACCGATGTCGCTGCTGCGGGTGGCCACGTAGACACCATCATTGAATCAATCCGCGAGCTGAGTTCCCTCTTCCCGCACGATGCCCGATACCACGAGGCATTGCTGCGCGACTTCGCGCAGTGGAAGGCTTCCGGAATGGGCGTGCCCGATTTCCTCGACTCCCTGGTGGAGTTCCAACCGCAGCTTGATCGGGTCGATGGACGCCGGCACCTCGTCGTCTTCCCGATGTACACGCAGAACGGCAGCTCCAACCGGTTCGTCGAAGCAGTCCTCATCGAAGTTCTGTGGCCCGATTTCATTGCTGAGCTTGAGTCGGGCGCGTACTCGAACAAGCTCTTCGTTCCGATCCGGTTCCTTGATTTCACGCCGGGCTACGACACCAATTCGGCCGTATTGTTTCCCGAGACCGTTGCGGTACGGCAGACACCACAGTTCACCTGGGGCGCTATCTTCGCCGACCGGGAAGCGGCGCGGTTCCGCCGCGTGGTCACGGCAGCGGCAGGTATCACCCGCCTCGAGCTGCCCGAAGAAGCCCGACAGCTCATCGAGGACCAGCAACTGGCGGAGGAGACCTTCGTCATGTGGGATCTGATCCACGACCGCACGCATATGCGCGGTGATCTGCCGTTCGATCCGTTCATGATCAAGCAGCGTATGCCGTATTTCCTGTACTCGCTCGAGGAGCTGCGGTGCGACCTCACGGCCTTCCGCGAGTCCGTGAAGATAGCAGCCGACGACGACGCCTCCGACGAGGCCCGCCGCCATGCCCGCCTGGTCCAGTACGCGGTCATTTTCGACCGCATCTTCCGCTTCGCAATCACCGGCAGCCGCGTGCGGAACTACGACGGCCTCGGCGGACAGTTACTCTTCGCGTGGCTGCACCAGCACCATGTCCTGCACTGGACAGACACCACCCTGACCATTGACTGGGAGGAAGTCCCCGACGTCGTCATTGCGCTGGGTGAGAAGATTCAACAGCTGTACTGGCGGTCGATCGACAGGCCGAAGATCGCGCACTGGCTCGCGGCCTACGAACTGGTCTCCGAGACCGTCACACCGCATCCGGCTTCGGTATGGGCGAAGGGCCCCGACGCGCTGCCCCTGGACGGCCCTCCACGCGGACTCACCGACGCGGTCCTCGATGACGAATTCCCGCTGTCGATGTTCTTCGAGGCGCTCGACAGGAAGATGAAGGACATCATCGAATCAACTGCCGGCATCACCGGAGCGACTGCATGACGGGGTCCCCTGATCTTTCGGGGCTGAACGTACTCATTGCGGGCGCAACCAGCCAGGCAGGCATAGCCACGGCGGAGGCCTTCCTCGCGGCCGGTGCTCACATCGTCGCGGTCGGCTCCGATTCCAGGCGCCTGGACCGATCCCTTGGGCATCTTCAGTCCGTCGACCTGCGGACCTGCGACCTTATGGACTTCTCTGCGGTGCAGGCATTGGCTCAGGACCTCCGCGCGGGTGGGACCACTGTGGACGGGCTCATGCATTTGGTGGGCGGCTGGCGCGGGGGCACCGGGATTGCAGGGCAGTCAGACGAGGACTACGACTTCCTCCACCGTTCCGTGCTCACCACCCTCCGCAACACCTCAAGAGCGTTCATCGGCGATCTTGCAAAGTCCCCGCGCGGCAGGCTCGCGATTGTTTCGGCCACAGCCGTGGATTCTCCTACCGCCGGCAGCGCCTCGTACGCTGCGGTCAAAGCCGCGGCCGAAACGTGGATGCGTGCGGTAGCCCAGGAGTTCGGATCAAACGGGGAAGCACGCGGTGCCGCATCCATCGTGGTGGTCAAGGCACTTGTCGATGACAGGATGCGTGCCGAAAGCCCCGATCGCCGTTTTCCGGGCTACACCCATGTCACAGACCTGGCCGTAGCGATGACCGGCCTGTTCGAACTTCCGACCGCAGTCGTCAACGGCCAGCGGCTTGATCTGACCGCTGATGCCCCTACACGGCTCCCCTGATACGAGATACTGGACTAGTGACTGACACCATTTCCGCTCCTGCCCGACTCCATGATCCCAACGTGCGCGGCTTCGCTTCGGATAACTATTCCGGTGTGCACCCCGAGGTCCTGGCCGCGCTGGCCGCTGCCAATGAGGGCCACCAGGTCGCCTACGGGGAAGACGCCTACACCAGCCGGCTGCAGGAACTCATGCGGGAGCACTTCGGAGAAGGCACCCTCGCTTACCCCGTGTTCAACGGAACCGGAGCGAACGTACTCAGCCTTCAGTCCCTCCTGCCGCGCTGGGGTGCGGTCATTTGCGCCAAGACGGCGCACATCAATGTGGACGAGAACGGCGCCCCGGAGCGCATCGGCGGGATCAAGCTTCTGGCTGTGCCCACGCCCGACGGAAAACTGACTCCGGAACTGATTGATCAGGAAGCCTGGGGCTGGGGCGATGAACATCGGGCACAGCCACTCGCAGTCTCCATCACCCAGACCACCGAACTGGGCACGCTGTACACACCCGAAGAGGTCCGTGCGATCGCCGACCACGTGCATGCCAGGGGCATGCATCTCCACATGGACGGAGCCCGCATCGCCAACGCCGCTGCCGCGCTTGACGTGCCGCTGCGAAGCTTCACCAGAGACGCCGGAGTGGACATCCTGTCGTTCGGCGGGACGAAGAACGGACTCATGTTCGGTGAATGCGTGGTCGTGCTCAACCCGGTTGCAGCAACCGGCCTGGAGTACCTCCGGAAGATGAATATGCAGCTCGCTTCCAAGATGCGGTTCGTGTCCGCGCAGTTGGTCGCACTGCTGGAAGATGGCCTGTGGTTGCGCTCAGCCGCACATGCCAACGCCATGGCGGCGCGCCTCACCGCTGCCGTCTCCGAAATCAACGGCGTCAAGCTCACCCAGGCGACGACGGCGAACGCAGTCTTCGCCATCCTCCCCTCTGGAGCCGCAGACCGGATTCGGGAACAGTTCCGCTTCTACGACTGGAACCAGGCGACCGGCGAGGTTCGGTGGATGTGCACCTTCGACACGACTCCAGAGGACGTCGATGCTTTCGCGGAGGCCATCCGCCGCGAAGCCGGCAGCGCCTGATTTCTGCCATTCGGCCTGAACAGCGCCTGTTTGCCCGCCTGTGCGGCGTGGCTGTCCGCACGGGAAGCCGATTTGGGTTTAACCTGCGAAGGTGAGTGCAATTGGTGACCTCTCGCAGGTTCCCCCTGAATTCCTTAAAGCCCTGGCCGATTTACGGCAGGCGAGATGCCGCAACGAGCTTCGCCTCGACGAGATTCCGGCTCCCTCCCGCCTCGCGCCCTACGCAGTGGCGCTTGGAGCCGAAGTACTGCAGGATGCCCAGCCCGGTCCGCTTCCCGTCCACGGGCCGGCTCGGGCCGCCTTCCAGCATGACCATGCCGAAGAGCTCGCCACCGGCCGATTCATCCTCCTCTACGATCCCGAAGGCTCCGAAGTCTGGGATGGAACGTTCCGCATCGTCACTTACATCCGCGCTCAGCTGGAGCCGGATATGGGCAATGACGCACTGCTCGGATCGGTAGCGTGGACCTGGTTGGTCGAGGCACTGCAGAACCATGACGCCACCTACAGGTCCGCCGGAGGCACGGCGACGCGCATACTGTCTGAGAGTTACGGGTCCCTGGCCGACCGCACGGACACCATCGACATTGAGCTGCGGGCATCCTGGACTCCCGAATCGGGCAGCGTCCAGAAACACCTGGAGGCGTGGGCGGATATGGTGTGCACCTTCGCTGGTCTTCCTCCTCTGCCGGAGGGCGTGGCGGCACTACCGAACCGGCGCCGGAACTAGAACCCCATCGCTACTACAGCCCCGTCACCGCGCACACGCAGAGATTCCCCGGATCTTCCGGGTCACCCGGTTAGACTTGCATCATCATGACCGTGCACTCCGAGCCTGACAGCCGCATCCCAGGCGACGGCGCATCCACTCCCGATCCGACCCCTGTCCTGCCGCTTCTTGATGAACCGCAGGACGGCGTTCCCTTCGTCATCGACACCCAGGCAGGTCTGGAACGGGCGGCACGTGCGCTCGCTTCCGGGACGGGCCCGGCAGGCGTGGACGCGGAACGCGCGTCCGGCTTCCGCTACGGGCAGCGTGCTTTCCTGGTGCAGATTCGCAGGGAAGGCGCCGGAACATGGCTGATTGACCCGGAACCATTCCCGGACCTGCGCATTCTTAATGAAGCACTCTCGGGCGTGGAATGGATCCTGCATGCGGCGTCGCAGGATCTGCCGTGTCTTTCCGAGCTCGGAATGTGGCCGGACAAACTGTTCGACACCGAGCTTGCAGCCCGGCTGGCAGGCTTTCCCCGCGTCGGATTGGCCGCGGTCATTGAGCATCTGCTCGGCTTCACCCTCGCCAAGGAACATTCCGCCGCAGATTGGTCCCAGCGCCCATTGCCTGAACCATGGCTCCGCTATGCAGCCCTGGACGTGGAGGTGCTGGTTGAGCTTCGTGACCGGCTTACCGAGGTGCTGGTCGAGGGCGGCAAGCAACAGATCGCCGAGGAAGAGTTCGAGTACATCCGCTCCAGCCCGCCGTCGGCGCCGAAAACCGATCCCTGGCGGCGAACGTCCGGCGTTCATCAGGTCCGCGACCGGCGGCAGCTCGCCGCTGTACGCGAACTGTGGCAGGAGAGGGAGATGCTGGCGCAGAAGCGCGACGTCGCTCCCGGACGCCTGATTCCTGACGCCGCGATTGTGGCCGCGGCGAAGGCAATGCCGCAAACGGTCCCTCAGCTGCTGGCCGTCAACGGTTTCCACGGACGAGCAGCCCAAAGGGAAGCGCCGCGGTGGCTACGATGCATCTCGGCGGCGCGTACAACCCGTGATCTCCCCGAACTCCAGCTCCCTACGAATGCTCCGCCCCCGCCCCGGGTGTGGCCGGAGAAGGATCCGGCCGCTGCTGCACGCCTTCAGACTGCTAAACCGCGTATCACAGCGGTTGCCGAGAAACTGAACATGCCGGTGGAGAACCTGTTGACGCCTGACTATTTGCGGCGGCTCGCATGGCGTCCGCCGATGCCGATCGATCTCGACTCGATTTCTGTCGCGCTGGCTGACCTCGGGGCCCGCGCCTGGCAGATTGAGCAGGTGGCAGCGGTGATCACGGTGGCGTTCCTCGATCCGGACCCCCTCCAATCGAAACAATCGAAGCAACAGAAGGCGCCGACGCACTAGGCACCGCATGTTGCAGCGTGATGTTACCGGCGAGTAACATAAGGGCTGTCCCGGTAACTCGATGAGGAGCGATTGTGCCTACACCAGCGACAGCAGCACGGCAACAGATCAGGGATGTCGTCTTCGTTGACGGCGTCCGGACCCCGTTCGGGAAGGCCGGAGAAAAAGGGATTCACGCCGGCACCAGGGCGGATGACCTGGTGGTCAAGTGCATACGGGAGCTCCTGAGGCGCAATCCTTCCCTGCCGCCCCAACGGATCGACGACGTCGCCATCGCGGCCACCACGCAGACGGGCGACCAGGGTTTGACCATCGGCCGTACCGCGGCCCTTCTGTCGGGACTGCCGCGAACCGTGCCTGGATTCGCCATCGACCGCATGTGCGCCGGCGCCATGACCGCCGTGACAACGACGGCCTCGGGAATCGCATTCGGCGCCTATGACGTGGTCGTGGCAGGCGGTGTTGAACATATGGGCAACCACCCCATGGGTTCAGGTACAGATCCCAACCCGCGGTTCCTCTCCGAACGCCTGGTGGATCCCGCAGCACTGAACATGGGCAACACCGCCGAAAACCTGCACGACCGGTTTCCGGCAATCACCAGGGAACGCGCCGACTCGTATGCGGCAGCAAGTCAGAACAAGCTCGCGGCAGCATATGAACGGAACCAGATCCAGCCGGATCTCGTTGCCGTTGCCGGCAGAAAGCCGGGCTCCGGCTGGACTTTGAGCCAGCATGACGAGCCGCCGCGGCCGGGCACAACGGTCGAGGACCTCGCAACGCTCCGCACGCCGTTCCGCCCTCACGGGCGGGTCACTGCCGGCAACGCGGCAGGGTTGAACGACGGCGCCACGGCGGCGCTGCTTGCTTCCGCTGATGCCGCAGCCGAACTGGGGCTTCCCGTGAAGATGCGCCTGGTCGCCTACGCGTTCGCCGGCGTCGAACCGGAGGTCATGGGCATCGGCCCCGTTCCGGCTACCGAAAAGGCGCTGAACCAGGCCGGCCTGACAATCGATGACATCGGCCTGTTCGAGATCAACGAAGCGTTCGCGGTCCAGGTCCTGTCATTCCTCGACCACTTCGGCATTTCCGACGATGACCCCCGCGTGAACCGCTATGGCGGAGCCATCGCGGTAGGGCACCCTCTTGCCTCTTCGGGAGTGCGCCTCATGACTCAGTTGGCGCGGCAGTTCGAAGAAGACCCGCAGGTCCGCTACGGCATAACCACCATGTGTGTCGGACTGGGCATGGGCGGAACCGTCATCTGGGAGAACCCGCACCACGCAGACTACTCAGGAAACACGACGGAGGAAGCATCATGAGTTTCGATCGCTTCGAGGAATTGGCTGCCCTGGTCCCGGACGAAGTCATTACGCACTCGCTCGTGGAGGATGTCCCGCTTCCCGGCGGCGCCGGAACAATGGCACTCATCACCCTCGACAATGGGCTGGATCATAACCGGCCCACAACACTGGGACCCAGCACGCTCATTGAGTTCGGCCGAACGCTCGAGAGCCTGCGGGCCCGTGCGGCGGCAGGTGATATCGCGGCAGTGGGGCTGACCGGCAAGCCGTACTTCCTTGCAGCGGGAGCGGACCTGTCCACGGTCAAATCACTGAAGGTTGCCGAACACGGTCGCCTTATGGCGGAACTTGGCCATACAGCGTACAACCTCCTCGGTTCCCTTGGTGTCCCGAGCTTCGCCTTCATCAACGGTGTGGCTCTGGGCGGCGGACTCGAGATCGCCCTGGCCGCGGACTTCCGCACCGTCTCAACCGGCGCGAACGGTATTGGGCTCCCCGAGGCCTTCATCGGTCTGGTTCCGGGATGGGGAGGGGTTTACCGGCTTCCCCGGCTGACCGGCCCCCGCGCCGCAGTGAAGATCATGATCGAGAATCCGCTGAGCAACAACCGCACCCTCGACGGGCGCTCAGCCTATGAGGTCGGTATCGCTGACGCACTGTTCGAACCGGCTGATTTCCTCGAGGAGTCAGTCCGCTGGGCGGCTGACGCTCTGGCTGACTCTTCCGACATAGCGGAGCGTCGCGCTGCACTGTCACAGTACGACGACGGCGAGTGGGAAGCGGCAGCCGCGGCCGGCCGCGCGTTCGTGGAGGCAAAGACCTCGAACGCCGCTCCTGCGCCCGGCAAGGTTCTGGACCTCTTCGAGGCGGCCAGGGACCGGACGCAGGCAGAGTCCGCTGCGGCCGAATGCGAAGCCCTGACTGAGCTGATGCTCACGCCCCAGTTCCACGACACGGTGTATGCCTTCCTCGACCTCGTACAGAAGCGGGCGAAGCGCCCGGCAGGCGCACCGGACCGATCGCTGGCCCGGCCCGTAACCAAGGTCGGTGTGGTGGGAGCCGGCCTGATGGCCAGCCAGCTCGCACTGCTGTTTGCCCGTCAACTGAGCGTTCCTGTTGTCCTCACCGACATTGATCAGACTCGGGTGGACAAGGGGGTGCGCTGGGTTCACTCGGAAGCCGACAAGATGGTGGCAAAGAAGCGGCTCTCCCCCGACAAGGCCAATCGCATCAAGTCGCTCGTCTCCGGGTCGGTCTCGAAGGACGTCTTCGCCGACGCCGACTTCGTCATCGAGGCAGTATTCGAGGAGCTGAGCGTCAAGAAGGCAGTCTTCGCTGAAGTTGAGCAGGTGGTCTCCGCCGAGTGCATCCTGGCGACCAACACTTCGTCGCTCTCTGTCGCCGCCATGGCTGAAGACCTCCAGCATCCGGAGAGGGTCGTCGGCTTCCACTTCTTCAACCCGGTCGCCGCCATGCCCCTGCTCGAGATTGTGAAGGCGCCGCGCACCGCTGATGAGGTGCTCGCAACTGCGTTCGCCGTCGGCAAGGAACTCAAGAAGAACGCGGTGCTCGTGAAGGATGCTCCGGCCTTCGTGGTGAACCGGATACTTGGGCGCATGTTCGGAGAGATCACCGCTGCGTTCGATGAAGGCGCCGATGCGGCCACCGCGGACAATGCGCTGCGCTCCATGGGCCTACCCATGACGCCCTTCAAGCTGCTCGCGCTTGTAGGCCTGCCGGTGGGCCAGCATGTGCAGGAGTCACTGCATACCGCCTTCGGCGACCGCTTCTACCTCTCCCGCAACCAACAGATCCTGATCGACACCGGGAAGAAGGGACTGTGGGAACAGGACGACGCCGGCAACGACGTAGTGCCCGAATCCACGCTTGCAATGCTCACTTTCGGCACGTCACCGTCGTCGAGCGAGGAGGTGCTCCGGCGCACGCAGGATGCCCTCGCCGACGAGATCGGCCGTATGCTCGCGGAGGGTGTCGCCACGGCGCCGGAGGACATCGATCTCTGCATGATCCTTGGTGCGGGGTGGCCCATGCACCTCGGCGGCATCACGCCCTACCTCGACAGGGTGGGAGCGTCGACGCGCGTCAATGGGAAGACCTTTCACTGACCTGAGGGCTGCAAACGCACCGAGCGGGCAGCGATGACCACCACTCGCAGAAAAGAGGTCACTGCTGCCCGCTCGATGTGTTCAGGCCAGATCCCGTTACGCCCCCGACGGAAAGATGTAATCCAGTTCGTCGAGGTCAGCCGCGGAGGGAACCCATCGGGCTGCCTCGGCATTCTGCCGAACCTGCTCGGGTTTTGTTGCTCCCGCGATCACACTGGACACGGTGGGTCGGCTCGCAAGCCAGGAGAACGCGACTTCCAGCTCGGTCAGGGAGCGTGCACGGGCATACGCGCTGAAGTTAGCTAACTGCTCCCAATTCGCCTGGTCGAGCAGATTGGTCCGGGTGTGTGTCAGTCGGCTGCCCGCGGGTGCGTCCCCCGCGGCGTACTTTCCGGTCAGCAGCCCATTGGCCAGCGGGAAGTATGGGAGAAGGCCCAGCCCGTAGGACTGCGCCGCCGGAACAACCTCGCGCTCGACCGCGCGCTCCAGCAGGTTGTAGTGGTTCTGTGCGGAGATGAATCGCGTTGTACCGAGCTGGCGAGCGACATACTCGGCCTCCGCTACCTGCCAGCCGGCGAAGTTCGAGTGCCCGATGTAACGCACTTTTCCGCTCTGGACGAGCTGGTCCAGCGCAGTGAGGGTCTCGTCCACCGGCGTCGACGGATCCGGTGCGTGGTACTGGTAAAGGTCGATCCAGTCCGTGTTCAGCCGCTTCAGTGAAGCTTCCACAGCCTTCAGGATGTAGCGCCGCGAGCCACGCGCGCCCCAGTCCGGACCGTTGGCGCCTTTGAGATCAAGTCCGAACTTGGTGGCAACGACCACGTCGTCACGGTTCCGGCCCAATGCACGACCGAGAAGTTCCTCGCTGACGCCGGGAGACCGGCCGTAGGAATCCGCGACGTCGAACAGGGTGATTCCTGCTTCCAGGGCGGCAGTCACGACGGCGGCGGCGCCTCGCTGCGATTCAGAAGGGGTCCCGGTCCGGCCCAGGTTGTTGCACCCCAGGCCGACCACCGAAACACTCAAGCCTGATGTGCCAAGTCTGCGGTATTCAGTCATGGCACCACGCTACCAATCAGTCCGGGGGCTCAGGCGGAAGTCAGAAACGCCGCGCTGGAGTCAGCTGAACCAGATCGAGATTTCCTTCTCAGCCGATTCGGCCGAATCTGACCCGTGCACGAGGTTCTGCTGAACCTTAAGTCCCCAGTCGCGGCCAAAGTCACCGCGGATGGTCCCGGGCGCCGCCGTCGTCGGTTCCGTAGTTCCGGCCAGCGAGCGGAAGCCTTCGATGACGCGTTCGCCCTCGAAGACTGCAGCAACCACGGGGCCGCTCAGCATGAACTCGACGAGTGGCTCATAGAAGGGCTTGCCCACATGCTCGGCGTAGTGCGCTTCCAGGATGTCGCGGGTGGCGCTAACCAGCTTCAGGTCGACAAGTTTGTAGCCCTTGGCCTCCACCCGGGAAAGGATTGTCCCGGACAACCCGCGGGCAACGCCGTCGGGCTTGACCAGTATCAGGGTCCGCTCTGCACTCAATTTTGCTCCTCCGATTATGTCTTGCTTTGACCGGTGATCCGGTCAGGTCCACGTCGACTCTACTAAACGGCCTGCGGACCGCCGTCGTCGTCGGCGCGGTTCGCGCGCTCCCACTCGGCCTGCGCCCGGTCCCGCTCCGCGTTCTCGCGGTCCAACCGCGCACCGGTGCGAATCCCGTACAGCCAGGTGAGCGCGAAGAGGACGCCGACTATGAACATCATCGGTTCCACAATGCCCGTTGCGATGATCAGGACCTGCAACACCCAGCCGAGCAATATTCCATAAGGCTTCGTGAGCAGTGCGCAGGCGGCGATAAGCGCAACGCTGAGCGCGAGCCCGACGCCCAGGATCACGCCCACCGGGATGGTGTCCGAACGGAGACCGAAGACCACCAGGGTCGCGAACAGGACCACGAAGGCTTCGAGCAGAAGCACCGTGGACGCGAACATCACCTTGATGGAGCGCCGCTTCTTCGGCATTCCGGGGCGCCACTCACGCTGCGCTTTGGTCTGGCGAGCCATGGACCCTCCCTACTTGCCCAGGAGTGTGCGGGCCTCGCCCACCACTGTGATTGAACCCGTCACCAGGATGCCGCCACCGAGCTCGCCGCCCTCCTCGACGGCCATGACGGCCCACTCGAGGGCATCGTCCAGACGCTCGGCAACGTGGATGCGATTGTCGGCGAAACCTGCGCTGAGCGCCACCCGCCGCAGCTCCTCGGCAGGTATGGCGCGCGGTGAGGTCGACTGGGTCAGGCAGATGTCCTCGAGCACCCCGCCGAGTTCATCATGCAGTTCGCTGAGGATGGCTCCGGCGTCCTTGTCCCCGAGGGCACCGAACACCAGAACGAGTTTGCTGAATTCGAAGGCCTCACTGATCGCCTTGGCCGACGCCCGGGCGCCGGAAGGGTTGTGGGCCGCGTCCACGAGGATGCTGGGGGCGGTGCGCACCAGTTCCAGCCGGCCCGGTGAGGTGACGGCGCCCAGCCCGTCCCGTACAACGTCGGTATCGAGCTCCCGTGACCCGCCGCCGAGGAACGCCTCCACGGCGGCCACGGCGACGGCCGCATTCTGTGCCTGGTGCTCGCCGTGGAGCGGAACGAGCAGGTCCTCGTAGCGGCCCGCGATTCCGGCCAACGTCACCTGTTGACCGCCGACGGCGATGCGCCGGTCCTCCACACCGAACTCAACTCCCTCGAACCGGAACTCGACGCCGGTTTCACGCGCCTTTTCCAGCAGCACCTGAGCCGCGTCGGCTGGCTGCGCAGCGCTGATGAGGAATCCGCCCGGCTTGATGATCCCGGCCTTCTCGATGGCGATCTCCCCGGGCGTGTCGCCCAGAAGCTCAGTGTGGTCGAGGGAGATCGGTGTCACGACTGACACGACGCCATCGCCGACGTTCGTGGCATCAGTGATGCCTCCTAGCCCCACCTCGATGATGGCAACGTCCACCGGCTCGTCCGCGAAGACGGCAAATGCGAGGATGGTGACGCATTCAAAGTAGGTCAACCGCGGTTCACCCGATGCATCCAGTTCGGAATCGACGATCTGCAGGTAGGGCCGGATCTCATCCCAGACGCGCACGAACGTCTCATCCGAGACGGGATCGCCGTCGATGCTGATCCGCTCCGTCACGCGCGAGAGGTGAGGACTGGTGTACCGGCCGGTACGCAGATCATGCGCCCGCAGGAGGCCCTCGATCATCCGCGCCGTTGAGGTTTTGCCGTTGGTACCGGTGATGTGGATGATCGGGACGGCCTTGTTCGGCTCGCCCAGGATCTCCATCGCCCGGAACAGTGGAGCCATGCGGGGCTCCATCTTGTTTTCCGGTGCCCGGCTCAGCAGTTCGGCGTAGACGCTTTCGACCGAGAACTGGTCAATTGAGCCGGTTCCACCCTGGCCGCTTTCGGTCTGGTTACCGTCCTGGTTCATCTCGGGATTCATGCCTGCCGCTCCACTCTCACCGAAACACCGTCTGCCTGCGGTGATGCCGCAACGACGAGCTCAAGTGCATTCGTCAATGTTTCCTGCTTGACCAGCTCAACGTGGGCCTCAAGGGCGGACAGCGTCTCTGCATCGGCCTCGACTGTGGTGACCACCCGATCGCTGATGTGAAGGTCAGCGTCGCGGCGCGCCTGCTGGATGGACCGGATGATGTCGCGCGCTGTGCCCTCCGCCGCCAGTTCGGGGGTGACCTCGGTGTTGAGCACGAGGAAGCCCCCGCCCGGCAGCACCGTCACTGCGGTGCTTCCACCTGCGGCGTCGTCGCTCTCGACTACGGTTTCCAGCGTGTACTCGCTGGGCTCCAGTGCCAACCCGCCCGCGGTGACCGCGCCGGCGTCGTCCACGACCCAGTCCCCCGCCTTGGCTGCCTTGATGGCGGTCTGGACGTTCTTGCCGAGCCGCGGACCGGCGGCGCGGGCGTTGACCACGAGCTTCTGCGAGATACCGAATTCCTCTGGGGACGCATCGGCGGAGTCGATCAGGCGGACGGCCTTGATGTTCAGTTCATCCGCGATGATTGCCCGGTACTGTCCGTCCAAATCGGCTGCGTGCGGAGCGACGACGGTGAGCTCGGAGAGCGGCAGGCGCACGCGGAGGTTCGCGGCCTTCCGCAGGCTCGAACCCGTGGAACAGATCTGCCGGGTCCGCTCCATCCGCTCCACCAGTTCCGGCGCAGCAGCGAACGACGACGACGACGCCCAGTCGGTCAGATGTACCGAGCGGCCGCCGGTAAGGCCTCGCCAGATTTCCTCGGTAACGAGCGGAAGCAGCGGCGCTGCGACCCTGCTGACTGCCTCGAGACAGGTGAAGAGGACGTCGAAAGCATCGGTGTCCTCGTCGAAGAACCGCTGCCGGCCACGGCGGACGTACCAGTTGGTGAGCGTGTCCAGGTAGCGGCGCAGCGCTTCACACGCATCGCTGATGTTGAAGGCGTCGAGGGAGGCCGTCATGTCCTCCACCAAATTCCCCGTGTACGCGAGGATGTAGCGGTCCAGCGGCTCGACCAGTGTTTCAGCGGTCTCTGCGTCAACGGTTTTCGCCTCGTACCCAGTTCCCCCCGCTGCCGCATTCGTGTAGAGGCGGAAGAAGTGCCATACGTTCCACAGCGGCAGGATGACCTGCCGGACGCCGTCGCGGATGCCCTGCTCGGTCACGACGAGGTTTCCGCCACGGAGGATCGGGGAGGCCATCAGGAACCAGCGCATGGCGTCCGAGCCGTCGCGGTCCAGAACCTCGGACACATCGGGGTAGTTCTGCAGGCTCTTGGACATCTTCTGACCGTCCGAGCCGAGAACGATGCCGTGGCTGATGACGTTCTTGAACGTCGGCCGGTCGAACAGCGCCGTAGCCAGGATGTGCAGCGTGTAAAACCAGCCGCGCGTCTGGCCGATGTACTCGACGATGAAGTCGGCAGGGTTGTGGGACTCGAACCAGTCCTCATTCTGCATCGGGTAGTGGACCTGCGCGTACGGCATGGATCCTGAGTCGAACCACACGTCCAGTACATCGGCCACCCGGCGCATGGTCGACCGGCCCTCCTCAGGGCTCCGGCGATCGTCCGGGTTGGGGCGGGTCAGCTCGTCGATGAATGGCCGGTGAAGGTCCACCTCGCCGGCCGAGTTGCGGGGCAGGCGCCCGAAGTCCCGCTCGATTTCCGCGAGAGAGCCGTACACGTCGGTGCGCGGATAGTTCGGATCATCCGATACCCAGACGGGGATCGGGCTGCCCCAGTAGCGGTTGCGGCTGATTGACCAGTCGCGCGCGTTCTCCAGCCACTTGCCGAACTGGCCGTCCTTGACGTTGTCCGGGATCCAGTTGATCTGCTGGTTCAGCTCGACCATACGGTCCTTGATCTTCGTGACCTCAACGAACCAGGACGACACCGCACGGTAGATGAGCGGGTTGCGGCAGCGCCAGCAGTGCGGGTAGCTGTGGACGTAGCTTGCCTGGCGGACAAGCCTGCCGCTGTCACGCAGGACCCGGGTGATGGTCTTGTTCGCTTCGAAGACCTGGACCCCGACAATGTCCGCCAGCGGTCCGTCCTCAAAGGTCCGGAGGAAGCGCGCGCCCTCGTCGACTGAGAGGATCACCTGGATACCGGCGTCCTCACAGATCTTCTGGTCTTCTTCACCGTATGCCGGCGACTGGTGCACAATGCCGGTACCGTCCGTCGTCGTAACGTAGTCGGCCACCAGGAACCGGAAGGCATTGCGGTAGCCGCCCCGCTCGGGATCCGTGTAGTAGTCCCAGAGCGGCTGATACTCGAGGCCGCCGAGTTCGGTGCCGCGGTGGGTACCGGCGACGGCGGCGCGCGCCTCCTCGACGGAGGCATACCCGAAGTCCTTCGCGTAGCCGGACAGCAGTTCCTCGGCGATGAGGAAGCGGCGCCCTTCGAGATCCCCGGCTCCCGGCACGAGCGCGTAGTGGATATCAGGCCCAACGGCGAGTGCCGCGTTGGTGGGCAGCGTCCAGGGCGTCGTGGTCCAGGCAAGCGCCTCGACGCCGGCAAGCTCCCGGGACAGGGCCGCCTCGCCGGCGATGATCGGGAAACTCACGGTGACGGTCTGGTCCTGACGGTCCTGATAGACGTCGTCGTCCATACGCAGCTCATGGTTGGAGAGCGGCGTCTCGTCCTTCCAGCAGTACGGCAGCACCCGGTAACCGTTGTACGTGAGGCCCTTGGTGTGCAGGGTCTTGAAGGCCCAGAGCACGGACTCCATGTAATCGACATTCAGCGTCTTGTAGTCATTTTCGAAGTCCACCCAACGGGCCTGGCGGGTGACGTAGTCACGCCACTCCCCCGCGTACTTCATGACCGAGGCGCGGCACGCGTCATTGAACTTGTCGATGCCCATGGCTTCGATCTGCTTCTTGTCGCTCATTCCGAGCTGCTTCATCGCTTCGAGCTCCGCGGGAAGTCCGTGGGTGTCCCAGCCGAAGCGGCGCTCTACCCGGCGGCCGCGCTGACTCTGGTAACGCCCCACGAGGTCCTTGGCGTACCCGGTCAGCAGGTGCCCGTAGTGAGGCAGTCCGTTCGCAAAGGGAGGCCCGTCGTAGAAGACGAACTCGTTTGAGCCGTGCTGGCCACCGGGCAAGTCAGAGCCGCGCTGGTCGATGGACGCCTGGAAGGTGCCGTCCTTCTCCCAGTAGGTGAGGACGCGTTCCTCAAGCTCGGGGAACCGCGGGGAGGCAGAGCCGGAGACAGCCGGATCTGCGGCGGAGGCCTTGGGATAGATCTGTGACATGTGGTGTGTCCTGAAGCTGGCAAGAAATTCGGCGGGCAGGGGCGGTCATTCTGCAAGGACGAATCCCACACCGGCGCCGAAGCTCCGGCCGCGGACCCGCGGTACCACCTCGCTTGCCCGCGCCCCCTCCCGTATCCGGGAGGAACGGCGCAAGCCGCTTCATGTCTGCTGTCACGGGCTTACCCGTCCGGTTCTACTAATCCATGCCTACCAACTCAGGCGACGGGCGTTCTTCCGGAAGCTCACCGGTGATGGCCGGGTCACTGCTGCTGCATCAATTCTAGCTGGCGGCGTTGTATTGAGCGAACCATACAACTCGCCCTTGGCACGGCCAGGGTTAGCCCCTTCGGATCACCTTGTGCGCGGCCGCCTGCGCCAGCGGCCGGACAACAATCTCGTCCAGATTGACGTGGTGCGGGACGGAGACCGCATAGGCGACGACGTCGGCCACGTCGGCCGCCGTGAGCGGGTTCTCGACGCCGGCGTAAACCTTCTCCGCCGCCGATTCATCGCCCAGCCGATTGAGCGAGAACTCTTCCGTATGGACCATGCCGGGGAGGACCTCCACCACCCGCACGTTGTGCTCGACCTCCTCGAGCCGCAGTGCCCGGGTCATCGCCCGCTGGGCCGCCTTGGCGGCGTTGTAACCGCCGCCGCCCTCGTAGGCGACCAGTGCCGCCGTCGACGTCAGGTTCACCACGGTGCCCTGCCCGTGTTTCCGAAGCATCGGCAGGAAGGCACGAATCAGCTTCATGGTTCCGAGGACGTTCGCGCCGTACATCCATTCCCAGTCCTCGGTGCGCGCATTTGCCACCCAATCCGTGCCGCGCGCGCCGCCGGCGATGTTGATCAGGGTGTCGATGCCCCCTGCTTCGGTGACGCGCCCGACCAGGCGGGCAATGCCGTCGTCGTCGGTAATGTCCAGAGCCACCGGCACTGCTCCGGTCTCTTCGGCGAGCCGTTCCAGCCTGTCCGCACGACGGGCAACCGCCCACACACGCCAGCCGTCCGCCGCCAGCCGGCGAACGGTGGCTTCACCAATCCCGGAGCTCGCTCCGGTTACAACCGCTGCCCTGTCCTGTCCTGTCATGGACTCAAACTAGCCCACAAGCGGCGCCGACGCAGGTCGGGACAGCCAGCATGGAACAATTGATCCATGGCACACATCAACGAGGGTACAGACACGCCCACACCCGCCCCCATCAACGTTCCCGACAAGCCCGCGCTTGAGGGCCTGGAAGCCGCCCTGAACGAGCGCTGGCGCACCGAGGGAACGTACACCTTCAACACCGAGACGTCGCGCGAGAACGTCTACTCGATCGACACCCCGCCCCCCACCGCCTCCGGTTCCCTGCACGTGGGCCATGTGTTCTCCTACACGCAGACTGACGTCATTGCGCGTTACCAGCGCATGACCGGCAAGAACGTCTTCTACCCGATGGGCTGGGATGACAACGGCCTCCCCACCGAACGGCGTGTGCAGAACTACTACGGCGTGCGCTGCGATCCGTCCGTGCCGTACAACTCCGACTACCGCCCGCCGGCCCAGCCCGCGAAGAACCAGCGCGATTTCGACGTCGTCTCCCGGCGCAATTTCATTGAGCTCTGTGAGGAACTCGCCGTCGAGGACGAGAAAGTCTTCGAAAACCTCTTCCTGTCCCTCGGGCTGTCCGTGGACTGGAACCTCACCTACCGCACGATCGACTCGACCTCCCGTGCCGTGTCTCAGAGGGCATTCCTGGCGAACCTCAAGCAATGCGACGCCTACCTCGCCGAAGCCCCCACGCTCTGGGACGTCACTTTCCGCACTGCCGTCGCGCAGGCTGAGCTTGAGGACCGTGAGGTACCCGGGGCCTACTACCGCTATCCCTTCGAGGCGGCGGACGGCACGCAGATCCACATCGAGACCACCCGCCCCGAACTCCTCGCTGCCTGCGTGGCCCTCGTGGCACACCCGGATGACGAGCGCTACCAGCCTCTCTTCGGCAAGACCGTGACCTCTCCCGTGTTCGGCGTGGAGGTTGAGGTTAAGGCGCATCCGCTCGCCAAGCCTGACAAGGGCGCCGGTATCGCCATGGTCTGTACTTTCGGTGACCTCACCGACGTCACCTGGTGGCGCGAGCTTGAACTGCCCACGCGTGCGATCGTCGGCCGCGACGGCCGCATCATCGCCGACACACCGGACTGGATTACAACGGCGGCGGGCCGGGACAACTACGCCCGCATCGCCGGCAAGACCGTGTTCTCGGCGAAGGAAGCCGTGGCAGAGATGCTCACTGAGGCGAATCTTCTGGACGGCGAGCCGAAGAAGATCTCCCATCCCGTGAACTTCTTCGAGAAGGGCGACAAGCCCCTGGAGGTCGTCACGAGCCGCCAGTGGTATATCCGTAATGGTGGAAGGGACGCCGATCGCAGGGAACGCCTGATCGCCCGTGGCCGTGAGATCGATTTCCATCCCTCGTTCATGCGCAGCCGCTACGAGAACTGGATCGAGGGCCTCAACGGCGATTGGTTGATCTCCCGCCAGCGGTTCTTCGGCGTGCCTTTCCCTGTCTGGTATGCGCTCGATGACAGTGGGACGCCGGATTACGAGAACCCGATCCTCCCTTCGGACGAAATGCTCCCCGTGGATCCGGCAGCAGAACCTGCTCCAGGCTTTGATGAGGCCCAGCGGGATCAGCCGGGCGGGTTCATGGGAGATCCGGACGTCCTGGATACGTGGGCAACATCGTCCCTTTCGCCTCAGATCATAGGTGGCTGGTCCCGGGACGAGGACCTGTTCGCCAAGGTCTACCCCTTCGACCTGCGCCCGCAGGGACACGACATCATCCGCACCTGGATGTTCTCCTCTGTGGTGCGCGCAGATTCAATCCTGGATTCCGCACCGTGGAAGCACGCCGCGATCTCCGGCTGGATCCTGGACCCGGACCGCAAGAAAATGTCCAAGTCCAAGGGCAACGTTGTCGTTCCCACCGATGCCCTGGACCAGTTCGGTTCCGACGCCGTTCGCTACTGGGCAGCATCCGCGAAACTCGGCGCAGACACCGCCTACGAAATCGCACAGATGAAGATCGGCCGCCGGCTTGCCATCAAGCTATTGAACGCCTCCAAGTTCGTGCTTGGTCTCGGTGCGACGGAAGCGGACATCGTCGCGGAGGATACAGCGACGGTCACCAATCCACTCGACCGTTCCCTGCTGGCTTCGCTTGACGAGGTGGTGCAGCAGGCCACTGCTGCATTTGAGAAGTACGACTACGCGCGGGCACTGCAGCTGACTGAGACCTTCTTCTGGTCGTTCACCGACGACTATGTCGAGCTCATCAAGGACCGAGCCTATGGGAGCGCGGGAGATGCGCAGAAAGCGTCAGTACTGGCCGCTCTGGCCACAACCCTCGACCGGCTGCTCCGCCTCTTCGCCCCTGTCCTCCCCTTCGCCACCGAAGAGGTATGGAGCTGGTGGCGGCATGGATCGGTTCACCGTGCACCGTGGCCCTCGGCCGGGTCACTTACCTCTGCTGCATTGGACGCGGATACCGGCATGCTCGCCACTGTCGGTGCCGCGCTGGGGGGTCTGCGGAAGGCGAAGTCAGAGGCCAAGGTCAAGCAGCGCACGGAGGTGCTCTCAGCGGTCATCAGCGGATCGGACGCGCAGGTTCGCCAGCTCGAGGCTGCGCTATCCGACCTGAGTGCGGCCGGCAATGCAACCGAAATAGAACTCCGCGTTCACGACGGTGATCTGTCGGTAAGCGAGGTCCGTCTGGCTCCGGCGGAAGAAGCCGCAAACCCATCCTGATCCGGGCCGGACGCAAGAGGAAGCCCTTCCAGCGATGCGCTGGAAGGGCTTCCTCTTGGCGTGACGAGCTTTAGCGACCGTCTTATTCGAAGGACGGGCTTGAGGTGCGGGAGCGCTTCAGCTCAAAGAACTCTGGGAATTCCGCCATCATCACCGCACCATCGAAGATGCGTCCGGCTTCTTCTCCGCGGGGGATGCGGGTGAGCACCGGGCCGAAGAAGGCAGTACCTTCGAACGCGACTACCGGCGTTCCTACCTCATCGCCCACCTGGTCGATTCCTTCCTTGTGCGATGCCCGAAGCTGCGCGTCGTACTCCTTGCTCGTGGCGTACTCAGCCAACGATGCCGGAAGGCCGGTCTCCTCAAGTGCCTCCCGGATTACCGCCTGGTAGTCCGCGTTGCCACCGCCATGGATCCGGCTGCCCATGGCGTCATAGAGCTTCTTGATGTTCTCGGGGCCGTGCAGCTCTGAGGCGGCGATAATTACCCGGACAGGTCCCCAGGCACGGTTCATCATGTCCAGGTAGTCCTCGGGCAGATCGCGCCCTTCATTGAGGACGGACAGGCTCATCACGCGCCAGTCCACTGAAACATCACGGACCTGTTCGACCTCCCCCATCCAGCGGGAGGTGATCCAGGCAAACGGGCAGACCGGATCAAACCAGAAGCCGGCCTTCTTGGTGGTCTCGGTGGCAGCAGTCATGAAAACTCCTTGGGTTGCACGGGAACTACTTGGAAAGAGGCTGCGATCGCAGTCTCTTCTTCTTCGTGCAACCCTGATGCAGGCTGCGGGTATTCCCGCGGGTGGTTCCAGCCGGGTCAGGCTGACTTGTTGCGGCGCTTGGCTACGACGTCGTGAGATATGAGCGTGGGCTCAGCGGTCTTGTCTACGACGGCGGCACTGATCACCACTGTGGCGATGTCCTCGCGGCTCGGCAGGTCAAACATCACCGGGAGGAGTACCTCCTCCATGATGGCCCGGAGGCCGCGGGCACCTGTTCCGCGCTCAAGAGCCTGATCGGCAATTGCCTCGAGCGCCTGCGGCTCGAATACGAGCTCAACGCCGTCCAGCGCGAACATCTTCTGATACTGCTTCATCAGGGCGTTCTTCGGCTCGGTGAGGATCTGCATCAGGGCAGGGCGATCGAGGTGCGTCACGGTGGTGATGACCGGAAGCCGTCCGATGAACTCAGGGATCAAGCCGAACTTGAGGAGATCCTCCGGCATGACATCGCCGTAGCTCGCTTCCTCGTTCTTGAGGGAGCTCAGCGGAGCCCCGAATCCAATACCCTTCCGCCCTGCCCGTGACCCGATGATCTCCTCGAGACCGGCGAATGCGCCGGCAACGATGAACAGCACGTTCGTGGTATCGATCTGGATGAATTCCTGGTGCGGGTGCTTGCGTCCGCCCTGCGGCGGCACGGAAGCTACGGTCCCCTCGAGGATCTTCAGCAGCGCCTGCTGGACGCCTTCGCCTGAGACATCCCGGGTAATCGAGGGGTTCTCGCTCTTGCGCGAGATCTTGTCTATTTCATCGATGTAGATGATGCCCTGCTCGGCCTTCTTGACGTCATAGTCAGCGGCTTGGATGAGCTTCAGGAGGATGTTCTCAACGTCCTCGCCAACGTAGCCGGCCTCGGTCAGCGCCGTGGCGTCTGCAACCGCGAAGGGCACGTTGAGACGCCGGGCGAGGGTCTGCGCGAGGTAGGTCTTGCCGCAACCGGTCGGGCCGATCAACAGGATGTTGGACTTCGCTATCTCGACGTCCTCCGCCGGAGACGCGTCCGAGAGGTTCGCCGACGCCCGGGGGGTATGTCCGGACTGGATGCGCTTGTAGTGGTTGTAGACAGCCACAGCGAGCGACCGCTTGGCGGGCTCTTGCCCAATTACGTATTCCTGCAGAAAGTCGAAGATCTCACGAGGCTTGGGCAACTCGAACGTGCCGAGGTCGGCAACTTCGGACAGCTCTTCCTCAATGATCTCGTTGCACAGTTCGATGCATTCGTCACAGATGTAGACGCCCGGGCCCGCAATGAGCTTCCGGACCTGCTTCTGGCTTTTGCCACAGAAAGAGCACTTGAGTAGATCGGTGCTCTCACCAATGCGAGCCATGTGTCAGTCCCCTAACGTGGTCCTGTAGTGTTCCGCCCAAGTCTTCGGCCGCTACCAACTGCTGTGATGGGACGGTCTCCATGCGTCGACTAAGTTCCACTCTAGGCCACTTGGCGGCCTGAATCAGCTATATGGCGCCCGTGGTCTTTCCCTGTTGGGAGGGACCACGGGGCGCCATCGCAGCAGCTACGGCTTGTTGATCTTGGGCGGGCTGATTTTCCGTGATGTAAGTACCTCATCGACAAGGCCGTAAGCCTTGGCGTCTTCGGCAGTCAGGATCTTGTCCCGTTCAATGTCAACGTTGACCTGCTCCGAGGTCTTCCCGCTGTGCAGTGCCAGCGTGTCCTCGAGCCAGGCTCGCATACGCATAACTTCATTGGCCTGGATCTCCAGGTCGGATGCCTGGCCGCCCTGTCCGCCACCCAGCGCCGGCTGGTGGATAAGCACGCGTGCGTTCGGAAGCGCAAGGCGTTTGCCGGGTGCGCCGGCCGCGAGCAGCACGGCCGCAGCGCTGGCCGCCTGGCCGAGGCACACTGTCTGGATTTCGGGACGGATGAACTGCATCGTGTCGTAGATGGCCGTCATGGCGGTAAAGGATCCGCCCGGCGAGTTGATGTATAACGTGATGTCCCGCTCGGGATCAGTGGACTCAAGGACGAGCAGCTGAGCCATTACGTCGTCCGCGGAAGCGTCATCGACCTGGACGCCCAGGAAGATGATGCGGTCCTCGAACAGCTTGGTGTAAGGGTCCTGGCGCTTGAAGCCGTAGGGAGTGCGCTCCTCGAACTGCGGAAGGACATAGCGGTTGTTCGGCAGCTCGGGAGCCCGGCCGCCGGCCGCGGCATGGAAATCGTGGTTCATGGTGCCTCCTGTGTGGGCAGGTCAGTGGAAGTGGGCTTGAAGCGGATTAGTCGCGGTTGGTTCCGCCGCCGCCGGAGACGGATCCTGCGTGGGCCGAGATGTGGTCGAAGAACCCGTACTCGAGGGCCTGCTTCGCCGTGAACCACTTGTCGCGGTCATTGTCCTTGAGGATGGTCTCAACCGACTGGCCCGTCTGCTCTGCGGTGAGCTCAGCCATGACCCGCTTCATGTGCAGAATCAGCTCTGCCTGGATCTTGATGTCCGAGGCAGTGCCGCCGATCCCGCCTGAAGGCTGGTGCATAAGGATCCGGGCATGCGGGGTGGCGTAACGCTTACCCTTGGTCCCGGAGGACAGAAGGAACTGGCCCATTGATGCGGCGAGTCCCGTGGCGACCGTCACGACGTCATTCGGGATGAACTGCATGGTGTCGTAGATAGCCATGCCCGCGGTAACCGAACCGCCCGGTGAGTTGATGTAAAGGAAGATGTCCTTGTCGGGATCCTCGGCCGACAGCAAAAGCAGCTGTGAGCAGATGGCGTTCGCGTTCTCATCACGTACCTCGGAGCCGAGCCAGATGATGCGCTCCCGGAGGAGTCGGTTGTATATGTAGTCGTCGCGGCTGGCAGGATCAACAGTTGCCATGGTCGGTGTGGTGGATTCGGATGCCATTGCTGATTGACCTCTCACTCAGGTTTTTCTCTCACTGGACACTAACCTGTTTGGTTGTTGTTTTGCTCCCGTGCCTTGAGCTGTTCGCTGACGGCGTTAGGAAGTAGGACCCTTAACGGCAGATGCCGCCAGCGCACGGCTGACGGCATCTACTGAAACGATTGAAAGCTAGGCTTTCGTGGACTCCGCGTCCGCATCCGCGGCGTCGGCATCCGGAGCGTCGGACTCGACGACTGCGGCATCGGTTTCCTCACCGGAAGCGTCCTCCACGGGCGACTCGTCCTCTGCCTGCTCGGTGTCCCCTGCCGGGCGCACGAAGTCGGAGAGGTCCACTGTTTCACCGTTTGTGTCCGTCACGACCGCGAGCTCCAACACCTTGGCCAAGGCCTTGCGCCGGCGCACTTCCCCGACGATCATCGGAACCTGGCCGCTCTGGTCGAGCATCTGCGCAAACTGGTTCGGCTCCATGCCGTACTGGCTGGCCGAGGTGACAATGTAGTCGATCAGCTCGTTCTGGCTGACGCCGATTTCTTCCTTTTCAGCGACCGAATCCAGGACGATCTCATTTCGGAAGGCCTGCTCGGTGTTCTTGCGAACCTCTGCGCGGTGCTCTTCGGTGTCGTGGTCCTCGCCTGCCGAATGGCTGCTCTCAGAGTTGAAGTGCTGCTCGAGCTGCTCTTCGATGACCGACTCCGGAACCGGAACCTCAACGAGCTCCAGAAGCTTCTCGAGCACCTTGTCACGGGCTTCCACACCCTGCTCGACAAGCTTGTCCTCTGCGGAGCGCTTGGCCAGATCGGCGCGCAGCTCATCGATGGTATCGAACTCAGATGCCAGCTGGGCAAAGTCATCGTTGGCGTCAGGGAGCTCGCGCTCCTTGACTGCCTTCACGGCGACCGTAACCTCAGCGGTCTTGCCGGTGTGCTCGCCCCCGGCGAGGGTGGTCTCGAAGGTAGAGGACTCACCGGCGCTGAGACCCGTTACAGCTTCGTCCATGCCTTCAAGCATGGTGCCGGAGCCAACCTGGTAGGAGATGTCAGCGGCGGAATCCACTTCCTCACCGTCGATCTTTGCCGTCAGATCAAGGGTGAGGAAGTCACCGTCAGTCGAGGGACGGTCCACTTCCTTGAGCGTTCCGAAGCGTCCGCGGAGCTCGTCAAGAGCCTTCACGACGTCCTCATCGGATGCTTTGGCGGCCTCAACGGTGACCTCGAGGCCCGAGTATTCGGGAAGCTCGATCTCGGGACGGACATCTAGTTCCACGGTGAAGAGGAGCTGGCCATCCTGCGCTGAGGGATCGGGAACCTCGGTGATTTCCACCTCGGGCCGGCTCAGGGGGCGGATCTTCGTCTCCTGGACCGCGTTCTGGTAGAAGCCGTTCAAACCATCGTTGATCGCCGTCTCTATGACGTAGCCGCGTCCAACGCGCTGGTCAATGAGCTTGTTGGGAACTTTGCCCTTGCGGAAACCCGGAACCTGCACCTGGCTGGCGATGGTCTTGTAGGCAGCTTCGATGTTCGGCTTGAGTTCCTCGAAAGGGACCTCCACGTTGAGCTTCACTCGCGTGGGAGTGAGGTTTTCGACAGCGCTCTTCACAGCCTAGTACTCCTGAATGATAGGGATCGGTTCTGCACCGGGTAATCAGATCCCGCAAAGGATCAGTTCTGCACCGCTTGATACAGATTTCTGCACCGTTTAACACAGAGTCGGGGTGACAGGATTTGAACCTGCGACTTCCTGCTCCCAAAGCAGGCGCTCTTCCAAGCTGAGCTACACCCCGGTTAGTGCAGAGGCAAGTCTACGAAAGAAACCGCACGGTTGCACATTTTGAGATTTCGATAGGCTTGTGATGTAGTTATATGCGTTCCAACCGACCACCAAAGTGGCCCAACACCCTTGGCGCCAAGCCTCAAGTGGCCGGATCCGGGGATGTAGCTTAATGGTAAAGCCTCAGTCTTCCAAACTGATTACGCGGGTTCGATTCCCGTCATCCCCTCCATTCTCAAGCTGGATCAGCCACAGTCCACTCTCGGCCGAGTCAGCCAAGTACGGCACGGATCACGCTGCCTGGCAGTAGGGACACCAGTAAAGCTTCCGGGCCCCCATCTCCGCCATAGCCACCGGAGTAGCGCAGATACGGCACTCCAACCCAGTCCGTTTGTAGACGTAGTGGGCATCCTCCGTCCGAACAGTGCCGCTCCTCGAACCGTCGGCTGAGCGGTGGTTCGGCGTTGTCGTAATAATGCGACCTACTCGTACTCCCTCGTTCATCAGGACAACGAGATCTTCCCATAGCGCCAGCGCTTCGCTGTCACCAAGTGCCACGCCCTGAAGCCACGGATGCACCCGACGCCGGAAAAGCACCTCCGCACGATAGACGTTGCCGACGCCGGCAATCACGGCCTGATTCATCAGCGACAGGCCCACCGCAGTCCGGGTACGCCGCACGCGCTTGATGAACTCGGCAGGACCCGAGTCGGCGTCCAGGGGATCAGGTCCAAGCTTCCCGATGACCGCGTCGCGTTCCGCGCCGGTGATGAGTTCGCACGCCGTCGGGCCGCGAAGGTCCGCCCAACCGTGTTCGGAAACCAGCCGGGCACGGACCGCTCCCACAGGAGGCGGTGGGCCGGTGTAGGAGGAGGGGACGTCGTCGTCGGCTGTTTCCCGTTCGCCCACCCTTCGAGGTGCGCCGATGCTGGAAGCTCCGCGGAACTGACTGTCTCCCCCAAAGCTCCACGCGCCGTACAGACCGAGGTGGACGCGCATCACCAGGTCATTGTCGAATTCCAGGAAAAGCTGCTTTCCGTGCGCCCGGGCACTGGTGAGAACAGATCCGTCAAGACGCTCCGCGCCGGCCAGGAAGCGGCCCTGGGGGCTGCTCACCCTCAACCGCTCACCGGTGAAAACCGACGTGAACTGACGGGCAAGCCGATGGATGGAGTGACCCTCAGGCACTACGCGAGGATTTCGCGGGTGGTCTCGTAGGCGGCAATCTTGCGGATTCGCCGGACATGACGCTCGGCACCGCTGAAAGGTTCGGCAAGGAAGGCTTCTACGATGTCCGTAGCCTCTTCCAGCGAATGCTGACGTCCGCCGAGCGCTACAACGTTTGCGTCGTTATGCTGCCGGGCGAGCCGCGCCGTGTCGAGGTTCCACGCCAGCGCCGCACGTACGCCCCGGACCTTGTTCGCTGCAATCTGCTCGCCATTGCCTGAACCGCCCAAAACGATCCCGAGGGCCTCACGACCCGAAAGCTGGTCGTCAACCACCGCAAGCGCCGCATTGATGCAGAAGGCCGGGTAGTCATCCTCGGGGTCGTACACCGACGGACCATGGTCCACCATCTCGTATCCCTTGGCGCTAAGGTGCGCGACGAGGTGTGCACTGAGCTCCATGCCGGCGTGGTCGGTTGCGATATGAACGCGCATGTAGGGTCCGTTCGGGGAGGTTCGGGTAGGTTCCGATTCAAGATTAGTGCCTGTTGCGGGACCGGCTCGTATGTGTCAGGATCCCGCGACACCGGACCCCAGGCCCGTACGGGAGTCCTAGTTTTCTCCAAGTAGCGGGGTCCATCCTTTCCATACATCCTAGGAAAGGAACACCGATGTCTGTTTCTCGGCGTCAGGTCCTCACGTTCGGGGGACTAGGAGTCATCGGAGCCGGGGCGCTGTCCGTCCCCTTCAGCTCCATCAGCGCCAAGTCAGCGAGCAAGCTGGCAGACAGCGACATGCCGTTGCCATACCGCGTACCGCTCACGGTTCCACCGATCCTCGATCCGTACGCAGTCGGACGCGCACCTGACGGCGCAAAGGTCCACTACTACAGCGTGACCCAAAAAGCCGGGACTGCGAAGATTCTCCCCCGCCTCAACACTCCGATTCTGGGATATAACGGCATCTTCCCCGGACCCACAATCGATCTGCTGCAGGGAACGCGGGCAGTGCTCAAGATCCGCAACCAGCTGCCGCAGACTCATCCCCAGCACGGCCACACGCTGTCCACGTCTACTCACCTACACGGTTCAGCGTCGCTTCCCCAGTTCGATGGCTATGCCAGTGACGTAATCCCTCCCGGGTTCGCCAAGAATTACGAGTACCCAAACTTCCAGTCGGCACGAACCCTCTGGTACCACGACCACAACGTGCACACCACTGCGGAAAACGCGTATTCAGGCCTCTCGGCCCAGTTCTGCATGCATGACCCCGCGGAGCGGGAGTTACTGCCGCAAAACGAGTTCGATGTGCCGCTCACCCTGTCGGATGCCATGTTCGCCGCCGACGGAAGCCTCGCCTATGACGACAACTCGCATTCGGGGCTCTGGGGCGACGTGATCCTGGTTAATGGCAGACCCTGGCCGGTAATGAAGGTGCAGCGCCGCGTATACCGCTTCCGCATTCTCAATGCGTCCATCTCCCGGTCGTTCCGCCCGACTCTGAGTACAGGAGAAGCTGTCCACATTGTCGCGACCGACGGCGGGCTCATGCCGAAGACGCAGTCAGTTGACTCCTGGCGCCACGCCGGCGCCGAACGCTACGAAATTCTGGTCGACTTCTCGGGATACCAGCCGGGCCAGCGGGTCGAACTGCGGAACCTCTCCAACAAGAACAACGTGGACTACGACTTCACGGACCGCATCATGGCCTTCGATGTGACCGACCAGCCCGTGGACACCTCAGACGGTACCTGGAAGACCATCCCGCAGACGCTGGTTGGTCATGAAGTGATGGATCTCCGCCCTGCCCGCGACACCCGCGTCCGCAGGTTCAGGGTGAAGCGCGACGACAGCGTCTGGGTCATCGGAGAGGATTCCTGGGCGGACATCATCGCCAGCGGATACCGTCGAGTGTGTGCCGACCCTGAGCTGGGGGCAACGGAGATCTGGGAGTTCGAGAACAGCTCGGGTGGCTGGTTCCACCCCATACACATTCATCTCGTCGATTTTCAGATCCTCAGCCGCAACGGTCGCGCCCCGTTCTCCTACGAAATGGGTCCCAAGGACGTTGTGTACGTCGGCGAAGGCGAGACCGTTCGCCTGCTCATGAAATTTGGGCCACACCGTGGCAAGTACATGATCCACTGCCACAACCTGCCCCATGAGGACCACGACATGATGACCCAGTTCAGCGTCGGCCTGAAACCCGGCACCGTAGACCTCAATGATCCGATGAAGGCCGCACCGGCCTTCTGGGACGGCGCGTAGGGCCGAACGTCCTCACCGCAGGTCCAGGCAACCTTCCCATTGATGGGGAGGCTGCCTGGACTCTTTTGCGTGCAGGAGCACGGGCTCCGGATGCGTGAAGGCGGCGGCGAAGAGACGGCTCAGAGGCCGCCCCACGCTTGCTCACTGGAGCCTCTGGGTGCAAGACCGCTTGGAACCGGCCGGGAACGCGCTGAGCAGACAAGGAAAAGCCTCCCGCACCCTGTGAGGTGCGGAAGGCTTTCCTGTCTGCTCCGGAGCGGTCACCCCGTCCTGATTAGAGGATGCTGGTCATACCGTTCCAGCCGGTGCCGATCAGAGTCCTCGTCAGCCACCCGCCGGTGCCGTTGCCTGGGTACAGCCACAGCCTGCCCGAAGAGTCACGAGCCAGAACATCGACCTTCCCGTCACCATTGAAGTCACCCGGACCAACGATGCTGGTCATCGTGTTCCAACCCGAACCGGCCTGCGTCCTGCTCAACCACCCGCCGGAACCGTCACCCGGGTACAGCCACAGCCTGCCCGAAGAGTCACGAACCAGAACATCGACCTTCCCGTCACCATTGAAGTCACCCGGACCAACGATGCTGGTCATCGTGTTCCAACCCGAACCGGCCTGCGTCCTGCTCAACCACCCGCCGGAACCGTTACCCGGGTACAGCCACAGCCTGCCCGAAGAGTCACGAGCCAGAACATCGACCTTCCCGTCACCATTGAAGTCACCCGGACCAACGATGCTGGTCATCGTGTTCCAACCCGAACCGGCCTGCGTCCTGCTCAACCACCCGCCGGAACCGTCACCCGGGTACAGCCACAGCCTGCCCGAAGAGTCACGAGCCAAGACGTCTGCCTTCTTGTCACCGTTGAAGTCGCCCGGGGTGAGGATGGTCGTCATGGTGTTCCACCCCGAACCGACCTGTGTTCGCGGCTGCCAGCTGCCGGAACCGTTACCGGCATATAGCCAGAGCCGGCCGTCCCTGTCGCGCGCGAGGACGTCCACTTTCCCGTCGCCGGAGAAGTCGTGGCCCCCGCCCCCCGCCGGGGCCTTGATCACGAACTCCCACTGTCCGAGCGCACTGACGTTGCCGGCCGCGTCGACTGCAATCGCGCGAAGCGTGGTTGTCTGAGGGATGGCAATCGGCCCGGTGTACAGGGCGCTGGCCACAGTGGGTTCGGTTCCGTCAGTCGTGAACCGAATGACTGCGTCCTCGCTTGCGGCGAGGGTTGCCGTCGTCGCCGCGGTGAAGGTGCCGCCCGGCGTCGTCGTTGTCAGCTCCGGGGCCGTCAGGTCGAGCGTGTAGGTTTCGGTGGCAATGTCCGAAGGCACGCCCTGGTTCACGGCGATGAACCTGAGAACGGTGGTTCCCTCCGTGCCGATCTCGATCGGCACGGTGTACGGGGTGCCGTTATCAACTTCGGGATCAGTGCCGTCGGTGGTGAAAAGGATCTGCGCTGTTTCCGGAGTAGCAGTCAGTGTGACGGTCTGCGCCGTGTTGAATGTTCCTCCCGGAGTACTTACCTCGACAACCGGCGCTTCCGGTGGCGTAGCGCCGACCGTGCGGCCCTGGACTACAAAGTCGGTCGTCCTTCCCAGGGAAATGTTCACCGGTTCGCCCAAGGTGTCGCGAACCTTCCGGATCTCAAAGAAGTTGGTGTCGTAAGGGCTGCCCATGACGGCGTGAGGCGTGCTGCCGTCACCGAGGTAGCCCTCTGGAGCTCCCTCAGTCCACCGCAGGAAAGGCCCGATCTTCGCTACGAGCAACGGTGTGAAGTCTCCGTTGCCGTTCATGCTGCCGAGGTCTTCCGTGTAGCGGAGGCTACCTGTGTCATCGGCTTCGACCAGGAACTTTCCATAGGGATGCGTGATCTCGTAGGTTGAACCGAACTCGAACACCTCGTCGCCGCGTACCCGGATGCGACCGAAAGCGACTTCGTCGCCCGCAGCGGCTCCCTCACCGGTGAACGCCGCTTCAAGGGCGAGCGTCAGCCGGACCTCTTCTCCGTCAACCGGCAGGAATGCCTCTGCGGCCCACCAGAATGATTCACCGGGGAAGTTCCTTGGGAACTCCATCGGATCGAGCGGGAAAGGCAACTCTTCGATGATGGGGCACAGCGGATCGTCCAGGCACAGGTCGAGCTGAACTGGTTCCTGTGCTTCCACGCCCTCCCGTGCTGCCCATCCGTTGTCCTCGACCCATGACGGGTACCCGTGGCCGCCCGGAACAACCGGACCGATGGCCTTCAGGTTGTGAATGACGTACCGGAAGTCGCGGATCTCACCTGCCTTCCCCGTTTCGTCAACGGAGACTGCGCGGATCAGAGTGGTGCTGCCGATCAGGATGGGATCTCCGTCGTACTGCATCGTCGATCCGGTGGGGCCTTCGTCATACGTCGGTTCGGATCCATCGAGCGTGTAGTAGATTCGCGCAGCGGCACCCGACTGCGTAGTCCCGGTCAGGGTTACCTGCTGGGGACCGGCGTGAGAGGGCAAGGATGCGTCCGGCGATGCGTCAATCCAGGGGCTGGTAGCGTCCAGCTCGTAGGTCTCGCTCTGAATCCCAGTTCGCTGGGCCGGGTCCGTCAAGCTGACCGCCAAGTACTTCAGTACGGTGGTGCCTGGGGTGGCAAGCTCTACCGGGGCCACGTCGTTATCGCCCGCGGTCGGTTCCCATTCCGTTCCGGTGGTTACCGTACCGTCCTCAGCGACCACAGGGTCTGTGCCGTCGGTCGTGTAGACAACCTTCGCCTCGTCCGGGAACGACGCCTGAATGTTGACTGTCAGCGCCTGATTGTAGGTGCCGCCTGGCTTGTCCACGCCGGCACGTACGGTGGCGATTTTGCCCTGCACCGCGAAGAGGTTCGTTTCCACCGGGGTCGCGATACCCGGTCCTTCAATACGGAAGAAGTTCGTATCGAACGGGCTCCCCGTAACGGTGTGCTCGATGTTGGGGTCGCCGATGGACCCGGCCGGTGCAGCGGGCAAGGTGGAGTCCCACCGAAGGAACGGACCGACCTTTCCGCTCAGCGGCTCAGTCCAGTCGCACGGCTGCTGCAGGCATCCAAGGTCCTCAGTAAAACGGACCCGCCCACGATCGTCTGCTGTGACTTCGAACACGCCATACGGCGTCGTCGCCGTATAGTTCGCGTTCGGTGTCATGCCCTCCATGCGGATGCGCATGCGTGCGAATGCGTTTTGCTGACCCTGCGCCACGTCGCCGGCACCTCCGAACGCTGCTTCCGTGGCCATGATGAGGCGGGCCTCTTCACCGTTCGGCAACAGCAGCGACGCTTCACCCGACCACCAGAAGGACTCCTCCGGGAAGTTTCCAGGCATCTCCAACGGCAGTGCCGGATTGTAGGCTTCCCCAACCACCGGGCAGACCGAAGCTACGTCAATGCATAGCTCCAGCCGAAGGCCATTGTTGTCCCCATACCAGTAGGGGTAGCCGGTATCCGGATTGACCGGGCCCACACTTCCCTGCGGGCCGGTTGCAACAGCGGCGGGAAGTACAGCGGCGGGCTGGGGCAGAGCCCCCGCAAGCGGAGGCGGACCAAATGTGGAGAGGAGCACAACCGCCGAGGCAGTAACACCGGTCCCCCTCCATATCCTGCGTGTGCGCGGGGTTGGGCCCGCAGCGGTATGTGTACCGTCCGATTTCATGTTTGTGTCTCCCTGATGGTTCCGAGTCCCCCAGCTAACGAGACCCGCTGCCAGGTAGGGCGGATGGCAACATGCCCCGGGACCACTGTGGCGGGGTGAGGCTAGGAATACCTTGAGCCGGGTGACGCAGCTCAAGCCGCTCGCCGCGCACTGAGGAGGGCCTCTCATGTCGTGTAGGACACGGGAGGCCCTCCTCGTCGGAGGTAGTGCGGGTCCGTTCAGAGAATGCTGGTCATGCCGTTCCAGCTGGAGCCGACCTGGATTCTCTTCAGCCAACCGCCGGAACCGTTGCCCTCATAGAGCCACAGCCGCCCATCGCGATCACGGGCCAGCACATCAGCCTTTCCGTCACCGGAGAAGTCACCGGGACCGACGATGCTCGTCATGCCGTTCCAACCGGATCCGGCCTGAACCCGCTTCAGCCAACCGCCGGAACCGCTGCCCTCATAGAGCCACAGCCGCCCATCGCGATCACGGGCCAGCACATCAGCCTTTCCGTCACCGGAGAAGTCACCGGGACCGACGATGCTCGTCATGCCGTTCCAACCGGATCCGGCCTGAACCCGCTTCAGCCAACCGCCGGAACCGCTGCCCTCATAGAGCCACAGCCGCCCATCCCGATCACGGGCCAGCACATCAACCTTCCCATCACCGGAGAAGTCACCGGGACCGACGATGCTCGTCATGCCGTTCCAACCGGATCCGGCCTGAACCCGCTTCAGCCAACCGCCGGAACCGCTGCCCTCATAGAGCCACAACCGCCCATCCCGATCACGAGCCAGCACATCAGCCTTCCCGTCACCCGAGAAGTCACCCGGAGCGAGGATGGCGGTCATCGTGTTCCAACCCGAACCGACCTGAACCCGCTTCAGCCAACCACCGGAACCGTTGCCCTCATAGAGCCACAACCGCCCATCCCGATCACGAGCCAGCACATCCGCATTGCCGTCACCCGAGAAGTCATGTCCTCCCATACCGGCGGGCGGCGGAGGAGCGGCCAGATAGGTGAAGCTCAGCGTTCCCGAGCCACCGTTCGGGGTCGAAACCACGACGTCGGCGCTGCCTGCTGCATGGGCGGGAGTGGTGAACGAGAGTTCCGTGGCCGAGGCGACCTTGACGCTCTCCACAGGGACGTTTACTCCTCCCACTGTCACGGAGGTCTCCCCTGTCATGAAGCCGTCTCCGACAACGGTCACCAGCGTTCCGCCTTCGGCCGGCCCCGAGGTCGGTGACAGCGCGGTCGCTGTCGGTGCCGACGGGATCACAGGCTCCGTGTAGGTGTAGACCACCTGGTTGGAGGTGCCCGCCGCCGTTGTGACATCGATGTTCACCGGCCCTGCTGTGCCTGCCGGAACAGTGAAGGAGAGTTCCGTATCGGAAACGACCGTGACGTCGTCGTCCAGGAACGAGGAGGTATCCATGGTCACCATGGTTGCCGCCGGCACAAAGCCTGTGCCCTTCAGCGTCACCACCGTGTTCCCGGTGAGTGGACCAGACTCGGGGGTGATGGAGGAGATAGTCGGAGGCACAGCTACCGCAACGTAGTTCAGGTCGATTGTGCCGCTGGTGCCGACAGGAGTGGTCACGCTGAGCGGTACCGGTCCGGCCGCGTGCGCCGGTGCCGTGACGATGAGTGTGCCCGTGTTCAACACGTCGACGTCCGAGGCCGATATGACCGTCTGACCCACGGTGACGCTTGTCCGGTCCCTGGCGAAGCCTGAACCGAAGACCCAAATCTCCTCACCGCCAGTCGCTGCCGTCTCATCCGGATCGATCTCCTCGACCACGGGTTCCTCCGGCGCAGGTTCGTTGTAGGTGAACTCAAGACCGCCTGTAGTTCCGGAGAGGGTTGTCGCCGTCACCATCGCCGTGCCGGCAGGATTGGCCGGAGTTGTGAAGGTGAGTTCACTGTCCGAGAGAACGACGACGTCGGTAGCTGCGTTCTCGCCGACAGTCACGGTTGTATCCGCCGTAAAGCCGGAGCCGCGAAGGGTTACGGTGTCCCCACCGGTGCTCACACCGTTGGCGGGCACCAGTTCCTGTGCCGTTGGTGCCGGCGGCGCGGCCAGGTGCTCGCAGCTCACGTCACCGATGGTGACGTTGCCCAACCAGATCGCCGCGACCATCCCAACGCCGGGAACGGTCCCCTTGAGTGTGAGGTTGACGGTGACCCCTGTGGCTTTCGCTGATGACGCATTCCGGGTGGTAATTCCGGGCCGTACCTTCGCGAGGATTTCGGCGCTGGTCATCCCCGGAACGGTTGCGGGGGTGGACACCTGCAGACCTTCCGCCGGAATCTCGGCCAGATCGACCGGTGTTCCGAGCACGGCTACGTCCTGGGAATCCGTTTCCGCTATAGGAAGGGCACCGGGCAGACAATCCGCTGAGGATGACACCTCCTTAGCCTCAACCGCTTGAACACCGAGCACCGACACAGAGAGGTCCTCGACCAAAGCGGAGCTGGTCGTTCCCGCTGCACCGGAGGTGGTGGACAGCTCCGCGGCACCTGCCACGCTCGCACCTGTCAGCGCACCGACATGGGCTGAGAGGTCGGGAATCACCGTCTCTGCGGGCGGACCGTCCGCTGCCGCAATTGCGTCAACGTCCAGAAGGTTCGCGCCCAGGAGCTCCAGCGAGAGCTCCATATTCACCGCTGACGCGGCCGCGTCACCCGGTGCGGCGAGCGCCGGCGTCGCAACGACGGCGCTACCACCGATCGCAAGAGCTGACGCAATTGCGGTAGCCCTCGCACTGCTCCATCTCGGGGACATGTTCACTCTCCTATGCAGTCCGGACAGCCGCATGGCATGCCGCCGCAGGTGGCGGGACGTTGCACGGCTGTCGTGCTGCTGCAACGGTAAGGAAAGGACCTTGGGAACAGGTTGAGCTCGTTTCCCGAAGGTGCGCAGTTCTGCGTATGGTGGGTCACACCGTGTAACCGCGGTACGTCCACTCCCAACTCCCGGAGGCACTACCTTGCCAGGAATGAACCTGACGCGGGACGAAGCACGCCAACGCGCGGCCACAGTCAGCGTCCACAGCTACGCCATCAACCTCGATCTGACCCGCGGCGACTCGGTGTTCCGATCGACAACCGTGGTGTCCTTCGACGCCGAGCAGGGTTCTTCCACCTTCATTGACGCCGTCACCGACTCCGTCCACCGTGTGACACTCAACGGTGTGGACCTGGACGTCGGGTCCGTCGCCGACGGCATCCGGATCCGTCTGGATAATCTTGCGGCCTCCAACGAGCTGGTTGTCGATGCGGACATGCTTTACATGAATACCGGCGAGGGGCTGCACCGCTTTGTCGATCCCGTCGACAACGAGGTCTACCTATACACCCAGTTCGAGGTCCCGGACTCCCGCCGCGTCTTCGCCGTCTTTGAGCAGCCGGACCTGAAGGCGACATTCCGCTTCACCGTGACAGCGCCGTCGCACTGGGATGTCATCTCCAACTCCCCCACTCCCCAGCCCGTCGCTGCGAGCTCAGCGGACGACGGCAGCACCAGCTCCACCTGGGCATTCGAACCAACGCCGGTGCTCTCCTCCTACGTCACTGCGCTGATCGCGGGGCCGTACCAGTCCGTGCGCAGCGAGCTGACAAGCTCGGATGGACGCACCATCCCGTTGGGCGTGTTCGCCCGCAGATCGCTCATGCAGCACCTCGACGCTGAGAACGTATTCGAATTGACCCGCCAGGGCTTCGAGTTCTTCGAAGCCCAATTCGGCACGCCCTACCCGTTCGAGAAGTACGATCAGCTGTTCGTCCCCGAGTTCAACGCCGGAGCGATGGAAAACGCCGGCGCAGTGACCTTCCTGGAGAGCTACGTCTTCCGCTCGCGGGTCACAGAGGCAACCGTCGAGCGCCGGGCGATCACCATCCTGCACGAACTGGCGCACATGTGGTTCGGAGACCTGGTCACCATGCGCTGGTGGAACGACCTCTGGTTGAATGAATCCTTCGCAGAATTCATGTCCACCCTTGCCTCTGCAGAAGCGACGAAGTTCACGCAGTCGTGGACCACGTTCGCATCCCTCGAGAAGGCCTGGGCGTACCGTCAGGACCAGCTCCCCTCCACGCACCCCATCGTGGCGCCGATCAATGATCTGGAGGATGTGCAGGTCAACTTCGACGGGATCACCTACGCGAAGGGCGCTTCCGTCCTCAAGCAGTTGGTGGCCTGGGTAGGCCAGGACAAGTTCATGGAGGGCGTACGCGAATACTTCGGCAAGCATGCCTGGTCCAACACCGAGCTCTCCGACCTTCTCGTCGAGCTGGAAAGAGCGAGCGGCCGCGACCTCACGGAGTGGTCGGCTCAGTGGCTGGAGACAGCCGGCGTGAACACCCTCCGCCCGGAGATCGAATGGGACGACGACGGCGCCATCACCTCGTTCGCCGTCCTCCAATCCGCTGTTGCCGAGTATCCGACGATCCGTTCACACCGCTTGGCGATCGGTTTCTACGACCTGACAGAGGATGGGCAGCTTGAGCGCTCCCACCGGGTGGAGCTTGATGTTGCGGGCGAACGCACGGATGTCGAAGAACTGGTCGGCATGCAGCGGCCTGACCTGGTGCTCCTCAATGACGATGACCTCGCCTACGCCAAGATTCGCCTCGATGACCGGTCGCTGCGCACCGCTACCCGTCATCTGAAGGACTTCAGTGCTTCCCTGCCGCGCACCCTGGTGTGGGCTTCCGCATGGGACGCCGCCAGGGATGGTGAAACGCCTGCACGCAACTACGTTGAGCTGATTCTGCAGAACATCGCCTCGGAGTCCGACTCCTCCGTGGTCCTGGTACTCCTGCGGCAACTCGCGACCACGTTGACGTTCTACGTAGATCCCGAAGATCGCCAGGCTATGGAGATAGCTGCAGCGGACAGCCTTTGGGAGTTGGTGGAAGGCGCTGACGCCGGCTCCGACTCGCAGCTGCAGTTCGTGAAGGCATTTGCTGTCCATGCGCAGACGGATCCCCAGCTGGACATCGTCGAGAAGATTTTTGATGGTTCCGATGCGCCGGAAGGACTCACAGTCGATGCTGACCTGCGTTGGGAGCTATTGACCAGTCTCGTGGTCGGCGGCCGGAAGACGCAGCAGGACATCGATGCCGAGCTCGAACGGGATGCTACCGCCACGGGCGCCCTGGCTGCCGCGCAGGCCAAGGCCGCAATTCCCACGGCCGAGGCCAAGCAAGAGGCGTGGGCGGCCGTCGTCGAACGCTCGGATATGCCGAACGCTGCCCAGCGTTCAGCGATTGCCGGATTCACGCGCGTCCACGACACGGCCCTTCTGGAGCCCTTCGCCGCGAAGTACTTCGCCGCGGCTAAGGAAATCTGGGCGGACCGCACACATGAGATCGCCCAGCAGATCATCGTTGGGCTCTATCCCTCCCGCCTGACAACGCGGGCCACCCTGGACGCGACCGATGACTTCCTGGCCACGCTTGATTCGGACATGGCTTCCCTCCGCCGGCTCACCCTGGAGAACCGCGACGGCGTAGCCAGGGCCCTCCGGGCTCAGGCAGCAGACAAATAGCAGCCCACCCGCAGGCCCGGAAGCTGCACACCTGCGCTTCCGGGCCAACGGGTGTACTTTGTGCCTATGAACCTCTCTGAGCATCACTATCGTGTCAGTGTGGTGTGGACCGGAAACCGCGGCGAAGGTACAGCCACGTACCGCTCCTACTCCCGGGACCACGAGGTGTCCTCACCCGGCGTGCCGGTAATCCTAGGGTCGGCGGACCCGACTTTTCATGGCAATCCCGACCGCTGGAACCCGGAGCAGCTCCTCCTCGCCGCACTCTCGCAGTGCCACATGATGTCCTATCTGCACATGGCCGTGAAAAACAACATCACCGTGACCGCCTACGAGGACGCCGCCGAAGGCACGATGCGGCTCAACCCTGACGGCAGCGGCCAGTTCACCAGCGTTACGCTCCGGCCGCGTGTCACGATCACGGACAAGAAGTCCAAGCGCACGGCGCAGTCAATCCACAGCGAGGCTGCTGCGGCCTGCTTCATCGGCCGGTCGGTCAACTTTCCCGTCCTGCACGAGCCCGTTGTGACGGTCGGCGGTAACGCAGGGCCGCTTGCCGAGCCTCCTCATGCTATGACCACAGCCTGATCCAGGTTCCGGGAGAGGCAACCGCCCAGGGCAAGAATGCGTCTGCGCCCAGCCTGCGACGGTAATCTTGAGCTGCCCCGACGTACCGTGAACCCCCCGGCACGCGAGCGGCTCCAATGAAAGGTGTCCCCATGCAGTTCCTTGACCAGCTCGGTTACGGCGGCAACATCATCGCTGCCACGCTGATCCTGCTGGCCGCCCTCGTGCTATGGCTGATCCTGCGTGTGCTGATCAACCGTATGGTTCAGCGCGTGCAGAACGGGTATGACATGTTCAAGAAACCGCATTTTCGGTGGGCGCAGCCGGTGTTGCGGACGCTGGATCACAAGCGCCGTATACAGCGGGCTGAAACCATTGGGGCGCTCCTGCGCAGTGCTACGGCGGTAACGATCGCGCTCGTCGCATTCATGACCGCGATTGAGCAGCTCGGAGTCAATATCGGCCCTATCCTCGCAAGCGTGGGGATCGTTGGTATAGCCATTGGCTTCGGCGCGCGGGAAGTAATCCGGGATGCTTTCCTCGGATTCTTCATCACCATCGAGGATCAGTACGGCATCGGGGATGTCATCGAAGTGGGCGACACCGTGGGGGTCGTGCAGTCGGTCGGACTACGGATAACCCGCATGGTGGATGAGAACGGAGCAATCTGGTACATCCGCAACGGTGACATCATGAAGGTAGGCAACAGATCCCAGGGGAATTACGTGCCTCCCGCGACAGACGACGAAAAAATGGAAAAAAGCCAATGAGCAGTGAAACACCCGGCCCCATCCCCATCCCGTCCCGATTCGGTGAACCCATCGCGCGTTTGACGCCGGTGGGTCCGCGGTTCGACCAGCCTTCCTACACGGACAACTTCTACGAAGCCGTTGGCGGACACGAAACATTCGTCCGCCTGGTCGATGCCTTTTACGACGGTGTGGCATCGGATGAACTACTGCGCCCCATGTACCCGGAGGAGGACCTGGGTCCCGCCAAGGAGCGCCTCCTGCTCTTCCTGGAGCAGTACTGGGGAGGCCCGAGAACGTACGGCGAGACACGCGGCCATCCCCGCCTGCGGATGCGCCACCAGCCGTTCCGGGTGACGCCGGCGGCTCGTGACCGCTGGCTGGTGCATATGCGGGACGCGGTCGATTCCCTTGAGCTCTCACCCCTGCATGAGTCAACGCTGTGGGACTACCTTGAACGGGCTGCGCACTCCATGGTCAACTCTGCCTGACCAGTTCCGCGGCTGTTGCCGCTCAGAGAACAGCAGCCTGACGGACCAGGACATGCCCGCTCCCGGTGCTGAGCCGCGTCCAGCGGCCATTTGTGTAAACACCGGCCTGCTCGCCCGGTACCAGGAACCCGAGAGCGAAAGCTCCGAACGCGGCGCCGGCCGGCAGGTCCGCCGGGGATCCTTCAATCGGCCGGGCCCAGATGATTCCGCGGGCATTGTTGACGACGATAGCTCCCGGCGACTGCGGCACGGACTCAGCAACTTCCCTGATCCCGTCCGATGCCGCGGCGAGCAATTGGTTTGATGGAATTGTGCCCTGCGGCTGCCAGCCTGACCGCGGCGGCAGGACCCCTGCCCAGATCTCGGTGACAGTCGTGGGCGGAACCGGCAGGACGACGTCGTTCTCCCCCATGTGTGCCAGGCGGTCCGACACCGAGGCAAGCGCCACCGTTGTGTCGAGCCGCGCAGGTTCGCGCAGCGGCATGGTCCGCAGCCCAAGCACGGTGGGCGTGGCCTCCCCGAGGACCCGCGGCGCGAGGATGCATACGTACGCAGCAAGGACCTCCCCGACCGCCTGAAGCCGCACAGCGCCGTCCTGGGCGGCGCGGGCGCGACCGACATAGGTGCGCAGGTCCAGCATCACCTGTCGTTCGGCAACGGTCAGTTCTCGGGCCATCGTGGAGGATTGGGACATGGTGCAATACTCTCACCTGCCCACCCGCCGCTTCCATTTGCGTAATGTCCAGGGCATTACAGCGGTTGCTGTCGGATAGTGCGGCGCAGGCACCGGCCGGTTGAGGCCGCAAGCCGCGCAGTCTAATGTCGGTCATGGTTCCCCTGACGGCGCTTCGCCGGATGAGCACGGAGCCGTCCAGGGGACACCGCCCCCGCAATACAAGGAGCCAATCATCACCATGTCCGCGCAACCTGTGCAGGATCCCACCGCCGCCCTCGTCAGCCTCCTCGACCTGGACAGTGCCGCCGGAGCCCAGACGGATGAGGAGATCTACGTCGCGACGCCGGTGAAACAGCCGGGCAAGCGGGTTTTCGGAGGGCAGGTACTCGCGCAGGCGTTGATTGCCGCAAGTCGAACCGTGGAACCGGTGCGTTCCGTGCACTCGATGCACGGCTACTTCCTCAGGGCCGGTGATGCCGATCTTCCTATCACTTTCGGCGTGCAGCGGCTGCGTGACGGGCGCTCATTCTCGGCGCGGAGGGTTCATGCTTACCAGAACGGCGTCCCCATCCTGTCCATGATCGCGTCCTTCCAGCAGCCGGACGAAGGGATCACCCACCAGGAAGCCATGCCGGCAGACCTTCCCGATCCGGAGTCGCTGCCCTCCACGGCGGATCTGCTGGGCCGGTTCGATCATCCGGTCGCGCAGGCGTGGGCTTATGACCGCCCTTTCGACATCCGCCATATCGACTCTCCCCTCTATGTCGAGAACTCCGGTTCCAGGGAACCGGTCAACGCGGTCTGGATGAAGACGTTCGGCTCGATGCCCGCAGATCCGGCGATGCATCAGGCCGCCCTGGCGTACGCGAGTGATTACACCCTGCTCGAATCGATCCTGCGTCCGCACGGGCTCACCTGGATACAACCGGGAATGAGCGTGGCAAGCCTCGACCACGCCATGTGGTGGCATCGTCCGGTCAGTGTCGACGAGTGGCTGCTGTACGTTCAGGCATCGCCGAGCGCCTCGGGGGCACGGGGGCTGGCGCTGGGTAAGATCTACAACCGGGTCGGGGACCTTGTTGCAACCGTGGCCCAGGAGGGAATGATCCGCGTGCCCGACGACGCCGGGAGCCGCTTCAAGGGCGCAGTACAGAAAAAACTGATGGACCAGAAGATGCGTCGCTGGAAGAACTGACCAAGTCGCCGGCAACTGGTAAAGGGAGCGTGCTGATGCACGCTCCCTTTATGAGTGGCTTACCGGATCGCGAAGACTCAGTCGCGGGTAAGACGCCGATGGGTCACACGGTGCGGCTTGGCTGCTTCTGGGCCGAGACGCTCGATCTTGTTTTCCTCATACGCTTCGAAGTTGCCCTCAAACCAGTACCAGCTTGCCGGGTCTTCCTCAGTGCCTTCATAGGAAAGGATGTGGGTGGCTACCCGGTCGAGGAACCAGCGGTCGTGGGAAACCACCACTGCACAACCCGGGAACTCGAGCAGCGCGTTCTCGAGGCTGGAGAGTGTCTCCACGTCCAGGTCGTTGGTGGGCTCATCGAGGAGGAGCAGGTTGCCGCCCTGCTTGAGGGTCAGCGCGAGATTCAGACGGTTGCGCTCACCGCCTGAAAGCACTCCTGCTTTCTTCTGCTGATCGGGGCCCTTGAAACCGAACGCGGAGACGTACGCACGGGATGGCATTTCGACCTGACCGACCTGGATGTAATCCAGGCCGTCGGATACCACTTCCCACAGTGACTTGTTCGGGTCGATACCGCCACGCGACTGGTCCACGTAGGAGATTTTGACCGATTCGCCGATCCGCAGCTCCCCGTCGTCGAGCGGTTCAAGTCCGACGATGGTTTTGAAGAGTGTGGTCTTGCCGACGCCGTTCGGCCCGATGACTCCAACGATGCCGTTTCGGGGCAACGAGAAGGACAGGTCGTCGATGAGGATGCGGTCGTCGTAGCCCTTCTGGAGATCGTGTGCCTCGATGACCTGGCTGCCGAGGCGCGGGCCCGGCGGGATCTGGATCTCCTCGAAGTCCAGCTTCCTGGTCCGCTCCGCTTCGGATGCCATTTCCTCGTAGCGGGCAAGGCGCGCCTTGGATTTGGTCTGCCGGCCCTTGGCATTGGAACGCACCCATTCGAGCTCTTCCGAGAGCCGCTTGGAGAGCTTCTGGTCCTTCTTGCCCTGGATCTCGAGGCGGGCGCGCTTCTTCTCAAGGTAGGTGGAGTAGTTGCCCTCGTAGGGGTACAGATGTCCGCGGTCTACTTCAGCGATCCACTCGGCTACGTGATCGAGGAAGTACCGGTCGTGGGTGACCGCGAGTACAGCACCCGGGTACGCGGACAGATGCTGTTCCAGCCAAAGCACGCTCTCGGCGTCGAGGTGGTTGGTGGGTTCGTCAAGCAGCAATAGATCGGGCTTCTGGAGCAACAACTTGCAGAGCGCGACCCGGCGTCGCTCACCGCCGGAGAGGATGGAAACATCAGTTTCCGGAGGCGGACAACGCAGAGCGTCCATCGCCTGCTCGAGCTGGGAGTCAAGGTCCCACGCATCTGCAGTGTCGATGGCTTCCTGCAGCTTGCCCATTTCGTCCAACAACTTGTCGTAGTCGGCGTCCGGGTTAGCCATTTCCTCGGAGATCTCGTTGAAACGCTGGATCTTGCCGTAGATCTCGCCCACGCCTTCCTGGACGTTGCCGAGCACCGTCTTTTCCTCGTTCAGGGGCGGTTCCTGAAGGAGGATGCCCACGGTGTAACCGGGGCTGAGCCGTGCCTCACCGTTCGAGGGTGTATCCAGGCCTGCCATGATCTTGAGGATGGTGGACTTACCCGCACCATTGGGCCCCACCACGCCAATCTTGGCGCCTGGGTAAAAGGACATGGTCACGTCGTCGAGAATTACTTTGTCGCCAACAGCCTTGCGGGCCTTGGTCATCGTGTAGATAAATTCCGCCATAGGACAAGGCTAGTGCGTTGAGACCTCCAGAACATATTCGGGCGTGGCCGGACAGGCGCTGCCCGTCCGGCTACCTCTGGTCTCCGACGAAGCACCGTCCGTCGGCCAGCACCGGAAGTTGCGTCGCTATCGCGGCGCCGTCGCGGATGTGCCCGAAGACGCAAGTCTCCCCGACAGGCACGGCCGCGGTCATTGCGTCCACTTCGAGGCCGGTCGGAGTTATGTCTATGGACACCTCAACGGAGTCCGCATCGACGCCCGCTGACTCGAAGGCAGCCCGCAGTGCTTCTGCGTCCGGTTTGGAGGTCTCGGCTGCCAGCGAGTTCAGGGCGTCGGCGATGCGGGACGTGATGGCGTCTGCCGTCGAAGCATCCGACGGCGGAGTCGATGCAGGATCAGGGCTTGGCGCTGCCGGCGGCACCCTTGGAGCCTGGGCAGGAATCCCGACCGCGGCGGCTCCGCACCCGCTGGTCAGGACAGAAAACCCTGCAGCGAAGAGGCACAACGCCACAACCGTTCGTTTCCCTCTGGTTTCGGTATCCGGCCGTGTCCGATATCCCCGCATGACCCAATTCTGACACGGCGCGCCGGTACGAGCCGGCTTAGAAGGGCGCCGAAGCCAGCTCCTCATCCATCCCGGACTCGGCGTCAGCATCGGGGTCGGACCGGTTTTCCTGTGGCTCGACAGCTGTTCCCGGTGCACCGAAACCTGCCGATAGTTCACCGGTGTCGTAGTCCACGCCCGAGAATCGGTCATCCGTTCCCGTCTGCACCGAGGGGTCGTTCCGGTCTGCTCTGGAACGTCTGAAACTCGCCGTCCCGAACAACAGGTCGTGGCCGGCGGAGTCGGCGTCGATCTCGACCGTGGTGCCGCTCTTTCCTTCATCATTGACCCAGGTCCTGACTCGAAGCCGGCCGGTCACGATGACGCGATCGCCCTTCTGCAAGCTGACCCCGGCGTTCGTGGCCAACTGGCGGAACATCGAAACGGAATACCAGTTGGTGTCCCCATCCACCCAGGCATTCGCCTTCTTGTCGAAGTATCTGGCGGAGCTGCCCAGCCTGAACTTGGTGATCGGCAATCCGCTGCTTGCCACGGAACACTTGACATCGGTACCGACGAAGCCACGAATCGTCACATAGTTGCTCATCATTCTTCCCTTCAGAGGTTCAAGGGCCGACGCGGCGCGTCGACTGGCTCCAGTCTCTGACAGGGCGTTATTGGCCTGATCGGTGCCAGCGGCTATGTGGGCATCCGCAGTGAAATTTGTCCGCTGTGGAGGAGATAACGCAGACTAAGAACCGCTAAACTTGTGTGGGCGCTCCGCCCACACAAGCCCCCGTAGCTCAATGGATAGAGCAACGGCCTTCTAATCCGTAGGTTGCGCGTTCGAGTCGCGCCGGGGGCACACGATCACCCGGGGAATGTCACTCGCAGTTCAAGATAGTGCTGACCGGAAACGTCCTGCGAGTACTCCACGCGACCGGCAATCCCCTCCAGCTCCCCTGTCCCGGATCCGGGGATGATGTGTCCCGAACTGGCCGCTGCGGTCCCTTCCGCGAGCCCCCAGTGCTGTACGATCATGCTCCCTCGTCGGCCAAGGACGCTCCCGCTGAAAACCTCCGACGCCACATAACCGGCCCCGCGGTTGTTGCCTGCCATGAGCAGCTCAGCCACTGAGGATCCCTTAATGTCGCCGACGAACTCTTTCGTTGCACTCACTCGCGTCAGTTCGCTGTCAACGCCGTCAACCGAATACGACTCAGGTGCCCAGTGCGAGATGTCGAATGCTGCCCGTATGACCTGTTCCTGCAGTTCGCTCATCCCACCAGTATTGCCCCATTGAGCGCCCTTCGCATGTTCGCGCGACTGCGGTCTATCGGCTAAGAGGAACCTGATCCTTTGACCGCTGCCCTCGGAAAAGTGTCTTGGTCCGCGGGTCGAGCACAACGAGATAAGTTGCGAATGCCACCCCCACCACGGCGGCAAGTTGCCGTGCAGTGTCCAGACTCAGCTCGATGTAGGGGAAGATGTCCAACTGATCCGAGATCGCATAGATCATGAAGAAGGATACGGCGAAGTACAGGATCTTGACCTGCCAGTCGTCCCGAATACCGGTCACCGCGAACAGCGGAATCAGCCACACGACGTACCAGGACTGGATCATCGGGGCCAGGAGCACGACGGCGGAAAGGGCCAGCGCCAGCCGGCGCATGAGGTAGACGTGATTGCCCTTGAAAATGAACCATGCGATGAGGGCGAGGGATATCAGGGTGCCGATGGTATGCACGACATCTGCCCAGGACCAGCCATCGAATCCGAGGGCGTCCCCGGTGAGGGCAACAACCATCCCGAGGAAGCCGACGGGCGCGTACCACACCCACACGCTTCCGGGCGTGCTGAGAGCACCGACCCAGCCGAACCCGAACCCGTTCATAATCCCGAGGACCCACAGGATGCCAAGCGAGAGCCCCGCCGTGATCGCCCAATACAGGATCTTGCGGGGCCAGCTCGCACCGCGACCGGCCCACATCAAACCGATGAACGGCAGGAAGATCAAGGTTATTGGCTTGATGCCGATCGATAGTGTCACGAGGACGATCGCCACAACGTACCGCCCTTTGGCAGCGAGGTAAAGCGCGGCCAGGGCAAGACCCACCATGAGGGAGTCGTTATGGATGCTGGCCACGAAATTGGTGAGGAACAGCGGGTTCGCCACCGTCAGCCAAAGGGCCCGGTTGGGGTTGACGTTGTGCAGTTCGGCTAGCCGCGGCACGTAGTACACGCACAGTACGACGCCAACGATTGCGAGCAGCCGGAAAAGCAGGATTGACAGGTCCGGCTGACCACCGGTGAGGCGCACGACACCCTCTTCCAGCCAAAGGAAGATGGGCCCGTACGGTGTGGGACTCTGCGCCCACAGATCATCCGCACCGATCTGCAGGTAGTTGGAAATCTGCGAATAGCCGTCCTTGTACGGGTTCAGTCCGCCGACCATGACCTGGCCTTGAGCGATGTAGGCAAAAACATCCCGGCTGAACAATGGGAGTGCAAAGCACATTGGCGCGGCCCACGCCACGGTGGCGGTCAGGATTGTACGTCTCGACCCGGGACCCCATCCCTGCAGACGCTGACCGAGTCTCAGCCATGATCGAACGAGGAGCATCCCACCAAGTGCCAGTAGGAGGACGGAGAGCACAGCGCCAACAGGTTCGAACCGCAACCAGATGATCACCGGCACCTGACGGAGTTCGCGGGACGCAAGCGAGAGCCAGCCCACCCCGAAGGATCCAACAAGCATGAGCATGGACCCGACGAAGCCCTGGATGATTGCTATCCGGGGACGCCCGATGTGCGCGGTTGCAACAGAAGCAGGCGCAGGGGCCGTCATTTCAGGGGGATCCGATCGTCGGTCTGACACGGGCGGTAATGGGGATCGAGGTCGATCGATTTTACCATTTGAGCGGCCGCAGGCTGCCGTGCCGCACGTTGCGGCACGGCGCGCCCACCGCTGCCAACATCCGCGCAGAGCGGTCTCCTCCAATGGAGCCACTCCGGAGCTGATCCGGCTCCTCCCAGTGAATAACCCGGTACATTTGTCGGGTGCCGATAACAAGTGAACCCATCGTCTGGATCGACTGTGAAATGACGGGTTTGGATCCTGTCGCAGATGCCCTGATTGAGGTGGCGGTCATCGTCACTGATTCAGAACTCAACATCCTGGGCGAGGGTGTCGACGTCGTCATTGCACCGCCGCCGGGCGCGGTCGAATCCATGGGTGATTTCGTTCGCAACATGCACACCGTCTCCGGCCTGCTCGAAGAGCTCCCGCACGGAGTGACGTTGCAGGAGGCGCAAACCCGCGTGCTCGAGTACATCACTGCGCACGTCCCGGAACCACGGCGTGCTCAACTGGGCGGAAATTCGGTGGGTACCGACAGGGTCTTCCTTGTCCGGGACATGCCCGCCGTGGTGGAGCACCTGCACTACCGCGTGGTGGATGTGTCAACAATCAAGGAGCTGGCTCGTCGCTGGTATCCGCGCGCCTATTTCCAGGCGCCGGAGAAGAGCGGGAACCACCGCGCGCTCGGAGACATCAAAGATTCCATCCGCGAATTGCAGTACTACCGGAGCACCATCTTTGTCCCAGGCCCCGGACCGGATTCCGAGACCAGCAGGGCAGCAGCGCGGGATCTGCTCGCCGGAACCTGAGCTGCAGCACGGGCCGCCGAGCCGTGTGTCGGAGGGGGCGGAAAAAGTGCGCAGAAATGTGTGTAGAATTGTCTGCGCTGCCTCGTTCAGCCCCGGTAAGCCCGCTTCCTAGCGAGTGACACACGGGCCGGTTATTCGAGGCGCATGGTGGGTATAGCTCAGTTGGCAGAGCGCCTGGTTGTGGTCCAGGAGGTCGCGGGTTCAAACCCCGTTACTCACCCCATTGGCCCGCCGGCAGTAGCCGCAGGCTTCGGTGGCCGCCCTGGATCCTCGGGGCGGCCATTGGTATTTCTTCGGTCTGTTCCCGCGTGTGGGACGAAGCCTCATCAGAAGGGAAAGCTGCATGAAACGCACTCTGTTCGAGGAGGACCATGAACTCTTCCGCGAAGTGGCGCAGGAGTTCAACTCACGCGAAGTCGCCCCGAACTATGCCCAGTGGGACCGCGAGCATATGATGCCGCGCACCATGTGGAGCGCCGCGGGAGAACAGGGGCTGCTGGGCCTGGCTGTGCCCGAAGAGTTCGGTGGAGCCGGGATGCCGGATTACCGCTTCCGTGTAGTCCTCGACGAAGAGTTCGCCCGCGCCAACCATCTGGCAACAGGGTTGGCTTTCCACCTGCACGACGACCTGGTCCTTCCCCATTTGCTTGCCTACGGATCAGACGAGCTGAAGCAGAACTGGCTTCCCGGCATGGTCACCGGTGAGAAGGTCACGTCTGTGGCCTGGACAGAGCCCGGCGCCGGGAGTGACCTGCGCGGCGTCCGCACCAAGGCAGTACGCGACGGCGGCGACTGGCTCGTAAGCGGACAAAAAACGTTCATCGGTAACGGCATAAGCGGTGATGCCTCGCTGGTTCTCGCCCGCACTGACGGCTCCACCGGGAGGGGCGGCAGCGAATCCTTCTCCATGTTCATGGTGGAAAAGGGTCAAGGCTACGAAACCGGCAGGCAGCTCGACAAAATGGGGCTGAAGGCTTCCGACACGGCTGAGCTTTTCTTTGACAACGTGCGCGTCCCCGCGGCGAACCTCGTGGGCGAGGTTGGACAGGGTTTGAGGTATGTCACGGAGCAGCTGCCGCAGGGACGTCTGGCCATCGCCGTCGCCTCCTCGGCCGTCGCGCGGACGATGTATGAGGCGACGGTTCGGTACACGAAGGAGCGCAACGCCTTCGGCGAGCGTGTCATCGACTTCCAGAACACCCGGTTCGAGCTCGCGGACATCCTGACCGAGGTGGAGGTCACCGAGACCTATGTCGATCGGGCCGTCCTCGCCTTCAATGACGGTGCGCTCGATGCCGTCAGCGCGGCTCGGGTGAAACTGTGGGCGAGCGAACGGGTGAAATTGATCACGGATCGTTGCCTGCAGCTGCACGGAGGATATGGCTACATTCTGGAATACCCCATAGCGCAGGCATTCCTTGCTGTCCGTCTCCTGAGCATCTTCGGGGGCACCAGCGAAATCATGCGCGAGACCATCGGCCGCAACATCGCCCGCTAAGCCCCGGAGCAAGGAAGAGTTCCCCATGCCTGTTCGCCCCATCACCATTGCCGGCGAGCCCGTCCTTCACCGGCGGGCCGTCGACGTCGAACTGTTCGATGATGAGCTGCGGTCCCTCATTTCGGACATGTACGAGACGATGGACGAGGCCAATGGCGTGGGCCTCGCGGCCCCGCAGATCGGCGTCGGCCTGCGCATCTTCGTCTACGGAATGGTGAACGACGACGACGTGCCGCCGCGTGGGGTTCTGGTGAATCCCACGCTGGTCACTTCGAAGGTCTCCGGTGCTGAGCCGGACGAGGAAGAATCAGAAGGATGCCTCTCCTTCCCCGGCGAGGCCTTTCCGCTCAAACGCGCGGAATGGGTGAAGGTGAACGGTTACGACGGTGACGGCAATGCGGTCGAATTCGAGGCGACAGGTTGGTTCGCCCGCTGCATGCAGCACGAGTTCGACCACCTGAACGGGACCCTGTACGTAGACCGCCTCAATCCTCGATTCGCACGCAAAGCGAAAAAGGCCGTCAAGGTCAACGGCTGGGGCGAGCCCGGACTGACCTGGATGCCGGGTGTGGATCCGGATCCCTTCGGCCACTAAGCAGCCGGCATCGGCTCGCGGTCAAGATCTTCCAGGCGGTGAACCGACCGCAATGGTCCGAGAAGCGCAATGAGCGGTGCTGTGGCCGCCAGCAAGACACCTGCAAGGACTGCAGTGGTGATGCCCCGCGTCTCGGCGAGGATCCCGCCAAGGATGCTGGCTATGCCCAGCATGCCCCAACTGACCATCCTCGTCGCCGCTCCCAGCCTGCCCATCATCGCCAGCGGGCAGACACGCTGACGGAAACTCGTGCCGACCACAATGCTCAGCGCAATCGAGATCCCGATGACGAACATTCCGATGAGCCCAAAAATCATCCCCGGCCCGGGTGTCATGACGAGTAGTGATGCGTAGCCCAACACTCCGGGCGCCATCGACCATCGCCACACAGGACCGGACCCGAGCAACTCAGTAAGCCGTTTGGCGCCCAAACCGCCAACTGCCCCGCCCACGGACGTTGCGGCCATCAACAAGCCCAACCAAATCTCTGACTCTTCCAGTACACGCACCACCAGCAGTACCATCAGCGAAGCAACCATGCTGCCGCCAAGGTTCCACAGCGCAGCGTTGAAGAGGATCGCCCGGAGCGGGGCCGTACTGAAGGTATACCGCAGCCCGTCCATCATCTCTGCAAAAATGCGCCGCTCCCCTCGGGCTACGGGCGTTTCCTGGATCCGAAGTGAGGATATGCAGCAAGCGAGGCAAAGGACGCTCCCACCTGCACCAGGAGCGTGTTGGAGGCTCCCAATACAACCGTGAGCCACCCGGCGATACCCCGTCCTCCCGCGTCCGTGGAGGCCCCGGATGCCGTAATGACGCCGTTCCCCTCGACCAGTTCATCTCCGGTCAGGGCCCGCTGCACCAAAGCCTGGTCTGCCAGGCTGAAGAACACCGATGACAGCCCGGCGATGAAGGTCACGATGAACAGCTGGGTTACTGTGAGCATCCCCAACCAATAGGCCACCGGCAGCGTGACGAGCGCCACTATTCGCGCCGCAAGTGACCTGACAAGAACCGGTTTGCGTGGCCAACGATCCACCCACACGCCGATCGGCAGACCAAATAGCAGCCAGGGCAGGAAAGCCATCCCCGAAAGCGCAGCCACGGCGAAATCACTGGCGTCGAGTTCCACCGCCGCGATGATGGGGAGAGCAACGGCGGCAACGGCTGTGCCGAACACTCCAGCCGTGGCGGATAATTACAGAGCTCTGAAGTTCGTATTCCGACGCACCAGGGACGCGCTGGGTGCAGTCGTCTCGGCCATTCCCTCAGCGTAATGGAATGTAGTCCGCGATCAGCCCGTTGTGGATGACCGGCCGCGAAAGGGCTCAGCACCCTTGACTAAACGGCAAAGCCGTCGGACCATGTCGCACGATGACTCAATCCGGGAGAAATGGATGGGTTGGCCGATACGCCGGGTTCTGTCCCGCAGCTCTCAAGGAGCTGCAGTGGCGGCCATCCATCTACGGACGCCGTTGCCGACGCCCTCCAGCGGCCTACCCGGGCACTCGGGCGGGCAGCCCTCAATCGTGCCCTGTCTGGCCTTGCTCCGGGTGGGGTTTACCTAGCCGCTCCGGTCGCCCGGTGCGCTGGTGGTCTCTTACACCGCCGTTTCACCCTTACCCGTCTGGACGAACCATCGGGGCGGTCTCTTTTCTGTGGCACTTGCCTGCGGGTTACCCCGAGTGGGCGTTACCCACCACCCTGCCCTTCGGAGCCCGGACGTTCCTCGGGAGAAGCTCAAAAGTGGCTTCCCACGCGGCCGCCTGGCCAACCCATCCACCACGATTCTACGTGTCGCTCGACAGGGTGTGCGCCGAGACAAGTGCCGGGTCGCCTGCGGCTGCCCCTGACGGGGCACAGGTAGAGTATTGAGGTGCTTATTCTGCTACCGCCCTCCGAAGGAAAAACGGCTGCAGGAAAGGGGCACCCGCTCGATCTCGACTCCCTGGCATTTCGGGAGCTGACTGCTGCCCGTTCCGAAGTACTCGCCGCGCTCGCGAAGGTGAGCGCACACGATGACGCTCATGCCGTCCTCGGAGTCGGAGCCTCGCTGGCGGAGGAAGTACGCCGAAACATCGAGTTACGCCAAGCTCCCGCGGCGCCGGCGCATACCGTTTACTCAGGCGTCCTGTACGACGCTCTCGGGTACCGGAGTATGACTCCCGCCCAGAAGCGCAAGGCAGACGCCGCCGTCGTTGTCATTTCGGCGCTCTGGGGCGCTCTGGGCTTCGCCGACGCCGTACCGGCCTACCGGCTATCCATGTCCGTCGAGCTTCCCGGCACCGGAAAGCTGGCCCCCTTCTGGCGCAAGCACCTGGCGGCCGTTCTGGACGAGCGGGCCGGTGACTCGCTCATCGTCGACTGCCGTTCAAGCACTTACGCGACGGTGTGGGCGGGGGCACCGGAGCGGTCGGTAGCAGTCAATGTGTTTCAGGAACGGAATGGGCGCCGAACCGTGGTCTCGCATTTTGCGAAACACACCCGCGGCGAATTGGCCCACCATCTGCTGACCCGCCGGGGAAAGCAGCCTGCCACCGCAGAGCAGCTGCTTCGCGCGGCATCGGAGCGGTGGACCTGCGAGCTTGTGCCTGCCACTGCAAGGAAGGCCGGGCAGCTGAATATCGTCCTCACGGACAGCTGACCGGCGCCGTCCCCAGCGTGGGTGCTAGGCGTCTGAGCGCGCGACCAACTCGACCTCGAACCCTTCAGCGTTCTCAAGGTACGCCGCGTAATGGTCCTGCCCGCCGGCGAAGGGATGCCTATCGCTGAACAGCAGGGTCCACCCGTGGCTGGCCGCCCGACGCGCGAGGAGGTCAACTTCAGCCCGCGTGCCCGCGTTGAAGGCGAAATGGTTGACTCCCTGTCGACGGCGTTCGTGCGGTCCGGGCAGGACATCCGGACCTGACTCCAGCACGAGGTACACACCGTTCCCTTCCCAACTCGAACCGTCGTTCCAGGTCTCCTTCAATACGAAGCCCAGCCGTTCGAACAGCCAGCCCATGCTATTGCGCGCGGCGGCTAGATCCTTGACCCAGATTTCAACGTGATGGAGCGTTCCGGTTGGCACGCGGGGAGGATCGACGGCGGCGGCCTTCTCGCCGGTCTGGGCAGCCGGCTTCTCTGCCACTGCGTTTTTGGGCTTCCATTCGACGCCCGCCATTCCGGCGTCCATGGCTTCATTGGACAGCCTGTCGGCGTCCTTGTTGCGTTCGCGGGGAATCCACTCGTACCGCACGCGACGGGGGTCTACGATGCGGCGGGCCTGCCCTGCCAGCTTCTGCATGTCCGCGTGCTTGATCTTCCAGCGCCCACTCATTTGCTCGACAACGAGCTTGGAATCCATCTTGACGAGAATGCGGCATTGCGGGTCGATCTCATTCACCAGTTCAAGGCCGGCAAGAAGTCCGGAATACTCTGCGACGTTGTTGGAGGCGATCCCGACGTAGCCGGCCTTCTCCACCAGAATGACGCCGGTCTCCGGGTCGCGAACCAGCGCGCCGTAGCCCGCGTGCCCCGGGTTGCCGCGCGAGCCGCCGTCGGCTTCGACGATGAGGAGATCGTGGATGGGGCGACCGGTGCATTCGTCCGCAGCGGAAGGGAACGCGTCGTCGAAAAGGGTCACAGCGGAACCGTGCACCCTTTCAGCTTCCCCACTCTGCGGAACGCACAAGGATGCATCCGGAGTCGGGGCAAATCACAACGTCGTCGTCAGCGGCGCGGGAGATGTCGGCGAGGTCGCCGGGACTGAGCTGCAGACCTGACCCTTCGGAACGGCCGTGGAACAACCGCGCCGCGCCGACCCCGCGCTTGGCCAGTGTCCTGTCGTAGAGCGCAAGCAGAGCAGGTTCGAAGGAAGCTGACAGTTCATCGCGCGCTGCCTGGACGTCCGCGCGTTCTGCTTCGATGCGGGCCAGCTCCTCGTCGCGGGCCATCTCAAGTTTGCGGAGCTGGCCCTGAACGGACTCAGCACGCTCCCGGGCCTCATCACGTGCTGTCCGGGCGGCTTCGACCCGCTCCATCACCTCAAGTTCAATATCCTCAAGATCAGACCGACGGCGGGTCAGCGAAGCGACTTCGCTCTGCAGTGCCGTCAGGTCTTTCGATGACCCGGTTCCGCTGTTCAGCCGCTGCTCGTCGCGTTCAAGCCTGGTGACAACTGCTTGCACGTCATCTTCCGCGCGGGTGAGGTCCCGCTCTGCGTCGCTGAGACTCGTGGCCGCTGTGACCTGTTCGGATTCTGCGCTGGCCACCTGCGCGGCGAGGGCCGCCAGTTCGGGGTTCGCCCTGACGGTAGCTGCCTGCCGCTGCAGTTGGTTGAGCTTTGAATCATAAGCCTGCAGATCAAGAAGCCGCAGCTGTTCCGCCTGAGGTGCTTTTGCCACCGATAGTCCTCCGCCGTCGCCATATTCCGTTCTCCCTACCTTATGGCACGAAGCTAGGGGCCGGACACGTTGGAAAGGCGGGTGAAGAACTAGTCCCCACCGGGGGTGAGCACGAAATCCCAGGGATCGGAATTGACCGTACTTACCCGCACATCAATGATGAAGCCCTGATCGGACAGGACGTTGGACAACGCGTTGGCGGCGGGGGTCAGCCACAGCCATTCGCTGCCGAAGTGCGAGACATCAATGAGATAGGGCCGGCCGTTCACGGCCGCTTCCCGCGCTTCCAGCGCAGGGTGATGCCGAAGGTCCGCGGTGACATAGACGTCCGCTTGGCTCGCTCGCACCCGGTCAAACAGGTTGTCCCCCGCTCCGCCGCATACCGCCACACGCCGGACAAACCCATGGCGGTCGCCCGCGACGCGCATTCCACCGGCCACCGCCGGTAGCAGGCCGAAGACGAGTTCCGCGAAGTCCCCCAGCGAGGTCACATCCGGCAGCTCCCCCACGCGGCCGATTCCTTCCTCCGGCAGCCCGTCCGCCGACCCGGCAAGGGGCTCGACGTTGGACAGCCCGAACGCGTCGGCGAGCACATCGGACACGCCTCCGACGGCACTGTCTCCGTTGGTATGCACGGTAACCAGCGCGCAGCCCGCCTCGATGAGCCGGTGCACCGCAGCACCTTTGGCATGGGTCGCCGCCACCGAATTCACGGGTTTCAGCATGAGCGGATGATGGGCGACTATCAGATCCGCACCCCGCCCCACGGCGTCTTCAATGACGGCCTCCGACGGGTCCACGGCGAAGACGATCGTAGACACTTTCCGGTCCGGACGGCCCACCACAAGGCCAACCGCATCCCAGTCCTCAGCAAGTGATTCGGGCCACAGCTCCTCGATCGCGAGCAGCACGTCCCCGACTGTGGGCCTCGATACACTCGCCTCGTCAAGACCAGAGGCATGTTCTTCGTCAGCTTCCATAGCCCTAGTTCTACCAGCTTTCCACGTTGTTTCCGGGTTCAACGGCACCCTTCCGCGGGGGCCCGGTATCGGTGGTCGGGAATCATCACGCGCGCCGAAGCATTGTTAAGAGGCATGATGACTTTCGTTCTGGGTGGGGGCTGCTTTTGGTGCCTCGATGCCGTCTACCAAAAGACCCGAGGCGTTACCGATGTGGTTTCCGGTTATACCGGTGGACACGAGCCGGATCCGCACTACGAATCAGTGTGCGCGGGAATCACCGGCCACGCCGAAGTTGTCGCCGTTACCTTCGACGAGACGGTTGTTCCGGTTGAAGTGATCCTCGGTATCTTCTTCGCCTCACACGACCCCACCACACTCAACCGTCAGGGTTACGACGTCGGCACGCAGTACCGCTCGTCGATGTTCTATCAGGACGTCGAGCAGAAGGAACTGTTCGAGCGCGCCATCGAGCGGCACCAGGGAGACTGGGCAAACCCGATTGTGACCGAGGTTGTACGCCTTCCGAAGTTCCACGTAGCGGAGGAATACCACCAGAACTTCTATGCCAAGCACCCCGAGCAGGGGTACTGCCAGGTGATTATCAATCCGAAGCTTGCCAAGGCGCGGAAATATTACGCTGAATGGCTCATCGCATAGTTCTGCATCTGGTCGCTGACTAGGCTGGGCACAGTTTTGCTGCAATCCGTACGTAAACCCCAGACAGGAATCCCATGGCACCGATTTACGACGACGTCACCCAGCTGGTAGGCCGCACTCCCCTGGTGCGCCTGAACCGCCTGACCGAGGGACTGGATGCGGAGGTCGCGGTCAAACTCGAGTTCTACAACCCCGCCAACAGCGTCAAGGACCGCATCGGCGTAGCGATCATCGATGCAGCTGAGAAGGCCGGCGCACTGAAGCCCGGCGGCACCATTGTCGAGGGGACCTCGGGCAACACCGGTATCGCGCTGGCCATGGTGGGCGCTGCCCGCGGCTACAAGGTTGTCCTCACGATGCCCGAGACCATGTCCACCGAACGCCGGGTCATGCTGCGGGCCTACGGTGCGGAGATCGTTCTGACACCCGGCTCGGAAGGTATGCGCGGCGCCGTCGACCGTGCCAAGGAAATCGTCGCCTCCAGCGACAACGCTGTCTGGGCGCGCCAGTTCGCAAACGAAGCGAATCCTGCAATCCACCGCGCAACGACTGCCGAAGAAGTGTGGAATGACACCGACGGCAAGGTGGACATCTTTGTCGCCGGCGTCGGAACCGGCGGCACCGTAACCGGCGTCGGACAGGTACTAAAGGAACGCAAGCCGGACGTCCAGATCGTCGCCGTGGAACCGGCAGACTCCGCGATTCTCAACGGTGGCGCCCCGGGCCCACACAAGATCCAGGGACTGGGCGCCAACTTTGTCCCCGAGATCCTCGACACCTCCATCTATGACGAAGTCATTGATGCGAGCGTGGAGGATTCCGTACGTGTCGCGCGTGCGCTCGGCACCCAGGAAGGCATCCTCGGCGGCATTTCCTCGGGAGCCATCGTCTGGGCTGCCCTGGAACTGGCTAAGCGCCCGGAGAACGCCGGTAAGCTCATCGTGGCTGTTGTGTGTGACTTCGGTGAGCGCTACATCTCCACGGTGCTTTTCGACGATATCCGGGGTTAGTCATTCCTTCAACAGAGAGTGATCTGTGAGCTTCCTAGCGAGACTGCGAGAAGACCTCGAAGCCGCCCGGGTGCACGATCCGGCGGCCCGGGGCGACGTCGAGAACGGCATTGTCTACTCAGGCCTGCACGCGATCTGGGTACACCGCCTGACGCACCGCATGTGGCAGGTTCCGGTGCTCCGGTTCCCGGCGCGTGTCCTTGCCCAGATGGCACGGTTCCTCACCGGGATCGAGATCCACCCTGGAGCCACCATCGGCCGGCGGTTCTTCATTGACCATGGCATGGGAGTGGTCATCGGCGGCACCGCGGAAATCGGCGACGACGTCATGATGTATCAGGGCGTCACGCTCGGCGGGCGCTCCCTGGAGAAGGTCAAGCGTCATCCGACCATCGGCGACCGCGTCACAATCGGGGCCGGTGCCAAGGTGCTGGGTCCAATCACCATCGGCGCCGGGAGCGCGGTCGGTGCCAACGCCGTCGTCGTGAAGGACACGCCTCCGGACTCGATCGTCACGGGTATCCCCGCGACGTTCCGGCACCGTGACTCGGCACGCGAGACGCTGCCGGCAGTGGACCCGGCCGAGTACATCGATCCGGCCCTGTATATCTGAACCGTAATCGCGAACGGAAAGGCCCCGGCGGATTCTTCCGCCGGGGCCTTTCCGTGTCCTGGATCCTAGTGGGTGTCCACTGCTTCGACTTCCGAGCGGTCTTCGCCCCAGAGCGTGTGGAAGGTTCCCTCAGCGTCCACGCGGTTGTAGGTGTGGGCCCCGAAGAGATCACGGAGGCCCTGCGTCAGGGCAGCAGGGAGGCGTTTACGGCGCAGTCCGTCGTAGTAGGCCAGCGACGAAGAGAACACCGGGACCGGGATACCCAACTGCACTGCAGTCGACACAACACGACGCCAGGCGGGAACCGCCCCGGCAATGGACTCGGCAAACGCCGGTGCCAGAAGCAGGTTGGCAGGCTTTTCGTCTGCCGCGTATGCCTTCATGATGTCATCGAGCAGCTCGGCACGGATGATGCAGCCGGCGCGCCAGAGAGAGGCGATTTCGTCGAGCTTGAGGTCCCAGCCGTATTCCTTGGCTGCCGCGGTGAGCATATCAATGCCCTGCGCGTAGCTGACCAGCTTCGATGCGTACAGTGCCAGGCGGACGTCCTCGACGAAGCCCTCGGGTAGCTCGACGGCGCCCTCGTGGCCCTCGAGGATGCCCTGCGCGAGCTCTCGCTGGTCCCGCTGGGAAGAGAGTCCGCGCGCGAATACGGATTCGGCGATGCCGGAGGTCGGGCTGCCGAGCTCGAGCGCCGAAACAACAGTCCAGCGACCCGTACCCTTCTGGCCGGCTGAATCGACGACAACGTCGACGAACGGCTTCCCGGTGCGGGAATCAGTATGACCGAGCACTTCAGCAGTGATTTCAATCAGGAAGGACGAGAGGGTCCCGCTATTCCAGTCCGTGAAGATCTTGGCCTGCTCTTCAGGCTCGATTCCCGCAGCCGTACGAAGAACATCGTAAGCCTCGCCGATGACCTGCATATCGGCGTACTCGATCCCGTTGTGGACCATCTTGACGAAGTGTCCGGCACCGTCGGTGCCGACCCAGCGGCAGCACGGCTCTCCGTTGTACTTCGCGGAGATCTTCTCGAGCATGGGACCCAACGAGTCATAGGATTCCCGTGAACCGCCCGGCATGATGGAGGGGCCAAGAAGTGCTCCCTCCTCACCGCCTGAGACGCCTACGCCCACGAAGTGGAGGTTCTTCTCGGCCAGCGCCGCTTCCCGGCGACGAGTATCTTCATAGTGCGAGTTGCCTGCGTCGATGACGATGTCACCCGGCTCCAGCAGCGGCTCGAGCTGTTCGATCACGGAGTCGACGGGCGCGCCCGCCTTGACCATGATCAGGACCCGGCGTGGCTTTTCCAGCGAGTCAACGAGTTCCTTGAGCGACTCCGTCCGGATGAACTCGCCCTCGTCGCTGTACTTCTCAAGCAGGGCGTCGGTCTTCTCGACCGACCGGTTGTGAAGGGCCACCGTGTAACCGTTCCGAGCGAGGTTCCGGGCCAGGTTCGCTCCCATGACGGCAAGGCCGGTCACGCCGATTTGTGCACTCATCAAGTCTCCATCTGCAGGTTTGCCCCGTGGTCAGGGGCACATCACTTAGCGACGCCCCTGTGCGCCTTGGCCCTCCCACCCTATTACCGGCGTCACGTTTGAAGCCAGACGGCCCTCCAGCTCTGAGGTAATCCGTCGCAACAATCCATTCGAAGATCCGCGGGCAAAGGTGCAACCTTCTTTACCAAATTGATATGTTCGATAGGATGTGCCGCCCACCAGAACATCCAGCAACCGATCGAGCGGCCCGAATCCCAGCCGGCTTCCGACCGGATGTGGATTGCCCGGTGATCATCGGTGACATCCTCACCTACCGGGACGCACACCACCTCTCGGCGCCGATGGGCGAAGCACTCGCGCCGCGGCTCGAGGAGGAACTACGTCGGGCCAATGTGACGGCCGACATACATGAAAACCCCGCTGTTCCGGCCCGTTAAGGCTGAAACAGCGGGGTTTTCTGTGGTGGGTCCTACCGGGATCGAACCGATGACATCCACGGTGTAAACGTGGCGCTCTACCAGCTGAGCTAAAGACCCTTACGCGGCTGGACCGGAGGTACCGCCCTTTGCCACGATCAATTACTGTACCGGATCGACGTGCTCCAATGCCAATCAGGGTATCGAGGTTCCTGTCCAGTCCGTTTGAGGGCTGGGCAGCGCCTCTGCAAGGTATGCCAACGATTCCGAGACACCCAGTTCGAGCTTCAGTGACGCGAAGTCGTCGCCGCGTGTTGCTCCCCTGTTGATGATGACGACGGGCCTTTCATGCTTCGCTGCGTGCCGAACGAAGCGAAGCCCGCTCATCACTGTCAGCGACGATCCGGCAACCAGCAGTGCACCGGCGTCGTCCACCATCGAATAGGCACGCTCCACCCGGTCCTTGGGCACGTTTTCTCCGAAATAGACAAAGTCCGGTTTCAACATCCCGCCGCATACCGGGCAGGGCGCAATGGTGAAGTCTGAGGTGTCGTCAACATCGGCGTCTGCATCCGGCGCCACATCGCCTGCATCACCCATGCGCTCAAGGTAACCGGGGTTCAACCGTTCGAGCAGGCGCGCAATCTCCTGGCGACCGAACGAGGTGCGGCAGCTGAGGCACACTACGCGGTCATACGTTCCGTGCAGATCCACCACATTGGTGCTGCCGGCAGTTGTATGCAGCCTGTCCACGTTCTGGGTGATCAGCCCGGTGAGGAGACCGCGCTGCTCCATCCGAGCCAGCGCCCGGTGTCCGTCGTTCGGGTCCGCGCGCCGCAGGTGGTACCAGCCCACATGATTACGGGCCCAGTAGCGCCGTCGCAAGGCCTCATCACCTGTGAACTGCTGGTAGGTCATTGGGTTTCGAGGAACGGAGTCCGGTCCTCGATAGTCCGGGATACCCGAGTCGGTGCTCAACCCAGCCCCGGTCAGGACCGCCAAGCGCTTACCGGCGAGAAGACTGACGGCGGAACGAAGGTAGCCGATCTGGTCCTCCGACAGGGCACCGGCCGCAGCTGCTTCAGCCCTGGCGAATCCGGTCATTCCGAATCCAGGAAGTGAGGAGGCATGCGGCAGCGGCGAGGACGTCATTGCGAAGGTGCAACTGTCGGTTCAGGGAGGTCACGCAGAGCCGCCCGGTAATCCTCGAACGACCTGCCCCGCGCCAACGGAGCATCGATACGCGATCTCAGGAGGCCCGTGGAATCGATGAAGAACGTGGCCCGCCGAGCATAGCCGTCGGTCGTGTCCAGGACGCCGTACCGTTCAGCAACCTCCCCATGAGGCCAAAAATCGGCCAGGAGATCGAAGTCGTATCCTCGCTCCTCCGAGTACGTGCGGAGGGCGTACTTGTGGTCGACCGAAATTGCCAGAACCTGCACATCCCGCCGGCGGAACTCGTCAAGATTCTCCTGCAGTTCGTTCAGTTCATCGGTGCAGACCCTCGAGAACGCGAACGGATAGAACACCAGCACGACGGCGGTGCGAAGCGCGCCCAGGCTGATTGGTTCCCCGTGCTGGTTGCGAAGCTCAAACCCGGGAGCGGGCTCGCCGAGCGCAGGCAGAACAGACATTTACTGCTTGCGGCGGGCCACGAGGCGCGTTGCAGCCCAGTCCTGGGAGACGCCAGCTGAGGAAGTGGCATGAAGACCGGCAGTCGGCGCTGCCTCCTGGATCTCCGACGGAGGTACGTAACCGTCCCGCCCGGACTTGGGGGTGAGGAGCCAGACGACGCCGCCATCATCCAGGCACGTCAGGGAGTCGACCAGCGCATCCACCAGGTCGCCGTCGTCGGAGCGCCACCATAGGACCACACCGTCAACCACATCCTGGTCATCCTCCGTGAGCAGCTCGGACCCGATCTCGTCTTCCAGGTCGCCGCGGAAGTCGAAATCAACATCCTCGTCATACCCAAGTTCCTGAACAAGGTCGCCGTCCTTGAAACCCAGTTTGTCCGCCACGCTTCCTGCTGTGGCGGCTTCGGCCTCGCTCACTTTATTCCTCCCGAAAGGCTGTGTTGATCCCGGTGATATCTCTGACCCCGGACCCACAGTACGTTGATATGCATTATTACCAGCCAACACCCTTAAGCGCTACGCTTCAACCCGCGCCTCCAACAGCCGGTAACGACGGCGCCCGTCGGGCCTTCCCCCGCCCAGCGCTGCGGCAGGACCCCCGCCAGTCCGGGCATGAGGCCCGCCATGCGGGCGTAACCTAGCCCAACTACCGATCATTCAGCTACGCATCAAACACCCCACAGGGCTAGAGTGTCACAGTGAATCCAAGGTCAGGCGAACGCCGATCGGATTCTGACCGCTTCGACGAGCAACGGCCCGAAGCACAAAGTCGTAGACGTCGCAGACATAATCTGCGGATTGGGAGGGTTTGGCATGGTTGCTGATCAGGGGATTGTGGGTTCGGGTACCGGTGGGGACACGGATCCGGAGGAAACGGCTGAGTGGGTTGAGTCCTTTGATCAGCTGGTTGACGTGCGTGGTTCTGAGCGTGCCCGTGAGGTTTTGGGACGTCTGCTTGCCCGTGCCGGAGGACGGTCGGTTGGTTTGCCGAGCGTGGTCACTACCGACTATGTGAACACCATCCCGGTTGATGAGGAGCCTGAGTTCCCCGGCGATGAGGAGATCGAGCGCAAGTACCGTGCATGGATGCGCTGGAACGCCGCGGTCATGGTGCACCGGGCGCAGCGCCCCGAGATCGGCGTCGGCGGCCATATCTCCACCTATGCCGGCGCGGCGACCCTGTATGAGGTGGGTTTCAACCACTTCTTCAAGGGCAAGGACCACCCTTCCGGCGGGGATCAGGTGTTCTTCCAGGGCCACGCCTCCCCGGGGATGTACGCGCGGGCATATTTGGAAGGCCGGCTCACCGAAGAGGACCTGGACGGGTTCCGGCAGGAGAAGTCCAAGGAAGGCCACGCCCTGTCCTCGTACCCGCATCCGCGGTTGATGCCGGAGTTCTGGGAGTTCCCCACGGTGTCGATGGGCATCGGGCCGATGAACGCGATCTACCAGGCGCAGAACAACCGGTACCTGCAGAACCGGGGTATCAAGGACACCAGCGGGCAGCAGGTGTGGGCGTTCCTCGGTGACGGGGAGATGGACGAACCCGAATCCCGTGGGTTGCTGCAGTTGGCCGCTAATGACGGCCTGGACAACCTGAATTTCGTGATCAACTGCAACCTGCAGCGCCTGGACGGGCCTGTCCGGGGTAACGGGAAGAT